>NZ_QSBV01000021.1 GCF_003465825.1 Collinsella sp. AF02-46-1
ATGAATGTGGGAGGTGTTCGGATAAAGTCGATAATCAAGGGAACAAACACAAATAGGCCGGCGCCAACGACAGGCTCGCCCCGTCGAGGCGGGCTGGGATATAATTTCCTAGAAGGAGGCCAAGGGAGGTTCGATGAAGAAGGGCATGAGCATCAATTCCCTCATGAAGCACATGAGGACGAATCACGGTATGGAGGATTTGCGGGGGAGCGACAGAAAGATACTGCTGAGAAACATGGGCTATTTCCATGGCTATAAAGGCTTCCGGTTTGTCCGAAAGCCCAAAAATGCGCTCCCCCTCCCTTCGTTCGATGCACTCATGGACATATACGGGTTCGATTCCGCCATCAAGGCTGCAATCTACCCGGAGATAATGTTCATCGAAACGGCGGTTAAAAACATAGTCTTGGCCAGAATACTTGAGAACATAGAGGACCCCGGGCTGGCGACCTTCTTAAAGCGCGGCCTCCGGACATGCAGGGATGTCAACGGAAGGGTCGTGAACGGGCAGATGGGGGAAAAGCTCAAGCTCAAGAGCCAGCTTCAGAACATCGTGAGACGGAGTTACAAAAACGATCTCGTGAAGCATTATGTCGATCGCGACGATGACGCGCCCGTTTGGAGCATTTTCGAGGTGATGACCCTCGGCGATCTCACAAGCGTATGCAGAAGCCTTCCCGATGAAATCCTCGCCGATATCGCAAGCGACCTAGGTCTCTTACATGCGAACCCCGGCATCGTCATCAACATCGTCGAGACGATTCGTCCCTTAAGGAACGCGGTCGCCCATAACGGGGCGGTATTTGATTCGAGGTTCAGCCAATCGGTTAAGTATCCCAAGACCGACAGAAACCTGGCCGCGGTTGGCGAGCTTCTCGATGAGGATCTTTCTATCGGGTACAGGTTGAATTTCAATTCCATAATCGACTACATCGTTCTCCTGGCCTACCTATTGACCTTGCTAACGCATCAGAAGAAGCGTTCCAGAGATTTTCTTCGGAAATGCCTGCGGGAGCTCGAGAAGCTCGAGAGCGCTGTCGGGGTTGATACGTACATGATGATCGTCGGAAGCGGTGACCGGCAGAAATACGGATTTATTGAGGGGTTCATCGATGGCTACGGGCGCAAGCGGTGACGTTCCTTCCGTGTGCTAATATGTGTAGAGAGAAACGGCGAAACGCCGTGGGAGGGGCCGATCAGTCGACTCCTCCCTTTTAATATGAGTTGAACATTGCCAAGAGGCAAAACCGGCCCGGCCGCCCGCGGAGCTACCGCGCACGGCCGGGCCTACCTATCTTCACCCCTGTATCACTACGAGTTCACCTCGCGCGGCAGGGAAGAGGCCAACGAGGAAAAGCTGCGCCGCTGGAAGCGTGAGCAAGCACTGTTCATGCAGCGCTGGTCGGAGTTCTTCCTCAGCGGCGATCCGTGGTTGGGGCCAAACCTATCTGCCGAGAGCGAGTATTTCTCGTATTAAGGCAATGGGTTTAGGAAGTCCTGAACTTTCTTTCGCTATGAGCTTGGAAGAAAGCAATGGTGGACTATTAACTAAGTCATATTACGAAAGCTCGATACTTCCGCGATAAGTTTATACAGCCTTATATAACTCGATATTATTCGATATAGTCTGCGATAATTATTTAACCGATGATTGGCTGTTAATCGATTCCCTAGAAAGGCAAACAAGTGAGCGCCACAGCATTCCATAATCCGTTTCGTCCCACTGCCGGCGCTGAGCCTCCGCGCATAATTGGTCGTGATGATATTGCCCTTGAGTTTACCGAGAGTTTGAATGCGGGAATTGGTGCACCTGCGAGGCTCATGCGTATTGCTGGACCGAGGGGCTCCGGAAAAAACTGTTTTGCTCTGCGATCTTAGGGATCGTGCGCGAGAGCTTGGATGGAAGACCGCTATTGTTTCTGCTGGCCCTAACCTATTGCTGGACTTGAAGGATCAGGTTGCTGATTCTTCCCTTGCGGCCAATGCTTCGGTCGGTGTAAACGCCGGCTTTGTTTCTGCGAAAGTCGATGTTGCACCCAAAGAGTCGAGCCTTAGAAAGTTGCTAAGTTCGGCGGCGAAGTCATCCGAGGGTCTTTTTATTGCCATCGATGAAGTTCAGGACGCTCCGATTGACGATATGCGTGCCATTGCGTCTACGGTTCAGCTTTTGATAGGGGAAAAAGTAGATATCGCACTTGCCTTTGCCGGGTTACCCGCCGGTGTTATGGATCTTATTAACGGCAAGGCGCTTACGTTCTTGCGTCGTGCCCTCCCCGAAGATCTGGCGCCTATCAACCAGGTGGAGGTAGCGCTCTCTATGGGCGATAGCTTTGTCGCGACTGGCTTGACCATAGAGGACAATCTCCTGTCGAGAGCCGCTAAGGCCACTAAGGGCTATGCCTATCTGGTGCAACTGGTCGGTTATTCCATTTGGCAGCGCGCCAACTTGCATCGTGCCAAAAGTGCCATTGTGAGCGAGCGCGACGTCACCGAAGGCATTGCGCTGGCAGAGGCTCGTTTTCACGATGTTGTTCACGAGCCCGCGATTTCTGGACTGGGGCTCAACGATATCAAATACCTTTTGGCCATGTGCGAGGATAAACAACAGTCCAAATCATCCGAGATTGCTAAGCGCATGGGTAAAAAGACCAATGAGGTCAGCTCCATTAGGGCAAAATTGCTACAAAGAGAGGTTATTCAGGCACCACAGAGGGGCTACGTGCAGTTTGCCGTGCCGGACCTAGATATCTATCTGCGAGAGAACGCCGAGGAGATTCTCGAACGGTTCTAGGTCGAGTGAGGGCGACGTCATGTTCTTTAAGACTGCTATCAGCGTCGATTGCCATATCGGGTTTTTCTGGGGCGGCAGTCCCCGTGATAATAGAGATGTGGCATTCATCGTCGCCCGCTAATCAGATTTCGTCTATCTATAACATTGCGTGTTTTAATTTGCAGGAACAAAGATATCATTCGCAAAGCGTGAGGGTTATCTTGCCCGTGCACAACTGTTTTCGTTGCTAGACACCAAAAGCAACCCTTTTAGTTGCATGAGACATAATGCAACTGTTTTCGTTGCTATATACCAAACGCAACCCTTTTAGTTGCAAGAGACAAAATGCAACGGTTTTCGTTGCCTGATGCCAAACGCAACTCTTATTATGTAGTTGTTAGCTTTCTCACATACATTCATTTACAACAGGCATCTACGAATTCAGCCGTCTCATATATTCCTTATAAGGCATGAGAAAATGAACCCGATACATGGTATTCAGCGCTAAAAGAGACGAAATGGACATACCGTCTCTATGCTGCCGATACGGCATCGCGAACAACCCCTTCGCGCGGTTGCCCTTGCCCTTGAGCGACTCAGGGAAGTAGATCTCGTCGAGCTCGCCGCCGCAGCCCCGCCCGGCCCTGAATGGGGGCAGTGGGCCGAGAGGCACTCGATCAGCCTATGGCGCATGGCGTAGGCGGTCTTGAGGCAGACGCGGCTGCGCTCGACCTCGTAGGCGGAGCCGGCCGTGTCGTCGAACGCCGCCGCGCGGATCACGTCCCTGACGGACTCAATCGCGCGGCGGCGCTCGGTCCCGCTCAGCTTCGCCATGTCCCGTTTGAAGGCGATTACCAGGTCCTCGGCGTTCATGCTGCCCCGCGGTCTACGAGGCTAACGATATGGCGCCGTGGGGACAGATGTGTGTCAATCCTGGTCTAACAGAGCTTTTTTAATTGACGCGCCCATATAAATCTTTTCTGCATACTCGACTGCTTCTGCAGCCTCTGCGGCGCTCCGTAATTGGTAAAGCGACCTGACAGAGAGTGGAATTCGATGTCATAGCTGGCGTCTTCATCGGAGGACAAGACTGCTTGATGACTATATGTTTTCATCTCTAGCCATCTCAGGCTATTATAAATATATCCGTTGGCAGCTTTTACGATTTCCGGTACGTTCCAATCGGAATCATTTTTTGGTAGTTGATAGACATGACTTCTGCTTCGTATGTGCATTCAGTATTTTTGCACTGGATAAAATCAACTGCATCTAATTTAGCTAGATCGGGAAGCGATATTGCATGGCGCTAAGCTTGACACAGAAAGAAACATATCGGGAGACGCTGGCTAATCTCGTTGCCAAGCAAAACGATGGCGCCTCCATTGTTTCCGCAAAGAAGGAGCTGGAAGCGCTATCGACTTCTCTCGTCCCGCGAATGCTTTACCGCTATCGACCTCCAAGTGAATACGCTTTTGCCGATCTAGAAAACGCGACTGTTACATTTTCTCATCCAAAGGTTTTCAGCGATCAGTGCGACTCGGTACCGATCTATAACTGGAATGGTATAGATGAAATCGAAAGTAATCTCAATGATGATGAACAAGCGTTAAAGATAATAAATCAAATTGATTTTAGACGACTTGCGTTTGTTTTAGGGGTTCTGGGGGCTCCTTTTAATCCAGCAAGAATAGATGAGTTCGAGATACTATCCGATGAGGGAAAAGTTAGTCTTTTTCGCTCGGCTGTTAAAAACTTGCGCTTATTTGTTGGAGGATTTGTTGCCCCAGTTCATCAGAATAGCTGCCGAAATTGTTGTCGCATTTTGTGCCTAACGGACAATCCTAGCGATTCGAATATGTGGAATGTATATTCCGAAAGCCAAACGGGTTTCGTTCTTGCTTACGACAGAGAAGCTATTCGCAATTGCAACATAGCTAACGGAATGCGCACTGAATTATTACCAATTTTATATGATGACGAACCATTTAATTGCGACCCTCAAATTGCTTGGACTGCTGCTAGGATGCTTGGTCTTAATGTGAGCAGTGATGACATGCTTAGTGATCTACGGGCAATTTACAGAAAGGGCAGTGTGTTTGAGCGGGAGAACGAATATCGTGCCCGTCTTGTACCAGAGCCAGATGAGCTTGAGATGAATTATGTACAACGCCCATGCAAGCCGTTGCGAGTTATTCTTGGGAGCAGGATGACTCAAGAGGATAAAGAGCTTTGCATTTGCGCGGCGAATAAACTGGATATTCCTGTAGATGAACAGTGCTAGTTATCCTTTAATAGTGCCGTATAGTCAATTATTTGTCAGCTGAATCGGGCGTCAGTAGACTTCTGAGCTGGCGATTGCTATATCTACGGGGGCATTTCGAAAGATAATTTGGTGTAATTTACGTTAACGGGAGTTGCTTGTCTATGAGTTTATCTTTATCAAATTGGGATTACTACTTGGTTCTTGAAAGAGAGCTTGTTAATTCCTTTAATTATGTTGAGCTGAGCAACGATAATTTCTCAACTTATTCAGTTGAATTTGCAAAGATGCTTTTATCGATTTGTTCTGAATTTGATTCGGTTTTTAAAGATTATGTCGAACTTCGATCCGGAAATAGACCATCTAATATCAAGGAAGCATTCGAGTGCCTGTCTGCTTTGAATGATATTGCCTTTGTAAATGAGGTAGTTGACATTGCGATTAACCAGAGTATTTCACTCAAACCTTTTAATGCGTGGATAAATGGAATGTATGCAAAATTAACTTGGTGGGATAGCTATAACGCTGTGAAACATGATCGTGGTACGTATTTTAGAAAAGCTAATTTGGAGAACTGTTTGAATTCACTGGCAGCTTTATTATGTATCGAAATTGTCAGTTTGAAATGTTTTGGAGTTAAGCGTTTGACTCCAGTTAATCGATTGTTTCGTATACCTAACAAACAACTTTGCCGATCATTGCCGGGCCAAAATGGACAATGGGATTTGGTTATCGATTCTAAGGAGCTGAATGAAACATCAAATATGAGACCTGCAAATTTGATGATAGTGAAGAGCGTGAGCTAGCGATACTTTGGATCGCACAAAAAATAGATGGCGTAAGCGTGGGGGGGGTGATGACGTCTGCCTGACGCAAAACGGCTTTCGCACTAGAATCTGAAATAACCACAAGGAAGGTTCTTGAGAAGGATGAGGACCGCAATGTAGATCTTAGCGGACGCCGCGCCCGACATGTTCGCTGAGCCCCACCTCAGCGACGGGACGATCGACAGCTGGTGCTTATCCGCAGGCTCTCCGATCAGGTGCTTAATTCGATCATAGAAGCCGAGGCCGGTCAGCTTCACTGCAGTGGCGTGAACAGCCGGAACATCTATTGCGAATGTATTCTTAAGACCTGCAGCGTCGACATTGTCGTTGCTCTCTACTATGAAGTGACTCAAGTGGTCACCGGGAATTGAGCCCGTGAGCACGAAATACTGAGCAGTTTAATCAAGAGGGCCGCTTCCCGGGGACTGGGGGCGCAGCTCTCGGCCAATGGTTTCACCGGGTGGTTACTCTGACGTGCTCGAGCAGGAAGGATGGAGGAGATGGTCCATGCCCCTGGACACAGTGAGTGCTATTGTTTTATTGGTTATTGTGTCCTTAACCGCTTATTCGATATCAACTGACATGCAGTCTAATTATGTTGGTTGTTATCTTTATTTTGTCGTTATTAGGTGCTCTTGCGCTAAGGCTGATGGAGCTGATTTTTATGGCATATCCTCCGAAACGTCCAAATAGCCACATAATTGATACAGAGGCATGCTCTTTCGTCACCTCCCTTATGCCTTCTGAAAACTGGGTTGTTCGAGACTTAACAGAACGTGATTTTGGAATCGATAAAATTTTTGAGCGCTTTGAAAACGGATTCGCTACTGGTGAATTAATGGCAATTCAGGTGAAGGGAACAAACAAGCCACTCGAAGATAAACCTGAAATTCCATTTTCCATTGATACGAAGACGCTTTTATACGCTGAAATGTTTGCAATACCTTTTCTTTTAATTAGATGTTCTTTAGCGGATGATGGAGCGTGCTATTTTGTCTGGTTGCAAGAGTATATTCGTGTTCGATTGAATTTCGATAATTCGTCTTGGCGAAAGCAAAGGTCAAATACTATTTTAATTCCAACTTCTAATAGATTGGGCGATACCTCTGCTGAAAGTCGGTTAATCCATATCTCTCGGTTTCCAAAAATGAAAGAGTCATGGATCAAATATTATATAAATACATGTGATTTAGCGTATCGACTTCCGAATTATATTGAGGATGATACCGTCACATTAGATTTCGCAATACAATACGTTTTGCCTGTTCTTGGTAGCCTTGAGAAGGCTAATAACATGCTTGGTTTAATTTCCAACCACTTTGTCGCTACTAAATTGAGCCAAGCTATTGAGCTTGGAAAACGTATATGCGACAAAGAGTTTGAAAGCGAATTAACTGATTCGTTTTTTAAATTCGTTTGCCTGTGTTCTGATGTACGCAAATCTATAGATGTGCTATCACTTAGATTCGATGTCGATCATATGAGGTTTTTATATGAGTCCGAAGGCATGGCGGAGTATTAGTGCTCTGTTTTTTCTGCGGGTTGAATGTAATGCGGGATTTCTTGTCGGATACTTTAATCTAGTGCTTATCTTCAAGAAAGACCTGAAAGGTATTTTGTTTGACTACGTTTGTGCCTAAGTTGCTTTGAAAGCATGGTTTTTAGAGAATAATCCCCGAGCCTTGCTCCGTGTGGCGGCACGTAAAAGTTGTACTGTGCTTGGGCAGGTAAAAGTCCAAGACGATTAGATATCCGAGAGGATATCGAGCCCGCGTCGGGGAGATAAGGTGAGTCCGCGCCGGGGACTTTAATTCCGGCGGCAATTAGGTTTCCGAAAGGATGCCGTGGCTGGCAGCCAGCAGAAAACCGCTCTACACACTCCTTCCGCGTGCCGCCTGCTCAAACGATTTGCGCCGAAAAGGATATCCGGTTTGTGCCATAAGACGTTGCTGTCGACAATGCACGGGACGGCAAGGACGTGGCGGCTCTCATCAAATTGCAGTCACAAAGATACCTTTTATCGATTCCCTGTTGAAAAACTAAATTGATAGTCTGAGAATAACTTAAGAGAGCCTTAAATCTCGGAGAAAGGATGTCGTATGAATAACCTTCGAGAAAGATGGCGAGGACTAACAGCGCTGGGAGTTGCTGTATTTGCCGCCGCCTGCATGACGGTTGCCCCGGCGCCCTCATTTGCTGATATTGATTCTCTCGTTGGTCTTCAATATATTGATCATAGCGAGTCTCGCAATTTGACAGGTTTCTCTGTTTCTCGTCCTGCTGGAACGTATTATTTCGACAACGATGGCTCGATGCAGACCGGACTCGTTCGGTGCGAGGACGGCAACCTTCGCTATTTCGATCCCGAGACTGGCGTCATGGTCACGAACCAGTGGTATAACGATTACGAAGCCGTTTGGTACTATTTTGGCGCTGACGGGACCGCGGTGTCGAACTGGCAGCTTATCGGCGGGGATTGGTACTACTTCTATCCCGAAAACCACGATATGGCATACGGCCGAGTTCAGATTGATGGCAAAAACTACTTCCTGAACACCCCTGGCGCCAATGCTGATGGCCGCATGCAGCATAGTGGCTGGATTTATGACTCCATCTATGGAAAGTGGCTCTATGCGACTTCCAGCGGCGAGCTGTTGACCGGTTGGCATAATATCGGTGGAACTTGGTACTATTTCAATGAGTACGGTGTCATGCTAACTGGCTGGATCAACGATTCGGGCACCTGGTACTACGCCAACGCCTCCGGCGCGATGGCCACTGGCTGGCTCAACATCGGCGGTGCGTGGTTCTATCTCGACGGCTCGGGCGCCATGGTCGCTAACGGCTGGCGCAGCCTGGGTGGCTCTTGGTACTGGTTCGACGATTCCGGTGCGATGGCCACCGGCTGGCGTCAGGTCGGCGGCGCCTGGTACTACTTTAGCGGTTCCGGCGCTATGGCCCACGACGCCTGGGTCGGCGACTACTACCTCCAGTCTTCCGGCGCCATGGCTACGAATGCCTGGGTTGGCTCCTACTATGTCGGCGAGGACGGCAAGTGGATTCCGGACTACGGTTTAGTTTGGTATAAGAGCGGTAGCGATGTTTACCATACGCATAAGTGTCGTACCGTTGGCAAGGACGCAAAGGGCTATTCGCAGATCTCTATCCAGGAGGCCCGGAAGCGCGGTGCTTTACGAGAGTGCAAGAACTGCCAACAAATTGGCTAACGCATTATTGAGCTAGTTTTGATTGAGGCCCCGTTGCCCTGAGGTGACGGGGTCGCTGCGTGAATGGATACCGTGCTGCTATGAAGAAATGCTCATTCGGGGTGTTGGTCTTTTCGGGCCTTGTTTCTTTGGGACTCCTTTTGGGTTCGCCCTCGATGTTATACGCCCTTGATTCGAATAACACTGACGAAGGTCCCGCATCTAACGTTGCTATTGCTTCTGTCGAGTCAGGCGTTGATGCTCAGCGCGAATCGACCTTCGCTGTCGAGCAGAACTCTCAGGTTGATAATGAGACCCCTTCTGAGGTTTCGAATCAAATTGTTTGGCATCAGGGGTGGATATCACCCGAAGAAGGGGCTGGTTATTGGCGTTGGGGCTTGTCCGACGGAACAATCGCTGTTTCTTCTTGGAGACACATAAACGGTAGCTGGTACTGGTTCGACGACGAAGGTCGAATGGCTCAGGATGGATTGGTTCAAGTCGGGGGTGCAACTTATGGATTCTCCTCTTCGGGTGCAATGCGTGTCGGCTGGTACCTAGATTCTACAGGCCCCACTTCTGCTTGGCGTTATTTCTCCGGTTCTGGCGCCATGGTAAAAGGCTGGCTTTCAGACGGCAGCAACTGGTATTGGCTGGATGATGAGGGCAAGATGGTCCACGATACAATGCTGCAGATCGGGGAAGCCACGTATGGATTCTCCTCTTCTGGCGCAATGCTTATCGGATGGCACCTTGATGCTTCCGTCTGGCATTATTTCTCCGGCTCTGGTGCCATGGTGAAAGGCTGGCTCTCGGATGGGGGTCGTTGGTACTGGCTTGATCCTGCAGACGGTTCTATGGCCACCGGGTTGAAAGAATGTAATGGCACTTCTTATAGCTTTAACAGCTCAGGGGCCATGCTCTCCTCCCAGTGGGCTCTTATTGACAACAACTGGTATTACGCTGACTCCAACGGCTTACTGCATGGAGGCTGGTTACTTCTAGGGAATTCTTGGTATTACCTGGATCCAGGAAGCCATATTATGCTCACGGGCTTTATGCAAGTGGAGTCGTCCACCTATTTCCTTACGAGTTCAGGCGCCATGGCAACAGGCTGGGCACTTGTTGATGGTACTTGGTATTACGCCGCATCAAATGGAGCTATTCAACGAGGACGATGGATAAAGTTCGGAAGCGCCTGGTATTACCTTGATGATGTATCCGGCGCAATGTGTACTGGTGAATTCGCGGTAGGAAACACGCGCTATTTTTCTTATGATTCCGGTGCGATGGCATCTTCGTGCTGGATTAACTTGAGCGACGGTATGGCATGGGCGAAATCGTCTGGAGCACTGAGCGAGCCGTTGCCTACTTCATCTGATGGATCTCCCGTAGTCGCTGATCGTGCTGACTCGTCTTCATTGCCAGGTGTGATTCATATTGGAGACGCGGTTTTCTATGCGGATGTAAACGGTGCCGTCAATGTAGCATCTGGTTGGATTATGTCGAAAGACGCTTCTGACGAAAGCGGCAATACTTGGTATTACGCATCTTCCAATGGTGTCCTTAAGTCTGGTTGGCAATATGTTAACGGTGCGTGGTATTGGATGGATCCTTCCACCTACAAGATGAAGACCGGATGGCTCAATGACCGCGGCACGTGGTACTGGCTTCAGCCTTCGGGCGCTATGTTTGCTAACGGGTGGCTGAAAATCGATGGCGTCGACTACTACTTCAATGCAAGTGGTGCATGGTTGAATACGTCTGGTTCTGTTTTGGGGGTTAATAGGTCCAGCCTGGTCAATTGGCTTATGAGCCACGAAAACGATGGCTATTACCGTGGAACACCCTACGATACGCATCTTAGCCAAGAAACATGCATGTATCCAAAGGGTGATCCTCGTTGGGATGGGTATACCGGTATGAACTGCGGCGGATTTGTATCGCATGCGTATATGAAAGCGGGCGGTAATTTAGCTCCCATTGCCGCCGAGCAGAGCCATTCCCCTTGGAGTGGAGGTCCCGGAAGGGGCGGCTGCGTTAACGCTTATCGTTGGTACGGCTACGCTATCGATACATGCGCGAACGTGACTTATTTCAACTCTATTGATGAGTTGTTGCGCAGTGGCTTGGCTCGTAAGGGGGACATTGTGTTCTTCAATCCTTACAACCCATATGCCGACGATAGCCACATTGGCTTTTTCTGGGGCAATTCGCCGAGCGAAAATTTGTTCTGGCATAGTGATGGTTATGGAAACCGCATCTCCGGTTTGACCGCTTTGGGTCCATCGAAAGTAATATTGATTCGTTAGAATTCTGAGTTGTAGGGGACTCTCTGGGTCCCCTACCTTTTTGACATCTAGTTTGAAAGTTTATTTGAAGTCGGTATTCTTGGGGGGGGGTAAGAGTAGGGACTAGGAGTCCTTGGTTTCACCCTGCTGGGAAGTTCTTGTTTACATTGTGGTATTGCGTGCAGTTATTTGTCGTCCTAGATGGCATCTTGTCCAGTTGGATGTTCGGAAATCTTTCACAGCCATGCTGTAAGCTAAACGCAAACAAGAACGAATGACGAGGTTTACATGAGCAAACATCTTAAGTTATTTTCGGCATTGTTGGTGCTGATGGTCCTTGCGCCCATTTCTGTGTTTGTTTTCCCCTCGAACGCGGAAGCTGCGCGGTCCCTAGTTGAGAATTCCTGGCGTTATGAGGATGGGCAATTGGTCGCAGAGGATGCTTCTTCCGAAGAAGATGGAATAGCCTTATTGTCCATGGACATTCTTCCCGATGGGGCTACGGCGCAGGGCATCGATGTCAGTGAGCATCAAGGACGTATTGACTGGAATGCTGTTAAGGCTTCTGGTATCGATTTCGCTATTCTGCGCGTTGGGTTTGGCGCTCCATCTTGGGGCGGTCGAGTTGACTATCAATTTAATCGAAATATTTCTGAGTGCGAGCGACTCGGAATTCCCTACGGCGTCTATATCTATTCATATGCTTTTGATAATCAACAGGCAGCCGATGAGGCATCAATGGTGATCAATTGCCTTTCTGGGCATAATCCAAGATTGCCGGTGTATTACGATCTTGAGGACAAGACAATTATTGCAGATGGTCGTCAATCCGGAATTGCATCGAGGGCGCAGGTTTTTTGTAATAAGATTTCTGCTGCTGGATATAAGCCAGGCATTTATGCAAACCTAAATTGGTTTACCAAGATATTGACCGACCCTGTATTTAAGAGTGGTTCTTGGGATCATTGGATTGCTCAATATAACTCGCAATGTGACTATACCGGCAATTACAGTTTTTGGCAGTATAAGAGCAACGGAAAAGTCCCTGGAATCAACGGCAACGTTGATATGAACTACGCGTATGTTGATGTCTCCCTTTATCATTGGCAACTAATTGACAGCACCTGGTATTATGCAGCCTCCAACGGCAAGGCGTATACCGGATGGTTGTTTCAAAGTGGCACGTGGTACTGGCTCGAGCCCGACGCGGGCGGTGCCATGGCTACCGGCCTTCACGCGTGCAACGGCTCCCTGTACTGGTTTAATTCGTCCGGCGCCATGGCGACCGGGTGGCTATTCGACGGCGGTACCTGGTACTACGCGACGGGATCCGGCGCGCTGGCGCGCGGCCCCGTATCCGTCGGCGGCGTGCCCTACTGCTTCGACGCCCGGACGGGGGCCATGCTGACGGGCTACCAGACGGACGCGCAGGGCGTCCGCCGCTACTTCGGCAGCTGCGGCCCCCTTAACGGATGGGGCCTCGTCGACGGCTCCTGGTACTGGTTTGCGAACGGCATCGCCTCGACCGGCTGGCTTTACACCGGCGGCTCCTGGTACTGGCTCGACCCCGACGCGGGCGGCGCCATGGTGACGGGCCTTCACGTGTGCAACGGCTCCGCATACTGGTTCAACTCCTCCGGCGCCATGGCGACCGGGTGGGTCCTCGACGGCGGGACCTGGTACTACGCGACTGGCTCCGGTGCCCTCGCCTCCGGCTGGCTCAACCTAAACGGTACGTGGTACTGGCTCGATCCCTCGACGCACGTCATGGCCACCGGGCTCCATGGGTGCAACGGCTCCATGTACTGGTTCAACGGCTCCGGCTCGATGGCGACCGGATGGGTCCTCGACGGCGGAACCTGGTACTACGCGACGGGCTCCGGCGCGCTGGCCTCCGGCTGGGCATATGTCGGCGGCGCCTGGTACTGGCTCGACCCCTCGACGCACGCTATGGTTACTGGTGTTCAGCAGATCGACGGGGCACAATACTCTTTTGCTAGTAATGGTGCTTGGCTCGGCTAGCAACTCTTCTTTAATTGCTTTTTTCTAATTACATATTGCTCTTAGCTATCCATTTGTAGACTATGTTTATGTAAAAATTGGTTACTACTGGGGGCTGACATGGCAAGGAAAAAGCGAAAAACATTAATCCTAATCATTCTTTCAACTCTACTGCTCGCTGGGCCCGGTGTGGTTGATATCGCGAACGCAGAATCCATAAGCTCCTTCATCCCTACTGATTTTGAGCAGCAATCCGTCTCCTCGACTCTTAATTCTTCCGATTCAATCAATGATGGGTCTGCTCAAGAATCCGTTAAATGGAATCAGGGTTGGAATTCGTTTGACGGTAACTGGTTCTATGTGGATTCAGTTAATCCAGTCTCGCTGCATTCTGGCTGGCTCTATACCAATGGGGCCTGGTACTGGCTCGACCCCTCGACGCATGCCATGGCCATCGGGCTCCATGAGTGCAATGGCTCCGCGTACTGGTTTGACGCCTCCGGCGCGATGGCGACCGGGTGGGTGCTCGACGGCGGCACCTGGTACTACGCGACGGGCTCCGGCGCCCTCGCCTCCGGCTGGCTCAACCTAAACGGTACGTGGTACTGGCTCGATCCCTCGACGCACGTCATGGCCACCGGGCTCCATGGGTGCAACGGCTCCATGTACTGGTTCAACGGCTCCGGCTCGATGGCGACCGGATGGGTCCTCGACGGCGGAACCTGGTACTACGCGACGGGCTCCGGCGCGCTGGCCTCCGGCTGGGCATATGTCGGCGGCGCCTGGTACTGGCTCGACCCCTCGACGCACGCTATGGTTACTGGTGTTCAGCAGATCGACGGGGCACAATACTCTTTTGCTAGTAATGGTGCTTGGCTCGGCTAGCAACTCTTCTTTAATTGCTTTTTTCTAATTACATATTGCTCTTAGCTATCCATTTGTAGACTATGTTTATGTAAAAATTGGTTACTACTGGGGGCTGACATGGCAAGGAAAAAGCGAAAAACATTAATCCTAATCATTCTTTCAACTCTACTGCTCGCTGGGCCCGGTGTGGTTGATATCGCGAACGCAGAATCCATAAGCTCCTTCATCCCTACTGATTTTGAGCAGCAATCCGTCTCCTCGACTCTTAATTCTTCCGATTCAATCAATGATGGGTCTGCTCAAGAATCCGTTAAATGGAATCAGGGTTGGAATTCGTTTGACGGTAACTGGTTCTATGTGGATTCAGTTAATCCAGTCTCGCTGCATTCTGGCTGGCTCTATACCAATGGGGCCTGGTACTGGCTCGACCCCTCGACGCATGCCATGGCCATCGGGCTCCATGAGTGCAATGGCTCCGCGTACTGGTTTGACGCCTCCGGCGCGATGGCGACCGGGTGGGTGCTCGACGGCGGCACCTGGTACTACGCGACGGGCTCCGGCGCCCTCGCCTCCGGCTGGCTCAACCTAAACGGTACGTGGTACTGGCTCGATCCCTCGACGCACGTCATGGCCACCGGGCTCCATGGGTGCAACGGCTCCATGTACTGGTTCAACGGCTCCGGCTCGATGGCGACCGGATGGGTCCTCGACGGCGGAACCTGGTACTACGCGACGGGCTCCGGCGCGCTGGCCTCCGGCTGGGCATATGTCGGCGGCGCCTGGTACTGGCTCGACCCCTCGACGCACGCTATGGTTACTGGTGTTCAGCAGATCGACGGGGCACAATACTCTTTTGCTAGTAATGGTGCTTGGCTCGGCTAGCAACTCTTCTTTAATTGCTTTTTTCTAATTACATATTGCTCTTAGCTATCCATTTGTAGACTATGTTTATGTAAAAATTGGTTACTACTGGGGGCTGACATGGCAAGGAAAAAGCGAAAAACATTAATCCTAATCATTCTTTCAACTCTACTGCTCGCTGGGCCCGGTGTGGTTGATATCGCGAACGCAGAATCCATAAGCTCCTTCATCCCTACTGATTTTGAGCAGCAATCCGTCTCCTCGACTCTTAATTCTTCCGATTCAATCAATGATGGGTCTGCTCAAGAATCCGTTAAATGGAATCAGGGTTGGAATTCGTTTGACGGTAACTGGTTCTATGTGGATTCAGTTAATCCAGTCTCGCTGCATTCTGGCTGGCTCTATACCAATGGGGCCTGGTACTGGCTCGACCCCTCGACGCATGCCATGGCCATCGGGCTCCATGAGTGCAATGGCTCCGCGTACTGGTTTGACGCCTCCGGCGCGATGGCGACCGGGTGGGTGCTCGACGGCGGCACCTGGTACTACGCGACGGGCTCCGGCGCCCTCGCCTCCGGCTGGCTCAACCTAAACGGTACGTGGTACTGGCTTGACCCCTCGACGCACGCCATGGCTACCGGCTTTCACGAGTGCAACGGCTCACTGTACTGGTTTAATGCGTCCGGCGCGATGGCTACCGGATGGCTCCTCGACGGCGGTACCTGGTACTACGCGACGGGATCCGGCGCGCTGGCGCGCGGCCCCGTATCCGTCGGCGGCGTGCCCTACTGCTTCGACGCCCGGACGGGGGCCATGCTGACGGGCTACCAGACGGACGCGCAGGGCGTCCGCCGCTACTTCGGCAGCTGCGGCCCCCTTAACGGATGGGGCCTCGTCGACGGCTCCTGGTACTGGTTTGCGAACGGCATCGCCTCGACCGGCTGGCTTTACACCGGCGGCTCCTGGTACTGGCTCGACCCCGACGCGGGCGGCGCCATGGTGACGGGCCTTCACGTGTGCAACGACTCAGCGTACTGGTTCAGCGCCTCCGGCGCGATGGCGACCGGATGGGTGCTCGACGGCGGGACCTGGTACTACGCGACGGGCTCCGGTGCCCTCGCCTCCGGATGGCTCAGCCTAAGCGGTGCATGGTACTGGCTCGACCCCTCGACGCATGCCATGACCACGGGCGTTCAAACTATCGGATCATGTGAATACATATTTAATAGTACCGGCAAGATGATGGCTAATTGCTGGTCAAACGGTGATGGGTCTTGGATGTATCATTCGTCATCCAGCGGCGCAATTGACCTTAAAGGCATAATGACCGATTCGGGAATCCAGCTGATTGACGATGACGGTAATGCCAGAACGGGCTGGATTGAGAGTCAGGGTTCTCGATATTATTGTTCTGCTAATGGGGTAATTCTGACTGGATGGCAGCAAATTGCTGGGTCTTGGTATTACTTTAACTCGGATGGTCGAATGGCGACCGGCTGGCTTAACGATGGCGGTAACTGGTACTGGCTAGATTCCGCTTCTGGCATAATGAAAACGGGATGGCTTTCCCGTGGGGACACATGGTATTACCTTGATGCCGCACGTGGGGGAGTAATGTTGAGCAACGGTTGGTATTGGATCGGCTCTACTGACTACAAGTTCAGTTCATCCGGCGCAATGGTTGGCGCTTGGGTCGATGTCCCGTGCTATTCGCAGTACCCGGAACTTCCTACTGGCTGTGAGTCGGTTGCCCTTACAAACTTGCTTAACTACTATGGTTTCGGTTTAGGTAAGACGATTATTGCGGATTACTATTTGCCCAAGGGAAGTAATGGCAATTTTGTTACCGCTTTTGATGGCAATCCAAGGCGTAGCAGCGGGGGTCTCATGGGATGCGTCGCACCTGCGATTACTATTGCTGGTAATAACTTTCTGCGTGCTGCTGGAAGTGGCAAGCAGGCAAAAGACGTCTCTTTCTCGTCAATTTCTTCCATTAAGAACAGGCTGACCTGTGGTCAACCTGTTGAGATGTGGAATACCGAATGGGGAAGTTGGCCAGGAGGCCGTTATGCTGCGCGTTGGTATAACGGGCATTCCTATGGTCTGTGGGGCGGTAATCATGCCGTAGTCCTTAAAGGCTATGATGACGAGCAGGGAATTGTCTATCTTTCGGATTCGATTAACGGCAATGTTACGCGAAATGCCCAAGTGTTCTTCGGCACGTGGCAACAGATGGATAGCCAGGCCGTGGTAATTGAATAGCCATGATGCTAAAAGGGGAGAGCTCGACGAGCTCTCCCCTTTTGCTACATTGTTAATCTAGCTACGCCGTCTTCTTACGTCCAAATAGTTCGTCCCAGTTACTGGCTGCCAAAACTGTTCCGCATACAATTACAACGCAGCAGATTACGGATGCCATGTCGGGAATTGTTCCAAGCAAGATCAGGCCAAAGACCACTGACCATGCCGAATAGGAGATATTCAGAGCCATCGCACGCGCTGCTCCGATTGCCGCAATGCCCTTGTAATAGAACAGATAGGATGCAGTTCCTGCGAGTCCGGCGAGTGCAATAATCAATGTGGGCATGCTTGGGATAGCGCCCAACGTGAAATGCCATGCTCCGAAGAGGGGGAGTACGAGCGCTCCATAAACAAGCGCACTTGTAGTTTCGCGGATTTGCAAAGCTGTTTCGTCATCAACGGCATCATCTTTCATTCCCCATGCGCACAGCACCGCTTCGGATCCCCATCCAATAACGGCAAGCACTGCGCCGAGTAAGCCGAGGGGGGCATTTGCAATCTCGCTCGATCCGGCCGATAGATAGCCCATCGTCATTACACCGCAAAGAGCAACGAGAAGGGAAAGAATCTGGCCTTTGCCCATTTTCTCCTTCAGCAGTACGAAGGAAAGGAATGCTCCGACTGCGGGATAGAAGGCGGAGATGATTGCCGTGTAGGCAGCTCCGATGTTATTAATTGCCAATACGTAGCCGGTCATTCCGATAGGTCCACCGAGTAGGGCGCCGGCGATGACGACCTTGCCCGAACGAGTTTTAAGTGCAGCGAGCGTGTCTTTTAGTCTGCCTCGGACTCCCATGTAGCCAAAGAGCCAAATTGCACAGAAGGCATCATGGAGAAAGGATCCCGCAATGGAGGCGCATGCAAGCGCTTCCGCCGATCCAATATAGGGCGCAAGCGCCAAGCCGATTCCAAGAATTACTGTATCAAGGCCCCAAAGAAGACCGCTAAAAAAGCCGAATTGCATCGTTACTCACCTTTCCGATAGATCTCCAGTGCCTTTTTGAGGTATTTGGCACCGTAATTGAAGTAGATATAGAGCCATTCGCCCACGAAGTCGCCTTCGGCTTCTTTCAGAAGAGACCAGAGGTACCAGCACCATCCTGCAAGGGCAATGTGCGCATAGTTATGCGCAATTTCGTTGTTTGTTGCCTTGCGCCCAAAATATGCATCAAGCGCGCGGTCGACTTCATCTTCGGAAAGCTCGCAGCAGACACTGCATGTTCCAAAATCGTTTGCGTAATCGCTCATGCCAGCATATTCCCAGTCAATGAGATAGTACTTGTCGTTCTCATCGATAAGGAAATTGAGGTAAAAGAAGTCATTGTGGCAAAGGCATTTTGGTGCATTATCGGCCTGTACAAAGTGCTCCAATTCATCGATTTCGGCGGACATTTCCCTGTAGCCTGGAATGTCGATGGGACCTTTTTCCAGAAGAAGTGATTCGTAGCGCTTCGCTTCGAGGTAGAAGTCAAATTCGGTTTCAACATTTGCACCACTCTCGTGAAGCGAACGACACATCTGCATCATTCGATTCATTTGGGCAGGATCATGCGGGTCAGGCTGCTTTGCGTTGGGTACAAACTTCGAAATTTTCCAACCACGCTTTGGGTCCTCATGAATGAACGTGTCGTCAAGGCCGAGCTCCTTGGCCTTTTTAAGTGCGGCTACTTCTCCATTTCTGTTAATAAGCAGTTCGGTCCCGACTCCCGGATGGCGGTAAACGTACTCTCCGTCATTGGTTCTAAAGTGGCACGATAGATTCGTAAGACCTTGTTTAAGGGGATAAACGTCGTGAATCTCTGATTTGGAGCAGCCGAGCACTTGCTCGATGTTATCGAAAATATCGGAGTCAACGTTTTCGATAAAATGCGGATCAAAGGCACGCAGCTCATCAAGAGAATCGAATTCGTTGATCTCGCCCTCAGGATACTTCTTGATCATCATATCGAGCTCCTTGATGTGCTCGATATATAGATCTTCCCAAAGCTTGTCCGTTGTTTCGGGCTTGTCATATTCCGCTTCAAGAATCTGCTTAAACACAAGCGAGAAGGCTTTATCAAAGTAAACATGTCCGAGCATATACCATGCATCGGAACCACCGATCGTAACATTGGTGATTCTATCCATTGCTCCCGTTTGAATGCACCATTCTTTGGTGGCGCCTTCAGCATATTGAGCAGAATAAAATGCTTTCCAAACATATGCCTCAAACGGATTGTTTAGAAGGTAATCATCGCTTGAGCAAATGTAGGTGTTGCCAAGTCGCTCTTTTACGCACATAAGCGATGCGTGGTTATTTTTGGATGCATATTCGTTGTTGACGACAATCGAAACGCCGAACTTGCTTTCAAGATAGAAGAAATACTCTTTTTTATAACCGACAACGACGGTGATATTGCTGATACCCGCGTCTTGCAGCTGCCTAATCTGACGCTCAATGAGGATCTCGCCACGTACTTTTAAAAGGCCTTTGGGCTTTTCATACGAAATGGGAGCAAAGCGGCTCGAAAGCCCCGCAGCCAATATCACTGCGTTTTCAACCTTATAGGGGTGAAGTGCTTCGTAACCGTTGTCGGTTAGGCTGTCCGATTCGAGAAGGCCTTCGTTCGTGAGCTCTCTATTTGCTGCGTTTACTGATCCAAGTGAAAGGCCAGTGCGCTCGGCAACTTCTCGCTGGCTGGCATATGGGTTCTTTAGGTATTCGTATAGAACTGTAAAGTTACGCTTGGTCAGTTCCACTGCAGGCCTCCAATTAAGATGTTCAATGCTTAGGAAAAGAATAGAATGATTGAACGATATGTTCAATTTAATTAATTATCTACACAGACTGAACAGACAGTAACGAAAATCAATCTTGGAATGTGGACTAAAATAGATAACTGAGATATTTGGGAGGGTCGCTTATGTATCGATTCAAAAAGAAGGCCGCGCTTGTTTGTGCTGTCGCGTCATTAATCACTGCTTGCTGCTCGCCCCTGAGTGCGAATGTCGCGTTTGCACAGGATTCCGTTGAGGCTCAGAGTATTGAGTCAAAAGCGGATTTTTCTTCTGTGGTTTCCGATGATTTGCAACCTGATATTTCTTCCGTCATAAAAGATGGCTGGCAACGAGACGAGTCGTCTGGAGTTTGGTATTACGGAAAAAACGGTAAACACCAAACTGGCTGGCTGCAAAGCGGGGGCTATTGGTATTGGCTTGATCCAGCCAATGATGGTGCAATGCAGACAGGTTATTTCAATGTGACCGATGCTGGCGGATCGACTGCTTCGTTTTATGCGAATGACTGTAATGCCGCAACGCCTTTTGGCGCGCTATATCAAAACTGCTGGCTACGCAACTCAGATGGGAAATGGTTTTATGCCAATGCTGGAGGCGATTTAGCTGCTGGTTGGTTTTACCAAAACGGCACATGGTATTACCTAGATCCTGCCACCCATGTAATGCAGGTTGGTTTTGTCGACCTTGGGACCGGGAAATACTATTTAGATGCCTCTGGTGCTATGAAAACCGGCTGGATTCTCGTTGACGGGAATTGGTACTGGGCTTATTCATCGGGTGCCCTTGCTTCGTCATGGCAGACGATAGGTGGGGCTCGCTATTATTTTGACTCACAGACGTTCATCATGTTCAAGGGTCGTCAAAAGATTGGTGGAAGAACCTACATTTTTGGTGACTATGGCCTCGCAAATGGATGGTACAAAGACGGAGCAGATTGGTATTATTGCTCGAACGGTATTGCGGCCACTGGCTGGAAACTTGTTAACGACACTTGGTATTATCTCGACCCAGCTTCCGACGGCAAAATGTTCGTTGGGTATTTAGACCTTGGTAACGCAGCATATTATTTGAATACCAATGGGGCCATGGCTGTTGGCTGGGCTCAGTCCGAGAACGGCTGATATCTAGCCTCCCAATCTGGCTCACTTATTTCAGGCTGGTGTAAAGAAGGCGCAAGCTGGTATTACCTGGACCCTGTTAGCCATCTCATGAAAACGGGCTTATTCGAGGTGGGCGGCAACGATTGTTTTGCAAACCAGAGCGGTAGGCTTGTGGTTTCAAGCTGGGTTACCGTTAATGATGGCGTTGAGAGATACGCTGATGATAATGGATATCTTTGCAAGGATGTGATTTGCGAAAACGGCACTATCCTAAAAACCGCTGGAACTGATGGCTGGCAGGTTGCGTCCGGCTGGGTTAATCTCGCAAATCTAAGGTTTTACGCTGAGCCCGGAACGGGTGCCATCCATCTTGGATGGCTGCAGATTGACGGCGATTGGTATTGGCTTGATGCCGATTCTGGCGTGATGAAGACCGGATGGGTTTTTACTGGCGGTGCATGGTATTACCTAAACGCTGGCGGAAAAATGGCAACTGGTTGGAAATGCCTGAATGGAACATGGTATTACCTTGAGTCCAATGGAAGCATGCATGTTGGCTGGCGTAAAGATTCGGGTAAGTGGTATTGGTTAGACGGCAGCGGCGCTATGGCGACGGGAGCAAGAACCATCGATGGTGTTCGCCGAGTTTTCTGGAGCGATGGCCAGTGCGACAAAGTTGGCTGGCAAAATCCATCCCAGTATCCTCAGGTCAGTTCTTGGACTGTTCAGCTGCCTAGCTATTGCACCGGATACTTTACCTATGTGACCCCTTCTCGCATTTCTGTCGAAGCAACGCGGGAAGATTGCGTGAACGCCTTTATCCAGCGCGCCAATGAGTATATCGGTACGCAATATATTGAGCCTTGGTCTACCGCTCCCGGTGGAGCTGTTGATTGCTCTGGTTTTGTCTTGCAGTGCCTTTATGCTACTGGCATGGATATGGGTGTTTACAACCCTTATAACCATCGCTGGGATCCAAGCCAAACCTACAATTCCATGAATTGGTATCGAAGCAATATCTTTATGCCCGTTAGCACGAACTCGATTCAGCGCGGCGATGTGATTTATTACCGTGGGCATATCGCTATTGCACTTGGCGGCGGTATGATGATTGACTCTTGGCCTCATCAGGGCGTCGGAATTCATCCCATAAGCGCAAGGGGAAATGTGATCGGCGCAGCCCGTCCATTTATTTAATTGCTTTGCTGTAAGACGGTCGATATCGGTTTGGGGGCCTGAAATGAATGTCCGGATTGAGCATCGAATTTGTTGGCGAGTAATCGGCGTGCTAGTATTTGCCGTCTCGTTCTCACTTTTCACCCCTGCGTTTCCGTGCTTTGCTTATGCCGCGGAAGAGGGGATGGACGGCGGCATCGTGGGGTGCGACTCTACAGACGGGTCGGGTGCCTTTGCCGGTGGCGGTTGCCCTCAAGGGTCCAGCGATTATGCTGGCAAAACATCGGAAGATTCGAACCAACAGGTTGTCGAAAGCCAAGAACCGTCGAGGACAGAAAAGCTATTTGGATGGCAATGGAATGGTTTGTCCTGGTATTACTATCTTGACGGCTGTCGTTTGACCGGAATGCAGATTATTGACGACTCGTTGTACTATTTGGACCCCGCTCGTGACGGTGCAATGAGCTGCGGCTGGATTTTTACTGACAATAAGTGGTATTACGCGAGTCCATCAGGCGCTTTGGTAAGTGGCTGGCAGTTTATTGGAGGTCAATGGTACTGGTTTGACTCCCTTAACAGCTGTTCTATGGCTACTGGTCGACGTGTTATTGATGGGCATCCTTATCTTCTTGGAGCCTATGGGCTGATTAATGGATGGTGTCTTGATAACGGTTTATGGTATTGGGGCAGCAATGGCGAAGTTTTAACAGGCTGGCTTCAAGCTGACAATAGTTGGTATTGGCTTGATCCCGCCAATGATGGCGCCATGTCAAGGGGTATCGTTTCCGTTGGTTCGTCTCGTTACTATTTATCTGATTCCGGTGCAATGGTTGTTGGCTGGGCGTTTGATGGGACGGACTGGTATTACGCTGACGGTTCCGGCGCACTTGCATCGGGCTGGCGTTCGGTGAACGGCGCTTGGTATTGGCTCGATGTCGCAAATAACAATAGGATGGTTACCGGCTTTTTTGCCATCGGATCCAATCGGTATCATTTTTCTTCAACGGGAGCGCTGTCACTCGACTGGTTTATGAGCGATGGAGACTGGTATTACGCTGAGCCTTCTCATGCGTCGGGCATTATAAAGACTGGATGGCTGAAAGACGGTAGTCAATACTATTATCTCGATCCTGCCGCCGACGGTAAAATGCTGCTTGGTCATTTTTCTGTAAATGGGAAAAGCTATTATGCAAAAGCTTCAGGCGCTGTTGCTTGTCGTGAATGGGTAGATGTCCGGAACTCGGTTCAGGATGAGCCATCTAAGGCTTTTGCTGGTTCTGATTGCTCATTGTGTGGAGCATTGCGTAATGGAAAACTGTTTACATCAAACGGCGATGGCGAATTGATCGAAGCTCACGGGTTTGTGATGCTTGGAGGCTGTAAGTTCTATGCTGATCCAACCGATGGTTCCCTCTGCGTTGGATGGAAGAGCGTAAATGGAAAATGGTATTTCTTTGATGAGGCGGGCGGCTATGCAAAATCTGGCTGGCTGTACAAGGATGGTTCTTGGTTCTATTTAGATCCGTCCACTTACGTTATGAAAACCGGTTGGGTTGCCGTTAACGGATCTTGGTATTACCTGAATTCGTCTGGTTTCATGCAGACCGGATGGCTCAATCTGGACGGCACCTGGTATTGGCTTGACGCTAGTGGTGCTATGGCTACTGGCTGGCGCGTTGTGGACGGGTCCTGGAATTACTTTATGGCAAACGGCGCTTGGGTGTCTGATTATATGGATGCTAAGGCCCAAAGTTATTCAAGCAATACAAACTGGCTGATACTCGTCGACACTTCGCGCTGTCTTACAAGCATTTATACGGGGTCTAGGGGGAATTGGTCTTTGAACCGTCGATACGTATGTTCCACCGGCAAAGCTAGTACACCTACGGTGTTGGGGGAGTATCAGGTCTATGGCAAGGGCTATTCCTTTGGCCATGGGTAGACTTGCTATTACTACACGCAATTCTATGGCGACTATCTATTCCATTCGTCGCCTTATTACGTTAATAGCAACCGGGTGATGGATCCAACGATGGGCGTTCCGTCGTCTGCTGGATGCGTTCGCCTTGAGATCCAGAACGCAAAATGGATTTACGATAACATCCCTTATGGAACGAAGGTTGTTACGTATTAAAGGAGGAGCAATTTCTGAATCTGATTCATGAGGCTGGGAGGGTTCGAGGAAACCAATTTGCCTGAAGGAGAGGGTGTCCCGACCGACAAGACAGACTAAAAAAGCCCCAGCGTCTATGCTAAGTTCATTGCGAAAGTCTCGCCCCAAGGACATCTTCCTGAATGACATAGCACCAATTGAATTGGGCTAACACCCTTTGCCGCAATACCAAAAGACCTCATCTACTCAACAGTCTTGCTTGAAACAGGATGATAATCTGGATGGAATCGCTTGTCCAAAGTCGTTATTAGGCGTTCATATGTACGGGCCAAGGGATTAATCACCGGATTACCGAATGAGAGAAAGGCTGAGCCGTAATCTAGGATAACGGGTGCTGTGTCCTATTTTTTGGCAAACCTAATGCCGTCAAGCGAATGAATATAGAAATAAGCATATACGAGCACGCCATCGAATTGCTGGCATTCGATACGCTTCTACAATTTACGTGATACAGCATTTATCTTAGAAACGTGAAAGCGCATCGCAAAAAGGGAAAACAGGACAGGCGAAGAACGCGCGCCCCGTCTTCGACAGAAAATTCGGCATCTAAACCATTTGTATTGTTCATAACCACCAGCACCTCATTGCCACGTTCAATGAGTGCGTGCGGCAAACTGTAGGTGAAGTTTTCAATGCCACTTATATGAGGAGGATATAGTGTGGGAAAAAGAACGTAGTGATACCCTATGCTATTTCTCGGACTCCCAAATCTCCCCATCCCCAAAGTCAATTAGAAGGGGTAAATGAGTATGTCGGTCCTCCTCTTTGGGAATGGCACGCCAATCCCCATACATCGTTGTAAGATACTTGTCGGTTAACCTCGGGACAGGATATAGCTTTCCCTCAAATTCCGCATGAGCGAGAGGAAAAATATCATCCACTAGAATAGGATTCATATTTGGCCAAGCAAGAGTTAGGCATTCCTTGCTGACCGTGCCAACGCTGCAATCAGGTATAGAGCGATCGAACTGACGCTGATACTCAAGGGGACCCCTATTGGACGCTTTCTCAATGAAATGTAACGCCTTGCAACCAGCTTTTTCGATAAAGCCAAGGAAGCCTCGATGAGGAACAGTGATATTCCCAGAATGATAAAGGTAAGAACGGCGCTGAGCATTCAAAGCAAGTTTGAGCTGACGAGATCTAAGCTTAGGCTCATCATATAAATAATCGTACGGAAAGACATCAACGAAGATACCCATAGCAGAACCAGAGTCCCTCCCTTCTTGGTTCTCGAAGCGAGTGCCATCCTTATAGACTTTACAGAACATCGCCGCATAGCCAGGAGAATTGCGAGAATCATGGAAGGAATAGCCATCGGGCAATTCAGTAGAAGCAATGCTGCAAAAACGATCGTAATCAGAACGCATCATTCCAATATCAATATCGTCATCCCAAGGTATAAAACCTTTATGGCGCATGGCTCCAAGACAGGTGCCCCCATCAAGCCACCAATTAATTCCGAATTTATCGCAAAGAGAGCCAACTACTTCCAAAATAGAGAGTTCAACAAATTGAAGACGAGTCAGCACACTATCCTCTGTCATAGTAACCTCATACACTAGATAGTAATCGTAAGCAGCTAGTAAAAACTCTTACAACATTATGGAATGGAAAAGTAAAGGGCCTTTCAAGTGGTGAAATAAACCATATACGCCCCACAAGTAGTGCATTAAGGCCACTAGTACCATATATAGGATAATCGGCGAATTAACAATTGCGGTGCACTAAGGATAGACTTTCGACATAAATAGCTATGCGCATAGTGAAGACTGTACATCTATATGCAATTGAGAGCCAACTGTCATCATCGGATTGCGGACGGAATAGATAGGTTTGTTGCGTTTCCGAGAGTAGTCACGCTTTATGTGGAAGGTGTGCCAGAAATCTTCTTACGCTTTAATATAGCGAACGGAAATTTGGCGTTGGATAGCCTTGGCATGTGTAAATTGTTCTGGTCAAGTTTATTATATCTAGAATAAATTAAGTTATTCGAATTTGGATTAAGAGGGAATGTTGAAGGAAAATTCACTTAAGGCAAATATGCTATGGAAC
This sequence comes from Collinsella sp. AF02-46-1, assembly GCF_003465825.1. Taxonomy (GTDB): domain Bacteria; phylum Actinomycetota; class Coriobacteriia; order Coriobacteriales; family Coriobacteriaceae; genus Collinsella. The sequence continues at coordinate 26,667 of NZ_QSBV01000021.1, forward strand.
TCGATTGGTTCTTTATACTACTCGGGCTGTCAATGGCTTATTACTGTCGTTGTAGCGAGACTGTCTAGCAGCTACGATGCCGCAGGCTTACTTGCGGTGGCAATGTCTGTCTCAAATATCTTTTCACAAATTGGACTTTTCCGAATTAGATCCTATCAGGTTTCCGATATTCATGAGAAGGTATCAGCAGGCGAGTATGTTGGTTTTCGATTAACGACGATTTTTCTTGGATTAATTTTTACGTATATATACATGTATTTCACCTGTTCAAGGGACAGTTATACCGTAATATTCCTTTACCTTGTATTCCGCGCTGGGGATGTTTTCATCGATGTGTTGCATGGAGTTGATCAGCAACATCTCAGAATGGATTATTGCGGTATTTCAATGATAATTCGAGCAACGCTGTTTCTCGCCGCTTTTATCATAGGGCTAGCAAAATTCGATAATCTCAATGTGGCCTTGTTTGCTATGGTTGTGGCTACTTATCCTGTGATTATTTTTGACTATAAGATCGCATCGCAATTTACTGATGTTAGGCCTTCTTTTAATGCCGCGGTTATTAAGCGTCTATTTATGTCATGCCTTCCTGCTGTGGTCGGCATGTCTCTTTGTTCGGTGGTGGTTACATATTCACGTCAATTTCTGGGGGAGTGTTACGGCGCTTCATCATTGGGTATTTATGCAACTGTTTGTACTCCGATTGTAATCATTCAGGCCTGCGCAACCTATGTTTATGCCCCTCTTTTGGGAACTTTTGCTGAGCGATACGAAGCGAAGGACGCGTCGGGGCTTTTTCGACTTGTTTTCAATGTGACTTTATCGATGTGTGTGCTATTTGCTGTTTGTGCGGGCGTTTTCATGCTTTTTGGCAGTCAACTACTCACTATCGTATTTGGGAGTAGGATTGCAGCCAATAGCTATTTAATATATGCGGGTCTTTTTAGTTCTGCGTTTACGGCTCTGGTTGCATTTTTAAGCGATCTTCTAATTAGCGTCCGTGATATGGCCGGTTGTTTTATTGGGAATTGTATTGGGTGCTTCATTTCATTCCCTTTGGCATGGTTTTTGATACCACGAACAGGTTTAAATGGAGCCAGTTATGTAGTCATCATCAGTTACTTCATAGCCTGTAGCATTCTGTTTTCTTTTCTGTCTAAATCTGTCCGTAGTCTTGTCATTGATAATCCAGATAGATAGGCAGCGTATTCGCTGCAGCTTTTCATGGTCTCCGGTATTCGGCGTAGTTCTGAATTCATATTTTGATGCGGACGCGAAATGCTACCAGCAAAACCATATGGTGGACGGTTGAGCAATATGATGATTGAAGGCCCCTGTTCTTATCTATTTAGCAGCGACTGCCTTTGTAGACGGATGGGAGTATAAATACCATGGCTAGTACATACGCGATTTTCTCAGCTCAATATCCTCCTCATATGGGTGGAATTGAGAGTTTTACTCAGAATATGGCGCACGCCCTTGCGGCAAAGGGCGCTTCGGTTATCGTTGTTACCAACGATACCAATTTTGTTGGTTCTGGCATCGAGGATGATTCTGATATTAAAATCCTTCGTCTTTCGTGTTTTCCACTTGTTGATGGACGCTTTCCAATCGCTAAGATCAATAAAGAAAATCTGGATCTTTGGAAATGGCTCGAAGCTCAAGACCTTGACGGCGTTCTGATAAATGCAAGGTTTTACCTTCATTCAATTGCTGGTATTAGATTTGCTCGGCAGAAGGGTCTAAAGCCTGTCGTGCTTGATCATGGGTCGGCTCATCTTTCATTTAGTAATCCAATGCTTGATCCGTTTGTGTGCATGTATGAGCATCTTATTACTGCATGGGGCAAGAGATATAGCCCTGCATATTACGGCGTTTCTCAGAAAAGCATGGAATGGCTTTGGCATTTTGGAATTCAAGCGGAAGGCGTTATTCCAAACGCAATTGACGCAGAAGAATATCGCGAAATGACTTCAGGGCGAGATTTTAGACATGAGCTTAAATTAGGAGAGACTCAATTTATTGTCACCTACATTGGTCGATTCATTCCAGAAAAGGGAATCAAGTCAATAATTGATACTTCGAAAAGCCAACGACTTATTAATCTCGGGGTCCATTTTGTCTTGGCGGGTGATGGGCCAATGTCTTCTGAGGTTGAGCTCGCTCAGGGGGAGTCACTTCACTGGGTGGGACGTCTGTCTGCAGCTGATGTTTCTGCGCTTCTTCAGCAGTCCAATTTACTTTGTCTCCCGACTCGTTCCGAGGGTTTTTCAACAATACTTCTGGAAGCAGCTGCGTGCGGGTGTCCTGCTGTCGTTACTGATGTCGGAGGGGCTCGGGAGCTTATTCCGAGTAGCGAATATGGGACAATTATTCAATCTATGAGTATGGAGTCGGTTGAGCGGGCTATTAATCAAGTTGTGTCAAATCGTTCTTTGTTGAAAGCTCAATCTAAAGCGGTTCGGATGCTTGTCGAATCGAAGCATTCTTGGAGGGATTCTGCTAAATTGCTTTGTTCTGCATTTGCTATTGGCGAATAATTGACCCGGGCGTCCAGATCCCGGGGATTCTATGCTTGTCCAAAAGTAAGCAGTGCATAGCATTCAAGATTTACGCCTTAATGCTATGCACTGCGTCTGTGTTTAGCTATTCATTGCATTGGTTGAGTGATCACAGAATTGCTAGCTTGCAATACGACGTCGCTCTCTATTCATCAACAGCCCTAGTAGTTTTGAGGTATTGGTTAGACCTATAAAGCGTGCGGCGCACCTGCAGATCCGTACCTGTTTTCTGTCGCTGCAACTAAGCAGCCAGCTGCATTTGATGGCTGAGTCTAAAATAACGTTAGCTTCATTTTTACTTAGGGTTCCCGCGTAGCCAAGAAGTACTACATAGAGATAGGCCGCAAAAGCATTCGATGCTGCCTTATTGGTTTTAGATATCATTTCTGTGTTAATGGCTTCGCAATGCTGGTGGAGTATGCCTAAAAGGTCCTTGACGATTTTTGCATCAAGCGGTTTTACACTTTGCGACACGGCGGAATTGCGTCGCCAAACATAAAAAGGGGAGTTATAGAGTTTGACAGACTTAATTTGATACAATAATCTAAAAGACCAGTCACAGTCTTCATTCCTCTTGCCCTCTAAAAAAAATAGATTGTTGTCAACAATCAACTGTCTTTTGACTGTTTTGCTCCATACAGCAGAGCAATATAAGCCCGATTCTATTAACGAGCTTATTGAAGTTGCGAAATCCGAAGAGTTTTGATAAGTATCAATATTATTCGGATTTGAATCAACTATAAGCTCATTCCGGCTCTCCCAATATGAACAAGTGGGATAAATTACAACGTCGGGTTCGTTATCATTGCTAATGAGCTGGTAGAGATCAGATATGGCATTCGAGAATCTCCAATAGTCATCGTTGTCGGTGAATGTAACATATTTCCCCTTTGCCGCTCTAAGTCCTGTGTTTCTAGCAGCAGAAGTTCCGCCGTTTTGTGCCCGCTGGATAAATTTAACTCTTGCATTACTGTTGGCAAAATCTCGACAGATATCCGGGGAATTGTCAGTTGACTGATCATCGACAAGAAGAATTTCAAAATCTTTAAAAGACTGGTTTAAAAGAGAATTGACGCATTCAGACAAGTACTGGGTGGAATTATATACAGGGATAATAATTGAAAGGAACATTCGATTTCTCCTATTAACTATGGTCTACGATTTTGCATTTTACAACAGCCGTGAAAGACGCACTCAAGTGTAGTTGTTTGCCAATTTGACTACATCATCTAATAATTGGCCTTGATTCGCATCAATTGATTTATTAGATTCAGTAGTCAATCTGTACGTTGCGTTTCAACTGTATTGATCCAAATCTCAGTAGTCTCTATATATAAATTCTATTTAAGATTATAATATCCAAGCCTATACTCTGAATATTAACTTCCATTAGTAAACTTCTGTTAAGGATTGTTATGAATAATAGCCCTAGCGTTTTGGTCATAATTCCAGCTTATAACGAAGAGGCTAATATACTTCACACGGTTCAGTCAGTTATGCAATTTGGCTATGACTACCTTGTGGTTAATGACGGCTCTACGGATAAGACTCTCCAGATATGTGAAGAGAACCACCTTAATGTGCTTGATTTGCCACAGAATCTTGGTATTGGCGGTGCAGTCCAGGCTGGGCATAAATACGCTCGACAGTTTGGCTATGATATCGATGTTCAAGTGGATGGCGATGGCCAACACGACCCCAACTACATCGGCGCTCTTATTGAAAAGATTCAATCCGGCTCCGATATTGTTGTTGGGTCTAGGTTTTTAATACCGACGACCGGTTTTCAGTCCTCTTTTTTAAGGCGAATTGGCATAACCTGGTTTTCAAATGTAATCAGGTTGGTTTCTCGACGGAGAATTACAGACCCGACTTCAGGTTTTAGGGCTTGTAATAAAAAGGCCATTGAGCTTTTCTGTAATAAGTATCCTTCTGACTATCCTGAGCCTGATTCTATTGTTTATGCGCTCGCTCAGGGCTTAGATGTAACAGAGGTTTCAGTTGTTATGAAGGAACGACAGGGCGGCACTTCTTCTATTTCTGGTTTTTCCAGCGTTTACTATATGATCAAGGTTACGTTAGCTATTTTTATATCCGCCTACTCAAAATAGGAGTTGATAATGTCTGTATCAATACGGATCGCCATAGTATTCGCTTGCTTGTTATTGGCTCTTTATGTCATTCGTCTCGTGTCGACCGATAAACTTCAATTACGCTACTCCCTTTTATGGCTAGCTTTGGTCGTTACCCTTTTATTATGTAGTATTTTCCCTGTGCCGATTTATTTCCTTTCTTCCTTTTTTGGCTTTGTAACGTCTGCCAATTTTATTTTTGTCGCTGGTTTTATTTTCGTAATTTTAATCTTGCTGTCTCTATCTGTGACCGTTAGTAGGCAAGCGCTTGCGATTAAAAATCTGACACAAAAAATAGCATTGCTCGAAAAGAATAGCAGTTCCAGCTAGTTTTGGTATCTGCGTAGGGGATTAGGGATTGTCTCTATATGCAGTATGGATGGACATCTTCGAAGTCGAGATGCCGCAAATTTAACTATTGTTTTTAGATGACAGTCTCCCGTTCGCTTTTTAAGACTTATTTCAGCGACTTCTATTTCGCAATAAGATTTTGGTTTCAAAGGATTTCCATGACAAGTTTTGTAAGATTTAAGACTGCATTCATTGTGTTCGCCGTTTTTTTTGCATTCTATTCAGTCTATTGGTATCTAAATAATCCGAGATTACTTACACTGTTTACAATTACGATTTCGTTGATTCTAATTCTTGGCCTTTGTGCTGCATATGCAAAGGAATACTATCGTCTTAAAAGTGAATGGGTATTTTTGGCGCTGCTTATAGCGTTTCTAATTATTTTTGTCTTTATCTTTCCTCCGTTTACGGTTCCGGATGAAGGCCATCATTTTTTTTCATCTTATTGGTTGGTTGATAATCTTCCATATAATGCACATGTTACAAATAATGGTGGCTTCCTAGTACGGGATATCGATCTTTCCCTTTATAAGAATCGCCAGAGTAACGCCATTGACTCCTCTTCATTTGATTCGATTATTCAGAATTTTACTCTGTTTGAGAATGGGAAGTGGACTCCGTTCAATGAGTTCTCATTTAGCGTCGGTAGTGAGAATGTTACTGCGAAAATAGGATCTATCGTTGGTCTGCAAATCGGTCTGTTTTTCGGACTTGGTGCCTATCCTGTGTTCTATATGGGGCGCATTGGTTCGGCTCTGGTTTTTTGCTTTTGTGCGTTCCAGGCATACAGGATTGCACCTAAGGGCAAATCGATTATTGTTTTTGTTTCGCTGCTGCCTATGACGCTTCACTTGGCTGCTTCATACTCTTATGATTCAGGAATTATTGCGTACTCGCTTTTAGTATTCGCTTGTCTAATGCGCGGTTTTTTTGGAGAGCAGAAATCAATAGGTTGTAAAGAAATCGTCATCTATTTAATTATTTCGGCGTTTTTGGCTCCGTGTAAGGTTATTTATTCTGGGCTGATATTACTTGGTTTGCTTGTGCCCCTTTCGCAGTTCCAAGATGTGAAAGTCGGACGTATCGGTAAGTGCACACTAATCTTTGCTGTTATAGCCTCCGTTCTAGTGCTGCGCCTAGCATCAATGAGCACATTGGTATCTCAGTCTTCAGATGTCTCTCGTGGCCAAGAGATTGGGCGGTTTTATACGCTCAGTGACATCATCATGCATCCAAAGAATAGCTTCCAGGTCTTTTTTAGGACATTAGATTCCCTAGGAGATTTTTATTGGGAATCCACCTTAGGGTATTCGCTTGGATGGCTCCAAAAAAACTTGCAGTTTCCAACCTTTTTTATGATTCCTTATTTGTTGTTTGGGTTTATTTGTTGTTTGGATTCCGAAGATGAGCCCTCTTTTCTCAGCCCCATTTGTTCCATTCTGTTTATTATCGCTTTTGCTTTGGCTGCCCTTGGTTCCATTGTATCTATGTGGTTGGGCTGGACGTTCAATTACGAGAATGTAATACAGGGTGTTCAAGGACGATATTTTCTTCCTGTTCTACCAGCTTTGTTGTTTGGGTCGAGAACGCGCTTGTTTAAATTCAACTCATCTTCGCTTTCTGTCGTCTCTTTTGGCATGTGCGTGATGAATTGTTTATATCTTATTCGTTTTATTAGTATTGCATCCTGTGTGTAGGCCTTTGCGTAATGCTCTCGGGTTTTTCTTCTATCTAACTGTTTAGATAACAGGCGATGATTCGGACGCCGCAGGGTCCCCGAAAGCTATGCTTTTACAAGCCAAGCAGAGACTTTGACCGAGCGCTAGGTTGGCATGCGAGAGGCCAACATGAGGCCGTGCCGCGGGGCGGACCGCAGGTAGCAAAACGGCACCGGAGCCCATGTCGGGCCCGGTGCCCAAGCGCGATATCGACGGCGCAGTTTCGCGATATTCAACAGCGCCCAAATGAGTAAATACTCATTATCTATAAATGATAGTAACGATTCGCGGGTTCCCCGACGGTGAAGTTTGGATTCATATAAGGATCGCCTTCGACGTAATACTTAGCCCATCGATAGTTCATGTATGCGACCTCTTTGTGGAAGCGAATCTGCTTCTCCGTATTGTTTTCAACTCCTCTAGAAATCGACTCGTAGTGATAGAGCTCGACTTCGGGTGTGTATACAATCAGGTCGTTGATCTCGCGTAGCTTTAAGCAAAAGTCAACATCATTAAATGCAACTTGAAGCTCTTCCGTGAAACCCCCGACTTTCTCATATTCGCTACGCTTGGTCATTATGCAAGCTGCAGTGACGGCGCTGAAGTCTTGTTGTGCATCGTTGAGTGCAAAGTATCCCCAGTTATCCCTTGGCATGCTTTGGCAAAGATGCCCTGCCACGCCGCCAGTGACGCATAAGCCCGCGTGCTGAATGGTGTTGTCGGGATAGTAGAGTTTTGCACCAACTGCGCCAACATCCTCACGTGCGCAGATGCCAAGCATGGTTTCTATCCAATTGGGCGTAATTACCTCTGTATCGTTATTCAACAGTAAGAGATAGTTTCCTTTGGCGTGAGCAACGCCAAAGTTCATGAGCTTGGAGAAATTGAATTCGTGTTCCCAAGTTACAAGACGAACGATATCGGGATATTTTGCTTGCAACTTATCGTAATAATCGAACGTCGCCTTTTCTGTGCTGTTGTTTTCGATTATGACAAGCTCGAAATTGTCGTACGTTGATTTCTCAACAATTGACTTAATGCAGTTGTCCAGAATGTCGGCGTGGTCTTTAGTCGGAATGATAATCGACACGAGCGGATGGGAATCTGGCACGGCGTAGGTTACTTTATATGTAAAGGGGCGACGTGCCTGTTCGACCGTTGCGTTGAGCCCAAGCCTGTCCAAATGACTCTGGACCGCTTTGATACCTGCGATAGTGGCATACGGCTTGCTATCGGCATTTGCTGCGGTGGAGGTCTCGCTTAGGCGCCAGTGATATAGAACCTTTGCAACATGATGAACTTTCCTTGCCTTTTCCACGGCGCGGAGAGTCAGATTATGATCCTGTGCTCCATCGAACTCTTTCGTGTTCGGTTCTAGAGTGTCAAGCAGAGACTTACGGATGGTAAGCATATGGCAGATATAGTTATTGTTTCTGAGCAGATCGATATTGAAATCCGGCTTAAAGAACGGCTGCGCTAGCTTTCCATCGGGCATGAGTTTATCTTCATCACAATAAAGAAGATCGACGTCATTATTGTTTTCAATTGCCTCGGCATATGAGAACAGCAAGTCCGGTTCAAGAATGTCGTCATGGTCAAAGAAACAGACGAAATCACCCGAAGCGATGGCAACGCCGGCGTTTGTATTTTCGGAAATGCCCTTATTCTCGGTAAGGTTAATTGATTTAATTTTGTTGTCGTGGGCCGTCTCCTGCTCAACGCGAGCCTTTAATTCCTGATTGTCAGGACTCGCATTAACTAGGATGAGCTCCCAGTTTGCATAAGACTGGTTTTTTACAGATTCGGCCATATCGTTAAAGAATGAAATGGGCGTGTTGTAAAGAGGGACAATGATGCTGAACTTCGGAGCGCAGTCGAAGACGATTTTTCTCTGCTTCTCCAAAGCGCCGATGGTGGCCTTATGCTCCGTGAACCATTCGGGGTATTCAGGATCGAACTGCGCATGGGTAAAGAGGAAGTTGGTCTCCTCAAGAAGCAAGCCTAATTTATCGGGCGTTAAGCAGTCAAACGCACTGAATGATGGGTGATTTTGATCGTCAATAACAAAGTAGTAACGATCGAACGCCTTTGGCATGCGAATCGAGAGCTGCGTTTCAAGTTGCTTTTTCTCGGACGTAAATCCAACGCTTGTTACATTCGACCCGAAATTGACGATGCTCAAATCAACTTCATTGAGGGCTCGATCGAGGCAACGCAGTTTGATTTTGGAGTCGTTACGATAAGGTGTTCTCACCGTGCACCTAAGGATATAGTCGCTTGAATCTTCGATGCACTGCCAAAAATCAATCGTTGCCATGTCAAACTCTGAAACGTCATCGTAGTTTCGGAGTTTGCTGCACATGTCAGGTTTAATTTTGTAGTTAAGGCGCGACTCCCATTTGATGTTCTTGCAATTTAGCGAAAGGGAGTCGCTGCTCAGGGTGCGACCGTCTTGGCCGATTTCGCTAAACTCAATTTTGATGGCGCGAGCATCGGGATCGGGGATTACAAGGACGTATGAGTTCGAATCACAGCTATTGTCCCGGAATTTTAGGAGGGATAAAGGCAAGCAGCGGTTATCGTCTGTAGCCGCCTGGGCTCTTACGCTGGAGCCTTTATGGATGCCTTCAATCTTAAGCTGCTGGTAGATTTTCCAGTTTCCTCTGCATACTCCGGTTGTTTCGACTCGCATTGTTTGCCTTTCGTTTGTTGGACACTGCTCATTGTACTTTTTCATTTGTTGCCTCGCTAGAAATGCAGAAAGAGTTGCGTGTTTCTGCTGTCCGATTTAAATAAGAAGACGGGGAGGTTGCTGCCGGTGCGTATAATTTAATTAACTATGCATCTGTAATCAGCGGCTTTTGCTCAACGATTGTCAATCGAGAGGATTTTTATGAAAGGCATCATCCTCGCCGGCGGGTCCGGCACGCGCCTGTACCCGCTCACGCTCGTGACCTCCAAGCAGCTGCTGCCGGTCTACGACAAGCCCATGATCTACTACCCGCTTAGCACCCTCATGCTGGCGGGCATCCGGGACATCCTGGTCATCTCCACGCCGACCGACCTGCCCAACTTCGAGCGCCTTCTCGGGGACGGCTCGCGCTACGGCGTGAACCTGTCCTACGCCGAGCAGCCGAGCCCCGACGGCCTGGCCCAGGCCTTCACCATCGGCGAGGACTTCATCGCCGGCGAGCCGTGCGCCCTGGTGCTCGGCGACAACATCTTCTACGGCAACGGCCTGTCGCGCCACCTGACGCGCGCCGTCCAGAACGCCGAGTCGGGCCGCGCCACGGTCTTCGGCTACCACGTGGACGACCCCGAGCGCTTCGGCGTCGTGGAGTTCGATGGGGAGGGCCGTGCCGTCTCCATCGAGGAGAAGCCCGCCGAGCCCAAGAGCTCCTACGCCGTCACCGGCCTGTACTTCTACCCGGGCGACGTGGCCGCCAAGGCGCATGGGGTCCAGCCCTCCGAGCGCGGCGAGCTGGAGATCACCGACCTCAACCGGATGTACCTGGAGGAGGGGACGCTCTCCGTCGTGACCCTCGGCCGCGGCTACGCGTGGCTCGACACCGGCACCATGGAGAGCCTCCACGAGGCCGCGGAGTTCGTCCGCGCCGTGGAGCACTCGCAGGACCTGCCGGTGTCCGTGCCCGAGGAGATCGCCTGGGAGAACGGCTGGATCACGACAGCCGAGCTCGAGGAGGCGGCCAAGGCCTACGGCAAGTCGGTCTACGGCCAGCACCTGAAGAAGGTCGCCGCCGGCGAGATTGTCAACAGCCCGCGCGAGTACTAGCGTCTTCTTGCTTTCTTTTAGGGGCCACCGTTATCTGGTGGCCCCTTTCGTTATGATTACGGTGACCATATAGCCAATATGATTGGGAGTGGATGTGTTAAGCGTCTACTTTGGCGATATGCCAGAAGCGATTTACAACACAGCGACATATTTCAAAAACTCTTACCGGTCTTCTTGGATCACGGACCCCTATGCGGTTTCGATAATTAAGGATGTCGACCGATCGGACGTTGTCTCCGAAAACGTCATCGAAAGCCCTGTGCTTGGGCCTATTTCGCCGCTCCAGCTTTCTGGTGGCGTGAAAACGTTGTTGCTTATGAAGTTCGATCGTAAGCATATTTTTAATGCTTCAACCTGTGGCGATAACTGTGCTAAGTGGATTCTCGACATGGCGAAAGACCGCAAACTCGTTATCAACCTCTATCATGTGATGGACTTTGGTCGCGAGGACTTCAAAATCAAAGTCGTGAACAGCGGCAACATCGCTCATAACATGGCTGAATTAATCCACGAGTCGATTCCGTACCTGTAGGTGCTGCTTATGAACGGTTCGCATCTCGTTAAGATTTCCCGCCGTAGGGGAACCAAGTATACATTCACTATTAAGCGGAATATCACTATCGTGCGCGGTAATAGCGGTACCGGCAAGACGACGCTGTTTGACATGGTCGCGGACTATATGCGTATGGGTGAGCAGTCGGGCGTTTCTCTGCAATGCGATTGTCCTTGCGTTGCCTTGACTGATTATGACTGGAGAAATCAGCTTTCGTCCGTTCATGATTCGATTGTATTTGTCGACGAGGGCTTAAAAGAGATTCATTCCGATGTTTTTGTTCATCATGTATTGTATTCCTCGAACTACTTCGTGCTGATCTCAAGGGCTGACTTCCCCAATCTTCCGTATAGCGTGGATGAGATATACAAGATTAAGACGAGCGGAAAATACCATTCTTTCGTCCCTGTTTATCAAGATCGCGGGAATCACCGTTACGCTATTTCCCGGTCAGCGCCAAAGCAGGACTTTTCCATCCTTCTATGCGAGGACAGTAAGTCTGGTTTTCAGTTCTTTGAACGGCATTTCGCTGGCCGTGAGCTTAATTGTGCTTCGGCTATGACGAACAGCGCGATTTTGGGGTGGTTGGATCAGCATCTCGATGATCGCGTGTTTGTTGTTGCGGACGGAGCGGCATTTGGGTGCCATGCGGACCGCGTCCTTAAGCTGCAAGACATTCATCGCGATACTGTTACGGTTTGTCTTCCCGAGTCATTCGAGTGGCTTCTGCTGAGCTCTGGCGTAATTTCAAGGTTAGATGTTAAGGCGGTTTTGGAAACCCCAGAAGCCTTTGTAAACAGTGAGAAGTTTAAAAGCTGGGAAGACTTCTTCTATAAGTACTTACGCGATAAAACTGGGAATTCGGTCTTCCGGTACGACAAAGACTGCATTCCGGAGGCGTTTTGTAGGGGAAGTAATTCTGCGAAGGTCATGGCTCTTATCGCATGCCGAAATGTCCGATAGTTTTGTTGAATAGTGCCGCGGCGTCACTTCCTGCGGCATACTAAAGAAGCTGTACTTGCTTCAGATTGGATTTTCATGTCTGAGATTTTTGAACCTAAGAACATCATCGTCACGGGCGGCTGCGGCTTCATCGGCAGCAACTTCGTGCACTACGTCGTGAACAACCACCCGGGCGTCCACGTCACCGTCCTGGACAAGCTGACCTACGCCGGCAACCCCGAGAACATCGCGGGGCTGCCCGAGGACAGGGTCGAGCTCGTCGTCGGTGACATCTGCGACGCGGAGCTGCTCGATAGGATCGTCCCCGGCCACGACGCGATCGTGCACTACGCCGCCGAGAGCCACAACGACAACTCCATCGCCGACCCGGAGCCCTTCCTGCGCACCAACGTCGAGGGCACCTTCCGCCTCCTGGAGGCCGTCCGCAAGCACGGCATCCGCTACCACCACGTCTCCACCGACGAGGTCTACGGCGACCTGGCGCTCGACGACCCCGCCAAGTTCACCGAGGAGACGCCGTACCACCCGTCCTCGCCGTACTCGAGCACCAAGGCGAGCTCCGACATGCTCGTGCGCGCCTGGACCCGCACCTATGGCCTGCGCACCACGATCTCCAACTGCTCCAACAACTACGGCCCCTACCAGCACGTGGAGAAGTTCATCCCGCGCCAGATCACCAACATCATCGACGGCGTGCGCCCCAAGCTCTACGGCCGCGGCGAGAACGTCCGCGACTGGATCCACACCGAGGACCACTCCTCGGCCGTCTGGGACATCCTCACGAAGGGCGAGATGGGGGAGACCTACCTCATCGGAGCCGACGGCGAGAAGAACAACATCACGGTCCTGCGCATGATCCTCGAGGCCATGGGCCGCGACCCCGAGGACTTCGACTGGGTCGCCGACCGCCCCGGCCACGACCGCCGCTACGCCATCGATAGCACGAAGCTCCAGCGCGAGCTGGGCTGGAGGCCGGCCCACACCGACTTCGCCGAGGGCCTGAAGCAGACCATCGGCTGGTACGTGGAGAACGAGTCCTGGTGGCGACCGGCCAAGGAGGCCACCGAGGCCCGTTACAGGGCGCAGGGGCAGTAGGCCCGGATTCCCGGACGTTTACCTTTTCGAGCGCCCCTCGCGGTGCCGCAGGGCATGGGGATGATCCTGCGGCAC
>NZ_QSBV01000022.1 GCF_003465825.1 Collinsella sp. AF02-46-1
GGCTTATAGGACAAAATGTGTGTCTACTTTAGGGGCGTCGGCGCAGGTCGATGCCCCTTTTTCAGCCGTTTAAATTCCGTGCCCGCTTTTAACCGCTCGGACAGAATGTGTGTCCGGTTGCCTATCGTTCCCGCCGGTAGATACCCTTTTCCGGAACCGTTAAACACCCTTTCGGAAGAGGTGTCCATGAAGGCCGTTTATTGCCCCTACTGCGGCGGTCGGACCAAGCGCAACGGCAGGACCTCATCGGGGTCCCAGCGGTGGAGGTGCACGGCCTGCGGCGCGTCGACGACGCTGAGGTACGACGACACGGCGGCGAGGCTCGAGGAGTTCCTCGGGTGGCTCCTCTCGAAGGACTCGCAGGCCACGATGCCGGGCGGCGGGCGGTCCTTCAGGCGCAGGACGGCCGAGTTCTGGGAGGTCTGGCCCATGCCCGTCCCCGACGGCGAGCTCCACCGCGTGCTCTACGTCGACGGGATCTGGGTCGCGCGCGACCTCGTCGTGCTCATATGCTGCAGCGGCGAGAGGGTGGTCTCCTGGTACATGGCCAGGTCCGAGAACTCGAGGGCGTGGTCGGCCCTCATGGCGCCGATCCCGGCGCCCGAGGTGGTCGTCACCGACGGCGGGAGCGGGTTCGCCAAGGCCGTGCGCGAGACCTGGCCGCGCACCAGGGTCCAGAGGTGCACCTTCCACGCCTTCTCGCAGGTCAAGCGCTACACGACGACGCGGCCGAAGCTCCAGGCGGGGCGCGAGCTCTACCTCATCGCGCGCGACCTCATGGGCATCGAGACGCTGCACCAGGCGGAGCTCTGGGTCGAGCGCTACCTCGACTGGTGCGGGTTCTGGGCCGACTTCCTGGAGGACAGGACCGTGGTGGACGGCAGGAGGGTCTACACCCACGAGAGGCTGAGGCGGGCGCGCTCGTCGCTGTCGTCGCTGGTGTCGGCGGGGACGCTGTTCACCTACCTCGACCCCGCCCTTGCCAAGGCCGGCCCGCTGCCGTCGACCAACAACATGATCGAGGGAGGGGTGAACTCGCAGCTGAGGGCCGTACTGCGCAACCACCGGGGGCTGACGTCCGTCAAGCGCGTTAAGGCGGTGTTCTGGTGGTGCCACGCTCATTCGGGGGACGCGAGGACGGCGCGCGAGAAGCTCGCCGCGATGCCGACCGACGCGGACATCGACTTCCTGTTCAGCGTCTACTCCGCCTCGCCGTCGCGCGAGGACGGAGGGCCGGAGTGGGGCGACAGGGCCGTGTGGGAGGATCTCCACCACAGGGACCCGTACCCGTTCTGGCTGGATTAATGGATGGAAACGGATGTTCTATCGGGACACACATTTTGTCCTATAAGCCTCGAGCCGTCGACACCCGCGTCACCAATTTCCCGCGGGGGGGGGTTGAATTCGCCCGGGGGCACCAGAGATTGATCGAGCCCGGTACACCGCCACGGTGCCGGGCTCTTCTGGTTCATGCCATGTCAAAAACGAAGCGCCCGCTTGCTGGGGGAGCAAGCGGGCGCCTGTGAGCGAATATGTTTGCGGCGAGAGCCGTAATGAGCGGTTGGGTTGCGACTAGTTGGTCGTACCGGAATCGTCGCCCGTGCTCGTGCCTGAACCCGAACCCGAGCCAGAAAGTGCAACCGTCAGCGTAATCGTGCTGTCGGTGGATTGTTTGCCGGTGGGGGAGACGCCCGTGACGGTGGCGTTTTCGTTGCCACTCACGGGGTTGCCGTTCTGATCGCAGAACGCGATGTTGTAGAAGCCGGCGTTGTTGAGCGCGGTGACGGCGGCGGAGATGCTCTTGCCGTACAGGTTGCCCGGAACGCCGGCCTTGCCGGACTTCTTGGCGATGACGACGGTGATCGTGGCGCCGGGCTTCTGCTTGCCGCTGGGGTTCCAGCTAATGACGGTGCCCTCGGTGACGGAATCGTTCTCCTGGTAGCTCACGTCGACGCCAAAACCGGCCATGTCGAGGGCGTTGCGTGCCTGGGCCTCGGTCATGTCGGTCAGATCGGGGACGGAGGTAGTGTCGGGTCCGCAGGAGACCTTATACGAGATGGTCGTGCCCTTCTCGACTTCCTTGCCGGCATCAGTGCCCTGCTCAAAGACCTGGCCTTCTTCGGCCTCGTTGGCCTCCTCGGTTGCGTTGCCCTTGAGTCCTACGCTTGCCAGTGCGGCCTCGGCCTGGTCCTTGGTCAGGCCGAGGAGCTGCGGAACCTCAACTTTCTCGGAGGGCTTGGGGCCCTTGGAGATCACCAGGTTCACCTTGGTGCCCTTGGCCTTCTTGGTTTTGCCGTTGGGCGTCTGCTCGGCGACCTTGCCCTCGTCGATATCGTCGTTGTAGCTTTGGTCGATGGTGCCGACCTCGAGGCCGGCTTCCTTGATCTGCTCGACGGCAGTCTGCTGGTCCTTGCCCAGCACATCGGGCACGGTGACCTGCTCGCCGCCAAAGAGCCCTGTGGCAAAGGCCACCACGATACCGATGACGGCAACGGCTGCCACCACGGCGGCGATGATCTTGTTCTTGTTGGATTTGGGCTTTTCGACCTCGTAGGAGCCGGTGGAGCCCGAAACCGAGCTACGAGCGGTATTCTGGCCGCTCACGCCCGAGACGGGACGTACCATGGCGCGCGTCTGATCGGAAAGCTCGCGAGTCTTGGTGGCGCCCAGCTCACCGGGTGCACCGATGATGCGCGTGGGCTCCGAGATGTTGACGGCACGGCCCGACAGGTAGCTGTTGAGCACCTGACGCAGCTCGTCGGCGGTCTGGAAGCGGTTTGCCGGGTCCTTCTCCATGCACTTGAGGATGATGCGCTCAAGGTCGGCGTCGACACCGGAGTTGATCTGGCTCGGCGGAATAGGCAGCTCGTTGACCTGCTTGAGTGCGACCGAGATGGCGTCATCACCGTCAAAGGGCACGCGGCCGGTGGCGCACTCGTACATCACGACGCCCAGCGAGTAGATATCCGAGGTGGGGCCGAGGTCCTGACCACGGGTCTGCTCGGGACTGACGTAGTGGGCGGTTCCCAGCACGTTGTTGTCTTGCGTGAGGTGGCTGTTCTTGGCGCGCGCGATGCCAAAGTCCATCACCTTGATGTTGCCGTCGGGCAGCACCATGATGTTCTGCGGCTTGATGTCGCGGTGGATGATCTCGTGCTTGTGGGCGACCGAAAGCGCGGAGCTGATCTGCGAGCCGATCTGGGCGACCTTCTTGGGGTCGAGGGCGCCGTGGCTCTTGATGCCGCTCTTAAGGTCGGTGCCGCGCAGGTACTCCATGACGATGTAATATGTGTCGCCGTCCTTGCCCCAATCGTAGACGCCCACGATATAGGGGGAGGAGAGACCGGCTGCTGCCTGGGCCTCCTGCTTAAAGCGTGCGGCGAAGGTTGCGTCGCCAGCATACTGCGGCAGCATGATCTTGACGGCAACCGTGCGGTCGAGGACCTGGTCCTGTGCACGGTAGACGGTCGCCATGCCGCCTGTCCCCACCTTATCCTTGAGGAGGTATCTTCCCCCGAGGACCCTCTGTTCCATTCCTGCTCCTAACATAACTATTCGCTCAACGATGTGTGTAGTACCTACGATGTGGCCGCTGGGGCCGTGTGGCGCGTTGCCGCTAACTCTTCGGCCGCGGCGCGCCTCGGGTGTCCGATTCAATCATGGGCATCACGCTCCCTGTGCGGCGAGCGCCGCGGTCAGGACGATGCCGGCAATCTTGGCCGCCTTGACGTCGTGTTTGTCGTAATCCTCCAAGGCCACCGAGATGGCGACCGTGGGTGAATCGTAAGGTGCAAAGCCAACGAACATCGAGTTGACGTTGGTGCCGCCGGTCTCGGCCGAGCCGGTCTTGCCGGCGACCTTGACGCCGGGGACCTGGGCATCGGTGCCGGTACCGGACTGGACGACGGCGAGCATGGCCTGCTTGACCTGGTCGGCCGTGGCGGAGCTGACGGCCTGACCCAGCGAGCGGGACTGCGTGGTCTTGACCACAGTTCCGTCCGGGGCGAGTACCTGGGCTACAAAGTACGGGTCCATGACCACGCCACTGTTAGCGATGGCGGCGGCAATCACGGCGTTTTGCATGACGGTGGTCTGCGGGCCGGGCGTGTGGTCCATGCCGACAGGCTGGCCGGCGCCGGCCCAAGCGGTCTCCCACTCGGTCATGAGCGACGGGTCTGCCATGATGGAGGCCGCGGAGGTCAGGTCCTGGCCGAGCTTTTGGCCGTAGCCAAAGGCGTTGGCAAACTGCACGAGCGTGTTTGCGCCAACTTCGTTTGCCACCTGGCCAAAGACGACGTTGGAGGACACGGCAAAGGCCTGCTGCAGGCTGATGGTGCCGTAGCTCTCGTTGGCATAGTTGGTGACCGGTGCGTTGCCGATGTCCATGGAGCCGGGCGCCTGGTAGGTGCTGGTAAGGCTGGCGGTGCCGGTCTCGAGTGCCGCGGAAAGCGTAACGACCTTAAACGTGGAGCCCGGCGTGTACAGCGCGTCCATGGCGCGATTGTACATAGAGCCGTCCTCGCCGCCGCCAGCCTGCAGTAGGGCGTCGATGTTGGTGTTGTCGTAGGTGGGCGAGCTGGCACATGCGAGCACCGCGCCGGTACGCGGGTCGATGACCACTACAGCGCCCTTAAAGCCCTTGAGTGCCTGCTCGGCCGCCGTCTGGATGCGCGAGTCGATGGTGAGCTTGGCGGTGTTGCCCGGCTGGGTCTGGCCCGCGAGCGACGCGATGGCGTTGTTCCAGCTGGAGTAGTCCTTAGAACCGGTGAGCGTGTCGTTCATGACGCTCTCGATGGCGGTGGTGCCATACTGCTGGCTCACGTAGCCAACCACGTGCGCTGCCAGGTTGCCGTTGGGGTAGGAGCGTACGTAGGTGCCGTCCTCCTGCTGCAGCGACTCGGCCAGCGTCACGCCGTCGGACGTGATGATGGAACCGCGCTGGATGTACTTGGAGCGGGCGATGGTGTGGTTGTTGGTCGGCATGTCCTGATAGTCCTTGGCCTTGATGACCTGGACATAGGTGAGGTTGCCGATAAGGATGGCGAATAGCGCCGTAAAGGCGAGCACCGCACGGGTTAGACGGTTGGCGAGCGCAACGCGGCCGAGCACACCGGATTCAGGCGTGTCGAGCAGGCGACGGCGCATGCGCGAGCCGACGGAATGGCTGCCGCTGCCGTAGGAAGACGAGGTGGCAAAGCGCGTGCCCGTCGGGGCGGCGGCAGATGCGACCTGATCATCGGTGATGGCGGCCATAGTGCCGGTGCCGGTAAGCTCGGCCTCGCGTCCGGTCGCTTCGTCACCGGCGCGCAGCAGGAGCGCGACGATGATAAAGCTCGCCAGCAGCGAGGAGCCGCCCTGGCTCATAAAGGGCAGGGTGACGCCGGTCAGCGGGATCAGGCGGGTTACGCCGCCAACGATCAAGAAGGCCTGGAAGCTGATGGCGGCCGTAAGGCCCGTGGCACTAAAGGCTGCGAGGTCGGATTTAGCGCGGGCGGCCGTGGTGAGGCCACGCACGGCAAAGAGCATAAACAGGATGAGCACGGCGCCGCCGCCCAAAAGGCCCATCTCCTCGCCGATAGCCGAGAAGATAAAGTCGGACTCGACGACGGGGATGTTGTTGGCCATGCCGTTGCCGATGCCAACACCGACCAGACCGCCATCGGCAAGCGAGAAGAGCGATTGGACGATCTGGTAGCCCTGGCCCTGGGCGTCCTTAAAAGGATCGACCCAAACCTGGAAACGTACCTGAACGTGAGACAGGAACTTGTAGGCGCCCACGGCTCCAACGGCTAAGAGCGCAAGGCCGATAACGACATACGAGAATCGTCCCGTGGCAACGTAGAGCATCAGCAAGAAGATGGTGTAGAACAGCACGGCCGAACCCAGGTCGCGTTCGAAGACGACGACGAGCAGGCACACACCCCACACGGCAAACAGCGGCAGCAGCAGTCGCAGGCGAGGGATCTTAAAGCCCAGGATCTTGCGGTTGGAGATGGAGAGCAGCTCGCGGTTCTCAGCCAAGTAGCCGGCCAGGAACAGCACGATAAAGACCTTGGCGAACTCGCCGGGCTGGATGGTAAAGCCCGCGATGCGAATCCACAGCTTGGAGCCCGAGATCGTGGTGCCGATAAAGATAGGCAGCATCAGCAGAATGATGCCGATAATGCCAAAGGTGTACTTGTAGCGCATGACCACGTCGAGGTTTTTGACCAGTGCAAGCGTTCCCACCATGAGCGCCACCGAGACAAACAGGATGATGAGCTGTGAGATGGCGAGAGCGGGGGCGAGGCGTGTCACGAACGTGATGCCGATGCCCGAAAGTATAAATACGATGGGCAGGATGGCGGGATCGGCGCCAGGCGCCAAGATGCGCACGGCGATATGTGCTGCGGCGAAGGCGGCGAAGAGGCCGATCGGTACGGCGAGCGTCTCAAAGGAGATAGCGGCGCCCGCGGTGAGGACGTACATCGCATACAGCAGGATGACGGGGAACGCCGAGGCGATGAGCAAGAGCAGTTCGGTGTTGCGGCGACTCATAAGCGGCACTCCCTTTCTAATTCTTATCGGAGGCTTCGGCCTCGGCGGACTGTTCGGCGGTTTTCTCGGAATCTGATTCGGAGGTCGATCCCTGGTCGGTGTTGTCGCGAATCGTTTGCGCGTCGATCACCTGGCGGGTCTGCTCCTCGTCGATCTGGTGGCGGTACTTGGATATCGTGTCCTGCGCATCGTCGACACTTGTTTGCGGAATGCCCGCCTTGAGGCGGTTTTGCGTGTCTTCGGGCAGGTCGGACAGCTTAATGCTGGTTTCGCTCTCGAGCCAGTGAAGCTTGAGTCCGAGCGGCTTGCCGGGCAGGCCGCGCCAGACGGCGACATTGCCCTGGTAGGTACCCAGGTAGTACGAGCCGGTGACACCCGTGTAGGCCCAGATGGCAGCCGCCAGCACCAAGACGAGACCTAAGACGACGCCGATGGTGACGTTGCGGCGACGCACGCGTTGCGCCTCGCGCATAACGCCATCGTCAACCAGGTCAACGACTACTACGGTCACGTTGTCGTGGCCGCCGGCGGCAAGCGCCGCGTCCACTAGGTTGTCGACGCAGATTTGCGCGGTTGAGGACTGCGTGGCGATGTTCTCGATATCGCTATCGGGAATCATGCTCGAAAGGCCGTCGGAGCACAGGATCAGGCGGTCGCCTTCCTCGATATGCAGAGTGAAGTGGTCGGCATACATGGCAGGGTCCGAGCCCAGCGCACGGGTGATGACCGAACGGTTGGGGTGGACGCGAGCCTCGTCTGCCGTAATCTCGCCGGCGTCCACGAGCTCCTCCACGTAGGAGTGGTCGCGGGTCACGCGGATGAGCGTGCCCTCGTGGAGCAGGTAGGCGCGAGAGTCACCCACGTGGGCGATGGCGAGCGTGTCGTTTTCGATATAGGCGCAAGTGGCTGTGCAGCCCATGCCGGGCTTGCCCAGGCCGTTCAGGGCCGCCTCGATTACGGCGGCGTTGGCTGCCTCGACGGCTGCGGCCAGGCGTGCTGCGTCGGCGGACTGCGGGGCCGTCTTGGCAATAGTCTCGACGGCGATGGAAGAGGCTACCTCGCCGGCGGCGTGACCACCCATGCCGTCGCATACGCAAAAGAGCGGCGACTGCACCAGGTAGGAATCCTCATTGTGCGGGCGCACACAGCCAACGTCGGAGCGGGCGCCCCACATGAGTTGCGTGGTGGTGCCGGCATCATAGGTCGAGTCGGTCTCGATGCGTTCCTCGGTCAGGGGCTCAAAGCTCATGGTCGAGCCGGGGTCTTTGAGCTTGGCCTCAACGGCGGCAACGTCGATCTCGGCTGTGTCACCGGGAGAGACGGTGTCGGTCTCGGCGTTTGATTCGGAATCGCCGGTGTCCGGGGAGCCGGACTCCTCGGACGCGCGGGCGGTCGACTCGTCGTCTTGCGGGCTGACGTCTATAGGCTCGGGTGTCGCAAAGTGCGACGGCGCGGGCGTGCTTTGCGACTGGGCGGCGGGCTCGGCCACGGTATCGGACTCGCTTGCGGGCGCAGGCTGCGGGGCCTTGGGTGCAGGGCCGTCCTCGGGGGATGGCCCCGCTTCGGGCGCCGGCGTAGACACGGGCGCAACCTCGGATGCCGGGGCTATGGGAAACGCCGGCGCGGCGGGCTCGGGTGCCGCAAACACCGCAGCGCTCTCGTTGATTGCCGCGGCGACGGGCTCTGCAAAGTGAGCTGGCGCCGAGGTTGCTTCGGGCGCTGTGGGCTGTTCCGCAGCATGTGCGCCGATGGGCGCCGCTACGGCATCCTCTTCGTCCTCGTTATCGGCGAGATCCGAAATATCATGCGTTACATGCGAAAGAGGCAGGGAGAACACGGTGTCCTCGGGTTCCACGGGTGCGGAGCCCGCCGGAGCGGCGTGGGCCGGCGCAGCTGTGGCGGCAGCCGGTGCCTCGGTCATAGTCGCGGACTTGT
Organism: Collinsella sp. AF02-46-1; assembly: GCF_003465825.1. Lineage (GTDB taxonomy): Bacteria > Actinomycetota > Coriobacteriia > Coriobacteriales > Coriobacteriaceae > Collinsella. The sequence goes on from NZ_QSBV01000022.1 coordinate 8,473, forward strand.
TCTCCTCGTCGATCATCGACGGTTCACCTTCATGACCACATCGCCGATCTGGACTTCGTCGCCCTCGCGCAGCGTTGCGGGCTCCACAAGCTGGCGGCCGTTGACGAGCGTGCCGTTAAGCGAGTTGAGGTCCTCGATGATGAGCGCCGGGCCCTGCAGCGAAAAGCGCGCATGCGAGGCCGAGACGAACGGTTCGTTGATGCAGATGTCCGAAGATGGCGAGCGACCGACGATGACGGGGCCGAGCATGTCTACGTGGATGCCGCGGATACCGCGCGGACCCTTGTCCACATCGATCGTCCAGATAGCCGAGTCGCGACGCTGCCCGCGCACAAGTCCCACGCCGGTCTTCATGACGGCGAACAGGAAGATATAGAGCAGGGCGACCAGGACGATGCGGCCTGCAAAAAGGACGATATCGATGTTCATAAGAGACTATCCCCTAAATTCAAAGGTGCTCAGGCCAAACGTCAGCAGATCGCCGTTGCGCAGCGGGCAGCGCGTAATGCGGCGGTTGTTGACGAGCGTGCCGTTGGTGGAATTGAGATCCTCGATCGACCAATCCGAGCCCGTAAAGGTGAGCTGGGCGTGGCGGCGCGACACGTTGGGGTCGCGCAGGGCAATGTCGGAAACTGAGCGCTCGCGACCGATGGTCACCTGTGCGGAGGTGATGCTATGGCTCTCGCCGCTCACGACGTCGACGAGCTGGGCGAGCGGGCGCTGCGGGGCGCGAGTGCTCGCCATGTTGGAGGCGATGCCGGCTGCGGCGCCTAGGCCCACGGCGGCGCCGGTCGCGGCGGCTCCGCCCATGCCGGCAAGCGCGTCGCGCGAGACGGTCTGCGGCACCGGGATGGGTGCGGCGGCGGGGTCGGGGACGCTAGGCGCGAAGGGGTCTGCCATGGCAAGCGGGTCGGGAGCGGCGGCGCGAGGCGTCGGCTGCTGCTGGGGCATGGCGGCGGGGCGCTGCTGCTGCGGGGCAGCAAACTGCTGCTGGCCGGCGCGCGGGGCGCTGGCGGCACGGCTTGCCGCGGAGTTGTTTTGGCCCAGACCGTTTTGATAGGCGCGCTCTTCTTCGTACAGGCGGCCGAGCGTGGGGGCATCGACGTTCTCGGCAAAGACCGAGAACTTGCCGGCGCGCAGCTGCGGATCGATCATAAAGCGCACGAGGGGCTCGCCGACAAAGACATAACGGCGCTTTTCGGCCTGCGCTTTCACAAACTCGCGGACCTCGCGCGAAAGCTCGGGGTAGAACGGGGCGAGCATGGGATCGTCGTCGGCGGCGATCAGGATGGTATAGAGTGCCGGCGCCGTGTTGACGCCGTTAATCACCAGAGTCTGATCCTCCATGTCGCGAGCGGCCTGCTTGGCAAGCTTCTTAAAGGAGAACGGGGCACGGGTGGCACCGAAGATGCCGGCCACGTGGTCCTCGAAGATGTTCAGGAAGTTCACGAAAGATCACTCTCCGTATAGGTTCTTTGGTATCCGAGCAAATATAGGCATATCCCAACGATTATAGAGGATAGGGTTCCCGCAACTGCCGCCTTGGCGGCGACCGCGGCTGCAAGGCTGGCAATTTCCATATGGTGTGCAAGACAGGATGCCGCTGCGCAGCCGATGCCGGTGACGGCGATGGCGGCGATTGCGGCAAGGTTTGAGCCCTGGTCGGCACGCTTGGCATGGGCATTGAGCAGCGCAGATGACGCTGCGGCAGTTGTCGCGACCAGCACAAAGGCAGCCCAAAGGAGCGGGTCTTCCAGCGCTGCGGCAACGTTACCGAGCCCCAGCACGCCTCCGGCTGAAAGCGCGACCGTCGCCAGACGGGCAAAAAGCACGCCCATGCCCGTTGCCGCGGCGGCGCTTGCCGGGCCGAGCCAAAATGACGCGACGCCGGCGGCGACCCCAGCTGCCAGGAAGGTATTGCCAGTCAGACAGCCAAGCGCGAGTGCACAGGTGAGCGCGGCGCTCGCGGCAGCCTCGGTGCGACCCCAGGCGATCCACCAACCGGACATGGCAGCGGCAAAGATCACCGCGACGGGCAACATCGACAGGATGCCCTGCGCCTGCATGGTGGCGTTGGCCATGAGCACCAAAAAGCCCACAGCCGAGATGGCCGAGCCGATCTGGGGGGCCAGGCCAGCCGCCGCTCCGATCGCGATAGCCGCAATGACCAGGCCGGGAAGCGCCGCGACCCCGGCCGTTTGCATCAGCAAAAAGCTAAAGGCGCCGCACGTTAGCGCCGAGATAGCGTGCATGGTGTAGTCGCGCGCATGGCTCCAGCGCGTGCCCGCCCAGCCGAGCGCGGGGTCGACCTCGATGGCGTCGTCCTCGTAGTACGACGGCTCGATATCGTCGAGCTCCTGCTCGTCATCCGAAAGCTTGCCAACCATTTGCTCCAGACTGCGACGGCCCTCGCGCACGCTGCCCAGACCGGCAAGGAGTTGGTCGCAAAATGCCTCGATGCTGTTGGGGCGGTCCTGCGGCATGGGGGAGAGCGCGCTCATGAGCGCGGCCTCGGCTCCCGGGGGAAAGTGTGGTATCAGCTCGCTGGGATAGGTGGCGCCGCCGATGATGCGGCCGAGCGAGTCGGCGGGCGTGGCCGCCATAAAAGGAGCGCTGCCGCACAGGCCCTCGTAGATCACACAGGCGAGGGCAAAGACATCGGCGCGCTCGTCGACCGTGCCGGTCTCGATATCGAGCTGCTCGGGCGGCATGTAGCCGATGGTGCCGCCGCGCGAGCCGCCAAAGCCACCGGCGGACGACAGTCGCGCCATGCCAAAGTCGGTGAGCTTTACATTGCCCGAGTGGTCGATGAGCACGTTGGCGGGCTTAATGTCCAGGTGGAGTACGCCATTGCTATGGGCGAAGGTGAGCGCCTGGCCCAGGGCATCGGCAATGGCCGCGGCCTCGTCAAAGGTGAGCGAGTGGCCGTCCACGCGATGCAAAAATTCGGCCAGCGACATACCGTCGACATACTCCATGACCAGGTAGGCATAGGCGGTGTCATGCGTAAAGTCGATGACCTGCACGATATTGGGATGTTGAAGCATGGCGGCAGTGTGCGCCTCGCGCAGGACATCCATGATGTCGCTGGCGGGCATGCCGGCGCCGTTGATAAGGGGGATGCGCTTAATGGCGACGCGGCGGCGCAGGTGCGTGTCGCGGCAAATCTCGATGGAGCCAAAACCGCCGGTCGCAAGTGTCTCGAGCGGCTGGTACCGCTTGAGCAGCTCGCGAGAGCTGGTGCCCTCCAAAGGAACGTCCGGCGAGAACCGGGCGGTATGTTGCGAGAAAAGCGGCATGGCCAACCCTCGTGCGTTTAAAGTTCGTTTGCGAGTGGCGGGCGCGGAGCCGAGCCGTTCGCGGTGGCATAGATGCTGCTAGTGTAGCACGCTCGGGTGCATGGTGAAGGTAGCGGGGCGAGGTGGCCTATCTGACTTGGCCCTCGTCTCAACGCATACGGAAAGCGCGCCCCAGTTTTCGGTCAAATTGTGGGATGCGTTTTCCGGATGGGGAAGGCTGCGGAAACTGTGTCCCAGAATATTGGCCCAGAATGGGATGCAATTTCCAGATCAGCGCTCAAAAGGAAAGCGCATCCCGCTTTGATGCGGGGACTGCGGACAAAAGCTGGACCGTGATCTGGCTCGGATTGGAGTTCGCCTGAATCGTTGATGCTGGCTGGTGTGGGCGCGGAGATAAACGAGCAGTCCGAGCGATATAATGACACGCTATGGAGGCCATATGCTCTTTTCCCGCCGTTCTGATACATCCGCCTGCGCCATTGCGCTTGTCGTAATGGCGGTCACTCCTTATCACCGGTTTTCATCTTCAATCGGCCTGGCATCAGGTGCGATGACCTGGCTCGTTATCCTTGGCGCATGCCTTGCGGCGTTTGTTCATGGTGCTGCGCTATGCAAAGGGAGAGAAATGAGACGGCCGAGGCATCTCGGTGCTATCGGTGTTTTCCTCGGTGTTATTGCAACGGTTCCCGAATGGTCCGACCTAGTTTTCTATGCTCGCGGAGATTCTATCCCATTCGTGTTTGCGCCGATCTGGCTGTTGCATGGCGTTTCGTGCGTCTCGTGCTTTGCTGGGTCGCTGCTCCTCTCATATGTAATTTGGGATACGGCGGGTTTTCCTTTGACGCGGAGGGCGACGCGGACTGACGAAAGAGAGGCCCGTCACCCGCAGAACGCGTTTTTTACAGAAACAATAGCCGTCCTGTCTTGCCTGCTGTTTTGCTGTCGAGTTTCATGGAGAGTCGTTCCCGAGCCATGGGGGATGTCCCCTGTAACGGCCGCATCAATTGGTCTAGTGCTTTTAATTCCTCTGGTCTATCTCATGTTGGCTGTGGCCCCGCTGCTTTGCTGTCCCCGTACCTTTGGTCGGGGACAGAGCGACGTGTTTGCCCGTTCTGTGCTCGTAGCAGTTCCTATTGGCCTTGTTCCGGCTGTTGAGGTGGCATACTTCGCAAACGATGCCACGATCATTGCATTGCTGGCGATGGGATCGGCTATTACTGTTGCTGTCTTCGTGTGCACGTTGCTAAGGGGGAAACGGGACAACAATTCGGATACCCCTCGCACGTCCGACCCATTCGATGCGGGGGTGTTTTCCCCTGCCCTGTCGCCTCGAGAAGAGCAGTTTGTTCGATTGTTGCTCAAAGGGAAAACGCCGGCGGAGATTGCCAGGGAGACGGGTACGAAGCCATCGACGGTGCGGACCACGCTTCACCGAGCATACGGGAAGGCGTCGGTTGCGGGCTCGCGTGAGCTGGTGGCGCTGTTTGCGGGTGGGGGCGAAGCTGTAGAGTCTGAGCTGTCGCAGCGGCATGCCGGCGATATGTTGGCATTAGCTCGGACGCACCGGCTGCTTCGATATCTGCCCACATCTTTTTTTATTTTCCTTGCGGCAGGTCCCTTGGTAATGGCGAATAGCGATTGGGAATCCAGCGTTACGCGGGCAGTCGCCTTTTCTCTTGCAAGCTATACATTGGGCCTCGGACTGTTTCTTTCGCCGTATTGCGCGGTTGTAAAGACAAATCATGACGCTGATCTGGATAGGGCAGGCGAAGCGATTGGGCTCGGAAGCCCGTGCGTGTGGGCGATACTGTCTGCCGTGGAATGGGCTTTTGTCTATATCGCGGCATGGAGGTGCATGCGCGATCCGTTGATGGCTGTGCCGGTCCTGTTTTGCGGCATAGCGTCTATGGCTTCGCTCGCCGTTAGGCTGCGCCCGTTTAAGGCCCATGCCCATACTCGGGCTATCGCGCCATTGGTTTCGATAGGTGTGGCTGTTTTAATCTATGCAGCCACTAGGGGGCGAATTCATGGACTTGCGGTACTGACGGGGATGCTGCTCACATATATAGTGCTGCGAAGCTGTCCGCAGCGCAAAACACTTGGGGTATGGATGCTCTGCTTTGGGGCGACGGCTCCCGTCTGGGTTGTCTTGCTCAACATGTCGCAGGATCTGATGGTTTTCGAGCCGTTGTTCCTTGCGTCGTTACTGGGGCAAAGTTCGGCTGTCAATGTCGTCGTGGCAACGGTGATCGTCTGCTGGTCTGTGCCCATGTTCGTCACGCACATCGCGCTCGCCCGCTCGGTTGAGGACGAGAAGGCTGTCTTGGAGTACCGCGCGAACGGGTCCACCGAAACGGCTCGCGTGCGCCAACTGGCTCTGCTTACGTCGCGCTCCCTTTCCGATGTTCAGTCGCAAATCTTGCTGATGACGGCAGAGGGCGCAACGACAAAGGCTATTGCGGAGGATGTCGGTTACGCCGTATCTACGGTGCAAGCACTGCGGTCTGCATCTTACCGCCAGTTGAGGATCAAGAATAAAGCGGAGCTTATTTCATTGTTATCGCAGGTAGATAACGTGTAAACACCTGAGCGATCAACTCAATAGCGGGTGTTTACAGACATCTTTCTCTATTCATGCAAAGGTTGCCGTGCGTCGACGCATTGTTAACCGCTTTTGATTGGAGAAGGCCATGATTAAGCCAAGGAGCGCTATTGCTCGAATCGGAGTCGGGTTGGCGATTGCTGCGGGCTTATCGATGGGTGCGCCCGCTGCATCATTTGCTCAAGAGGAGTTTGACACCTCTCAGGTTTCCAGCATTACTCAAAACGCCGATACGGGAATTACGACCTGTACGAACAATGCCGATAAGGCATTTAGTTTTCAATGTGCCGGGACGAGTGCAACTGGCTACCGTCAAAAGGATGATTCCTCATCGCTCTATCTGGATATCCAGGGCCATACGGGAAATCCGCTTCGGTTATATACAGACGGTGCGTATAACACAAGCGGTAGCGGCAGCATGAATTGTACTCAGGGAACGTATCGTTCGAATCACAAGGGACAGTGGGAAATGTATAACCTCGTCCGTGAGAACGGGCGATCTGCGGCGCGACTGACTGCATGGGCGGAGTCTGGCTACGGCACTGTTATTGGCGTATGGAGCCCCGACTGCGTCGGGCATTTCCACAAGCTTCCCGCATAGTTGTTTGAAATGGCTCCCTTCCGGCTTTCTGGGTCGGAAGGGGAAGGAGGACGTATGAACCAAAAGCTCGCAAGATACGAACTGTCGAAAACGATTAGACGTCCAGCTTTTATCCTTGCTCTCTTGATTGCGGTCGCAGTTGCAATAGCTGCCGCGCTGGAGCCGTGGGCAAATTTGGAAAAAGAGCGCCACAACCTTCTTTCTTTTGGTTACGGCGTTGGCGTGCAAGCCGAAAATTATCTCGGTCAAACACGTGAAAGCAGCTTCGGTAACTGGATTGTTGTGAGCGCGAACGCGCCACTGTCTGCGTCGGTGTTTTTCTATGCACTGCCCCTGCTTGCAATGTTGGCTGGATCTTGGTCGTGTCTCTTTGAGCGTTTGAGTGGTTATGACATGCAGATATGCACGCGCGTTTCCAGAAAGGCGTACGTGAACGTAAAGATGCTGTCTGCTTTCCTCTCCGCGTTTACAGTGACTGCCATTCCTCTGCTCGTCAATTTCCTGATCGTCTCGATGCTTTTTCCTGCGTATCTTCCTCGGGTCGATGAGTCGACTTACGTAGGACTTTACCTGCATAGCTACTTCTCCGGTCTATTTTATTCGCATCCTTTGTCATATGTGCTCGCATACACGCTGTTCGATGCTGTCACGCTCGGGACTTTATCCATGGCTGTAACTGGCTTCTCAATTTTGTTTCGTAGCAGAATCAAAGCGATAATTGTCCCGTATCTGCTAATGGTTGCGTGGCATTTTGCAAATGGCTGGATCTTCGGCGTAATGGCTTGTGTGGGGTTTAACTGCAATATCCTCAACAGCATCAGGTCGGAATCGCTGAATAACTGGCCAGACATTCGAGCCGGTTTTGCGGAAATCATATTATTGACCCTTGCTTCGTTGGCTTTTTCTGGGGCGTGGAAAAGACGCGAGGTGGTCTGATGCTGTTTAGGCTGGTCGCCGCGGACCTGAGGACCGTTTTGAAGAAGAACATCATCACTTTTATTGCAATTGCGGCAGTGACCGTTGCGAACTTGGTGTACGCCTACGGATTGTCTTCTGTGTATGGGGTTAGAACGGATACCTTGGGGTTTGCGGATAATCTTGCGCTCGTGTTTGCCGGATCTGCTCCGTTTGAGCCTAGGCCCGGGGTCATGTTTGTGCCTCCGCTAGGATGGCTATTTCTCATTCTGCTTATTCTCTATACAACACTCGACTATCCGACCGAATCGTTGCACGGGTTTGGTTTGCAAGCGCTTGTTCGATGCCGGGCAAGAACCCTTTGGTGGGTCTCGCGTTTTATCTTGGTGGCGGCAGTAACGGCATTTTCACTGCTCGTGGTGGTTTGCTCTGTTGTGATTTGGAGCTTGGTGGTGAGCTCCTCGTTCAGCGCGGTCATTCATGGTGAGTCGCTTCAACTGGCTAATTTGGCGCCGTGGTTTCTCAAAGCTGCCGAGGCAGATGCGCTGCCGTTTTTCATAGGTCTCTTATTTGCTTTTGAGGCGCTTGCGTTTGCGCAGGCAGCGGTTGGGTTTGTGCTTGGGTCGTCAGTCTCGTTTGTGGTTTTAATGAGCTACCTGATCTGCTCGGCATATGCACGACATTGGGCGCTATTGGGTAACGCCTTGATGCTGTTGCGCTGGGGTGGAATTGTCAAAGAGGGAATCGCGGCGGGCTCGAGTGTCTTGTCATCAATTGGGCTTATGTCGTTATGCCTATCGTTGGGTGGACTGTGGTTTCGAAGGGCCGACCTTATAGAAAAGGGGGACAAGATATGAGTGTGATCGTAAGGGGCGTATCGAAGCGCATGGGTAAAAACGATGTCCTGCGCAACGTGTCCATCGAGGTTGACCCTGGGACTGTGGTCGGGCTTCAGGGGATAAACGGTTCGGGTAAGACCATGCTCATGCGAGCGGTTTGCGGGTTGATCAAGCCTACCGAAGGCGAAATCTCTATCGATGGCCAAAGGCTTGGGGCGGACATCTCGTTCCCGCCGAGTCTGGGGATGTTGATCGAGGCGCCTTCCTTTTTGGGATATCTGTCTGGCTACGACAATCTGAAGCTCATCGCTCAGATCAAGGGCGTTGCCACCCCCGAGGACATTCGCTCTGCCCTGCGGCTCGTGGGGCTCGATGCAGACGAAAAAAAGAAGTTCCGAGCATACTCGCTTGGGATGAAGCAGCGTCTGGGGATAGCTGCGGCAATTATGGAGAAGCCGAAGCTGCTTGTTCTCGATGAGCCAACGAATGCCCTCGACGAAGCGGGCGTTGAAATGCTCAAGCGCGTTGTGGCGATGGCGGCATCAACGGGTCGTGAGGTCCTTCTGTCCAGCCATGACGGAGAGGTGCTCGAGGAACTGGCCGATCGGGTTTACTGCATGCGCGACGGTGCCGTTGTGAAAGTTCGGGAAAGGTCGTGAGCGCGATGAAGAAGACCCTGTGGACGAGAAGATCGGCGCTCGCGCTTTTTTGCTGTGCTGCTGCCGGCCTTGCGGGCATGAGGGTGAGCGTCGTTAACGGGAACCGGACGGTCATTCCTGAGAAATATTACGCGGAGGGCGAATGGCTCTCGATGGATGGAGCGTTTCTGGGGTCGAAGGATGTGGTGACTGATGGGTATTCGTTTTGCATAGACGGGGCAGAGTTGCTCACGCCGCGCGAGTATCTCAAACGAGCACATGACGATTATTCAAAATATGGCACCGTGGATACGAAAACGAGACTGAAGGATGCCGACATCACGTGCGTTATCGCCGTAAAGATGCGTGTCAGAAATAGGGATAATATCGACGGTGGAATCAAAGCGTATGTTTGGCATCTGGTTCCGGAGTCTGCGCCAAACTATGATTTTGTAGTCAATACCGATCTGATAACGCAAGCTATGCCGGTCCTTGGCGGCTCTGCTGCGTTTGCCGTGGAGGTTGGGGCAGAAAACGAGTTGCTCGTCCCATTTATGATGCAGAACACCAACGACTATTTCGAAGGTTACGAGACCGTCCGTTTTGAGAAAGCATTTCCCGGGACTTACACGATGAAGATGACCGATCTGCCGGAGCGGAGGCTCTTAAGGTTTGAAGTGAAATAGCTCGAGAGCAAGGCAAAACGGGTCCATTGGCGGTACGCGCGCCCGATTCCAGGCGCCCCGGCCCGGAATCGGGCGCGGGACGAGGCGCCTTCGGTGTCGGCCGGCCTACCGCTTCTTCTTGCTCTTCTTCTGCTTGCGCTGCTTGCCCTTGGTCTCCTGGGGCTTGTCGCCCTGTTTTGCTTCGGCAGCGGCCTTTTCTGCCTTCATCTTCTTGCGTTTGGTCTCGATGCGGAGTTTTTTGTTGATGCGCGCCTTAAGGAAGGGACCGAACTGCTCGGCATCGCCGCGGACAAAGGTGTCCTTAGGGATCGTCACGCCCTGGTCGGCGAACATGGCCACAAAGATGCGCTCGCCGTCGAGCACGTGGTCGAGCTTTTCAAACGGGAAGAACTGCGACTTGCCGCTCGTGCCCCAAACCATCAGGCCGTCCTCGTTGGCGGCGACGCGGCGATAGCGGCCACCCATGGACTCGTCGGCCTCAACGGCGTCGATAAAGTCGCGGGCGAGGGTGTGGTGCAGGTTTTTGCTCCACCAGGCCAAAAAGGCGCCGAATACGATCAAGACGACGCCAAACTTGATCCAGTTGCCGCCGGCCACCAGCATGCCGATGCCGATGAGCGCGGCAATTGCCGCGGCGACATACAGCGAGCCGCGACGCCTGGGCGAGGCGACCAGGCGGGCGAAGTCGGTGACGAGGTCGTTTTCGTATTGGTACTCGTTGAGGTACAGGATGCCGTCGTCGGCTGCGGCCTGCTCCTCGAGCGCGACCTCGACCTGGTCGGCTGCTTCGGAGGGAACGAGGTTGCTCTCTGCGTCTGCCATGCTCTTTGGACTCCTATCGCGGCGGGCTCGCCGTACGGGTTATTATGGAATGCAGTATGCCGTGCGACCGCATGGCCGCCGCGGCAACAAGACTCAGTATACCCGGGGGAGCACCCATGGAATCGTTGTACCGAAAGTATCGCCCGCTCACCTTTGACTCCGTGGTGGGCCAGCAGCATATCGTCTCGACGCTCGAGCACGCCATCACCGAGGGGCGCCTGTCCCACGCCTACCTGTTCTGCGGACCGCGCGGCACGGGCAAGACCACCATGGCGCGCATTCTGGCCAAGGCGCTGCTGTGCCGCAATGCCGAGGCGGCGCGCGCCGAGGGTGCAAGCGGCTGCATGCCCGACGGTACTTGCGAGGAGTGCGAGCTCATTGCCGAGGGTAACCACCCCGATGTCTACGAGCTCGATGCCGCCTCCCGCACGGGCGTGGACAATGTGCGCGAGGAAATCATCAACTCCGTCAACTTTGCCCCGGTGCGCGGCAAGTACAAGATCTATATCATCGACGAGGTCCACATGCTCACGACGGCGGCGTTCAACGCGCTGCTCAAGACGCTCGAGGAGCCGCCGGCACACGTGATCTTTGTGCTGTGCACCACCGACCCGCAAAAGATTCTGGAGACCATCCTCTCGCGCTGCCAGCGTTTCGATTTCCATCGCATCGGCAACGAGGATATCGAGCGTCGCCTGGCATACGTGTGCGAGCAGGAGGGCTTCGATTACGACGATGAGGCGCTGGCTATCGTGGCGCGCCATGCCAAGGGCGGTATGCGCGACGCGTTGTCCACGCTGGAGCAGCTGAGCGTCTTTGGCAACGGTTCTGTGCATGCGGACGACGCCCGCTCGCTTTTAGGCGAGGTTTCGGACCAGATTCTGGGCGAGTTTTCCCGCGCCATTGCCGATCGCGATGTTGCCGAGCTCTATGGACTGATCCGTGCGCAGGTCGAGGAAGGAAACGACCTGCTGGAGCTGACGCGCGACCTGGTGGCGCATGTGCGTGACGTGTACGTTGCCTGCGTTGCCGGTGCCCGTGCCGAGCTGTTTGAGGGCGGCTCCGAGCAGGCCGAGGCGCTTGCTGCCGAGGCCGCTGCCTTTGGCGAGCATCCTGCCGACCGCCTGGCCCGTGTACTGACGGTGCTCGACGATGCCGCACTGGAGATGAGGGGCGCGAGCGACGTGCGCCTGGTGCTCGAGATCGCCTGCACGCGCCTGGCACGTCCCGAGGCCGATTTAACGATTGAGGCATTGGCCGAGCGCGTGGCCCGCTTGGAGGCCATGGTTGCCAACGGCGCCGTGCCGGCGAGCGTGGCTGCTGCTCAGGCCGCCGCGCCTGCAGCATCCGTACCCGCTGCTGCCCAACAGCCGACGCTCATTTCGGGCGCTCGCGCTGCCGCTCCGGCGGCATCCGCTGCCCCCGCTGCTACGTCCGCGCGCCAGGGCGGTATGCCTTGGGACCGTGGTGCTGCTGTTCCGGCTGCCCAGCCTGCGTCCCGTTCTGCGTCCGTGTCAGCTTCCAAGCCTGCAGCGCCTGCACCTCAGCCTGCGCCGACTCCGACGCCTCAGCCCGTTGCGGCTCCCGCGCCTGCCACCGCTCCGGCACCTAAGCCCCAGTCCAACAATGCCGCCCAGGTTGCCGCCGCCGGTACTGCCGAGACGCCCGCGGTCGAGGATGCCGGAGAGCTGCAGCGCAAATGGGCCGAGGTTGTCGAGCGTGTCAAGGCGCGTCAGGCTTCCTACGCGGGGCTTTTGCTCAATGCCCGCGCCACGGCTGACGACGGCTCCAGGCTCACGGTCTCGTTCCCCGCGGGCTCGACCTTTGCCATCAAGATGCTTGGACGCGCCGACACGCAGTCGGTGGTCCTGCCGACAGTCAGTGCGGTCTTCGGTCGTCGTACCGTCGACTATGTCCTGGATGGGGGTGGCACGCCGGCTCCTCAACATGAGGAGCATTCTCCATCTGCACGGGCTGCGGTATCTGCGGACCCGCAACCCGTGTCCTCGGCGGCCCCTGCATCCTCGAGCGCCAGCGCGACGCAGCCAAAAGCAGCACCGATAGCGGCGCCGACCCCGTCGGCGCCTAAGCCCGTCATGGCCAAACCGGCTGCTCCGACACCCGCGCCCAAGCCTGCCTCGCCCGCGCCCAAGTCGTCTGACCTGGGCAAAGCCCCCTGGCTGCGCTCCGACAACCCCGCCGGCGCTCCTGCCACGGGCAAGCTCCCGACCGAGCCCGCGCCCCGAGCGCCCGAGCGCGCGTCCGCTCCCAAGGCTCAGCCCGCCGCGCCGTCTGCGCCATGGGAATCCGAGCAGGTTCCCTACGACGATGCCATGGTTGGCGGTTTTGTTGCCGATGCTGGTGGGGACGATCTGCCTCCGTTCGACGTGCCGGGTGCGGCGTCCGCGCCCAAGTCCGCTGCAACTGCCCCCAAAGAGGAGGACGCTCCTGCAGCTCCCTGGGAGTCCAACTCCGGTGCGGGCGGCCCCTTCGGCCATCAGGGTGCAGCCCCGAGCATCCCGCAGACCGAGGACGAGGCCAAAGCCCTCATCCGCAGCGTCTTCGGCCAGTCCACCATCTTCAAGCCGGTGGAGTAGCTGCGCAGGCGGGTATACTGCTCAAGAAGAGAACCCCTTGCCCGGGCGCATCTGTATTTCGGACATGTGCAACGTGGTGCCGCGTATATCGCATTCGAGCAGACAGGCGCGTGACGGTCGGCCTAGGATGCTGAGGTCGATACGATACGTCGCATGGCTGTCCGTGTACTCGACTTGCTCGGCGTTGACGGTTGCTCCGATTGTAAATAAAGAGCCCAGTTCGGCATCGACAATCTTGGAGTCCTTTATCTTGACCTTGAACTCTTGGTAGAGGGATGGGCTGTTGTAGTAAATGGTTCGGGTTCCGTCGGTGCATTCATCGGTCGTCTCCCATTTGACGACGGGCTGGTCCGAGCTGGCTATCAGCAGTTCTGCTCCAAAAGCTATGGCATGGGTGATGATAACCAGTAATACCCAGACGACAAAGAGATAGAGAACCACATATGCAACGGGGTGTTTTGAGCGGATGTTTTGGAGTACGGCTGGGACATTCACGAGGGCACCTCCAAATCGTCATCTATGACAATCAAATTATACCCAGCCGCCATGCGTGCCGCCTCGAGCAGCGGCTCGGCATTTTGCCATGTAGCCTTGTAGCCCTACGCATAAACTGCCTGGTTCCAGCTCTGCTAGATGTAGCTTGAGATAATTATGCAACCTTGCATAATTCGACCTTGCATAATCTTGGGCGTGCGTCACGCTCAAGGACATGTATATCGACTGAGGTAGCGTGTCCGCCCCGCTTGCTTGCCCCGCGCCGTGGTACGATTTTTGAGTTTGAAAGTCCCGTCGCGCTCCGGCTGCCCTTGCAGCTTGTCGCGCGGCCGCACGTAAAGGAGCCATCATGGCCGGTATGAACATGCAGCAGATGATGAAGCAGGCTCGCAAGATGCAGGAGCAGCTTGCCGCCGCGCAGGAAAACCTTAAGTTCCAGACCGTCGACGCCTCTGCCGGCGGCGGCATGGTCAAGGTGACCGTTAACGGCGAGATGGAGCTCGTCAACCTTACCATCGACCCCGATGCCCTCGATCCCGAGGACGTCGATATGCTGCAGGACATGATCATGGCTGCCGTCAACGAGGCCGTCCGCGGCGTCAACGAGCTCGCCAACAAGCAAATGGGCGCCATCACCGGCGGCCTCAACATCCCGGGCATGCCGTTCTAAGACACGCATATATATGAGTGCGAATCACAGTCTGCAAAAACTGCTCGATGAGCTGGGCCGCCTGCCGGGCATTGGTCCCAAGTCGGCTCAGCGCATCGCCTATTACCTGTTGGAGGCTGACGCCGAGGAGGCGCGCCGCCTGGCCGAGGCCATCCTGGAGGTTAAGCAGGAGGTTCACTTTTGCAGCCGCTGCTTTAACTACGCCACGGCCGACGAGTGCTCCATCTGCCAGGATTCGATGCGCGACACCACTCGCATTTGCGTGGTGGGCGAGCCGCGCGACGTCCAGGCGATCGAGCGCACGGGCAGCTACCACGGTCTCTACCACGTATTGGGCGGCGTGATCAGTCCCATGGACAAGATTGGCCCCGAGCAGCTGCACATTCGTGAGCTGTTGGCGCGCTTGGGGCACGAGGATATCCACGAGGTCATTATCGCCACCAACCCCAATATCGAGGGCGAGGCCACGGCGAGCTACCTGGCGCGTACCATTAAGCCGCTGGGCGTTGAGGTGTCGCGTCTGGCGAGCGGCCTTCCCGTGGGCGGCGACCTGGAGTATGCCGACGAGCTTACGCTTGGGCGCGCCATCGAGGCCCGTCGCACGATTTAGGTGGCGAGCCTGCTCCTGCCGTATGTCTTCATCGCGACGCACGGGGTAGTCATAATTCCCCGTGCGGCTGTAAGTTTGTTGTACAACAAAGATGCTTTGTATCCGCTTATCGCATGGATGCCTTCACTCGCATCCTTAATTTGCCCATTCGTTGCGCAACCTTTTGGGTTCGCTGATACACTCAAATATGGATTCGAATGAATGCGCCGCTCCCGAGCGGCGTGTTTTTGTTGGAGGAGAACGCATGCGGCCCGGTGGCACTCAGACAAAGCGCGGCGCCGCGGTGCGCATGCGACGCCGACTGGGCTTGGCGCCGCGGGCGTACGCACTGCTGTCTTGCTCGCTGGTGCTGGTCATAGCTGGCGTTTCTGCCTATGGCATGACCGTGCCGCCCATGATGCAGGCACATGCCGCACGCGAACCGCGCGTGGGGCATGAGGTCAAAAGTGACCTGGGCACCACGACTGGATATGCTTGGGCAAGTGTGGTCGCGCATATTGTGTTTGGCACCGATGATGCGGACGGCGCCGAGGCTCCGGACAACGAAGTCACGCTTGCCAATGGCAAAACCATCGTGCTCACCAACACCAAGATCATCGATCGGTTGTCCAACAATAGCGTGGCGGCAACGGTGAGTAAGGTCGAGCAGCAGAAGGAGCAGGACGCCCAGCAGTCCGGAAAGCCCGGTAGCTCGGATACTTCTGGCTCCGGCTCGGATTCATCGAGTTCGGGCGGCGGCTCTGGGTCGGGTTCCTCTGCCGGAGGGTTTGGAAACGGCGGCTCGACGGGCGGAAACACTGACAACGATGCAAACTCCGGTGGCCTTTCCGCTGCTGAGGAAGAGAGCATTCACCGTTGGCTTGTGACCAAGTACAACATGCTCGACGGCTATGTTTCTCGTGCCAATGACGTGGTTTCGACCTATAACTCTACGGGAGATCCCAGGCCGTGCGACAGCCTGGTCGGGGAGATGTTTGTCATTCGAGCCGAGTTCGGTCGTCAGACATTCTCGCCCCGGTCAAAGTGGTATCAGCAGTATGCCAATCTGTGGGGCTGTTACACCAACCTATGTCAATGGGTCGGCCATTACGGCGATGATGACGTTGCGCTCGGTAACTTCAACAATAACATGGCGGCGCTTGCCCTATGATGACCGATCTTGCATCCACCACACCACAATCGCTCGGTCGCGATCCCATGGTCGGCCTGCGCCTGGCGCGTGTCGACGGGTTTGAGCCGGCCATTGCGCTCGGTCAGGACGAACTGCCTGCCTATCTGCGTCGTTTTACGATGCTGTTTGCCGACGATGCCACCATGCGCCGTGGCGGTATCGGCCGCGTGACGCGTGCCGTCAACGCCCAAGGCGAGGCCGTAGCACTCAAACAGCTCATCTTGCCGGCGCGCGATGAGTTTGACGACGATGCCGCCCATGAGGCGCTGGTCGCCAAGTTCAAAGCGGCATTTCGCGAGGAATATGAATGCCATCGCGCCCTTTCGGGCCTTAAGGGCTTTCCCCGCCTCTATGGCTGGGGCGAGGTTGACGGTGTGCCTGCAATTGTCATGGAATGGGTCGAGGGCGAGACGCTCGCCCGCTTGCGCTCGCGCTTTGCCGTGGACGATGCCGGCCGCCTATCGCCGCTTGTGACGGCGCGCTTGGGGCGCGACCTGTTCGACCTGCTCTGCCGCATGAGCCTGGTGGGGGAGGGCTTTGTCCATCGCGATATCTCGCCCGCTAATATTATGGTGCGTACGGCGCGTTTACCGCTTGACCGGCAGCTTGCCGAGGGCACCTTTGACCTGTGCCTGATCGACTTTGGCTCGTCGCTGGCGCTCGATCCTGCGTCGGCCGTGGCCGGTACCGGCGGCAAGGCGTCGTTTACGGAGCGCTATGCCACGCTGCGTCGCGCGACGGTGGCCTACGCTCCGCCCGAGATGCTCACCGACGATATTCCCGACCTGCGTGCTTTGCGTATATCGCCGGCGATCGACGTCTATGCCGCAGCAAGCACGGTTTACGAGCTCATTGCCGGCGCCGCGCCATACGAAGCCGCGCCGAGCACTTCGGGCACCTCGGGTTCGCGCAAAAAGACGCGCGACATCGCCAGCCCCTACCGTCTCAAGATGGACACGCTGCCCGACTATCCCATTGGTGCCCATGCGCCCGGTTGCGATTTGACTCAGCTGCTTCGTCGTGAGCCCGATGTGGCGCTCGCTGCGGCCGAGCAGGCCCAGCAGCTGGGGCTTGAGCCGGATTCCGAGGAGCTACGCGATGCGCTGGCGTTTGTCGATGCCCAGCTGTTCGACGTGGTGATGGCCTGTCTGTCCAGCCATCAAAAAGATCGTCCCGAGCCGGCGGCGGTCGAGGCGGCGCTCTCGGCGTTTTGTGACCACTATGCGCAAAATGTCGGTCGTTCGCTCCGCGGCGAGCCGCTCACGCCGTGCCCCATGGATGCGTCTGGCCGCGCGGTTCGTCGCGCGCTGATGGTCGGCGCGACGGTCGTCTGTGGCGTGGTTTGGGCTGTGGTCGTGGTTTCGGCCGCGCTGCTGGCGTCGGGCGCTCGCGTGACGGCGACTTTGGGATCGCTCGTGTGGTCTGGGTCGCTACCGGGTATTATTGCCGCACTGGCGTTGGCGCTGCCAGGCATAGCCGGCGTTGTCGCGGGGGCACTTGCGCGCAATCGGCGCTCGGGCTTCCTGCAGGGTGTGCTTGCGCTTTCTGCCTGCGAGGTTCCGGTGCTGGTTGTGGCTGCATGTAGCGTATTTTCCCAACGCGCCGTGATGGGCGGCCTTGTTGCCGCTCTGGTTGCAACCTATACGCTTACGTGGTTTTTGCTTGCGATGGGCTTTGCCTTTGAACTTCCCGTTTCGGCACCGCGACGTACAAAAGCCCAGATGGCGACTCCGCTTGCCGGTGGAGCCGCGGCTGCCCGTACTTTTGGCGGACCTGTCGAAGTATCGTCCGGTTCTATTTCTACGACCAAGGAGGCCTAGGTCATGGCATCTCAAGTTGAGCTCACCCCATGCGGGGCCATGTTTGACATCTTTAAGCGCGCGGCGCATCTGAGCCATATCGAGCTGTGCGGCTTGGTGCTTTCGTCCCGTCCGCTCGCAGACGGTCGCAGCCCGCAGAGCCGGGCCGCCGATCGCTCTTGGGTTTCCCGCTTTATCGTTCGCGCGCCGGTCGGCACGCTTCAGCAGCGCTACTTTGCCGAATACGGTACCTCGGCTGCGCGTATTATGTCGCAACTGGCCCTGCGCCAGCGCAATCCCATGGACTCCACGGCTGTGATCAATATGGTGTGCGGCCCTGCAGGTGAACCGATGGTACGCGCGCTCGAAGAGTGTCACCAGGACACAAATCTCTATCGCAACGCGCTCGATCGCCTGTCCCAGGCGGCGGAGCTCATGCCCGCCGAGCGCGCCGAGGCCGTGCTGGTGCTGTTTGTCGCCGTCGGTTGTTCGGCGGATGTGCGGTCCTCGGTGAACTATGCCATCGACTACGCGAACGCGACCTGTGGCGGAGGCACATCCACGCCGCGTTCGCTTGGCATGTCGATGACCGCGGGCGAACGCGAACCCGCCCCGGCGCACCCCTTGGGCTTGCTGCGTATACAAAACAGTTTTGTCGTGAGCGCCCCGCGCTGGATTCAGCCGAGTGAGCAGGGTGTTGAGATTGGCGCGCTGGCCACTGGTGAGGGCGATATTACCGACGTCGGCGACGATGTCTCGGCCCGCCATGCCCATATCTGGTGCGATGCTCAAAATATCTGGCACGTCGAGGACTTGTCGTCCACCAACGGAACCGTGGTGGTAAACGGGGCCACGCGCGTCTGCATTCAGGTCGAGCCCGGCCGTTCCGCCCAACTCAATCCCGGCGACGAGCTCAAGCTCGGCGAATCCACTACCTACGCCATCCTCTTCGGTGCCCTCTAGCCAGTCCCGCCAAATGGTCCCTCCGTCCCCAAGGGATCATTTTGCTCCCGGCAGTCACCCGAGGTAAACCTTTACCGCCCGCCTATATTTGCCGAAATTACACTTGACGGCGGGGTACAATAAACCCGCATGCGGATTTCCGTTGCGGGCGCTTCCCATCGCCGGGGCGTGCCCGGGAGCATCCGGCATGCGGCCTTTGCGGCGCTCGGTCATGTGCAAGACGGGCGGTCGGGTCTGTGGGGCGCATCAGTTGCCCCTCGCCTCGGCATGTCTTCTCTCCACGCCACGTACCTGCTGCTGGGCCTGCCTGCCAGATGATTGGAAGCAACAGCGTAAATCCCATCACGCCAATATCCCGGCAATCGCCGGGGCCTGTATACCTATATGAGAGGAGAGGGGTATATGGCGCGTAAGTTTAAGTCTATGGACGGCAACGAGGCGGCCGCATATGTTTCGTATGCGTACACCGAGGTAGCGGGAATCTATCCCATTACGCCGTCCAGCCCGATGGCCGACCATGTCGACCAGTGGGCGGCCCAGGGTCGCAAGAACATCTTCGGCACCCCGGTCAAGGTCGTCGAGATGGAGTCCGAGGCAGGTGCAGCCGGTACCGTTCACGGTTCGCTGGGTGCCGGTGCTCTGACCACCACCTACACGGCTTCTCAGGGTCTGCTCCTGATGATCCCGAACATGTACAAGATCGCGGGCGAGCAGCTCCCGGGCGTCTTCCACGTCTCCGCGCGTTGCGTCGCTTCCCACGCCCTGAACATTTTTGGCGATCACTCCGACGTCATGGCCTGTCGTCAGACCGGCTTCGCCATGCTCGCCGAGGGTAACGTCCAGGAGGTCATGGACCTCTCGCCGGTGGCTCACCTTGCCGCCATCGAGGGCAAGACCCCGTTCCTTAACTTCTTCGACGGCTTCCGCACCAGCCACGAGATCCAGAAGGTCGCCATGTGGGACTACAAGGATCTTGCCGAGATGTGCGACATGGACGCCGTCCAGGCTTTCCGCGACCATGCGCTCAACCCTGAGCACCCGCACACCCGCGGCAGCCATGAGAACGGCGATATCTTCTTCCAGAACCGTGAGGCCTGCAACAAGGTCTACGACGAGCTTCCCGCCGTCGTCGAGGGCTACATGAAGAAGATCAACGAGAAGCTCGGCACCGATTACGGCCTGTTCAACTACTACGGCGCTCCCGATGCCGACCGCGTCGTCGTGTGCATGGGCTCTTTCTGCGACGTGCTCGAGGAAGTCATCGACTACCTCAACGCTCACGGCGAGAAGGTCGGCCTGGTCAAGGTTCGTCTGTTCCGTCCGTTCTCCATCAAGCACTTCGTCGACGTTCTCCCCGAGACCGTCCAGAAGATCGCCGTCATGGACCGTACCAAGGAGCCGGGTTCCATCGGCGAGCCGCTCTACCAGGACGTCGTCTCCGCTCTCTACGAGGCTGGCAAGACGGGCATCAAGGTTGTCGGCGGCCGTTATGGTCTGGGCAGCAAGGACACGCCTCCCGCGTCCGCGTTCGCTGTCTTCGAGGAGCTCAAGAAGGACGAGCCCAAGCGTGAGTTCACCATCGGCATTGTCGATGACGTGACCAACCTGAGCCTGCCCGAGGCCGAGGATGCGCCCAACACCGCAGCCCCCGGCACCATCGAGTGCAAGTTCTGGGGTCTGGGTGGCGACGGTACCGTCGGCGCCAACAAGAACTCGATCAAGATCATCGGCGACCACACCGACAAGTACGTCCAGGCCTACTTCCAGTACGACTCCAAGAAGACCGGCGGCGTCACCGTCTCGCACCTGCGCTTTGGTGATTCCCCGATCCGTTCGCCGTACTACGTGACCAAGGCCGACTTTGTCGCCTGCCATAACCCCAGCTACATCGTTAAGGGCTTCAAGATGGTCCGCGACGTCAAGCCGGGCGGCACCTTCCTGGTCAACTGCCAGTGGAGCGACGAGGAGTTCGCCGAGCACATGCCCGCCGTGGCCAAGCGCTACATCGCGAACAACAACGTCAACGTCTACCTGATCGACGCTATCGACCTGGCGGCCAAGGTCGGCATGGGCAAGCGCACCAACACGGTGCTCCAGTCCGCCTTCTTCGCGTTGGCCAAGGTCCTGCCCGCCGAGGATGCCCTGCAGTACATGAAGGACGCGGCTACCAAGTCCTACATGAAGAAGGGCCAGGCTATCGTCGACGCCAACCACAAGGCCATCGATGCCGGCGCTACCGCCTTCCGTAAGTTCGAGGTTCCGGCCGACTGGGCTACTGCCGAGGATGCCGCCCCCGTCGAGCTCTCCGAGGAGACCAAGTCCGCTATCGCCCAGCAGGTCAAGAACCTGCTCGAGCCCATCGATCGCATGGACGGCGACAGCCTGCCTGTTTCCGCCTTCGTCGATTGCGCCGACGGCCAGTTTGAGCTGGGCGCCTCCGCATACGAGAAGCGCGGCGTCGCCGTGGTCGTTCCCCACTGGGACGAGACCAAGTGCATCCAGTGCAACCAGTGCGCCTACGTGTGCCCGCATGCCACCATCCGTCCGTTCGCGATGACCGAGGACGAGGCTGCCGCCGCGCCCGAGGCTACCCGCACGCTCGACGCCATGGGCCCCAAGGCCAAGGGCATGAAGTTCACCATGGCTGTGTCCCCGCTCGACTGCATGGGTTGCACCAACTGCGTCAAGGTCTGCCCCAAGGGCGCCCTCGAGATGGTTCCCACCGAGCAGGAGATGGACCAGCAGCCCGTTTGGGACTACATGGTCGAGAACGTCTCCGAGAAGAAGGAGCTCATCGCGGCCAACGTCAAGGGCAGCCAGTTTAAGCAACCCTACCTGGAGTTCTCGGGTTCCTGCGCCGGCTGTGCCGAGACCGCCTATGCACGTCTGGTGACCCAGGTCGCCGGCGACCGCATGTTCATTTCCAACGCCACCGGCTGCTCCTCCATTTGGGGTAACCCCGCTGCCACCGCTCCTTACTGCAAGGACAAGGACGGTCACGGCCCGGCGTGGAACAACTCCCTGTTCGAGGACAACGCCGAGCACGGTCTGGGCATGGCCGTTGGCTATGAGGCCGTTCAGCACAAGCTGATCGCCGCTACCCAGGACATCATCGCTGCCGATGGTCCATCCGACGAGCTCAAGGCCGCCGGCCAGGCTTGGATCGACTCCGTCAATGACGCCGAGGCCTCGAAGACCGCTGCCGCTGCCTACGTTGTCGAGCTCGAGAAGTGCGGCTGCGACGCCTCCAAGGCGATCCTCGCCGACAAGGCTTACCTCACCAAGAAGTCCTTCTGGATCTTCGGCGGCGACGGCTGGGCCTACGACATCGGCTTCGGTGGCTTGGACCACGTCCTGGCTTCCGGCCACAACGTCAACGTCTTCGTCTTCGACACCGAGGTTTACTCCAACACCGGTGGTCAGGCCTCCAAGGCCTCGAACCTGGGCCAGGTCGCTCAGTTCGCCGCTGCCGGTAAGGTGACCAAGAAGAAGTCTCTGGCCGAGATTGCCATGAGCTACGGCTACGTCTACGTGGCACAGGTTGCCATGGGCGCCAACCCGGCTCAGACCCTCAAGGCCATCCACGAGGCCGAGGCCTACGACGGCCCGTCCCTCATCATCGGCTACAGCCCCTGCGAGATGCACTCCATCAAGAAGGGCGGCATGCAGAACTGCCAGGCCGAGATGAAGAAGGCTGTCGAGTGCGGTTACTGGAACCTCTTCCGCTTCAACCCCGAGGCTGCTGCCGGCAAGAAGTTCTCGCTCGATTCCAAGGAGCCCGCGGGCGGTTACCAGGAGTTCCTGATGAACGAGGCCCGTTACGCTTCGCTGACGCGTTCCTTCCCCGAGCGCGCCGAGGAGCTCTTCAAGGAGAACGAGCAGGCCGCTATGGACCGCTATCAGCACCTGCTGAAGCTCAAGACGGTGTACAACGAGGCCTAGGTCTCCCACCGCAGGATCTGAGGGCTGACCTTCGCGGACGTCCTCGGACATGAAAGAACCCCCGCTGCGCACTTCGTGCGGCGGGGGTTCTTTCGTCCTGACGCTCCTATTTGGCAAGGTGTTTTTTAGAATCC
>NZ_QSBV01000023.1 GCF_003465825.1 Collinsella sp. AF02-46-1
ATGAATGTGGGAGGTGTTCGGATAAAGTCGATAATCAAGGGCGCCCACGAATTTATAATCGGGGGCAAAAAGTTCTTGGTAAACCACGCGCGGCTATGATAGTATCTCTGTTGCCGAAAGGCGACGGGCGATTGGCTCAGGGGTAGAGCATATCCTTCACACGGATGGGGTCACAAGTTCGAATCTTGTATCGCCCACCATCTAAAGCACAGGTCAGAGGTGTTAAGCCTCTGACCTTTTTTTATTTTGACACCAAGGGTGACACCAAAACTGACACCAAAATCAAATCGTAGTCGTCTAAGGCGTCATTTTTATCGCACCCTTTTTGCTGACGACATTGCCCGTTCTGTATAAAACGCATGCGAATTATCATTGAATTCCCCCTGTGATCCGAGCTCTAATGTGGAGACAGGGACCATATGCACAGAGCGCCTTCCAGCGGATTTCTATCACACGACGGTTTTTCGGCAGAACTCGTCAAGCTTTTGGTTTGCTTCCGGTACTTACCCGCATGATGCCCCGGTAGATAATCGGCCATGCCCGCAATTCGCACGGCCTACGGCCGATATCAGGGGGACGCAAATGGACGAAATTGTCTGCGCAAACACCGCATTCCGCTACTGGCGCTGCCCACCGCAGGTGCGCGACCTCTACCCGCGCTTACCCAACGCCGAAGACGGCTGGCGAGCCCTATCCCAAGCCCCTTTCGTGACCGACGTCCTCAAGACGCCAGTCATCACAGCAGCATCAACACGAAGTAACCTGCATTCCGAGACAAGACGGACCATCCGATGGAACAGCGCCTATACAGAGAAGGTTTCCATCGACACGGGTATGGGCTTTAGCGTCACAGACCCTCTTAATACGCTATTCACCATGACTCGAAGCGTGTCTTCATGCGATCTAGTTCTTGCTATGTACGAGTTCTGCGGGTGGTTCTCGATTTTTAAACCATCGCCCACGGTCGATATGGCACTTGAGCAGGCAAAACCAAATGAGGAGCAGTACACCATAGAAAGTCTGTTTGAACTAGACGAAACCCAAGACGAGGCCCCATGGAAGCGAGTCTATGCTCGGGCGCACCAGAAGGACAGCGAGAATGATCAAAGTGGGCAGCAGGATGACGGATCCGGAAATAATGCTAGCGGAAAGGGCACATCGCTCTGGATGAGAAAGCCTCTTATTGAAATAGAAGAACTGCATAGATTTGCAGCGAAGGTTAAAAGCGAGATGTGGGGAAAGCAATTCTACGAAGCCGCACAGCAGGTAATAGGTATTGCTGCATCCCCGCTAGAAGTTGCTGGAATCATGTTGCTAAGTCATCCGAGGCGTGCCGGCGGAGCGGAGTTTAAAAACATATTCGTCAACGACTTAACACCGCTGTCGAATTCAGCTCGGAAAATCGCAGGCCAGAAAATCTGTTACGGCGATATCGTCATCGTAAATCCAATAACAATGAAGGCTGTGATTATCGAACTTCAAGGAGAGGTTATCCATGGGTCGGGCGCCGTGCTTGACCACGATGCCACCCGAATGACAGCATTGCAAAGCATGGGATACGACGTATTTCTTGTAACCCATGACATGCTCAATGATCACGATCAACTTGATGCCATCATCCACAGTGTGTGTGAGCGATTAGAGTTGCGCTACAAGCCAAAAACCGAAGCGATGAGATGCGCTGAGACCAGATTGCGGGCCAACGTTCTGTGCAATTGGCTTGATATTGGTAAGTAATAATGCCCAACTGAGCATTTTTAATACTTTAAATGCTGCCAGTAATTAAATGCCATTTTACAACCACGCCGGTTTACTACGTTGGATTGGGAGTAGTTGAGCACACCGAATTCGCCGCTCGTAAAACCGCAGGTAGATCGCCTGCCCGTTTTGCAAAAGTAGGCGTGAGGTCAGTAATCCGGGAATCGGCGTAGTAAACCGGTCCGTTTATGAAGCGACCAGCTTGGGCGAGCTACGCACGGTTCCGAAAATGGTCCGAAGGCGTGCGGAAGGGCTCAGGTCCCCGGAAGCACCGCGGATCGCTTTGGTCTGGCCGGCGGCACCTGGGGCGACATGCCGAGCCCCGCGGACTATGTCGGGTACCGTGGGTCCTCTCGGCCCCGCGCCCGTTCCACGCGACGCAAAATTGTCCAAAATTGTCCTTGCATCGGCGGGGGAGTTCCCGTATAGTACTTCTACGCACGGGGGCGTAGCTCAGCTGGGAGAGCGCTTGACTGGCAGTCAAGAGGTCAGGGGTTCGATCCCCCTCGTCTCCACCCGAGCATTGAATGAGGCTCCAACGCAAGTTGGGGCCTTTTTTCATTTTGATTGGCCAATAATATGCTTTTGCCCAGTGGCTGCTTGGCGAAAATCTATCCTAAATTGCAAAGAGGAATGATTAAAAGTGTTTCACGTCTATGTAGGGAAAAATTTAGTATCACCGTAATGTAAAGAGGCCGGGCAGCATGCCCGGCCTCGAACGATTCTGGTGGGCCCTCCGGGATTCGAACCCAGAACCCAGGGATTATGAGTCCCCTGCGCTAACCGTTGCGCCAAGAGCCCTTATGAACGGTGAATGCAATTCTAACAAAGGCAACTCAGACCTAATTTCTTCGCTTCACGTTGTGAAATACTACCATGCACGAGCAAGTCGCACAACGCAAGATCAAGTCCGATGCTAAACAACAGCTAATCTAGGCGCGTCGCAGAATAGAAGCGATCTAAATAAGTTAAGGCCTTTAATTCAGGGCTCCAACACACTTTTGCGTGAAATCAACCTGATGCCATTTCAAAACCATGCCGGTTTACTACGACGAATCGGCGACCCCCCGAGCACCGTGTGTTCTCCGTTTGCAAAACCGCAGGTAGGTAGCCCGCCAGTTGCACGAAAAGGCGTGTATGGTCGGACATTTCTGATTTATCGTAGTAAACCGGCATGGTTCTGGGGCGCTGGGGAGGGGCGCTTCGCAATCGGACCCGATAATGGGACTGGAGGCGCACGGAAAACCCTGTTGAACGGGGTGCGTCGTGTTCCACGCGCCAAGTCGGCCGGCGTACGGGCCGTGCGGGGGCCAGGCGCCCCGCGGGTTGGCGCGGTCCCGAGCGCGCCGGCACTCGCGAAAGTTTTTTTCAAAATTGTCCTTGCATCGTGGTCCGAGTTCCCGTATAGTAGTTCTCCGCACGGGGGCGTAGCTCAGCTGGGAGAGCGCTTGACTGGCAGTCAAGAGGTCAGGGGTTCGATCCCCCTCGTCTCCACCCGAGCATTGAATGAGGCTCCAACGCAAGTTGGGGCCTTTTTTCATATTGGCACACAAGGTCAAAGGCGGCACCATGATCCTCCTGGTCGACAAGATCGAAAAAAGCTTCGGCGCACGCGTCCTCTTTAGCGGCGCGTCCTTCCAGATCAACCCCGGCGAGCGCTTCGCGCTCGTGGGCCCCAACGGCGCCGGCAAAACCACCATGCTCAAAATCATCATGGGCATCGACAGTCCCGACTCTGGCCAGGTCCAGTACGCAAAGGACTGCCAGGTGGGCTACCTAGAGCAGGAAACTAATCTGGAACAAAAGGACACCACCATCCTCGCTGAGGTCATGGCCGCCGCCAAGGAAATCCGCCGCATGGGCGAGCGCGCCAACGAGCTGCAGGCCCAGATCACTGAGCTCTCCGAACAGGGCAAGGACGTTGACGCGCTCCTTAACGAGTACGGCCAGGTCCAGGACCGCTTTGAGCACCTGGGCGGCTACGAGCTCGAGAGCAACGCCCGCAAGATCCTGTCCGGCCTTGGCTTTAAGGTCACCGACTTTGAGCGCCCGTGCTCCGAGTTCTCGGGCGGCTGGCAGATGCGCATCGCGCTGGCCAAGCTCTTCCTGCGTCACCCCGACCTGCTGCTTCTGGACGAGCCCACCAACCACCTGGACCTCGAAAGCGTCCAGTGGCTGCGCGGCTTTATCGCCAACTACGATGGCGCCGTGCTCATCGTCAGCCACGACCGCGCTTTCATGGACGCCTGCGTCGACCATGTCGCCGCTCTCGAAAACCGCCGCGTGACCACCTACACCGGCAACTACAGTAGCTACCTCAAGCAGCGCGAGGACAACCTGGAGCAGATGCGCGCCAAGCGCGCCGCCCAGGAGCGCGACATCGCCCATATGCAGGTCTTCGTTGACAAGTTCCGCTACAAGCCCACCAAGGCTGCCCAGGCTCAGGAGCGCATCCGCAAGATCGAACAGATCAAAAAGGAGCTTGTCATCCTACCCGAGGGCCACAAGCACATCGACTTTAAGTTCCCCGACCCGCCGCGCTCCGGCGACATGGTCGTGGGGCTCGAGGGCGTGGCCAAGTCCTACGGCAACAAGCACATCTACAGCGACATCGAGCTCAAGCTCTACCGCGGCGAGCACGTGGCACTCGTCGGCCCCAACGGCGCCGGCAAGTCCACGCTCATGAAGATCATCGCCGGACTGGAGCCGCCCACCACCGGCACCCGCGACCTGGGCACCAACGTGGGCGTGGCCTATTACGCCCAGCACGCGCTCGAGGGCATGACCGAGTCCAACACCGTCCTGCAAGAGATCGACACCGTCACGCCCAAGTGGACCGTGCCGCAGCAGCGCAGCCTACTGGGCGCCTTCCTGTTTAGCGACAACGATTCCATCGAGAAGCAGGTTCGCGTCCTCTCCGGCGGCGAAAAAGCGCGTCTGGCCCTGGCCAAGATGCTCGTGGCCCCCGAGGCGCTCCTGTGCCTGGACGAGCCCACCAACCACCTAGACATCGACTCGGTGGACATGCTCGAGAACGCCCTGCAAAACTTCCCCGGCACCATCGTGCTGATCAGCCACGACGAGCACCTGGTGCGCGCCGTGGCCAACCGCGTCATCGACATCCGCGACGGACAAGTCACGGTCTACGACGGCGACTACGACTACTACCTCTACAAGCGCGAGGACCTCGCAGCCCGCGCCGCCGCCGAGGCGTCCACGGAGAGCGCGCCGGCCACGACCAAGTCCGCCAAGGCCAGCGCCGCCCAGGCCGACACCCCCGTCGCCGCCCCCAAGCCTGCCGAGGGCAAAAAGACCAAGGAGCAAAAGCGCGCCGAGGCCCAAGCCCGCGCTGCGCTCAACAAAAAGCTCAAGGGCGTGCGTAACCAGCTCAAGAAGATCGAGACGGAGCTCGACAAAAAGCGCGCCCGCTATGACGAGCTTATGGAATTGATGGCAAGCGAAGAGCTTTATGCCGATCAAGACAAGTTCAACGCCGCGCTGGGGGAATATAACGGCCTTAAGCAAGAGCTACCCAAGCTCGAGGACGAATGGCTGGAGCTTTCCACCCAGATCGAAGAGGAGACCGCGCGTGAACTCTCGTAAGGCCGCTGCCGTGGCGATGAGCATCATCGCCGTCGCCTGTCGCATCTGCGGCATCTTTATGAGCGCGATGACCGTGCTGCTGTGTTTTAGCGGCCTCACCGCCAAGCTGCAGATCGTAGGCTTTGTCGTTGAGCTTTCGCGCGCACTGCCGAGCGCCATCGCCGGCTATGGCGTCATCACGTCGCCCTTTGGCGGCGTGTTCCGCCTGGATTACGCCATCGTCGCCGTGATCCTGTTTGTGATCGACTACCTGCTCACGCGCGCCTCGCGCCGCGTCCGCTAGAGGAGCGCCATGTCCAGCAGCTACCTCATGAACCTGCTCGCCAGCGCCGTCGCCGTCATCGTGGGCATCGTGATCCACGAGAGCGCACACGCCGCAGCGGCCTGGGCGCTCGGCGACAAGACGGCCCGTTCGCGCGGCCGCGTCTCGCTCAACCCGCTCAACCACATCGACCCGTTTGGCACCATCATCCTGCCACTGCTCATGCTTGCCGCCGGCGGCCCGGTGTTCGCCTTCGCCAAGCCCGTGCCCGTCTACCTCAACAACCTCAAGCACCCCAAACGTGACGAGGTCTTGGTGAGCGTGGCCGGCCCCGCGTCGAACATCGCCCTCGCGTGCCTCGCGGCCGCCCTCATGCACGCAACGTACGGCAACCTCTACACCAGCATGTCCTTTGCCCTGGCGTCACAGATCATGAACTTCGGCGCCACGTTTATCGTGGTCAACCTGTCACTCGCGTTCTTCAACCTCATCCCGATCCCGCCGCTCGATGGCTCGTCGATCATCGTGCCATTCCTCAAAGGCAAGGCGCTCAACAACTACTATCACCTGCAGCAATACGCCATGCCCATCCTCATCATTGTGCTGTACCTGCTGCCTATGTGGACCGGCATCGACGTGATCGGCCGCTATTTCGACGTTACCGTGTATCCGCTTGCTGAGCAGCTGCTCAACTTCGCAATCGCCGGCATCTAAGGTAAACTTACAGGTCGACCGTGCAAAACGGTCGTAATATGCACCCAAACCGCGCCGCGAAGGCGCCGTCAAAGGAGGTCGAAGATGTCGTATCGCGTGTCGACGCAGGTCTACAGCGGACCGTTCGACCTGCTGCTGCAGCTGGTAACCCGCCAAAAAGTAGATATCGGCGCCATCTCCATCAGCGAGGTGGCCGAGCAGTACCTTGCCGAGGCCGAGCGCATCGAGGCGCTGGACCTGGACGTGGCGAGCGACTTTTTGTTGGTCGCAGCAACCCTTTTGGACATCAAGGCCGCCTCCTTGGTGCCGCAGGAGGCCCCGCGCAAAGCCGATGACGACGATGACGAGTTCGACGAAGACCTCGAGGAGCTCAGCACGCTCGACGGCGACGCCCTGCGCGAGGTCCTGATCCAGCGCCTGATTGCCTACAAGCAGTTTAAAGGCGCGGCTGCGGCCCTCGGTGCCCGCATGCAGGCCGAAAGCCGCATGCACCCGCGCGTGGCCGGCCCCGACCCCGAGTTTTTGGGCCTTATGCCCGACTACCTGGCCGGCATCACCCTACGCGGTCTGGCCGTCATCTGTGCCGACCTTGACGGCAAGCGACAGACCTTCTTGCTGGAAGCCGAGCACGTGGCGCCGCATCGTGTGCCGCTCGACCTGACCGTGGCCTCGGTCGATCGCTTTACCATGGCACACCAAAACTGCACCTTCCGTGAGCTGCTGGACGGCGACGCCACCACCGAGCAGCTCGTCGTCACCTTCCTGGCCATGCTCGAGCTCGCCAAGCGCGGCTCGCTCACGCTGAGCCAGGACGAGATCTTCGGAACCATCTGCATCAACCGAGTCGAGGGCACCGAGGCATACGTGCCCGGCAAGGGCCCCGAGCTCACCGAATAGGAGCCGCAACCATGTCAACCCTTTCAACGCTGGAGGCAAACAGCCTCAAAGGCGCCCTCGAGGCGCTGCTGCTGGTGTCGAGCGACCCGGTGAGCGCGCCTGCGCTGGCAGGTGCGCTAGATATCGCCCCTGGCGAATGCGCATCGCTGCTCGCCGAGCTCAAGGTTGAGTACGAGGAAGCCAACCGCGGCTTTCAGCTGCGCGAGGTCGCCGGCGGCTGGCGCCTGTTTACGCATCCCGCCTACCACGATGTGGTCGAGGCCTATGTGTTGAGCTGGGACACGCAAAAGCTGTCGCAGGCGGCGCTTGAAACCCTGGCCGTCATCGCATACCACCAGCCCGTGACGCGCGAGGTGGTCAAAGGCATACGCGGCGTCAATTCCGACGGCGTCATCGCGTCGCTCGTGGACAAGGGTCTGGTGCGCGAGCTCGGCCGCGACCCCCAGCGCGGTCAGGCGATCATCTATGGCACGACCAACGCCTTCTTGGAAAAGTTCGGTCTGCGCTCCACCCGCGACCTGCCCGATCTGGAGCAGTTTGCCCCCGACGAGCAATCGCGCCAGTTTATCCGCGAGCGCCTGAGCGGCCGCAGCATTCAGTCCACGCTCGAGGAGCAGGCCGAGGACCTGGACGAAGAGCGCGAACTGCTCGATACCGATGTTGAGGACACCGATGACGCAGAGCTTCTGCCCACCGGTGACACCTCGGAGGATTTGCATGACGAGGACTAACGAAGCAGGGGAGACGCGCACCGCACGCGTCGCGGGCGCTACGGCGCCCACAGGCGGCACCCAGCCCGTCTACCCGCACACCATGCGTCTGCAGCGCTTTTTGGCGCGCGCGGGCGTGGCGAGCCGCCGCGGCTCGGAGGACCTGATGACCGCTGGCCGCGTGACCGTCAACGGCCAGGTCGCAACCGAGCTGGGGACCAAGGTCGACGTCGACCGCGACCATATCGAGGTCGACGGCATGCCTGTCAAGCTCAACCAGGGTGCCGTGTACCTAATGCTCTACAAGCCGACCGGCTACCTCACCACCATGAGCGATCCCCAGGAGCGCCCTTGCGTGGCCGACCTGGTCCCGCGCGACCGTTTTCCGGGGCTCTTTCCGGTGGGTCGCCTGGACCGCGACACCACGGGCCTTCTGCTCTTTACCACCGACGGCGACCTGTCGCAAGACCTGCTGCACCCCAGCAAGCACGTCTACAAGACCTACCAGGCGCTCGTGGACGGCCACCTGACCGATCGCGACTTGGAACCGCTCCGCCGCGGCATCGAGCTCGACGACGGCCTGTGCCAGCCGGCGATCTGCCGCGTCATCAACGCGCGCGAAGCCGAGGCCGTGGCTCCGCAGGGTGTAAAGCCCGGCACCACCGCCGTGGAGGTCATCATCCGCGAGGGCCGCAAGAACCAGGTCAAGCGCATGCTGAGCAAGATCCACCACCCGGTGATTCGCCTGCATCGCTGCAACTTCGCCGGCCTGGAACTCAAGGACGTGTCCAAGGGCTCGTGGCGCGAGCTCACCGAGCGCGAAGTGCAGATCCTCAAGGCCGGCGGCACCCCGCCCAAGCAGGCCGCATCCAAGCGCGGCACCGCGCCGGCGACCAACACCGCGAGCCGCACGCGCCACCACGGCAGCCACGGCTCCGCGCCCAAGCGCAACACCTACCGCGAGCGCTACACGGGCTAAGCAATCCGCCGCGCCCCGACGCCCGCGAACCATACCAGCACGTCAACCACCGAAAGGAAGTATTGCATGATCGTCGCCATCGACGGCCCCGCCGGTTCCGGCAAGTCCACCATCGCCAAGGAGATCGCCCGCCAGCTGGGCTTTAACAAGCTCGACACGGGCGCCATGTATCGCGCCGTCACCTTCGCCGCGCTCGACCGCGGTATCGACCTGGACGACGAGGCGGCCATCGACGCCCTCGCCGAGCAGATCGAGATTCGCTTTACCAATGGTACCGGCGAGGACACGCGCCTGACCATTGACGGCCAGGACGCTTCGGCCGCCATCCGTACCCCGCAGGTCGACGCCAACGTATCCAAGGTCTCGGCCTACCCGGGCGTGCGCGCCGCCATGCTCATTCACCAGCGCCGCGCCGCCGAGGACCGCGATATCGTGGCCGAGGGTCGCGACATCGGCACCGTCGTATTTCCCAACGCGCAGGTCAAGGTGTTCCTGACCGCCGACCCGCGTGAGCGCGCCCGCCGCCGCGTGCTGCAGCGCCACCAAAACGACGCCCAGCCGCTTACTGCCGAGCAGCTCGAGGCCGAGGTCGACGAAACCCTCGACGCCCTCAAGCAGCGCGATAAACTCGACAGCAGCCGCGAGGTCGCACCGCTCGTGCCCGCCGAGGACGCCGTGCACGTCGACTCCACCGCCCACACCATCGACGAGGTCGTACGCATTATCGAGGACCTCATCAACCAAAGGAGGTAACTCATGCGCCTGTTTAAGCAGACGCCCGAGGATTACTACAACGCCCCCTACGCCGAGTTCCCTGCGCTCATCCGCGCCGTCGTCGTGGTGGTCATGGCTATTCTATGGGCCTTCTCCAAGCTCATGTGGCGCTGGAAGGTCGAGGACGCCGACCTGCTGTTTGAGCGCCAGGAAGGTCGCGGTAGCGTGGTCATCTGCAACCACACCTCGATGGCCGAGCTCTTGGCCGTGGAGACGGCGCTGTTCTTTGGCGGCCGCCGCATCCGCCCCATCTTTAAGTCCGAGTTCGCGAAGAGCAAGATTGTACGCTGGGCCTTTAGCCGCGTGGGCGGCATCCCCGTAGAGCGCGGTACTGCCGATATGAAGTGCCTGCGCGCCGCCCAGCATGCGCTACAGCGCGGCGAGGACGTCCTGATCTTCCCCGAGGGCACGCGCATCCGCTCGCGCGAGATCAAGCCCGAGGTCCACGGCGGTTTTGCGCTCATCGCCCAGATGGGCAAGGCGCCCGTCAACCCGCTCGCCATCTGCGGCTGGTCCGACATCACGCCCGCGGGCAAAAAGCTCATGCGTCCTAAAAAATGCTGGATTCGTGCCGGCAAGGCCGTCTCGCTTTCGGACGCGCCGGCCGGGCTTAAGCGCACGGAGCGCCTGGCCTGGTTTGAGTCCGAGGCCATGAACCGTGTATATAAGATGCGCGACGAGTTGTGCGCCGAGCATCCGGGCAGGTTCTAGCCATGAGCGAGAACGTGACGAACACAGCCGCGACTGCGTCCGACCAGGACGGCGCGCCTAACATCGAGATCGCCGCCCACGCCGGCACTTGCTACGGCGTACAGCGTGCGCTCGATATGGCGCTGGCCGCTGCGCCGCAGGCAGGGGAGTGCAATCAGGTCCATACCTTGGGTCCGCTCATCCATAACCCCATCGTGGTGCGCGAGCTCGCCGAGTCAGGCGTCGGTCTGGCCGAGACCTTGGACGACGCCGCGTCGGGCACCGTGATCATCCGCGCGCACGGCGTGGTGCCGCAGGTCATCGATGCCGCTCGCGAGCGCGGCCTCGATGTGGTCGACGCCACCTGCCCCTACGTAAAGAAGGTCCACGTGGCGGCCGAGCGTCTGGTGCGCGAGGGCTACCGCGTGATCGTCGTGGGAGAGCCGGGTCACCCCGAGGTCGAGGGCATTCTTGGCCATGCTGGTGATGACGCACAGGTCGTGAGCTGTGCCGCCGATGCGGACGCGCTGCCACTCAAGGGCAAGGTGGGTCTGGTTGTGCAGACCACCCAGACCGCGCAGAACCTGGCCGAGGTTGTGGCCTCCATCACCCCGCGCGTGCAGGAACTGCGTGTGATCAACACCATTTGCGCAGCCACGAGCGAGCGCCAGCAGGCAGCCGCAACCCTCGCCAACCGCTGCGACTGCATGGTCGTCGTGGGCGGCAAAAATTCGGGCAACACGCGTCGCCTGGCACAGATCTGCGCTGATGCCTGTGAGCACACGCATCACATCGAGGAAGCTTCGGAACTCCAGGCCGCGTGGTTTGCCAACGCGCGCCACATTGGCATCACTGCCGGAGCCTCCACCCCGCAAGAACACATCGAACGCGCCGTAGAGCGTATCAAGGAGCTTTGCCGCTAATCATGGACCAGACCGTACCCGCATACGCCGCCGAGGTGGCCGATTACGGGCGCAGCCGCGACCCCGAGCCGGGTGAGGGCGCGCTCGTAAAGAACGTGCGTCCCGAGTCGCCCGCATGGGATGTGGGTATCGAGCCGGGCATGCGCGTGCTCACGGTCAACGGCGAGCAACTCACTGACATGATCGTATGGCTCTGGGAGGCAGACGACGACACCGTCGAGCTGGAGGTATTCGATCCGCGCGACGGCACTGTCACCCCCGTGGAGCTCGACCGCTTCCCGGGAGAGGACTGGGGCCTTGAGTTCGACGGCCCCATCTTTGACGGCATGCGCACCTGCGTCAACGCCTGCGTGTTCTGCTTTATGACCATGCTGCCCAAGGGCGGTCGCTCCACGCTCTACATTCGCGACGACGACTACCGCCTGAGCTTTTTGCAGGGTAACTTTGTCACGCTCACGAACCTTTCCGACGAGGACGTGCAAAACGTTATCGATCGCAACATGAGTCCGATGAACGTGTCGGTCCACGCCGTGAGCCCCGACGTTCGCCGCCGCATGATGGGCCGCAACGCCCAGCGCGGCATGGACGTACTCGAGGCCATCATGGCCGCCGGCATCGAGATTCACGCGCAGATCGTGCTGTGCCCCGGTATGAACGACGGCGAGGAGCTGGAAAAGACCCTGCGTTACTGCGAGGAGCACGAGCAGATCACCAGCCTGGGCATTGTGCCGCTGGGCTTTACCAAACATCAGAACCGTTTTAGCTGGTCCTACAGTGACAAGCCCGAGCTCGCACGCGAAACCATTGCCATGATCCGGCCTTTCCAGGACCGTGCCTTCGAGCGCTTTGGCCGCCACACCTTCCAGATGAGCGACGAGTTCTATCTGGACGCCGGCATCGATCCTCCCGAGGCGGACTTTTACGACGGTTACCCGCAGTACTACGACGGCATCGGCATGATCCGCTCGTATCTGGACGAGACCGACGACGTGCTGGCTACCGATGCCGAGCGACTGGCCCGCGTCCGCGAGGCCATCGCCGCCCGCAGCCAGAACCTGCTGTGCCTCTCCGGCGCCAGCGCGCGAGACACCGTGGCACGCTTTGTGGAGTCGCCGCATGGTCTCGGCGGCACCGTCACAGCCATCAAGAACCGCTACTTTGGCGGCAACGTGGACGTGACCGGCCTCATCGTCGCGTGTGACATTCTGGAGCAGCTGCCCCAAGATCTGTCGGGGGTTATGCTCTTTGTGCCTAAGCTCATGTTCAACGCTGACGGCATGA
The DNA here is from genome assembly GCF_003465825.1 of Collinsella sp. AF02-46-1. GTDB lineage: Bacteria > Actinomycetota > Coriobacteriia > Coriobacteriales > Coriobacteriaceae > Collinsella. The sequence goes on from NZ_QSBV01000023.1 coordinate 12,592, forward strand.
CGCTTGACGAGTATCATCGTGACGATTTACTCGCAAGCCTTACCAGTCGCGGCGCCGAGGTTCATGTGGTGTCGACCATGCCGCATGAGCTGCTCGATACCCTGGAGCACATCCTTGGCATTGTGCCTGCCGACTCTACTAATTCCGCTGACCCTACCCATTAAAGGAGAGCAGATGAAACCTATCGTCGCCGTCGTCGGACGCCCCAACGTGGGTAAGTCCACGCTCGTTAACCGCCTGGCCCAGACCTCGGACGCTATCGTCCACGAGTCTCGCGGCGTCACGCGCGACCGCTCATACCACACGGCCGATTGGAACGGCCGCGAGTTCACCATCGTCGACACGGGCGGTATCGAGCCGCTCAAGAGCGACGACGTCTTTGCCACGTCCATCCGCGACCAGGCCCTCGCCGCCGCCGAGGAAGCCGCCGTCATCCTGTTTGTGGTCGACGGCCGCACCGGCGTCACCGAGGAGGACGAGTCGGTCGCCCGCATGCTCAAGCGCTGCGACAAGCCGGTCTTTCTGCTGGTGAACAAGCTCGACAACCCCGATCGCGAGAACGACAGCATCTGGGAGTTCTATTCGCTCGGCATCGGTGAGCCCACGCCGCTCTCGGCCCTGCATGGTCATGGCACGGGCGACCTGCTCGACGATATCGTGGCCCTGCTTCCGGAGGAAGAGGACGAGGTCGCCGATGAGTTCCCCGATGCGCTGAACGTGGCCATCATCGGCCGCCCCAACGCCGGTAAGTCCTCGCTGTTCAACCGCATCCTGGGCGCCGACCGCTCTATCGTGTCCAACATTGCCGGCACCACGCGCGACGCCATCGACACCGTCGTGGAGCGCAACGGCAAGCACTACCGCATGGTCGACACCGCGGGCATCCGCAAGAAGAGCACCGTGTACGAGAACATCGAGTACTACTCGATGGTCCGCGGCCTGCGCGCCATCGACCGCGCCGACGTGGCGCTGCTCGTCGTCGACGCCTCCGTGGGCGTTACCGAACAGGACCAGAAGGTCATGGGTCTTGCCATCGAGCGCGGCTGCGCCATCGTTGTGCTGCTCAACAAGTGGGATCTGCTCGACGACGACCGTAAGCGCGAGGCCTGCATGGAGACCATCGACCGCCGTCTGGGCGTCATGGCTCCCTGGGCCCAGTACTTGCGCATCTCTGCCCTGACCGGCCGCAGCGTCGAGAAGATCTGGGCAATGGTAGACGCCGCCGAAAAGACGCGCTCGCAAAAGATCAGCACATCGCGCCTCAACACGTTCCTTACCGACCTGCGCGAGTTCGGTCATACCGTGGTGGACGGCAAGCGCCGCCTGCGCATGCACTACGTGACCCAGACGGGCGTCAACCCGCCGACGTTCACGTTCTTCGTCAACCATAGCGACCTGGTCAACGACACCTACCAGCGCTACGTAGAGAACCGCATGCGCTCGACCTTCGACTTTGCCGGCACGCCCATTCGACTCTTCTTTAGGAAGAAGGAGCAAAAGGATGCATAATCCGATTCTGCTGACCGCCATCTGCGCCGTGCTCTCGTTCTTTATCGGGGCGATTCCGTTTGGTCTGATCTTGGGCCGCGTGTTCAACCACACCGACATTCGCAAGGCGGGCTCCGGCAACATCGGCACCACCAACGCCCTGCGCGTGGCCGGCCCTAAGGTGGCCGCGCTCACGCTGTTGCTCGACTGCCTTAAGGGCGCCATCTGTGTCCTTATCGCCCGTCCGCTCATCGCGGGCGTGGGCTATGGCTTCCCCGTGAGCATTATGGCCCCCGGCGCTCCCGGCGACTGGATGCTCGGCGTCATCTGCCTGGCGGCCGTGTGGGGCCATATCTTCTCGCCCTACCTCAACTTCCATGGCGGCAAGGGTATCGCGGTTGGTCTGGGCGTCATCCTCGCTTGGTACTGGCCTATTGGCCTGTCGCTGCTGGGCATGTTTATCGTGGCCGTCGCCATCACAAAGTTTGTGTCGGTAGGCTCGCTTGCCGCGGCCATCGGTCTTCCCATCGCCGTCTGCGCGGTCTTTCCGTACGGCAGCCTGGGACTTAAGTTTTGCATGGCGATGATCGGCATCACCGTGGTGTGGGCCCATCGCGCGAACATCAAAAAGCTCATGACGGGTAAGGAGTCCAAGCTCTCGTTTACCAAGCGCGTCACCGAGCCCGACGATAAGTAGGGGAGAGTCATGAATGTTGCGCTGATTGGCTCCGGCTCCTGGGGAACCGCCGTCGCCGGCCTTGCCGCCGCGCGAGCCGAGCGCGTGACCATGTGGGCCCATAGCGAACAGACGGCCGCCGGCATTAACGGCGAGCATCGCAACCCCCGGTATCTGGTGGATTACGTGCTGCCGGAAAACGTCGTCGCCACGACGGATCTGGCCCAGGCGCTCGACGGCGTCGAGGCCATCATCTTTGCCGTGCCCTCCACGCACCTGCGCAGCGTATGCCATCAGGCGGCACCTTGTATCGCCACCGACACCCCGGTGCTCTGCCTCACCAAGGGCATTGAGCCCGAGTCTGGCCTGCTCATGAGCGAGGTCATTGCCAGCGAGATCGGCAACGAGCGGCGTGTGGCGGCCCTCTCGGGCCCCAACCATGCCGAGGAGATTTGCCGCGGTGGGCTCTCTGCCGCCGTCATCGCCAGCAAAGATACGCAGGTAGGGGAGACCTTTAAGGAGCTGCTGCTGTCCACGGCCTTCCGCATCTACCTGTCGCAGGATATGACCGGCGTCGAGGTTTGCGGCGCCATGAAAAACGTCATCGCCATCGTATGCGGCATCTCCGCCGGCTCGGGCGCGGGCGACAACACGCTTGCCCTTATCATGACGCGCGGCCTGGCCGAGATCAGCCGTCTGGTGCACGCCCGCGGCGGTCAAGCCATGACCTGCATGGGTCTTGCCGGCATGGGTGACCTCATTGCCACCTGCACCTCCGAGCATTCGCGCAACCGCACCTTTGGCTACGAGTTTGCCCACGGCGTCTCGCTCGACGAGTACCAGGCACGTACGCATATGGTGGTCGAGGGCGCCGTCGCGGCCCGCAGCGTCAGTGAGCTTGCCCGTTCACTGAGCGTAGACATTCCGCTCACCTTTGCCGTGGAGCAAACGCTCTACAACGGTGTTACTTTGGATAGGGCGCTCGAGATTCTTACCGATCGCGTCCCTTCTCAAGAGTTCTACGGACTCACCGACTAGCGCAGAAAGGCTTCTACCATGGGTTCCATCAAAATCGCTCCGTCTGTCCTTTCGGCCGACATGGCCAACCTCAAGGGCGAACTCGACAAGATCGCCGGTGCCGACTACGTGCACTTCGACGTTATGGACGGTCACTTTACCGGCAACCTCACCTTTGGCGTTGACATCCTTAAGGCCGTCAAGCGCTCCACCGATGTACCGGTCGACGCGCACCTCATGGTGACGAACCCCGACGAGACGGTCGATTGGTACGCCGACGCCGGTGCCGACATGATCACCGTGCACTACGAGGCTTCCACGCACCTGCACCGCACGCTCACGCATCTGCAGCAGCGCGGCGTCAAGGCCGGCGTGGTGCTCAACCCCGCCACCCCCGTGTGCGTGCTCGAGAGCATCATCGACGTCGTCGATATGGTGCTGCTCATGAGTGTGAACCCGGGCTTTGGCGGCCAGAGCTTTATCCCGGGCACCATCGCAAAGCTTCACGAGCTCAAGGCCATGTGCGAGCGTCACGGCGTTTCGCCCCTCATCGAGGTCGACGGTGGCATTTCTCCCAAGAACATTGCCGAGGTCGTCAAGGCCGGCGCTAACGTGCTCGTGGCCGGTTCTGCCGTATTTAAGTCCGAAGATCCCGCTGCCGAGGTTGCCCTGCTGCAGAAGCTGGGCAACGAGGCCGCACAGGAGGCATAAACCCTTATGACCGCAGGTCAAAACCGCATACCCGTGAATCTTGACTATGCCGCCTCGACGCCCATGCGCGCCGAGGCGCTCCTTGCGCAGCGCGAGTACGACGACAGCGAGCTTGCCGGCGTCAACCCCAACTCGCTGCATTCGCTCGGCCGCAAGGCTGCCGCGCGTCTGGAGGTTGCACGTCGCGAGATCGCCCGCAGCTTTGGCGCGCGCGTCCGCCCGTCCGAGATTGTACTGACCAACGGCGGCACCGAAGCCAACCAGCTGGCGCTGCTCGGTCTTGCCGAGGGCGCTCGTCAGCGCGATCGCAAGCGCGATCGTGTAATCGTTTCGGCCATCGAGCACGATTCGATTCTGGACAACCTGCCGCTGCTGCGTGCCGCCGGCTTTACCGTCGACCTGGTGCAGCCCTGCCGCGCGGGCTACATTGAGCCCGCCACGCTTGTCGAGCTGCTCGGCGACGACGTGGCGCTCGTGAGCATTATGGTCGCCAACAACGAGAGCGGCGTGGTGCAGCCTATCCGCGAGCTGGCCGCCGCCGCACATGCTGCCGGTGCCTTGTTTCACACCGATGCCATCCAGGGCTACTTGCATATTCCGCTCGATGTCACCGAGCTGGGCGTCGATGCCATGACCGTTGCCGCGCACAAGATTGGCGGCCCCGTGGCATCCGGTGCGCTCTACCTTAAGAACCGCACGCCGCTGCGTCCGCGCATCTTTGGCGGTGGACAGGAAGCAGGACGTCGCGCCGGTACGCAGGATCTGCGCACGCAGCTGGCTTTTGCCGCTGCCGCCCACACGCTGGCGCCCCACGTGGCCCAGGAGCGAGCGACACTGCAGGCCCTGTCCGATAATCTCTATGCCACGCTTACGGCCCATCCTCGCATTCACGCCACGATGGGCGACTACGCGCAGGCAGATCGTCTGCCAGGCATGGTTTCAATCTACGTTGACGGCATGGACTCCGAAGAGCTCATCATCAAGCTCGATGCCGCCGGGTTTGAGGTATCGGCCGGATCAGCTTGCTCGAGCGGCAGCATGGACCCGAGCCACGTGCTCAGCGCCATGGGCATTGGTCGCGAGCAGGCGCTGGGCGCACTGCGCATCTCGTTTGATGACCGCGTGAACCCTTCCGACCTGGACAACTTTGCCCAGACGCTGCTGTCGATCGTGGGTGCCGCATGATCGTCGCCGACCTTGAGCGCGCCCTGCTGGCACGCTATCCCAAGACGGACGCCGAGGGTTGGGATCATGTTGGTTTATCTGTGGGAGATCCCGCCGCTGAGATCACCGGTGTTGCCTGTGCACTTGACGCTACCGAGGCCAACGTGCACCGTGCTCTCGAGGCCGGCGCCAACGTGCTGCTGACGCATCATCCCATTTATATCAAGGCGCCCGAGGCGTTTTGCCCGGCGGATATATCGCGTCCCCAATGCAGCGCTGTGTTGTACGAGGCAGCTCGTTGCGGCGTGAGCATCATCTCGCTTCACACCAACCTGGACCGATCGCACGAGGTGCGCGTTCGCCTGAGTGAGTTGCTGGGCGCTGAGCCCATGAGCTCGCTGGAGCATGTGGGCGAGCCTGAGCTCACCGGTCTGGGCGCACTCGCGACCCTCCACGACGTCTACAGCCTGCGCGATCTCGCCAACCGTGCCGCCACAGCCTATGGCAGCGACCCGCGCGTATGGGGCGAAGCCGAGCACCCGTGCCGCACCGTCGCCATTCTGGGCGGTTCCCTCGGCGATTTTGGTGAGCTTGCCATCGCCGCAGGCGCAGATGTTATTGTGACCGGAGAGGCCGGCTACCACGTGGCGCAAGACCTTGCCTTGCGCGGAATGCCGGTGATCTTGCTCGGCCACGACCGCTCTGAGGAGCCGTTCGTGGATATCTTGATGAACTCTGCAGTTGACGCCGGGATGGACCCCCGTCATGCGATTAAAATACTGAACCCTTGCCAATGGTGGACTGTGACAAAAGGAGAGAACTTATGAGCGCCGGCGCTACGCTACTCAAGCTGCAACAGATCGATTTGGAGCTCGCCCGCAACAAGAGCGAACTTGCCAATATGCCGGAGCTCAAGGAGCTCGCATCAAAGCGTAAGACCTATGTAAAACTCAAGTCCGAGATGACCAAGCTCTACGCCCAGCGCAAGGACCTGGACATTGAGCTGGGCGATCTCAACACCACCGAGATTCAGACCAACAACGCCATCGAGGCTGCCAAGAAGCGCCACGTCGACGGCTCCGACTACCGCGAGGTTCAGGACCTGGAGAATGAACTCGCCACCCTGGCCAAGCGTCTGGACAAGATTGAGCACACCCGCAAGGATGTCGTTATCGCCCATAAGGAGGCGCTCGACCGCGAGGCCCGCGCACAGGCAATCATCGCCAAGTTTGAGGAGGGCGTGAAGGCCGATACCAAGGCCGCCCGCGCCAAGGCTGCCGACCTGCAGGCTCAGATTGACGCCGCCACTAAGGAGCGCACCGCGCTTGCCGCTACGCTGCCGGCCGACGTGCTCACCGACTACGAGCGTCTACTCAAGCAGTTCCGCGGCCTGGCCGTCGAGACCATCCAGGGTAACATCCCCACGGTCTGCCACACCGCGCTGCAGGCTTCGTCCATGAACGACCTCAACCACGACGGTAGGTCAATTACGCACTGCCCGTACTGCCACCGCCTCCTGGTACTCCCGAGCGAGGAAGCCTAGCGATGACGGCGGCATCCAACAATTCAATGCAACTTGAGGGAAAAACGATCCTGCTGGGCATTACCGGCGGGATCGCCGCCTATAAGTCGTGCAATATCGTGCGCCTGCTGCAAAAGCGCGGTGCGCGCGTCAAGGTTGTTATGAGCGAGCATGCCACGGAGTTTGTGGGCCCACTCACCTTCCGTGCGCTCACCAACGAGCCCGTTGCCGTGGGCCTATTCGACGATCCCTTCGACCCCATCCATCACATTTCGCTGGCGCAGGAACCCGACCTGGTGGTCGTGGCGCCCGCGACGGCCAATATCATCGCCAAGATGGCCAATGGCATCGCCGACGACCTCATCTCCACCACGCTGCTCGCCACGCCGCGACCCATCGTGATCGCACCCGCTATGAATAACGGCATGTGGAAGGCTCCGGCGACGCAGGCCAACATGGCCACGTTGCGCGACCGCGGCGTGCATGTGGTGGGACCCGGCAGCGGCTACCTTGCCTGCGGCGACGTGGACACGGGACGCATGAGCGAGCCCGAGGACATCGTCGAGGCTGTCTGTGAGGTGCTCAACCCCGCGCCTCAGGACCTGGCGGGTAAGCGCATCGTGATTACCGCCGGCCCCACGCATGAGCCGATCGACCCGGTGCGCTTCATTGGCAACCGCTCTTCGGGCAAGATGGGTATCGCCCTGGCAGGGGAGGCTGCTCGCCGCGGTGCTGCGGTCACGCTCGTGCTGGGACCGACGTCGCTCGATGTTCCCCACGGCGTGGAGTGCGTACGCGTGCAAACCGCCGCAGAGATGCTGCAGGCAGCGCTCAGCGCCTTCCAGACGGCCGATGCGGCCATTTGTGCGGCTGCCGTCGCTGACTACACGCCCGCAGCCCCTGCCGACCATAAGCTCAAAAAGGCCAACGAGCGTCTGGATCGCATCGAACTGGTCGAGACGGTCGATATTTTGGCTGAGCTCTCGCGCCAAAAGGGAGAGCGGTGCGTGATTGGCTTTGCAGCCGAGACCGATAACGTTGTGGAGTACGCTGAGCGTAAATTGGCCCGCAAGGGCTGCGATGCGATCATCGCCAACGATGTTTCGCGCGCCGATTCGGGCTTTGGAACTGATACCAATAAGGCTTGGATCGTGAGCACAGCAGGGACGCAGGAACTTCCCGTGCTAACAAAACCCCAGCTCGCAGATACAATTTTGGACTTGCTCAAAAATAATTAAAAAAGTTCTTGCACAAGTCCAAAGTTTCGGGTTATTATACTCCCTGTTGCGAGCGAGAGCAGAGCAACAAATAAAAGCTTCGGGACGTGGCGCAGCTTGGTAGCGCACTTGACTGGGGGTCAAGGGGTCGCTGGTTCGAATCCAGTCGTCCCGACCAGAAGTTTGCAGGTCAGGCACCTAGTGCCTGACCTTTTTTGTTCTAAGCAATTGCTTAATTTTGATTAAGCAACAGGGTGCTAAAAATCTACCTACGCGATATTCGCCTTTTGCGGCTACTTGCGCGTTTTGCACGCGCTTGAGCCGATTTATTAACGCGATATGAATCTACATACGCGTAGCTGGTATACAGCCGAGTACGGGCTGTATTTATCGCGGCGATTTACACAGATATAGCGACTGTAACGGACAAGCGTGTCGCTGTATTTATTCCAGTAGTTCACTTGACCGGTGGACAAGTGAGCGGTTGCAACGAAACGGCAAGCGGGATGGGCCCTATACGAGGGCGCCGCAGAGGTAATAGAGGTGAAGTGCGGCAGGCGCTCTGAGAGGCGCAGTACGACCCCTTTTTCCTCGAACCGACTACCTTTGTACCATGAACCTCAAATTGTTCAAGTAATCGCCAAAAGAAAGGCCCGCGCAGGATTGCACGGGCCTTTCACTAGACAAACTAGAAGACAAGCTAGAAGACAGGTTAAAAACACCAGGCGAGGCATATGCAATACGAGTACGTCGCGCCGTAGTCGTTATAGTTACCGTTGCTATAGATACAGCGGAAGTACGCGGAGCCGCTCGGATCCACGGAGCGCGTCCAGTGATAAAAGCTCGACGACACCCCTGAATGGTTCGAGTACGTCACGCCCTTGGATTTGTAGTACTCGTACTGGGTACCGTCGGTCTGGCGGTCTCCGTAGATCTCGGTCATCGAGAGCAGGAAGACTTTATCGGTCGTGGCCGATGGGGCACTGGCACTGCCACCACCCTTGTTATCGGTCATCTTCGTGACGGCCTTCGCCTTGGACTGGAGTTCGATCGGTAGGAGCGACCAGAGGTCACCGGAATTGAGGCGGCCGCGGATCTCCGATTTCTCCCAGCCGCCGGCATTGGTGCTCGTGGCGTTCATTCGCTGCTCGTCCATGGCAGTGTTGGTTACCTCGAACGTGAGCCCAGCCTTACCGGAGCCGTCCCCGAGGTCATCGTGGTTGATACCGATGATGCGATACTCGAGCGTCTTGCCGTTCGTCAACTTCATCGAGAACTTCGTCCCCGCGTCCATCGCGGCCTTCGCCTTTGCGTACGCCGGCGACGCCTCGCCCTTGGCGGCGATGTCCTCGGCCACGGCCTCCTGCTCGTCGAGCGTCCAGTCCTTCGCGTCCTTGGCGACAGCCGCCTGGACGGTCGCGGAATCGGCTCCCGCAGAGCCGCCGCCGGTTGCGCCGCCCTCGACCCCGCCGGTCGTCCCATTGCTCACCGTGTTGCCGACCAGGTTGAACTGGTTGCGGATGGCCCCCGCCACGCCGGGTCCCGCGAACACGATCACCAGGCCGATGATGGCGATGATCAGGACGTACTCGATGATAGATTGGCCTTGGAGGCGGGTTCTCCTAGGAGATACCCCCCCCCCGAAGGTTAATTGCCGCTGCATGCATTTGCGGCTCCCTTCGCTCAGGGTTTGTAGATACATCGCCGAGCGTAGGGCTATTTCAGATTTCTGCATCGGTCTTGCCGCAGCGGCAAACGTAATTAACTAAACGCCTTCGCGGCGCAATCAACCGCTCACTCAATCGAATTTGTTGCTCAACAAATTCGCAGGTGAGGACAGTAGAATTGGTGTTATCGGAAGTGACGGATGACCGCCGGTGTCGAAGCTGGCGGCCGAGAAGAAAGGACCGAAAATGAGAACTATGGAGCTGATAATCTTCTTCCTGCCTCTCCTGGCGATCGCCGCCAACATCTGCGGCGTGGCGGAGCTCGTTAAGATTGCCAGGGCCAAGGGGCATTACACCAATGACGCGGGAATCCTCTGGTTCATCGGCCTTTTCGGCACGGCGCTCATGGTCGGCCTGATCGTCTGCGCACTGCCAGACCGAGCTGCGCCGGCGCCCAGCGCAAAAACGGATGAAGACGCCCTGCCCGAGGTGTAGACATGTCAAAGTACAAGATCGTCTACCGCGACGCCAACCCCTCCTGGCAGGAACTCTGCCCCGTCAGGGTACTGGCCGTCCAGGTCTCCAGGGACACCGAGACGGGAGCTTGCTTCCTCCAGACAAAGATCGTCAACGTATCGACGAAACCCATCAGCCGCATAGAGTTCACGGTCGGGCTCGAGGGCGAGGGAGGGGAGACGGAGAACGTCGACTTCTCGCTCCTAGATGCCGACCTGCCCGCCGGCGAGGTGCTCAGGCCCAAGGCGGTGAGAATCAAGCTGTCTGTTATCACCGGCTCGCGTGCCGTTGTGACCCGAGCGGACTGCGAGACGTCCTTCGACGACCCGGTCGACATCGATAACCCCGCGCCACTCGCGCTCAACGGAATCGAGGAGTCGGAACGCGATGTCCTGCTCTCCGAGATGGGCGCCGATGCCTGCAAATGCTCGGGTGTCCATTCCGAGCACGAGGGATGGTGGCAGTGCGGCTGCGGGGCGGTGAACCTCAAGCGCGGAACCTGCTGGAACTGCGGCGCCGTGCGCGAGAAACTGGCGGATCTGGAAGATGCCGCGTTCCTGGATGAATCCAGAAGGGACAGGGTCTACAAGACGAGCGTCGCGATACTCGAGAAGGGCAACAGGAAGGAAGCTGAGGCCGCAAAGGAAAGCCTCGAGAGGCTGGCCGAGCAGGGATACGGGGACTCGGGCGAGAAGGCAAGAGAGGCCGGCGCGAAGATTGCGAACCTCTCCAAAAGGAGGAAGAAAATAGCCGTCGCGGCTGTCGCGGGCATCGTCCTGCTTGCCGTCATGGTCGCCATCTCGCCCCTGCCGTCCATGCTCGAAGCAAGGGCGGACATGAAGGCGGAGCAGGAGAAAATCGAAAGCGTCGCGATTGAGCAGACCGTCGAACTGGGAACATATTCGGGCGAGCTCTCGGCTTATACAGGAAAGGATATCGAGGGCCAACCGATTGAATGGATAGTCCTCCACAAGGAGGGCGACAGGGCTCTCCTCATGACCGAGCATTGCATCGATGAGATGGAATTCAACGAGAATGGAGACGTATGGGACTTCAAGTCAAGCTCGCTGTATAGGTATCTGAACGGACCCTTCATAGAATACGCCTTCAACGATGCCGAGCGCAGGATTTTAGCAGGCGACGTAACGATTCTAGACTCCTGGAGCGATTACCTTAGCGAGGATAATATGTACGCGACTCTAGCCGGCACGGACGTCCCCGAGGCATGGTGGGCTTCCGATATAGAGAAATGCGAAGACGATTCATATGGGGCCTACTACGCCGGTCAACCCTTGACTAGTTACATTGACGAAGAAGGTGGCATCTCCTGCGGCGACCTCGGCAGCACGCAGGATTCGACTCTCGGAGTTCGCCCAGCCATCTGGGTCAAATTGAATTAGCAATCGATTTTTCCATCGGTTAAATTGTGAAGGTGGCTTCCGAACCATCGGGAGCCACCTTTATGCGTTCACTTGAACTTGGCTATTGCCGTGCCTTGGGAAGGATTACGCCGGGGGCATTCTTGTTGGAGTTGCCATGCAGTGTATTCGGGCTGACGTTTCAGTCGGAACAATCCAGATGAAGACTCCGGCACTGCTCAAACATTCCCGTTTAGTCATATACGTCACTGAAATCGCACTTGGCACCGAGACCAGTTACGTCCACATCCGCGTCCGGAACGAATCGAAGCGGTATCCCGTTTCAAAACGAAGCCTCGGTCCATGAAGGAGACTTTCCCATATACATAGATTAAGATAATACCGTGTATGACGAATATGAACTTGAGCATATTCCGTCCGTATTCATACTGGATGATCAAGGAAACATCATCGGCTTATCCGAAGGAGAGGAAGAACCTCTTGCCTTATTAAAGAAATACGCCAAATACAACGGATATAAAGCGGAAGGAGGCGACATCAAGTAACTATCAAAGGCCAGATTAAGGAGCCAGCCATGAAGAAATGCCTGCCCTCCATCGTCTCAGCAGCTCTTTGCCTCTCCCTTGTCATGACACCATTTGTGCCCGTTGCGGCAGCCCATGCCGACGAGGGATCTCCCGCCGAGAGCAGCGAGATCTACGTCGGAGACAACTACGACGAAAAGTACGATATATCCCTTTTTTTGAGCGCGGGCGCTGCACGGATTCATATTCCAAGGCGTGGTGCGATTCTCACGGATCTGCAAATAACCGCACCGTCCCTCACAAGGTCACGCTGAACACGAAGGAGGAGGCTTGCCTGCGCGATCTCTAGCTTGCTGGCACCGCTGAAGTTATCGCCGGTCTCGTGACAACCGGTCCTAGCGGCGGCTTTTTTGCAACCGCAATGACATCGTACCGACTTTTCACTTGCATGTTCTGAAAGGAAGTTGCCATGCTGTCGCAAAATCAATCGAGATACTTGAACACAATCGGCTTTGCCCTGCTTGCATTACTCTTTGCTAGCGACCTTTTGCTGAAACCGCCCAAGGAATTCGTTTCGCTTGCCATATCCTGCATTTCCGCCCTTGACTTTACGGCAACCCTATTCGTCGGACTAAAGGAGAGGAAAAAAGGCGCAGTCGCCGCATCCGCCGTAGGCGTGATCATAGCCATTGCGTCATTCTTTATCTGACACATTGGTGATCTAGGGGCGATATCGTAGGAATACGACCGGGAGAGCCGGGACCAGATTGCCCGGGTTGCCCGGTCGGCTCGCGCGACGGCGCGGCGGTTCCACAGAAAGCTCTCCGGACTTCACACCGTTTCTGATCGCATTGTAGACAGCCATCTCGTCTTCGCTGTCGGCGAGCACGCGGTGTGCGTCGTCGTTTTGGATGTCCAGTAAATCTCGAAGGTCCTCCATGCACCAGCGTCCGAGATTTGGCCATGCGCGTTGCGCGAGCTGATAAGTGTCGATTGCGATGTTGTAGTTAAAGTCCAGGCCAAAGCCGTCCCAGGCAGAACGGCTTTGTTTCCTTGATTATCAACTTTATCCGGACACTTCCCGCATTCATCCGTGCGTGTACGGATGAATGCGGGGCTCGATAGCCCGGCGGCCTGATCGGCAGGCCGCCGGGAACTCTCACTCCTCGATAAAAGCCGGCACCCGGTTAGTCCTGCGCATCTTGAAATCGCCAGTTTCGTGGGAGACGTAGAGAATGCCGTCCATCCCGTCTCGCGATGCATATGAAAGGTGAACAGAACCGCAATCCGCTCCATCATCGTCGAGAAGATCGAACGAATTCGGATCGCTCGTTGCGGCCAAACGACCACTCAGACAAGAGCCATCGCCATTACAGATTTGCCATTCCATGTCTTCGCCTGCAAGAATCGCCATAGACGGCCTGGTCGCGCCATCGTTGACATACATCCCGTCTATGCCAAAACCGTTCTCAGCGCCATCGATAAACGATTGCTCGGACCTATACCTCGCAAATGATGCACATAGAACCATTGCAAGACAAAGTACAGAGCCAACAATCGCTATCTTTGCATAGCTCTTGCCTATCATGTCATTCACCTCCTTCGTATGTATCGAGGTATTCCTGCTTGAGCGTCTGCGAGGA
>NZ_QSBV01000024.1 GCF_003465825.1 Collinsella sp. AF02-46-1
AATGTGGCCTCCGTCGTGAGCAGGACTGTAGAGCAGGAAACTTCATCAGTGCCCGCCCCACGGGAAACCGGCGGGATAGACCGGTTTGGATGGGGCTTTCATGCATGGGTGGTCTGTTGTTGTGCAAATGGGTATCATACTGTGGTTATTGCATCGACTCTGCGATGCATGTTTGTACGTTCCCGGCGGTCGGTTTGCCAGAAGCGCCCCGTCGGTTGTTCCAGACCCGTTTCGAAGAAAGGAAACCACACTAACCTATGGCAGCTAAAAAATCATCTCCCTTGAAGATCATCCCGCTTGGCGGCCTTGACGGCATCGGCAAGAATATGACGGTCTTCGAGTGCGGCGACGACATGGTGCTCGTCGACGCCGGCCTCATGTTCCCGGATGACTCCCAGCCTGGTATCGACCTGGTGCTTCCCGACTACACCTATGTTCTGGAGAACGAGGAGAAGCTCCGTGGTATCGTCGTCACTCACGGCCACGAGGACCACACCGGTTCGCTTCCGTATCTGCTGCAGGACCTCAACAATAAGGTGCCCATCTTCTCGAGCAAGCTGACGCTTGGCTTTATCGAGGGCAAGCTTTCTGAGTTCCGCATCCGCGCACCCAAGTTCCGCGAGGTCAAGGGCGGCAGCCATGTCAACCTCGGCGGCATCTCGCTCGACTTCTTCTCGATGACGCACTCCATCCCCGGCGCTCTGGGCGTGTTCATCCGCACCAATCAGGGCACCGTTATGCACACCGGCGACTTTAAGCTCGACCAGACGCCCATCGACGGCGTCACGCCCGATTATGCCGCTATCAGCCGCTTTGCAAAGCAGGGCATCGACCTGCTGCTTTCCGACTCCACCAATGCCACGGTTCCCGGCTTTACCAAGTCCGAGGCCGAGGTTGGTCCCAACCTGCTGCACGCCATCAAGAACGCGCCGGGTCGCGTGTTCGTCGCGTCGTTCTCGAGCCACATCCATCGTCTGCAGCAGATCTGCGATGCCGCCCGCAAGTGCGGCCGTAAGGTCGTTGTGACCGGTCGCTCCATGCTCACGAACACCCGCGTGGCGCGCGAGCTCGGTTATCTCAACATCGATGATGCCGATATCATCGATGCCTTCGACATTGATAACCTGCCCGACGACAAGATCGTCGTCATGTGCACTGGCTCGCAGGGAGAGCCGCTGTCGGCCCTGTCCCGCATGGCCAATGGCGAGCACAAGACGCTCTCCATCCACGAGGGCGATACCGTTATCCTCTCGGCAACTCCTGTTCCCGGCAATGAGAAAGCCGTCCAGCAGGTCGTCAACAGCCTGGCCAAGCTCGGCTGCGATGTGTGGGATAAGAACCGCGCTCTCGTCCACGTCTCGGGTCACGGTAGCCAGGAGGAGCTCAAGCTCCTGATGGCCATGGCCAAGCCCACGTACTTTATGCCGGTTCACGGTGAGGCCGTGCATCTGCGCGCCCATGCTCAGCTGGCCCGCAAGATGGGTCTCAAGGACGATCATATCTTTATCCTCGATAACGGTGACACGCTCGAGATGCGCGGCGGTATCGTCAAGCGTGGTACGCCCGTCGAGTCCGGCGTCGTCTACGTCGACGGCCTGCGTATCGGCGATACCGACCCCATCGTCCTGCGCGATCGCCAGAAGCTCGCCAATGACGGTATGGTCACGGCCGTTGCTATCGTCTCGCTCAAGCACAAGAAGATCGAGGCTATCGAGTTCTCGGGTCGCGGCGTCTCGTTTGCCATCGACGACCAGTTCTCCGAGGATGCCTCCGCATCCATTATGAAGACGATCGAGAAGGGCAAGTTCAGCTTTACCAGCAGCGGCTCCGATGCCATTCGCAAGGCCGTGCGCGATTCGCTCTCCAACTTCATTTGGAGCCGTACGCGTACCCGTCCGATGATCATCCCGGTCGTCATGGAGGTTTAGTTTGGCGCGCGGATCTGCACAAAACGCCAAAGGCAATAAAGCCAACAACCAACCGGCATCTGCTAAGGGTGCCGGTTCCCATCTGCGTGCCAATAAGGGCCATGAGGCAGACTTCGACGATTTTGAGCCCTTGGTCGAGCCTTCGGCCAATCGCGATATCGCCGGTGTGGTCATCGCCGTTTTGGCGATCGCGTCCTTCATTGCCGTGATCTCTCCGGCAACAGCGCCCGTGACGGCTGCGGTTGCCGGTTTCTACCACCTGGGCTTTGGCCTGGGCGCCTACGTGCTGCCGATCGTCATCTTGCTGTTTGCCGCCACGCTCTTTTTGGGTGAGGACTCGCCGCTCAACGTGCGCTCTGTCGCGGGCGGCGCCGTGGTCTTTATCGCCGTCGTCTCCATTCTTTCGCTGATGGTGCCGGGCACGAGCGATTCGTGCGACCTTATGTTTACGCCGCAGAACCTTTCCGTGTCGGGCGGCTACATTGGCGCCTTTATCGCAAGTGCCTTGCAAAACGCCCTGGGTAAACCTATCGCCATGGTTGTCTTGCTGGGGCTTGTCGTCGTTGGTTTGGTCATTATCGGCTTTTCGGTGGGCGGTGTTTTGCGTTCCGCGCGCGATCGCGCTGCCGATTTTGCCGAACGCCGTCGTGCCGATGTCAACGCCAGCCCGTGGGGCGATGAAGAGGCCCTGTCTGTTCCCGGCGTCGCTCGTCCGCACCTGAGCATTCTGCGCCAGAAGGGGACTGACGCCGCGGTGACCACGGTCATGGGTGGCGATGTCGACCCGGTTTTGGATGACAACGAGGACGATGACCCGTTTGTCGACGTGTCCGAGGCCGTGGAGGCCGAGCGCGCTAAGACCACGCTGTTGCCGCGCCGCCATGCCAAGAAGGGCAAGACGGTTCCCAAGCTCAACACAAGCGAGCCCGACCCGTCTTGGTCCGATAGCGAGATTGAGCTCACCGAGGGTGACGACGAGGACGACGAGGCTCCGCTCGAGACCGCCAAGACAACCTTGCTGCCGCGTCGCCACGCCAAGCGCGGTCAGGTCACTGGACAGCTTTCGATGGAGGACGATCCGGACAAGGTTGACGAGTCCGAGCCGCCGTTTGCCGTGAACCCTGTTTCGGCCGCACCTCAGATTCCCGACTTCTTAAAGCATCCCAAGGTTGCCGATGCGCCTGCCACGAGTGCTGTCGAATCGGCTGCGGCTCGTGATGGGGGAGCGGACGGCGGCGCCGCAGATAACGAGGGCGAAGAAGAGGACGGCCTCAAGCTTCCGCCGCTCGAAATCCTACATGCCAAGCCGCAGTCGGCTTCTGCCGCGTCTTCGGATAAGGAGCTGGAGCAGACCGCTGAGTCACTGCAATCCACCTTGCTTGAGTTTGGCCGCAGTGCCCGCGTGGTCGGCTGGATCGCCGGCCCCACGGTGACGACCTTTAAGCTGCAACCTGGCGAGGGCGAGCGCGTGAGCAAGATTTCGAGCCTCGAGGACGATATCGCGCTTTCGCTCGCTGCCCAGTCGGTGCGTATCTTTGCCCCGATCCCCGGCACCTCGCTCGTGGGCATCGAGATTCCCAACCGCAAGCGCCAGAACGTCAATCTGGGCGACGTGCTGCCCTATGTGAAGGGCGGTCCGCTCGAGCTTGCCATCGGCCGCGACGCCGAGGGCACGCCGGTCGTCGCCGACCTCGCCAAGATGCCTCACCTGTTGATCGCCGGTACGACCGGTTCTGGTAAGTCGGTGATGATCAATTCCATCATCACGACCTTGCTCATGCGCGCCCTTCCCGAGGACGTTCGCCTGATCATGGTCGACCCCAAGCGCGTCGAGCTTGCGGGCTATAACGGTCTGCCGCATCTCTATGTGCCCGTGGTGACCGAGCCCAAGCAGGCCGCGAGCGCCCTGCAGTGGGCCGTGTCCGAAATGGAGCGCCGCCTGAAGGTATTCGAACGCCTCAACGTCCGTAAGATTTCGACCTATAACGAAAAGCAGGCCGCCGGCGAGTTTGAGCATTACGACAACCCGCCGCAAAAGATGCCCTACCTGGTCATTATCATTGACGAGCTCTCTGACCTGATGATGGTCGCCGGTAAGGATGTCGAGGCCTCGATCGTGCGTATTGCACAGCTGGGCCGCGCCGCCGGTATTCACCTTATCGTTGCCACGCAGCGCCCCAGCTCCAACGTGGTGACGGGCCTTATCAAGGCCAACATCACCAACCGCATCGCCTTTAACGTCGCCACGGGCATCGACTCGCGCGTCATCATCGACCAGATGGGTGCCGAGAAGCTCACCGGTTTGGGCGACATGCTGTTCTCCAAGGTCGACTGGGGCAAGCCCCGCCGTATCCAGGGCTGCTTTGTCTCGGACGACGAAATCAACGAGATTGTCGAGTTCGTCAAGTCGCAGAGCGAGCCCGACTACCACGAGGAGATTCTGTCCGCCGTGGCGCCCGCTTCCATGTCCATGGCTGGTGGCGGCGGCATTGTCCGCACCGGAGTCGCCGAGCCGCAAGACGATGATCCGCTCATTTGGGAAGCCGCCCATATTGTGGTGGAATCGCAGCTGGGCTCCACATCTGGCCTGCAACGCCGCCTGAAGGTTGGCTATGCGCGTGCCGGGCGTATTATGGACATGCTGGAAGAAAAGGGTGTCGTCGGCCCGCCCGACGGTTCCAAGCCGCGCGAGGTCCTGTTGGACGAGGAGGGGCTTGCCGCGCTGGAATCTGTCGACGCCGAGATGGCACGTGAAGATCGTGAGTTTGGAGGATTCTGATGGCTGCACGCTTTGGTGACATGCTGCTCGAGCAGCGTCGCCGAATGGGCCTTTCCATTCAGCAGGTCGCCAACACCATCAAAATCAGGCCGCAGATCATCGAGTTTTTCGAGACCGGTAACTTTGCTTCGATGCCGCCGCGCGGCTATGCGCAGGGCATGATTTCGAGCTATGCTCGTTTTTTGGGCCTCAATCCGCGCGAGGTCGTCAATGCCTACTTTGACGAACTGATGGCATACGAACGCGAGACGTCGCAGCAGGGCGGTCGTTTCCAGGACGCCGCCGGCTACGTCAATTCGCGTTCCTCTGTCGATAACGGGCGCTTTCTGATGGTTCAGGGCGGTCGTTCGACTCGCTATGGAGAGCGTCCTCAGCAGGCCGGTTATATTACCGAGACGGGTTCGGGCGAGGAGATTCGCTCGCAGCGTGACCGGTTCCGCAGTACGCCGATGCCCGAGGACCGTGCACTTCCCGCTGCCCGCGGCGTGGCGCGTGACCCTCGTGCCGGCTACGGCGACGGCGGCTATTCCGATCGCGGTCACCGTGGTATCTCCACCGGACGCTCTCGCAGTGGCTATGCGGACGCCGATACCACGCAGGTGACGCCGCGTCTTCGCTCTCAACCACAGCCGTATGGCCAGCGCTCTTCGGCTCCGCGTGCGGGCCAGCGTGGCTATCAAGGCCGCGGTGAACTTGCGCCCCGCTCGGGTCAGCGCAGCCTTCAGGGCCAGGGTGGCTATTGCGGCCGTTCCGATAGCAATCGTGGCCGTATGCCTCAGGGAGGCGGCCGCAGCAGTTCCAGTCGTGGACGCGGCGGTTCCCGTGCTCCTCAAAACAACGGGCTCGATCCGCGTATCGTCTACGCCGGTATCGGTGCCGTGGCGTTGCTGCTGATCGTGCTCATCGTGGTACTTCTGCGCGGCTGCGCATCTTCGACGCCCGAGACCACGCCCGAGACGCCCGCTGTTACCAAGACGACGACCAAGAAGTCTTCTAAGAAGACCGAAACGGTCGACGAGGACGAAGACACCGATGAGCCGACTGACGAGTCGACTGATTCGGACGCCGCCAAGACGACGGCCAAGAAGGAAGAGAACGAGGTCACAAAGGTTAAGGTCTCCGTTGCCAAGGGAAAGACCGCGTGGATTGAGGTCAAGGTCGACGGAAAGTCGGTTTATGGCGCTCAGGCGACTGGCCCCTTTGAGCAGGAGTACACGCCCGAGTCCTCGATCGAGATCACCACGTCTAAGCCTTCCGATGTCACCGTTACCAAGAACGGCGAAAAGGTCCGTTACGATACCAAGACCTCGGGCGTGGCGCGCGTGACGATCGCCGTTCCCAAGAAGGAGACGACTGATTCCGAGAATGGTGAAAGTTCTGATGGTGCCGACACCACCGACGGCACCGATGCCCAGTCCACGGATGGCGCCGATACCGCAACTGACGGCCAGACGCCCACCGATTCTACCGACTATTCGTACGATAGCTACTAAGCCGTTCGTACGCGAAAGGAAACATCATGGCTAAAGATTCCAGCTTCGACGTCGTGTCCGAGGTCAACATGCAAGAGGTCGACAACGCCTTCCAGCAGACCACGCGCGAGATTTCCCAGCGCTATGACCTGAAGGATTCCGGCGCCACGATCGAGCTTTCGAAGGGCGACAAGCTCTTTACGATCAACGCCCCGGCCGACTTTGTCTCCAAGCAGATCATCGATGTCCTGAGCTCCAAGCTCATCAAGCGCGGCATCGACCTCAAGGCTGTCTCGTGGGATGCTCCGCAGGCGGCATCGGGCGGCACCGTGCGCGTGCTCGGCCATATCGTCGAGGGTATCGACCAGGCGACCGCCAAGAAGATCAATAAGGACATCAAGGACCAAAAGCTCAAGGTCAAGGTGACCATCGAGGCCGAGAAGCTGCGTGTTTCCTCTGCTTCGAAGGACGCGTTGCAGACCGTTATCCAGTTCCTGCGCGACCAGGACTACGGCCAGCCGCTGCAGTTCACCAACTACCGCTAATATCATTCGAAAGGACTGCTCTCCAACATGGATACACCGTTGGGCTCCGTGCTCTACATCACCCTCGGGTGCGCTAAGAACGAGGTTGACACCGACCGCATGCGTTCTCTTTTGACCGCCGCAGGCTACGAGGAGGCATTCGACCCGCAGGACGCCGATATCGCCATCGTCAATACGTGCTCGTTCCTTGCCTCCGCAACGTCCGAGAGCATCGAGACCACGCTCGAGCTCGCCAACGAGGTCCAGGACGGCGTTCGTTCTTGCCCCATCGTCATGTGCGGCTGTGTGCCGTCGCGCTATGGCGACGACCTGCCCGATGAGCTGCCCGAGGTCGCTGCCTTTGTGAAGGCCGACGAGGAGGATGGCATCGTGGCGGTCATCGATGGCGTGCTGGGCGTCGAGCGCGAGATTGCCGCCTATATTCCGCAAGTCAAGCGCACCGTCGAGGGCGCTGTCGCCTACGTCAAGATTTCCGATGGCTGCAACCGCTTCTGCAGCTTCTGCATGATTCCCT
Organism: Collinsella sp. AF02-46-1; assembly: GCF_003465825.1. Taxonomy (GTDB): domain Bacteria; phylum Actinomycetota; class Coriobacteriia; order Coriobacteriales; family Coriobacteriaceae; genus Collinsella. The sequence continues at coordinate 7,239 of NZ_QSBV01000024.1, forward strand.
ATATTCGCGGTCGCTATCATTCGCGAAATGCCGAGAGCATTATCTCCGAGGTGCGCGACTTGGTTGCCGGTGGCGTGCGAGAGGTCGTGCTGATCGGCCAGGACACTGGCATCTGGGGCACCGACTTTGCGGATGGTGACGTCGCCGAGGGCTCGCCGCGCAATCTGGCGCAGCTGCTGCGCGCCGTAGCCGAGGCCGTGCGCCCGCACAACGTCTGGGTCCGTGTTCTCTACCTGCAGCCCGAGGGCATGACTGACGAGCTTATCGAGACGATTCGTGATACGCCCGAGGTGCTGCCCTATATCGATATCCCCGTGCAGCACTGCGACGCGCGCATCCTCAAGGCTATGCGCCGTTCTGGTTCGCGCCAGGAGCTCGAGGACCTGTTCCGCGATCTGCGTGAGCGTATCCCCGGCATCGTGATCCGTTCCACGGCCATGGTCGGCTTCCCGACCGAGACCGACGACGAGTTCCGCGACCTTATCGACTTTATGGACACCGTCGGCTTTGACTACACGAGCGTCTTTGCCTACTCGCAGGAGGAGGGCAGCCTGGCCGCTAAGATGGAGGGTCAGGTCGATGAGGAGGTCAAGCTCGAGCGCGCCCAGGAGGCCATGGACCTGGCCGAGTCGCTCGGTTTTGCCGCCACCGCCGCACATGTGGGCGAGCGCGCCCAGGTGATCGTCGACGGCATCGAGGAGACCGAGGACGGCGCCGAGCTGATCGGCCATGCTTGGTTCCAGGCGCCCGATTCCGATGGCGCGGTGCACTTGGACGCCAGCGAGGCGTCCGTGGGCGATATTCTGACGGTCGAGTTTACCGATAGCTTCTGCTATGAGCTTATCGGCCATGTTGTGGAGTAGGAGAGCATCGTGGCAAACGAGAGCAATAAGGAACTGACGAGTGTTTGGACGCCCGCCAACATCGTGACGTGCGTTCGCATCGTCTTTATCCCGGTGTTCATGATCGTGTCGGCGCTTTCTCACACGAGTGTTGCCGGTACAGATTGGAGCACCTTCGACGGCCCGCTCGCCGCCGCTGCCTTCATTCTGTATGTTATCCTGTCGTGCACCGATAAGGTCGACGGTTATCTGGCGCGCTCGCGCAACGAGATTACCGATTTCGGTAAGTTCTTGGACCCCATCGCCGATAAGCTGCTGGTGTTCTCGGCTCTGCTGCTGTTCTTGGATTTTGGCGCTGTGACCGTGTGGTCCGTGTTCATTATCCTGTTCCGTGAGCTTCTGGTGAGCGCCCTTCGCATGGTCGCGAGTGCCGCCGGCGTGGTCGTTGCCGCCGATAAGCTTGGCAAGTACAAGACGGCGACTACGATGGTCTCCATCTGCGGTTACCTGTGCGTCTTTGCGATGGCCGGCTTGCACCTTGGCCCGCTGGCGCTGACGCTCGGCATCTACTCGGTGTCGCGCTTCCTGTACGCCGTTGCCGTTGTCCTGACCGTTATCTCGGGCGCCCAGTACTTCTGGAACTGCCGCAAGATCGTCTTTTCGGTCTAGGTCCTGGTGGGTATGACGGACTCTTTTGAGCAGATTTCCGCACATAACGAGGAGCTGGCGCGTCATATTGTCGAGCGCGCGAGCGCTCGGGGCGTGACGGTTTCGACGGCTGAGTCGCTGACGGCAGGTATGATCGCCTCGACGATTGCCGATATCCCGGGCGCCTCGGCGGTGCTGCGTGGCGGTGCGGTGACCTACTGCGATGAGATCAAGCATCGCGTTTTGGGCGTTGATCAGGAGACGCTCGACCGCTATACCGCGGTGTCGCATCAGACCGCGCGCGAGATGGCGGCGGGTTCGCTGGAGCTGTACCAGAGCGATATTGCAGTGAGCGCAACGGGTTATGCCGGCCCCGGCGGCGGCACTGAGGACGATCCGGCTGGCACTTTCTATATTGGCTGGGCGTATCGCGCGGCTGATGGGGAAGTGCCGGTCGTGGACTCTGTGCGCTGCCACTATGAGGGCGACCGTTCGTGTGTTCGTGCCCATGCGGTCGCGGAGGCATTGGGACGCATTGTCCTTGTGCTTAACTCTATGGAATAGACGTGTTTTAAGGGGCCTTCGGGCCCCTTAATTGTGGAGATGGGGACCCCTGACGAATTTAGCGTTTGCGCTGGTCATAGGTGTATTTTTGCCTTTCTTGTTCTTATTTGCCCCTTTGTGGTCAAGCATTTGGTCAGTGTTTGGTCGGCGTTTGGTTGGGTTTTGGAAAGACTGCCTGCATATGATTGGCCTGAACGGTTGACCACGAACAGCCGTTCGTTTATTATCGATGCAGGTTGTTAAGAGGAGGGCTATTCATGGCCAAGAATTCAGGTCCCGTACGTACCGTTCATGCTCGCACGACGGGTAAAGAGCGCGATGAGATGATCGCCACCACCAAGGCCGAGATCGAGAAGAAGTTCGGTCAAGGCTCCATCATGAGGTATGGTGACGGCGGCCCCGAGCTTGAGGTTGAGGCCATCCCCACGGGCGCTCTGGCACTCGATGCCGCTCTGGGTATCGGCGGTGTGCCGCGCGGCCGTATCGTCGAGATTTACGGTCCTGAGTCCTCCGGTAAGACGACGCTTTCGCTCGAGATCCTGGCCGAAGCCCAGGCAATGGGTGGCGTGGTGGCATTTATCGATGCCGAGCACGCGCTCGATCCCACGTATGCCGCGCGCATTGGCGTGGATATCGACGAGGTACTGATTTCCCAGCCTGATACGGGTGAGCAGGCGCTCGAGATTGTTGACATGCTCGTGCGTTCCGGCGCCATCGATGCCATCGTCGTCGACTCCGTCGCCGCGCTGACCCCGCGTGCCGAGATCGAGGGAGAGATCGGCGATACCACGGTCGGATTGCAAGCTCGTCTGATGAGTCAGGCGCTCCGCAAGCTCGCCGGCTCGCTGTCCAAGTCCAACACGACATGCATCTTCATTAACCAGCTGCGAGAGAAGATCGGCGTCATGTTCGGCAACCCCGAGACCACGACGGGCGGCCGCGCCCTTAAGTTCTTCTCTTCGGTGCGTATCGACATTCGCCGCATCGACAGCATTAAGCTTAAGGATGAAGTTATCGGTAACCGCGTGCGCGCCAAGGTCGTTAAGAACAAGGTGGCAGCTCCGTTCCGTTCTGCTGAGTTCGACATCATGTACGGTACGGGCATCTCTAAGGAGGGCTCGATTCTGGACATGGCTGTCGAGTGCGGCATTTGCAAGAAGATGGGCTCCTGGTTTGCCTATGGCGAGGACAAGCTCGGCAACGGTCGCGAGGCCGCCAAGGCGTTCCTGCGCGAACACCCTGATTGCGCCGACGAGATTGAGCATAAGGTCCGCCTTGCCTGCGGGCTTGAGTTTGACGACGATGCTCCATCCGAGGTCGAGCTGACCGATCAGCCTGCGCCTGAGGAGTTTGACGAGCTTTACGCCATCGATGGTTCCGCCATGCTCGATGATGACGACGAGTAGCGGTTACGCTCATGTCGTATACGGTGACCGAGGCCACGGTCGTCTTTCCCGATAAGAAGGCGGCCTCCTCGTTCTCGAGCGGGTATGCGTCCAAAAAGCCTTGCGCACATATCGATTGTGAGCTTGAGGGCGGTTTTGAGCGGTCCATTTGGATTCCCGTGCGGGTCGCGCGCCTGTATGTCAAAAACCGCCCCGATCTTCCCTGTGATTGGGACAACTTTCGTGAGGCGGTGCAGCTCGTCGAGCGTAAATGTGCACTTACCATGGTGACCGAGATGTTATCGCGCCGCGACCATGCGACGGGCGAGGTCCGTGACAAGCTGGCTCGCTACGGCTTTCACCAGACCGCGATCGATTTCGCCGTCGAGCGCGCCACCGAGTATCGCTTTTTAGACGAGAACCGCTTTTGCTCGTACTTTATCGAGGAGCGCAAGCGGCGCGGTTGGGGACAGCGCAAAATCGAGACCGAGCTCAAGCGCCGTCATGTCGTGCTCGATGACATTCCCGGTTATCCCGAGGATTATTTTGCCGTCGAAGACGATTTGGCGCGTGCGTCAGCCCTGCTCGCCAAGCGGCGTGTTCCAGAGACGCGCGGATTCGAAAAACTGGTTCGGTTTTTGATGGGCAAGGGCTTCTCGTATCATATCGCCGCCGATGCCGTTAAGGCACGTCTCGATGCCGAACGCGAGGAATGTGCGGTTTAGGCGTATGCGTTTTGTGGCCCTGCCGCTCACCGTGTTTTAGCCGCCGTGTTGGGGGCATTTATTTGACAGTTGTTGTGGTTCAACGTACGATAAACAGCGTCATTTGCTTTGTGATATGTGCTCATCTGTGATGAGTTTGTTTATATGTTTATCTGTATCCGACCCGCATAAGCTGCGCCCATATTACTCAAATGTCGCGAGCCGTTCGTAAGGACGGTTCGCTTTGTTGTGTAACGAATCCATAAAAAGGAGTGAGCATGCCTATCATCGCAGCGCTCGTTGGCATCGTTTTGGGTGCCATCGCCGCCATTGCCTACATGCGCACCGCCAAGCAGGGTAGTCTTCACGAGGCCGACGAAAAAATCCAGTCGGCACACGCACAGGCTGAGTCCCTGATCGGTGATGCTAAGCGTCAGGCCGAGACTCTCAAAAAAGAGGCTCTGCTCGAGGCTAAAGAGGAGATCATCAAGAACAAGCAGGCCGCCGAGGCCGAGGACAAGCAGCGTAAGAACGAGATTCGTACGCTCGAGAACCGCGTGATGCAGCGCGAGGAATCCCTTGATCGCCGCAACGACGCTCTCGACAAGCGCGAGCATCAGCTGTCCAGCCAGGCCGGTCAGGTCGAGAAGCGCTCCCGTGAGCTCGAGGAGCTCTGTGCAAAGCAGACTTCCGAGCTCGAGCGTATCGCCGACCTTACCCGCGAGGACGCCCACAAGGAGCTCCTCGATAAGGTTCGCGGCGAGGTCACCCACGAGGCCGCCACGATCATTCGCGAGTCCGAGCAGCAGGTTCGCGCCGAGTGCCACAAGACCGCCCAGGAGATTCTGTCTCTGGCGATTCAGCGCTGCGCTGCCGACCACACTGCCGAGGTCACCGTTACCTCCGTGCACATTCCCTCTGATGACCTCAAGGGCCGTATCATCGGTCGCGAGGGTCGCAACATCCGGACCTTCGAGCAGGTTTCCGGCGTCAACCTCGTGATCGATGACACGCCCGAGACAGTCGTTCTTTCGAGCTTCGACCCGGTCCGTCGTGAGACCGCCCGTGTCGCCCTCGAGAACCTCATCGCCGACGGCCGCATTCACCCTGCCCGTATCGAGGAGATGTATCACAAGGCCGCCGACCTGGTTCGGCAGCGCGTGCGCGAGGCTGGCGAGCAGGCTGCCTTCGATACCGGCATCCACGATCTGCACCCCGAGATCGTCAAGACCCTTGGTGCCCTGCGCTACCGTACCTCGTTTGGTCAGAACGTGCTTCAGCATTCCCTCGAGGTCTCTGATCTGTGCGGCGTGATGGCTTCCGAGCTTGGCCTGGACGTTGTGACCGCCAAGCGCGCCGGCCTGCTTCATGACCTGGGCAAGGCAATCGACCACGACGTCGAGGGCCCGCATGCCGTCATCGGCGCCGAGCTTGCCCGCCGTTATGGCGAGAAGCCCGTTATCGTCCACGCTATTGAGGCTCACCATGCCGATGTCGACCCCAACACGGTACTCGATGTCCTGTTGCAGGCCGCTGATGCTGTCTCTGCCTCTCGCCCCGGTGCCCGTCGCGAGTCTGCCGAGAACTACATCAAGCGTCTTGAGAAGCTCGAGGAGATCGCCAACTCCCATGACGGCGTCGAACGTACCTATGCCATGCAGGCCGGTCGCGAGGTCCACGTCATGGTCCAGCCGGACAAGATTTCCGATGCCCAGTCCACGGTTCTGGCTCACGATATCGCCCATCAGATCGAGGAAGAGATGGAGTATCCCGGTCAGGTGCGCGTTGTCGTGATTCGCGAGAGCCGCGCTGTCGATATCGCTAAATAACATGAGCGACGCGAACGAGCTCATCTCATTTATCGCGTCGATGTCGGGGGAGGGCAACCTTCGCGTCGAGGAGAACCTTGGCGAGGGGTATGTCCGCCTCCGCGTTTCGGAGGCCGAGCGGCGCCAGGCTAAGCACGACATTCAGCATGTCGAGGACATCGTCATCGAAATGCTCCGTAATGCTCGCGATGCCGGCGCCGACAAGGTCTATCTCGCCACGACCAAGGAAGATGGCGTCCGCACGCTTGTCTTTCTGGATAACGGTTCGGGCGTTCCGCAGGATATGCAAGAGCGAATCTTTGATGCCCGCGTTACCTCCAAGCTCGAGAGCATGAAGATGGACCGTTGGGGCGTTCACGGTCGTGGCATGGCATTGTTTTCGATTAAGCAGAACACCGACGAGGCCCGTGTGGTCACGTCCGGCGTCGATCTTGGTTCAGCCTTCAAGGTGAGCGTTGCGGCCGACCGCCTCAGTGAGCGTGCCGATCAGTCCAGCTGGCCCCAGGCCGTCAAGGATGAGGACGGACGTTATGTCTGCGCTCGCGGTCCACATAATATTATTCGCGCTGCTTGTGAGTTTGCGCTCGAGGAGTTGCGTGGTTGCGATGTCTATCTTGGTTCTCCGTCTGAGATTGCCGCGACCCTTTATGCTCAGGCGTCAAGTCGGCTCGATACGTCTCGTCTCCTGTTCATTGATGACGAGAGCGAGCTTCCGGTTGTCGATCGTTTAGGCCTTGCTTCTGATGCCGAGGACTTTATCCGTATTTGTTCGGGTTTGGGTCTTGAGATGTCCGAGCGCACGGCCCATCGCATTTTGGCAGGGCAGATTAAGCCCGTTCGCGGTGTGACCGCGCGTCTGCTGCGCGAGCGTGATTCGTCCTCGCATGCGCCGGCTCCTGTCGATCTCGCGAAGGATCGTCGCGGGCTACGTATTGCCAAGGATGACATGGCACAGTTTTCGCGCGCTGTGGAACGCGACTTTAATGACCTTGCCGCCCGGTACTATCTCAACCTTTGCGGCGACCCAAAGATCCGTGTTTCGCGTGATCGAATCACCGTGACCTTTGATCTTGCCAAAGAGGAATAGTGCCTTTACCGAGTCCACTCGGTACGATACAGTTATTGCAGTTAAAACGTACTTTTAAATGCAGGAGTTTCTTCATGGATTGCCTGAAGGTATCAAGCAAATCATCGCCCGCGTCCGTTGCCGGCGCCATCGCCGGCATGGTCAAGGATGGTGTACCCGTCAACATCCAGTGTGTCGGCGCCGGTGCCGTCAACCAGGCCATTAAGGCCGTTGCTATCGCGCGCGGTTTTTTGATTCCAACCGGTTTTGATATTTCCTGCGCGCCCGTGTTCTCCGACATCCTCATTAACGGGGAGTCGCGCACGGCCATCCGCCTTTCTATCTACGTTCACCAGATCAATCGAGCTGCTATGGATAACGTCGTCATGGATGATGTTAAGCCTGTGGCATAGCTTCTGCTTGCCTCGTTTCGCTCCCCATCGTTAGGACTTATGCACATGGACCAGCGTTCCGTACGCGATATTCTTGCCGGTAAAACCTACTTTATCCGCACCTTTGGCTGCCAGATGAATCAGCACGACTCCGAGCGTGTGAGCGGTCTGCTTGATTCGTATGGCTGCCTCATGGCGCTCGATCCCGCGCATGCCGATATCGTTGTCTTCATGACGTGCTGCGTGCGCGAGGCCGCCGATACTCGCCTGTACGGTCAGTGCAATTCCTGCAAAAGCCTGCCGCCTTCGCCTTCGGGCAAGCGCGTGGTTGCCGTTGGCGGTTGCATCGCGCAGCGCGATGGCGAGGGCCTGCTCACCAACGTCGATAACGTCAATGTCATCTTTGGCACGCATTCCATCGCGCATGTGGCCGAGCTCATTGCCGAGGCGTTCCTTGATGGCAAGCGTCATATCCGTACCAATGAGCATGAGGATACGGATGCCATGAGCATGCCGTGGCATCGCGAGACTCAGTATCACGCCTGGGTGCCCATCATGACGGGCTGCAATAATTTCTGCACCTATTGCATCGTGCCGTACGTGCGTGGTCGCGAAAAGAGCCGCCCCTTCGAGGAGATTGTCGACGAGGTGACCGGTTTGGTGCGCCAGGGCGTGCGTGAGATTACGCTGCTGGGCCAAAACGTTAACTCATATGGTCGCGATCTGTTTGGCAAGCCGCGTTTTGCCGATCTGCTGCGTGCCGTGGGCGATACGGGCGTGGAGCGCATCTTCTTTACGTCTTCGCATCCCAAGGACCTGTTGCCCGAGACCATCGACGCCATGGCCGAGACGCCTGCCGTTATGCCGCAGCTGCATTTGGCCGTCCAGTCAGGTTCGACGCGGATCCTCAAAGAGATGAATCGCCGTTATACACGCGAGGACTATCTGGGCCTTGTCGATCGCATTCGCAACCGCATGCCCGATATCGCGCTCTCGACCGACATTATCGTTGGCTTCCCGGGTGAGACTGAAGAAGACTTTGAGCAGACGCTCTCACTTGCCGAGACGGTCCGCTATGCTCAGGCCTATACCTTCATCTATTCCAAGCGCGCCGGTACCCCGGCCGCCGAGATTGACGATCCTACGCCGCATGAGGTTATTCTCGAGCGTTTCAACCGTCTGGTTAAGGTTATCGAGACCACGGCACACGAGTATAACCAGGGTGAGCTTCATACTGTGGTTCCGGCGCTCATTGAGGGAACGAGTAAAAAGAACGACGCGGTCCTGCTGGGCAAGAGTCCCAAGAATCAGACCGTGCATGCGCCTATCCCCGAGGGTTACAGCATCGATCAGCTTGTTGGTAAGATCGTTGATGTTGACGTTGACGTTGCCAAGACCTGGTATTTGTCCGGCTCCGTTGTGGGCGAGCCGCGCTAATGGTTTCTCCCGGGGCAGGTCTTTCCGCCGTTGCGATCGTCGGTCCGACGGCGGTTGGTAAGAGTGATGTTGCCGACCGTTTGGCAGCTCGTCTTTCGTCCGAAGTGCTGTCGTGCGATGCGATGCAAATCTATCGCGGCATGGACATCGGTACCGCAAAGATGGTGCCCGATGAGTGCACGGCGCCGCTGCGTCTCGTCGACATTGTAGAGCCGGGTGTGGCATATTCTGCTGCGCTTTATCAGGCCGACGCTCGCGCGCATGTTGAACGTCTCCTTGGTTCGGGTTGCCTGCCGGTTTTTTGCGGAGGTACGGGGCTGTATCTCAAGGCCGCCCTCGATGAGATGGACTTTCCCTCGGGTGAACTTGAGGACGATCGTCGTGCGGGCTATCAGGAGCTTGCCGAGCGTATTGGCGAGGAAGAACTGCATGCCTTGCTTGCCGAGCGCGATCCAGAATCGGCTGCTGTTATTCATCCCCATAACGTGCGCCGTGTGATTCGTGCGCTCGAGATGCATGATGATGGCGTCTCCTATGCGCAGCAAAAGTCGCAGTTTAGTGTTCCGCACGAGCATTATCATGCCCTATGGTTTGGTCTGACGCGTAATCGCGAGGTGCTCTACGAGCGCATTAACCAGCGCGTCGATCTGATGTTTGAGCAGGGTCTTGTCGATGAGGTCCGCGGTCTTATGGGCCAGGGGCTGGGAGATGCCCTGACGTCGATGCAGGCAATTGGCTATAAAGAGATCATTGATGCTTTCAATGGCGTGATGAGCATGGATGAGGCTCGCGAACTCATTAAGATGCGTTCGCGTCGTTATGCCAAGCGTCAGCTTTCGTGGTTTAAGCGCGATGACCGTATCGTGTGGTTTGATATGGATGAATGTACGATCGATGAGGTCGTTGAGGATATCCTGCATCGTATTGAGGCTGCCTAATGGCCCGTTTCCCCCTTGTTCCCACGGCACCCGAGCCCGAGCGTGCCATTTTAGTTGGTGTTGAGTGGCGCGACAATGCATGGCCGCTCGATCGCTCGCTTGATGAGCTGGAGCGTCTTGCCCACACAGCTGGTGCTCAGTGCGTGGCACGCTTGTCGCAGCGTTTGGTAAAGCCGTATCCTAAATCGTTTATCGGTTCCGGCAAGGTAGAAGAGCTGTGCGGCCTGGTGCATCGCATGGATGCCGATGTCGTTATTTTTGACGACGACCTGACGCCCTCGCAGCAATCCTATTTGGAGAAAGCTGTGGGCGAGCCGGTAAAGATTATCGATCGTACAGCACTGATCCTGGATATCTTTGGCCTGCATGCTCAGACGCGTGAGGGACGCCTGCAGGTACAGCTGGCACAGCTTCAATATTTGTTGCCTCGCCTGCGTGGCATGTGGAGCCATCTCGCCAAGGAGCAGACGCGCGGCGGCATCGGCTCACGTTTTGGTCAGGGCGAAAGTCAGCTCGAGGTCGACCGTCGCCTTATTCGTAATAAGATCGCTGCGCTTCGTCGTGAGCTCAAGCAGGTTGAACAGCGTCGCGATGTTCAATCCAAGAGTCGCATTGAGTCACCGGCGTTTCGCGTCGCGTTGGCCGGTTATACCAATGCCGGTAAATCGACGTTGCTCAATCGTCTGACCGGCTCTACGGTACTTTCGCAGGACAAGCTGTTTGCTACGCTCGACCCGACGACGCGTTCGTATCGTCTGCCCGGCGGTCGCGGCATGACGATTACCGATACCGTCGGCTTTATTCAAAAGCTGCCGCATGGTCTGGTCGATGCCTTTAAATCGACGCTGTCCGAGGTTTTGGGTGCCGATCTAATTCTCAAAGTCGTAGATGCGTCTGACGAGGACTATGAGCGGCAGCTGGAGGCTGTCGACCGCGTGCTTGATGAGATCGGCGCCGGAGAGCGTTTAACGCTGACCGTATTCAATAAAATCGATCTTCTCGATAGCGTCGATCGATTGAGTTTCCGTCGTCGCTATCCGGAGGCCGTTCTGTTCTCGGCCCAAACGGGCGAGGGGCTCGACGATCTCGTCGACCGGATTGCTCGCGAGGCAGCTGCCACCGATGTGTTGCTCTCCGCTGATATCCCGTATCGCGAGGGCGCTCTCATCACGCTGGTGCATGAGCAGGGAACCCTTCTGCATGAGGAATATCTCGAGGACGGCGTTCGCATTGTGGCGAAGTTGCCGGCTCGTATTGCACCGCGGCTCGAGCGCTATCGTACGGAATAAACGATTTCTAGCACGCCTAGAATGACTGGCTGATGGAGCAGGTAGAACGGTAAGGCATGCCGACCCAGGACTGCGAGCGCCGGGATAGGATTGGCGTATGCCCATGCTGGCGCTTCGAGACTTGATGCTTGTGCTGCCTGGGCAGCAAAAAAGCCGGTAAGGTACATAAAGACAAACGGTATGAGCGGATAGTAATCTCCCGAAACAAAACCCGGGCCCGGGAATCCAAGCCATGCCAGGTAGGGGAGTGGGTAGACCGCCTTTGGAATGCCCCAGGTTAGGGCAAAAAGAACAAGGCACGCTGCGATGCCCCATGAGCCCGGTAATTTTTGGAGTAACGGACGGGTGAACGCAACCACCGCGGTGCACACCGCCATGCAATAAATGATGCCAAAGTTCACTGAATCGTCGACCGATACGAGCGTTGTTGCGATCCAGACGACCAAAGCTGCGGCAGCGTACTTAGCCGCTCGTTTGGCATTGTTGCGTGAGAGCGTGCACATCCAACCCGCGATAAACAAAAATACCCAGCTGATGCTGGCTCGCCAGACGTCTTGAAAGACAGTCTGGGTAAACCAAGGCATATCCCAGCCGTACAGGTAGGCGAGATCATAGCAAGCGTGAAAACCTGCCATAGAAATCATCGTAAACCCGCGGACGGTATCAAAGATGGTTATGCGTTTTTGCATTACGAGAACCGGCGCATCAAGCCGACGACTTTGCCCAGGATAACGGGATTCGTTGCATAGATAGGTTCCATAGTGTCGTTCTCGGGCTGCAAGCGCACACGCCCCTGCTCCTTGTAGAACGTCTTGACGGTCGCCGAACCATCAATCATGGCCACGACAATTTCGCCATTCATGGCACTCTTTTGTTCACGGACGATGATGTAATCGCCATTGAAGATGCCGACATTGATCATTGAGCTCCCATGCACCTCAAGGATAAAGGAACCCTGATCAGTGGCGATTTCGGTCGGGATAGTAAACGTGTCTTCGATATTCTGCTCTGCCAGAATGGGAATCCCAGCCGCGACGCGACCAACGAGCGGTAGCGAGACCGTTCCGCGAGGTGCGGTGGGCTCGTCAGATTTGGAAATTGAGACAGAGGAACCATCCTCGTTAAAGAGTTCCAGGGCGCGCGGTTTGGTGGCATCGCGCTTGAGTAGCCCGCGCGCCTCCAGGGCAGAGAGATGGGCGTGCACGGTGCTGGGGGAGGAAAGGCCCACGGCAGAAGCCATCTCGCGCACGCTGGGCGGATAACCCTTCTCCTGCTGATATTCCTTGATGAAGTCGTAAATTTGCTGCTGACGCTTGGTAATTTTGCGAGCCATCAGGGCATCCTCTCTACCCATGTCAAACAAATGTTCGAATTTTGCTTGACAGGAACAACTGTTCGAAGATAATAATAACCGAACATTCGTTCTCGCGCTAGACATTTTTGTCCGCGCGGCTTGATAAAACTGTTCTCAGCAAAACACGCGAGAGGAGAACATGATGAACGTAACGAATATGGTCCAGGGAAACCTCGCCCTTAAGCTCGAGACGCCTGCAGAACCCACTTTTACGGTTGTTCAGGGTGGCCGCTCCGGCTTTCAGCCTTTGACCGTAAAGCCTGCGCGCAATCAGCAGGCTGTAGTCGCGCCGGCCCGCGTTGCCCTGAAGGTTCCGACGATTGTCGCCGTCGCCGTTGCGCTTACGCTCTTCTTTGTCCTCGCTATGTCGGTCTTTAGCGCTCGTCACGCCGCGTATGCCGAGTCCGTTTCCAACATTACCTACGAGACCATTCGCGTTCAGCCTGGCGATTCTCTTTGGTCGCTTGCCGAAGAATATCCAATCGAAGGCCTTTCCACGCAAGAGACTTCCGACATGATCCGTAGCGTCAATCATCTGGAGCATGGTTCGCTCGCCGCCGGTGCGCATCTTAAGGTTCCTGCTCGTTCGTAATCATTATCGCGCTGCGCATGGTACCCTTGTTATCGTTTAAGAGGAGGTACCATGCGCTGTCCCAAATGCGGCAAGGCACATACCCGCGTCGTTGATTCCCGTATGCAGGAGTCAAATAACACCATTAAGCGCCGTCGCGAATGTTGCTCGTGTAACTACCGCTTTACAACGTTTGAGCGATGCGAGGACCCTATCGAGGTCATTAAGTCAGATGGAACTAAGCAGCGGTTCGATCGCAATAAGCTTCTTGTCGGCTTGATGCGCGCCACCATCAAGCGCGATATCGACACTAAGAAGCTCAATGAGATTATCGATGACATCGAGGTCGAGCTTCGCTCTCGCACGCTGACGGCCGTCACGTCCCATGAGTTGGGTGACATGGTGCTCAAGCGCTTGGCCAAGATCGACAAGGTTGCGTACATCCGTTTTGCCTCGGTCTACCGCGATTTCAAAGACGTCGATGAATTTCTGCAAGAGCTCGACAAGCTAAGGTGATTCCATGTCCAACATTACCGTCAACATAAAGCGTCTCGACCCCACCCTCGAGCTTCCCAAATACGCCCATCCCACCGATGCCGGCTTGGATCTACGCTCCAACGAAGACTGCGTCCTGAAGCCCTTCGAACGCCGTCTGGTCTCTACGGGGCTGGCCATCGCCCTGCCCGATGGCTACGCCGGCTTCGTCCAGCCCCGCAGCGGCTTGGCCATCAAGCAGGGCCTGTCTATAGTCAATACGCCGGGCCTCATCGACGCCCACTACCGAGGAGAACTCAAGGTTATCCTCATCAACCTGGATCCCTCCAATAACATTCAAATCAATAAAGGCGACCGCATAGCCCAACTCGTCATCCAAGAAGTCCCCACGGTCAATCTCATAGAAGTAGAAGAACTAGACGAAACCGACCGAGGCAAAGGAGGCTTCGGCTCCAGCGGCATCGCCTAGGGCGCCCGTATCCCTCCCGCCCGGGGCTTACCTATATCATTCCATGCTCAAACATTCTCGCGTCGCTTCGCTCGCTGCGAAACTGCGCGTGGAACGATATAGGTAAGCCCCGGGCGGGCGGCTACTCGCTTGAAACAATATTTACTTTTCTAGTAAGTCGATGCGATGAAGGGACGCCTCCTTTGTCGCATCGACTTACTGTATTTATATTTTCTGGTTCCCCTTTGCAGATTCTACTGGTGGGGAATCTGGTATAGCCGCTGGTACGTTAACGCAGCTTACCTGCGGGAGGCCCCTATATATCGTCCCGCGCGCAGTTTCGCAGCGAAGCGAGAATGTTTGAGCACGGGATGATATATAGGGGCCTCCCGCAGGCAAGCGGAAATTAAGACGCTAGCGGATGTGCGCGGGTTTTCCGCCCCAGTAGAAGCGGCAGAAGGCTCGTTTGCGCTTTTGGGGTTTGCCTACGAGCTCCATGGTTGCGATGGCTATTTCTTCGGCTGCGTGGGGGCGGCGTAGTACTTCGCCGTTGATGAGCAGTGCCTTGAGCGACTCAGGATGATCGTGGAGATGTCGCAACGTCACGATGAGCTCTCGTGCGGTGGTGACATGCATGCTGGCGCCCATGCCGGTGAGCATGGTGGTGTTGGCCTTTTCCTGGCCATAGGACTTGCCCAACAGGATCATCGGCAGGTGTGCGCACAGGCATTCGGTGACGGTGAGTCCGCCCGATTTGAGAATTGCCAGGTCGCAGCCGAGCATAAGCGCTGCCATATCATCGACATAGTCCAGAACCGTGACGTTTTCGAGCTTCATGGCGTCGAAGAGCGTTTTGAGGCGGGTGGCATATTCGGTGTCTTTGCCCGGCAAAAAGACAAAGTGCATGTCTTCGAAGCTGCGTAGGAAGGGGAGGGTGCGGTCCATCTCCGCGCGAAAGCGAACGTACGGTTGAGGCAAGCTGGCACCGGCCATTACCAGCACGACGGTCTTGTCGGTGGGGAGGTTGAACTTAGCTAGCTCTTCCTCGCGATCGTAATCCGTGTCGAATCCGGTGCGAATAGGAATGCCGGTAATGCGAATCTTTGTCTCGAGCACCTTGCGCGGACGCAGCGTTTCGGCCATAAATTCGTTGGCAACACAGAATAAATCGGTGTCCTTGTGGGGCCACCATCCCTCGACTTCGTAGTCGGTCGGTACGCAGATGACCGGATAATCGATACCCGTAATTACGCGGGCGCCCACGGCAACATTGGCTGCTGTGATGTGCGTTGCAACCACGGCTATGGGCCTGCGGCTACGAATATATTCGTTGAAGGCGGGGAACATAATTCGCGACCATGCCGTTCCGCCACCCCAGAGAAGATGTCCCGTAAGCGTATATCGCCAGGTCAGGTCGTAAATGGGGCGCGTGGCTCCCGTAAAAGAAGCCGCGGTCTTATTGCCGTCGAATTTAATACGTCCAAAATCAAGGATATCGAGCACTTCAATCTCAATATCCTCGGGGATGCCATTGGTGCCGCGGATGAGGTCGAATGCCTGCGCTATCGCATTTGCGGCGGCCTTGTGGCCCGAGCCAACGGAGGCGTGCACGATGGTCACGAGAGGTTTTTGCTGAGCCAGGAGCGTGGTTTGCTCCGATTGGGGAGTGCTGTGCGTGAGCAGGGGAGCGTCGTCACTCGTCTGCGCCTGGTCCATCGATAACTCCCCTTCAGCTTTGTAATACGGATTTATCATTGTAGTGCATGAGTGTCACGTTCACGTAAATTTGGGTACGAGCGCAAAGAACGACAACGTTTCGACGAAAGGACGCTTCATGACTACCGATAAGCCGATCGATGTTGCGATTATCGGTGGCGGCCCCGCGGGCTATGCTGCCGCCATTTATGCTGCGCGTGCCAACCTTACGACGACCGTGATTGAGCAGGGCATGTCGGGAGGGCAGATCGCCACAACCAATGAGGTCGAGAACTATCCGGGTTTCCCGCTCCTGAGTGGCGCCGAACTCGGCGAGCGTTTTCAGCAGCATGCAGAGGGCCTGGGAGCACAGGTTACATGGAGCATGGTTACGGGTATCGATTACGATGCCGATGCAGCGTTGTTTACGGTGCATCACGATATGGGCGATACGCTGGCCTCGAGCGTTATCGCTTGCATGGGTGCCACGCCGCGTCCGGCAGGTTTCGCAGGCGAGGATACGTATCGCGGTCGTGGCGTTTCATATTGCGCAACATGTGACGGCATGTTTTTCCGCGGCAAGCAGGTTTTTGTAATCGGTGGTGGCAATTCGGCATGCGAAGAGGCGCTGTTCCTGTCCGACATTGCCAGCAGTGTGACCATCGTGCTGCGCCGCGACCAGTTCCGTGCGCCGGATGGTGTTGTTCAGAAAGTACTCGCAAAGGACAATATTACAGTTAGGTACCAAACTAGTATTGTGGAGCTATCGGGCGAAGCCATGCCAACGACGATTACCTTTAAGGACAATGCATCTGGGGAAACTCATGCCGAGTCATTTGAGCCCGGCTCGTTTGGCATCTTTGTCTTTACGGGGACGCAGCCACATACCGAGCTTGTTGAGCATCTAGTCGATCTGGCGCCTGATGGCGGCATTCTGACTGATGAATCCATGGCGACCCGCACGCCAGGTCTATTTGCCGCTGGCGATATCCGTTCCAAACGTTTACGCCAGGTTGTGACCGCTGTTTCGGACGGAGCCATAGCGGCAACGAGCGCATACGCGTTTCTCCGTGGATAAGTACGATAATATATCTTATGTAAGGTTGCTATCTTTAAACATAGTGGTTGGACAGTGCATCAATGTGCCGTCCAACCACTTTTACTTTGCGGCTATGTAGTATGCAAAACTATATAACCTAGAATACAATATAGAAAACGAACGGGGGCCTCTTATGAACCATGCTAAACATGTTATCCCGATGTCCGATACGTCGGTCAGCATTAAGCCTGAGGATATTCAGCCGACGGTTCTGCCGGATGCATTTATTCAGTCCGATATGGTGGGTAAACTCAACGCGTTGAGCCTGCCACGCTATGACCAGCTGCCCAACGTAACGCTCTATCGCGATCAGGTTATTGAATATGTTGCGCTGTGGATGGAGCCGCTTTCGATTTGCGTAGAGCAACCCGTTATCACGCCATCGATGATCAATAACTACGTAAAGGTCGGCCTCGTTCCTGCTCCGGTTAAAAAGCAGTATGGCCGTGAGCAGATTGCGCGTCTCATCGCCATTTGTATCTTTAAGCAGGTGCTGCCCATCGCTGCGGTTCAGGCGCTCTTTAATATTCAGCGCTTGAGCTACGACGCTCCGACGGCTTTCGATTATGTTGTCGATCAGCTCGAGGCATCGATTCGTGCGGCGTTTTCTGTTGAGCAGACTCCCGTGCCCGATACCGCACATCAGGTTACGCGCGAATCGTTGCTCGTGCGCAGTGCGGTATCGTCCTTCGTTTCGAAGGCGTATCTGATGAGCTATCTCAAGTTCAATGGGTTTAATAGCTAACCGAGGTATAAGATGGGCGGGATAAAGAGCCAATGGCTCCTTATCCCGCCCATACGTTTGTCTAGTTGGATATTATCGGCCCGACGCCACGCCCATACCGTAGCCGATAATGAGGCCGTGCATCTCGGCATAGTATGAATCTAGCCCGTTACAGGGCATGATAATCGTCTTGGAGCCGGGCCAATGCTCCACAATGCGGCTGGCAAGTGCTTGGGCGCCCGCCTCATTCTCGACATGGTCGATAACGACCTCGCCGCCGGTAAAGCCTTCGGCCTCCATGGTGTCGACAATCTTGGTGAGCATCTTCTTTTCGCCGCGGGTGTGCCCAACGAGTTCAATTTTGCCCGCTTCGCTCGCCGTGCCCAAAATGCGGATATTGAGCTTGTTAGCAATAACGCCGGCCGCCTTAGGGATACGTCCGGCCTTCGCAAGGTTTTCGTAGTTGCACAAACTAAAGAGGATCTTGCTGTTCTGCTCCAAGCTATCGAAGTAAGCGCAGGCGTCCTCAAAGGAGGCATCCGGGTTGCTCGTAAGATAGCGGTCGAACAGCAAGAAGATCAGATCCATTTTGCCACCTGCGGCTCGCGAGTTAACCAAATGAATCTGACGGTTGGGCTCTTCGGCAAGCACCATGTCACGCGCGGTGGCCGCGGCATTGTAGCTTCCCGAGACGCCCTCGGAGATGGGCATGCAAATCGTCTTGTCAGCGAGCTTAAAGAGCTCAGCCCACTCCCCTACGCTTGGGCAGGCGCTCGATGATGCGCCGGCTTCCGATTGAATGGCAACATTAAGCTCGTGAACATCGAGCGAGAGGTCGTCAACGAATTCACGCTCCCCCACTCGGATCTTAAGGGGTGCAAATGCAAAGGTGGTATGAGGTGCGGTTGGTTGCCAATCGCGAAGATTGCAGCTCGAATCGGAGATAAGTGCCCAGCTCATTGAGGGTCCTTTCTAATTGTTCCCCAACAATTATAGCCATCTTTTTGATTGATTGGATGGCTATCTAGTTTTGAATACTAGATAGCCATCCTGATTTTATGGCCTTGATTATCGACTTTATCCGAACACCTCCCACATTCA
>NZ_QSBV01000025.1:0-213 GCF_003465825.1 Collinsella sp. AF02-46-1
TTTCCTGCTCTACAGTCCTGCTCACGACGGAGGCCACATTAAGTGGCCTCCTGTTCGTGCGGAACTCGCGATAAACCTAAGCCGGTGTCCCCGCTCTCCCGGGGCCTGTCGTGGCTTGGCCGTTGCATGCGGCTCGCTTTTCGGAACGGGGCTGACGGACACGTTCCGAAATCTACCACCGTCGCTGTACAGGGTGTCTATAAAGAGCCGTGG
>NZ_QSBV01000025.1:223-23736 GCF_003465825.1 Collinsella sp. AF02-46-1
GGAACGTCCCCAAGTGCCGGCTCGGGACTATTTTCGAGGACCCTCCGAAGGACTGTGGCCAAAAAACGGCAAATATGAGTACTGATACTCTTTTAGTAGCAGTAATTTTGACCACATTTAAGGTGATTTGACGTGTCGATCGAGCAGATAAGCTGCCGTATCTCCTCAAGTGTTCATTAAAGGAAGACCTTGATGCGAATAAATCTCATTAAGATCTTCTTTTATTAACGAAAATAATGTAGCTACAACGGTAACAGTACTCATATTTGCCGTTTTTTGGCCACAGTCCTTCGGAGGGTCCTCGAAAATAGTCCCGAGCCGGCACTTGGGGACGTTCCTATAATGCCGGCACTTAGGAGCGTCCCCAAGTGCCGACACCGCGTCTGCCTGCGGCGGCCGCGCCCCGCTGCGTCGCTCCGCACCCTTGCGGGTTGGATCCCTCCGCTTGGCGGCGTTGGCTCGATTTGCTTGACGTGAGGGGCTCTTGGCTGGTATGGGACGGAGGGATTCCGCGTCCGCCTTTTCGGCGGCCGCGCCCCGCTGCGTCGCTTCGCTCCTTGCGTGCTGCGCTGGAAAACGCTTCGCGTTTCCTCAGCTCCGCACCCTTGCGGGTTCGAATTCCTCCGCTTGCCCACAAGAAAGCGCCCTGGGCCGTTATGGGCTTAGGGCGCTCAGTTTTAATGGCTGGGACGGAGGGATTCGAACCCCCAACAGCCGGCACCAAAAACCGGAGTTCTACCGTTGAACTACGTCCCAATGTGTGGTGTTGCCCAAAAGCAACTCGTCTAGTTTACCTAATCTGCGAGGGCATCGCAAACGCCGTCGAGTAGGCGTACGGCGAGCGTCTGCGCGTCGCTGGCCGTGAAGGTGCCGTTGTAGCGCGTCATGCCCGTGAGCTCAATGCGAATGCGAGCCGGCTTCTGCTGCGCGGCGACATTGGCGGTGCGGATGCGCTGGGCCAGGTTGTGGCACTCGGCGAGGGCAATCGTGGCGCGTGGCGCGGCGTCGGCGGGCAGCTCGTCGCTTGCGATCTCGAGCACCAGGTCAACGTCGGTTGGGACCTCGGAGTCGCAGAGCATCATGCCGCTGTTGTCGGTCGTTGCCGTGGCGATGTTCCACATGCGCGAAGCAACACTGCGTGCGATGGGGTCCTCACCGATAACGGCGATCTGGAAGCGCTCGAGCACGTTGGCGGCGCGAGCAAAACCGATGCGGGACTCGGCTTCGGTGACCGAGGGCTTGCCCTCCCACACATGGTGCAGGCGGTTGATGTAGGCGTAGGTGTCCTGGAAGGCCATGCCGTCGGCAAACAGGCCGACATTTTCCTGGAACTGCTGCAGGGCGGCCTCGGTATGCGGACCAAAGTAGCCGTCGTCCTCGCCGCAGGCAAAGCCCAAAACGTTGAGAGCGCGCTGCAGGGCCTGCACATCGGCGCCATGGAAATTGGGCATGCGCAGATACAGGGTGCGGTCGCCCAGCTTATACGAGGCGTCGACCAGGGCGCTCCAACAGGGGATATCGACGGCATGACCGGCAGCAAGGCCGCTGTCGAGCCTGAAGGTGCTGACGGCCTGCTCGGTGGTGGTGCCAAAGCGCTTGTCGGCGACCTCGTCGGCATCGATGGTGTAACCGAGCTGCAGAAGGCGGGACTGAACATCCTCGACGGCTGCTCCCTGCATGCCCGTGGTAATAGGTTCCATGAACGAACCCCTTTCGGCGTACGATTCGTACAATTTTGAGCGCGTGTCGGATAGACAACGCGAGACAATGCATAAACATGCACTCAACAGTGTAGCAACTTGTACCCAAACGCGCTGCCCACAGGTTTTGTGACCCCCGCTAGTTGAGGCGCTCCACAAAGAAATCTGCCATGGAGAGGAACAGTTCGCGTGCGTGCGGGTCAAGCTCAACGTTCTCGATGGCAGCCTTGGCTTTTGCGGTCAGGTCCAGCGCGTAGGCGTGAGCATATTCGATGGAGCCGGTCTGCTGGAAGATCTCCACGGCGCGTGCGAGCTGCGCAGGGTCCTCGGTGCCCGAGGAAAGGATTGCCTCGACCTCGTCGTGATGGCGCTCGTCTGACAGGGCATGCACGGCAACGAGGGTGCGCTTGCCCTCGGTGATATCGGTGCGGAAGTCCTTGTTGGCGGCCTCCTTGGTGCCGATCAAGTTGAGCAGGTCGTCTTGAATCTGGAAGGCAAGGCCCGTGTGCAGCCCAAAGGCGCGCAGTGCCTCAATCTGCTCTTCGCTGCCGCCGCCGATAATGGCTCCGGCGGCAAGCGGCGTCGCTCCGCTGTAGTACGCGGTCTTGTGCGTCGCCATGTCCAGATAATCGTCGACCGAAATGTCAAAGCGCCCGTCGCGGACCCAGCCCAGGTCGAGCGCCTGGCCCTCGATGGTACGGACGATCATCTCGGTAAGCTCGTGGAGCACGCGAAGCTTCACGTCTGCGTTGAGTGTGGGGTCGTCGAGAACCGTCTTGGTGACCATGGTGAGCGCCAGGTCACCGCAGTTGATGGCAAGACCGGTGCCCTCGGTAAGGTGCATGCAGGGCTTGCCGCGACGAATCTGCCCGTTGTCGGCGATGTCGTCGTGGATGAGTGCGCCCGACTGAAAGTGCTCGATGGCCGCCGCTGCGCTGCGGGCGCTCTCAAAGCTGCCGCCTACCGCAGTGGCGGCGAGCATGCAGATGAGCGGGCGGTGGCGCTTGCCAGCGTTTGCCGTAAATGCCGAGAGCGGGGTATACAGGTAGCGCTCGATATCGGCGGAAGTCGCCTGTCCGTCAAAGAACGTGGCCAGATAGTCGTTAATCTGGTCAAAGTGCTGGGCTAAAAAGCTGGTAAACGGACTGGACACGGGTTCTCGCATTCTTTGATAGGTTGCATCGTTGCATTATGCAGACAACATATTGCCACATTAGGGCGTCGAGCGCGGCGGTTGAAGACGATTGGTCCATGCGGCCGCAAGTGCGGTAGGGGCTTGGCTAGATAAGCCCAAAGTGTTCGAGCGCGGTGACGACGCCGTCGTGGTCGATGCTGTCGGTGACATAGTCAGCCTTTTCCTTGAGGAAGTCCGGTGCGTTGCCCATGGCGATGCCAACGTCGACGGCGTTCATCAGCGAGACGTCATTGCTGGCGTCGCCGATGCCGTATACGGTTCCGTGGTGGGGATCGAGGGCGTCGAGTACGGACTGGATACCCTCGCGCTTGGTGCATTCGCGAGGCGAAATCTCGGTCACTTCGAGCTCGAGCTCGTTAAAGCAGAGCAGCGGCTCAAACGCTTGATCCTGAGCGATGCGGTTGGCAAGCGACGTGGACATTAAGATCTTGTAGGCGCTGTAATGTTGCAGCTGCGTAATTGCATCGCCCACGGTGCGGGCGTATCCCGGGGCGTCGGGCGCATCGGCACTCATGCGAACGACGCCATTGAGTCCCTCAAAACGAATCACTTCGTCCGATTGCTCAAGAATGGGAGCAAGGCGCTGCAGCATGCCGGGCGTCATCGCCAAATCGCGAATCACGTGTCCCTCAAGTTCGACATAGCCACCCGCGAGGCAGACGATGCCGGTCCAGGGCAGCTCGAGCAGCTTTGGATGGATGCAGCTCAGCGTGCGCCCTGTGCAGATAAACGCCATATTGCCCTTGGCGACAAAATCACGGATGGCTTGCGAGACCGCTTCATTGGGATAGGGGGAGAGGTCTCGCTCGCTCTCGGGAAGCTCTTGTGCCACTCGAGGGTCTTGCCAGGCGAGTGTTCCGTCGATATCGAAGAAGCAGATATCGCCGCGCTTATGGGCTGCGCTGGCGGCAGGGGAGGCCGAGGTGGTGGGCACAAATCCCGGCTCGAGGCCCATGATCTGGTCAAAATGCTCTTTAACGCGGGGAACGGAGATGCCAATAATCACCTGGGCGGTCTTGCCCGTAATGATGAGGCCCTTGGCGCCCGCCGCGACGAAGGCTGCGTTGTCTGCGACAACGGAAGGTTCTGCGACCTCAACGCGCAGACGCGTGGCGCAATTGGTCGCTCCTACAATATTGCTAACGCCACCCAAGAGCGCAACGACTTGCTCAGCAAGCAGATGATCTTGGGATGATTGGTTGTCGGTGCCGTTTTGGGCCGCGCCTTCTTTGGCAGAGCTTTTTCCCGTCAGACGTGCGAGCGCCGCATCGCTGGCGATATGATCCTCGCGGCCTGGGGTTTTTAGGTCGAAAGCCAGAATGAGGCCCCGGAAGACCAGAAAAAAGACAGCGCTAAACATCAGACCGATACCGAGCGCCAAAAGGTAGGAGCCGGCATGCATTCGCATGAGTGGGATGAAGTTGAAGGCCGTCATTTCCATGAGACCGCCTGAGAAGATGCCGACGATGCCAAAGAAGTTCATGGTCATGGCAAGGCAGGAGGATAGGACGGCGTAGAGCAAAAAGAGTCCGGGATAGGTGAACATAAAGAGAAACTCGAGCGGTTCGGTGACGCCGCAGACCACCGAGGCGACGATGGCGGGCAAAAGGATGACCTTAAGGCCGGCGCGGCGTTCGGGTTTGGCGGTGAAATAGAATGCTGCCGCGATGGCGGGAAGGCCAAAGAGCTTGCCCCAGCCGGTGGCGGTAAAACCTGCCCAGGGCGCAAGTTCATTTAAAGGGCGCGTGCTATGGGAGAGAATGGGGAGCAGGTTGGTCCACGTGGCGTAAATACCGTCGTGAATGACCAGATTGTCGTAATAGATGGGCATATAGAGCAGGTGGTGCAGCCCCATGGGCTCGAGTGCTCGCTCCAAAAACACAAAGATGCCCACGCCGAAGGGGCCGACGCCCGCAAGTGCGTGGCGCAGCGTTTCGGTCACAGCGTATGCGAAAGGCACGATGGCGGCCGAGATGGCGGCAAGGGCAAACACGGCAAAAAAGCTGATGAGGTAGACCAGCGAGGAACCCGAGAAGGTGCCGAGCCAATCGGGAACCTTGGCATCGTAGAAGCGGTCATGGATCGCGACGACGGTTGCCGACACCGCCAGCGGGCCGATAATGCCGGTGTCGAGCGTCTTGATGCCGTCGATGACGGTGATGCCGCTAGCGGAGGTCAAAAACGACGGGTACTTAAGCCCAAGGTTGTCGCCGCTCAGCTTAATGATCTCGCTCAAAAAGAAGCAATAGGCAAAATAGGCCACGAGTGCCTCGAGGCAGCAGCGCGCCGGTTGCTTTTGGGCAAGGCCAATAGGCAGCGCTACGGCAAAAAGGAGTGGAAGGCGTTTAAAGACCGTCCACGAGCCGCGCTGGATGATAGCCCAGAATACGTACCAGGGGGTTCCGTATGTGGCGAGGTCACCGACGATGTCCACAGTCGTTGCGAGAGCGGAGATGCCGACCATAAGGCCCGATATGGAAAACAGCATGGCGGGCGCAAACATGGCCCCACCAAAACGTTGGATTTTCTGCAGCATAATATGCCTTCCGGATGCAACATGCTGTGCGAGCAAGAACGTTTAAACAATGAACTCATTGTAGAGGACTGGCTGCTTGCCGCATTGACGGTTTTGATTCGGTCCGATTTGGGTTTCGGGGGGGGGCCGTCGACGGTAAATAATCCGTGCTTTACCGATAATCGGTTTGAACAACTTTAAGAAATGCTATCGTGCCTAGCCATACATATATCATTAGAGGTGAAGTCATGCCAAAAGCGATATACGAAGGAATCTACCGCGAGATCCGTTCGCGCATCATCAACGGGACCTATGCGTTTCAGGAGATGCTGCCAACCGAAGCCGAGCTGACCGCGGAGTTTGGCTGCACGCGCAATACCGTTCGACGCGCCTTGAGCATGCTGGCCGACGGGATGTTTGTGCAGCCCATACACGGCAAGGGCGTGCGCGTTATTTGGCTTAAGGGCGAAACCGACATGTTGGGCGCACTCGAAGAGGTTGAGTCGTTTGGCGAGTTCGCAAAACGCAACAATGCCGTCGCATCGACCGAGGTCAAGTCTTTTGAACATTTGATTTGCACGGAGCAACTTTCTCGTCGCCTAGGCTTTAAGGTGGGCGAGGAGCTGATTCGTGTAGTGCGTGTCCGAAGCCTCAACGGCAGCGCGCGCCAGGTGGACCATGGCTACTTTTTGGAGTCGATCGCCAAGGGCCTGACCCCCGAGATTGCGGCAAGCTCTATCTACGACTATCTGGAGCACAAGCGTGGCGTCAAAGTGATGGCGAGCCGCCGTACGG
Organism: Collinsella sp. AF02-46-1; assembly: GCF_003465825.1. Taxonomy (GTDB): domain Bacteria; phylum Actinomycetota; class Coriobacteriia; order Coriobacteriales; family Coriobacteriaceae; genus Collinsella. The sequence continues at coordinate 6,429 of NZ_QSBV01000025.1, forward strand.
TGAGCGTCGAGCTTGCCAACGATGAGGACTGCAGCTACTTGGACCTTGGCAAGTACAACTGCGTCGCCGTTATGGAGAGCCAGTCGTACACCTCGGACGGCATCTTGTTCGAGGTCACGCATGCCCGCACGCATCCTGAGATCTTCCACTACCGCGTCAACTCCAAGCGATAGCCGGCTAGCTCGCAGCCTGACGAGACTCATGCCCTCAAAGAGAAAACGCCCGGTCAAACCGACGATGCATCGGCTTGACCGGGCGTTTTCTCTGCATTCGATAACAAATAATTGTTTATACAAAACTTGTCAAGTATCAAGTCGAAATTACCGTTCACCGAAGTTTTTCTACCGCTCTAGTAATACTTGTTCAAACAACTAGCCAAATAGCGTATTGTACAAATCAGCAAAAGGGGCAAAGTCCCCGAGCCAATCTCCGAAGGCGGCGGCAAAGGGTGCCGCCACGGTGTGAAAGGGTGGATTGTAATGAAGAACGAAATGAGCAGAAGGCAGTTCCTGGGCTTTGCTGGTTCCGCGGCTGCGGTTCTTGGTCTGGGCCTCGTGGGCTGCGGTGGTTCTGCCGGCTCTGGCTCCTCTGCTTCTGGTGACGCTGCCGAGGTCTACTTCCTCCAGTTCAAGCCCGAGGTCGACAAGGAGTGGAAGGAGATCGCCAAGGCGTACAAGAAGGAGAAGGGCGTCGAGGTCAAGATCGTGACCGCCGCCTCCAACACCTACGAGGAGAAGCTCAAGTCCGAGATGTCCAAGAGCTCCGCTCCGACGCTGTTCCAGGTCAACGGCCCCACCGGTCTTAAGAACTGGAAGGATTACTGCGCCGATCTGTCCGACACCAAGCTCCGCGGCGAGCTCATCGACGACTCCCTGGCTCTGCAGTCCGATGGCAAGGATCTGGGTATCGACTGGGTTCAGGAGAGCTACGGCATCATCTACAACAAGGAGCTCCTCGAGAAGGCTGGCTACAAGGCCGAGGACATCAACTCCTTCGACAAGCTGAAGGCTTGCGCCGATGACATCCAGGCCCGCAAGGACGAGCTCGGCGTTGACGGTGCCTTCACTTCCGCCGGCATGGATGACTCCTCCAGCTGGCGCTACACCACCCACCTCGCCAACCTCCCGCTCTACTACGAGTTCGAGAAGGAGCACAACCAGGAGGACGACGAGATCAAGGGCGAGTATCTCGACAACTTTAAGCAGATCTTCGACCTGTACATCACCGACTCCACCTGCGATCCTTCGCAGCTCGCCTCCAAGACCGGTGACGACGCCACCAATGAGTTCGCAACCGGCAAGGCCGTCTTCTACCAGAACGGCTCTTGGGCCTACGCCGACCTCATCAAGGCCGGTATGACCGACGACCAGCTCGGCATGCTGCCGATCTACATCGGCGTCGACGGCGAGGAGAACCAGGGCCTGTGCTCCGGCGGCGAGAACTACTGGTGCGTCAGCTCCCAGGCTTCCGAGGATGCCCAGAAGGCCACCGAGGACTTCATGTATTGGTGCGTCACTTCTGACACCGCCACCAGCATCATCGCTGACAAGATGGGTCTGACCGCCCCGTTCAAGAGCGCTAAGGAGACCACCAACGTCTTCTCTCAGCAGGCCGTTGCTATGGCCAAGGACGGCAAGAAGACCGTCGCTTGGGACTTCGTTTACATCCCCTCCGAGGAGTGGAAGAAGAACCTCAAGCAGGCTCTCATCGCTTATGCTGCCGACAACACCAAGTGGGACGGCGTCAAGAACGCCTTCGTCGATGGCTGGAAGACCGAGAAGGCTGCTTCCGAGTAAGCAGTTGCTGCCCAAGCTATCTGATTAGCGACAGGGGGCGGGCAGACGTAGGTTTGCCCGCCCCCTGCATATTGAAAGGACCCTTCTATGGGCAAAGCACTCAAGCGCTGGTGGCCGCTCTTTATGCTGCCCACGTGCCTGGCGTTTATGATCGGGTTCGTGATTCCCTTTATCCAGGGTTTCTATCTCTCGTTCTGCCAGTTTATTACCATCAACAACGCGCATTTTGTCGGTATCGAGAACTATGTGCGCGCGCTGTCCGATCCGCAGTTCTCCACGTCGTTCTTCTTTACCGTGGCGTTTGCCTTCCTGTCGACGGTGCTCATCAACGTGATCGCGCTGGCCATTGCGCAGGCGCTCACTCGCAAGGCGCTCAAGGGCACCAACATCTTCCGTACGATTTTCTTTATGCCTAACCTGATTGGCGGCATTGTACTGGGTTACATTTGGCAGATTCTGATCAACTGCCTGCTCTCCAACGTGGGTGCCCAGCTTATCGCCCTCAACTCCGCCGCTGGCTTCTGGGGCCTTATCATCCTGACCCTGTGGCAGCAGGTCGGCTACATGATGATCATCTACATCGCCGGTCTGCAGTCCATTCCGTCTGACTACATCGAGGCCGCCAAGGTCGATGGCGCTACGGCATGGCAGACGTTTTGGAAGGTTAAGATCCCCAACCTGATGCCGACCATCACCATCTGCCTGTTCCTGTCCATCACCAACGGCTTTAAGCTGTTCGACCAGAACCTCGCCCTTACCGGTGGCGCCCCGGCGCACTCCACCGAGATGCTCGCCCTGAACATCTACAACACGTTCTATTCGCGTGCTGGCATCGCATGGCAGGGCATCGGTCAGGCCAAGGCAGTTATCTTCTGCATCCTGGTCGTAGCCATCTCCATGATTCAGCTTAAGGCCACGAGGTCCAAGGAGGTGCAGCAGTAATGAAACGCGATAAGGTTATCAACCGCGCGCTCTCGATTTTCTTTACGATCCTGTCGCTCGCATGGATCTACCCCGTGTTCATGATTGCGCTCAATTCCTTTAAGAAAGCGACCGCAATCAGCACCACCACGGCGTTCGACCTGCTCACGCCCGAGACGTTCAACGGCCTTGCAAACTACGTGCACGCTCTTAACGAGCAGGGCTTTGCCTCGGCGTTTATGTACTCGCTTATCATCACGGTCACGTCGGTCGTGCTGATTCTGGTGTGCTGCTCCATGTGCGCTTGGTACGTGGTACGCGTCAACAGCAAGATTTCGAACTTCTTCTATTACCTGTTTGTTTTCTCGATGGTCGTGCCTTTCCAGATGCTCATGTTCACGCTGTCCAACCTCGCGGACCGCATCGGCTTTAACACGCCGTTTAACATCTGCTTCATCTACCTTGGTTTTGGCGCGGGCCTCGCGGTCTTTATGTTCGCCGGCTTCGTCAAGAACATCCCGCTCGAGATCGAGGAAGCGGCCATGATCGACGGCTGCAACCCGGTCCAGGTGTTCTTTAAGATCGTCCTTCCCATCATGAAGCCCACCTATCTTTCGGTTGGCATCCTCGAGACCATGTGGGTCTGGAACGACTATCTGCTGCCCTACCTTACGCTCGACTCCACCAAGTACAAGACCATTCCTATCTTGATCCAGTACTTCCGCGGCGGCTACGGCCACGTCGAGCTCGGCCCCATGATGGCATGCATCATGATGGTCGTCATCCCCATCGTCATCATGTACATCTTCTGCCAGAAGTACATCATTGACGGCGTTGTGGCAGGTGCCGTCAAGGGCTGATGCCGTAACTGTTTTGCAAGTTTTGGCGGCGCCCCTCAGCGCGGCGCCGCGTATCGAAAGGTAAAGACATGGCCGAGATCGTTCTCAAACATGTTCAGAAGGTGTATCCCAACAACGAGTCAAAAAAGAAGGGCTTCTTTGGCAAAAAGAAGAAGACCGAGGAGAAGAAGCACAACCTTAAGGTTACCGAGGACGGTGTGCTTGCTGTAGAGGACTTCAACCTCACCGTTCACGACCAGGAGTTCATCGTCCTCGTTGGCCCCTCTGGCTGCGGTAAGTCCACGACGATGCGCATGATCGCCGGCCTGGAGGACATCACCTCGGGCGATGTGCTCATCGATGGCAAGCGCGTCAACGACGTCGCTCCCAAGGACCGCGACATCGCCATGGTGTTCCAGAGCTATGCTCTGTACCCCAATATGACGGTGTACGAGAACATGGCGTTTACGCTCGAGCTCAAGAAGGTCCCCAAGGACGAGATCGACCGTAAGGTTCGCTCCGCTGCTGAGATCCTGGGTATTACCGAGTACCTCGACCGTAAGCCCAAGGCGCTTTCGGGCGGCCAGCGCCAGCGCGTCGCCATCGGCCGCGCCATCGTGCGTGACCCCAAGGTCTTCCTGATGGACGAGCCGCTGTCCAACCTGGATGCCAAGCTTCGTAACCAGATGCGTGCCGAGCTCATTAAGCTGCGTCACGAGATCAAGGGCACGTTCATCTACGTTACTCACGACCAGACCGAGGCTATGACCCTCGGCGATCGCATCGTGGTCATGAAGGACGGCGTCGTCCAGCAGATCGCCACCCCGCAGGAGGTCTTCAACCATCCCGCGAACATCTTCGTCGCCGGCTTTATCGGCGTGCCGCAGATGAACTTCTTCGATGCCCAGCTGGTGCGCTCGGGCAACGGCTTTACCGTCAAGACCGACGACATGAATGTCGCGCTGGCTCCCGAGACCTGCGCTCAGCTTGCTCTCAACTGGGACGGCGGCGACGTGAAGGAGATCACGGCCGGCGTGCGCCCCGAGCAGATCCTGCTTGCCGACAAGGGCGAGGAGGGTGCGCTCCAGGGCACCGTCGAGGTGACCGAGCTCATGGGTTCGACCGAGCATGTCCACGTGACTGCTCCCGATGGCCAGTTCGTCCTGATCATTCCCGTCGTCGATCTTGAGGCCAAGGGTGCGCTCAAGGCGGGCGACCCCATCTGGTTCAAGTTCGAGAAGAACGCGACTCATCTCTTCGATAAGGTGTCTGGCAAGAACCTTATCTAGGCCCGGTGCATCCAGGCCCTCCCTTTGGGCGACTGCGGCTTTGCCATCCTTTTGCCGTGGTCACATATAAGGCTCCCCTCCTGTCCACTGGGCGAGAGGGGAGCCTTTCTTTGTGCCGGGGCTGTCTGGCGGACTGTCTCAATCTGTAACAGGACGAGGGCCAAAGTCGGTCTAGGTGTTACAGATTGAGACATTGCTGAGCCGTCTGCCCTTCTGTCTCAATCCATAACAATTGGAGGGTCGAATGGGGCCTAGATGTTACAGATTGAGATGAAACTTTTCGTTATTTCGAACTGTCTCAATCCATAACATGAAGGACGGTTTTTGGCGGCTGACTGTTACAGATAAAGATTGTTTTTAGCTGGCTTATCCGTTTGTCTCATCCTGTAACAGTTAGACCCGATTCCGGCGGTTATCTGTTACAGATCGAGACAGTTCATCGGGGCAATTCTGTTTGTCTCGATCTGTAACAGATAGGCCCAATTCTGCCGGGTAGATGTTACAGATTGAGAGTGTCTGGAAGAGGCGGACCGCAGGCCAACACGCGGGCACAAAAAACGGAGCCGTGTTACCACGACTCCGTTTTCAAGAGGATGGGTAAAGAAAATGAAATTAGCTCAGGTGCCAAATCTCGTCGTTGTACTGGGAAATCGTGCGGTCGGATGAGAAGGTGCCGGCATTGGCGATGTTGATCAGCGCCTTACGCATCCAGACATCCTGGTCCTCGTAGTCTGCTAGCACGCGCTCCTTGGTCTGGATGTACTCCTCGATGTCGAGCAGGGCCATAAACCAGTCCTTGCCCTTGATGTCGTCGTGCAGGCGCTGCAGACGCTCGGCGTTGCCGGTCGCCATAAAGGCGGGGTTGGTGATGAAGTCCACCAGCAGCTTGATGCCGGGCTTGCGGTAGAGCGCACCGGCGTTGTAGGTGCCGTCGGCGTAGAGCTGCTCGACCTGCTTGGATGAGGCGCCAAAGGTATAGATGTTCTCGTCGCCCACGAGCTCGGCAATCTCCACGTTGGCACCGTCGAGCGTGCACAGGGTTAGGGCGCCGTTGAGCATGAACTTCATGTTGGAGGTGCCGCTCGCCTCCTTGGAGGCCAGGCTGATCTGCTCGGAGATGTCAGCGGCGGGGATCACGCGCTCGGCAGCAGTGACGTTGTAGTTCTCGATCATGACAACCTGCAGGTAGGGAGCCACGTCGGGGTCGTTTGCAATCCACTGCGACAGCGTCAGGATCAGATGGATGATGTCCTGCGCGATAGTGTAGGCAGGGGCCGCCTTGCCGCCAAAGATGATGGTGACGGGGTGCTTAGGCTTATTGCCGTTCTTGATGTCGAGATACTTCCAGATGATGTAGAGCGCGAGCATCTGCTGGCGCTTGTACTCGTGGATACGCTTGACCTGAACATCGATGATGGCGTTGGATGGGATCGTCACGCCCTGTTCGAGCGCCATGAACTGGCGCATGATGGCCTTGGCCTCGGTCTTGGTGGCGGCCAGGCGCTCAAGAACATTCTTGTCGTCGGCGAACTTGGCGAGTTTGCTCAGATCGCCGGTGCTGCGCCAGTCGGTGCCGATCACATCGTCGAGCAGGCTGGCGAGCGCGGGGTTGGCCCCATGGATCCAGCGGCGGAAGGTGATGCCGTTGGTCTTGTTGGAGAACTTCTCGGGATAGATCTCGTAGAACGGATGAAGCTCGGTGTCCTCCAGAATCTTGGTGTGGAGGGCGGCTACACCGTTGATGGAGAAGCCAAAGTGGATGTCCATGTGGGCCATGTGGACGGTGTCGTGCTCGTCAATGATGGCGACGCGCGGGTCATCGTGCTCGGCTTTCGCGATCTCATCGAGCTTGACGATAATGTCGGCGATGGCAGGGGAGACCTTCTGCAGGCTGACGAGCGGCCACTTCTCGAGCGCCTCGGCAAGAATCGTGTGGTTAGTGTAGGCGACCATGGAGCGTACGATGGTCACGGCCTCGTCAAACTCGATGCCATGCTCGGTGGTGAGCAAGCGAATGAGCTCGGGGATGACCATGGTGGGGTGCGTGTCGTTAATTTGGACCACGGCGTAGTCGGCCAGATCGTGCAGGTTGCTGCCGCGCTCGATGGCCTCGTCGATCAGGAGCTGGGCGGCGTTGCTCACCATGAAGTATTCCTGGTAGATGCGAAGCAGGCGGCCCTGCTCGTCGGAATCGTCGGGGTAGAGGAACAAGGTGAGGTTCTTGGCGATCTCTGTCTTGTCGAAGTCGATGGAGCTGCCGGGGACCAGGCCGTCGTCGACGCTCGCCAGGTCGAACAGGCGCAGGCGGTTCTTGGTGGGCTGGCCGTAACCGGGCACGTCGATGTTGACGAGCTTGGAGGTAACGGCAAAATCGCCGAACTCGACGGTGTAGGAGCGGTCGTCGTCGACTAGGATGTCCTGCTCACCGAGCCACTCGTCGGGGACGGCCTTCTGCTGGTTGTCGACAAAGCGCTGACGGAACAGGCCGTAGTGATAGTTGAGGCCCACGCCATCGCCGGTCAAGCCCAGCGTGGCGATGGAATCCAGGAAGCATGCGGCCAGGCGGCCCAGGCCGCCGTTGCCGAGCGACGGCTCGACCTCGAACTCCTCGATCTTGTTGAGGTCGTGGCCTGCGGCGGTGAGCTGGTCCTTAACCTCGTCGTAGATGCCGAGGTCGATCATGTTGTTGATGAGCAGCTTGCCGATCAAAAATTCGGCGGAAATGTAATAGAGCTTTTTCTTGCCGTTGTTGAGCGGGCAGGCGGCGGAGCGCTCCTGCACGAGTTTGACCAGCAGCTTGTAAATGCGACGGTCGTCGAGCTGCTCGAGCGAGGTGCCAAAAGACTGCTCGGCGAGTTCCATGAGGTTAATTTGGGGCATGTTTCCTCCTGTAATGGGTTGATTACATGTCTGCAATTCATAAGAATCCCGCGCGAGGGGATTGGGGTGGCCTCGCGCGGGTAAGCAAGCGCGTCCGCACGGTGGGGAGGGGTCGGGCGCGGTAGCTCCTATTGAGGAAGCTCGATTTCGGCTTCCGACGGGATGCGGAAGTAGGTCTCGGTCCAGTCGGTGAGTTTGTGCTCGAGCTCGCGGGTGATGGCGCCGTCGAGCATGCGCCAGGTCCAGTTGCCGCCCAGCGTGGCAGGGGTGTTGATGCGCGCCTCGTTGCCCAAGTTGAGCAGGTCCTGCATGGTGTAGATGCACGTGTCGCTCACGCTGGCTGCGATGGTTCGGTTGAGCGCGTCGGCGATGGGTTCGCCGGCCTGCTGATGGGTGTACAGGGCTGTCTGCTCGCGCTGACGCGGGGTAGCCGTTCCTTCAAACCAGCCGCGTGCCGTCTCGTTGTCGTGAGTGCCCACGTAGGCGACGGTGTTGGCAATGTAGTTGTGCGGCAGGTAGTACGAGTTGGTGCCCTCAAAGGCAAACTGCAGGATCTTCATGCCGGGGAAGCCCGAGTTGTCGCGCATATCGATGACGCCGGGGGTGAGGAAGCCCAGGTCCTCGGCGATGATGGGCAGCGTGCCGAGCTTTTCCTCGAGTGTCTTGAAGAGCTTGAGGCCGGGACCCTGCGTCCACGAACCGTAGGACGAATCAGGCGAGGAGAACGGCACCTCCCAATAGGCCTCGAAGCCGCGGAAGTGATCCAGGCGGATGACATCGTACATGTCGAGGGCGGCGCGAATGCGGCCCTCCCACCAGGAGAAGCCGTCGGCCTCCATGGCGTCCCAGTCGTAGATGGGGTTGCCCCAGTACTGGCCGGTGGCCGAGAACTGGTCGGGCGGCGTGCCGGCGACGCTCACGGGATTGCCGGCGGCGTCGATCTTAAAGAGCTCAGGTGTCGCCCACATCTCGACGGAGTCACGCGAGACATAGATGGGCAGGTCGCCGATGATGAGAATGTCGCGCTCGTTGGCATAGGCCTTGAGGCGGCTCCACTGGCGATCGAAGAAGTACTGCGTCATCTGGTGGTAGAGCATACGCGCCGGATGGTCGGCGCAGACCTTGGCGGAAGCCTCGCCGCGGGTGCGGAGCTCCGCGGGCCACTCCCAAAACGCCTTGAGACCGCACTCCTCTTTGACGGTCATGAACTCACAGTAGGGGATGAGCCAGTCCTCGTTGGCCTGGATAAAGTCATCGAAATCGGCCGGCTTGTCGGCAGCAAAGCGCTCGGCGGCGCGGTCGAGAATCTGACGGCGGCCGCCAAAGATAGCACCGTAGTCGACATTGCTGGGGTCGGATCCCAGATACACGCCATCGATATCGCGCTGCTCCAGATACCCTGCCTCGATAAGCTCGGCAAAGTCGATAAAGTTGGGGTTGCCTGCGCGGGCCGAGAACGACTGATAAGGCGAATCGCCATAGCTGGTCGTCGTAAGGGGCAGAATCTGCCAGTAATGTTGTTTGCACGAGGCGAGAAAATCGACGAAGCCGTAGGCATTCCAGCCAAAGCCGCCGATTCCGTATGGTCCGGGCAGAGATGAGACGGGCATGAGGACGCCGCTTGCACGCTCCATGAATGCGCTCACCAACCTTCTTGTTGTGGGGTCGGCCTGCCGATGGGTGTGCAGTCCGCCTCCGATGTTCTGATTCGATACGCCTATTGTAAAACATGTTGTTTAAACATGTACAGGCAAGATAAAAAAGTTGGAAGTATTTTGGTGAATGGTTACGCGTCATGAAAAAGCCCCGGTCTCACATCGTGAGATCGGGGCAAGAACGGTATGTAGGTTTTTGCTACTCGGCGTCGGCGAAGCCGTTGGGGTTGTGGCTCTGCCAATTCCAGCTGTCGCGGCACATGTCCGCGATATCGTACTGGGCCTTCCAGCCCATCATGCGCTCGGCCTTGGAGGCATCGCACCAGTTGGCGGCGATGTCGCCGGCGCGGCGCTCGCGGATCACATAGGCCAGCTCCTTGCCGCAGGCCTTGGAGAAGGCAGCGACGACCTCGAGTACCGAGGTGCCGGTGCCGGTGCCCAGGTTAAAGATCTCGACGCCGGTCTTGCCGTTCATCCAGTTGAGGGCGGCCACGTGGCCAGATGCCAGGTCGCACACGTGGATGTAGTCGCGCACGCCGGTGCCGTCGGGGGTGGGGTAATCGTTGCCAAAGACCTGAACGGCCTCGAGCTTACCGACGGCGACCTGGGCGACGTAAGGCACCAGGTTGTTGGGGATACCCTTGGGGTCCTCGCCAATCAGGCCCGACGGATGGGCGCCGATGGGATTGAAGTAACGGAGCAGCACGACGTCCCACTCGGGGTCGGCGGTGTGGACGTCCATGAGGATCTGCTCGATCATCCACTTGGTCCAACCATAGGGGTTGGTCGCGGGCTTCTTGGGGTCCTCTTCGGTGACGGGCGGATTGTCCGGATCGCCGTAGACGGTCGAAGAGCTCGAGAAGATGATGGACTTGCAGCCATGGTTGCGCATGACATCGATGAGCACCAGGGTGTTCTCGATGTTGTTGTGATAGTACTCGACAGGCTTGCTCACCGACTCGCCAACGGCCTTAAAGCCGGCGAAGTGGATGACGCGGTCGATCTGGTGGGTATCGAAGATCTTGTTCATCACATCGCGGTCGAGCACGTTGGCCTCGTAGAAGGTGAGGTTCTTGGCGGCCTCGTCGCCCACGATGGTCTTGACGCGGTCGATGGCAACGGCACTGGAGTTGGAGAGGTCATCGACGACGACAACCTGGTAGCCACCCTCGAGCAGCTGAACGACGGTGTGCGAGCCGATAAAGCCGGCGCCGCCGGTAACGAGGACGCAGGTGTCTTTGGGGTCGAGTGCTTTGGACATGTAGTCTCCTATCGAATCAGGAACACTTCTTCAGGGGAGTATAGCGCAGACAGTTGTTCCAAAAACGTACGCGGCAGGAAAAGCAGAGGATTATGTTAACGTACTCATACAAGAGCTTGCGTACGCATAACCTGATCTTTGGCATTTGCTTACGAGCCGTCGACCTTGCAGTTTCCTGCCGTTCGTGGAAATCGTTGGGACGCGCCATATGTACGCTAATATGTATGAGTTGAGCGACATATAAATAAGCATGTAACGGAGTACATATGTCACCAAACAGCGATCCCATCCTTTCCCAGGAGCTCTCGCGCCGCACTGTCCTCAAGGCCCTGTTCGGCGCCGCTTCTGCGGCAGTTCTTTTTGGCTTGCCCACTCGCGCCCATGCGGCGGAGGCTTCCAAAGAAACCACCGATAAACTGAATGCCGCCCAGGCCCAGCTCGACGAGGTTCAGGCCCAGCTCGACAGCATCGCAAATGAATACGCGGCGCTGGCCAGCAAGAATGCCCAGACCCTCAACGATATCGAGGGCGTACAGGGCCAGATCGACGACACGCAGGCGCAGATTGACGAGAAGAAGGCCGAGCTCAAAAAGAAACGCGGCGATCTTTCCGATCGCGTTGCCGCCAGCTACAAGTCCGGCGGCACGAACATCCTGTCGCTGCTGCTGGCCTCAGGCTCGTTTGAGGAACTCGTCGCCAACGCGCATTACGTTGAGAAGATTAACAAGAGCGACCGCGATGCCATCGAGGATATCCAGACGATTCAGGCTGAGCTCGACGCACAGAAGACCGAGCTCGAAGCACAAAAGGCCGACTTGGAGAAGCTCAAGGACCAGCAGACGGCTCAGATGCAGGATATGCAGGCCAAGCAGCAAGAAGTCCAGACCGTGCTGAACGGTCTTTCCGACGACGTCAAGGAGCTCATGGCTCAGCGCGATTCCGAGATCCTCGCTGCCGCCCAGGCCGAGGAGGCTGCCAGGAAGGCCGCCGCCGCTGCCGCCGCCGCGAACAAGAACAATTCCTACTCGGGCGGTTCGAGCTCGGGTGGCGGATCGTATGCTCCCGGAACTCCGCAGCAGAATGCCGGATCGGGCAAGCAGCAGGCCGTCGTCAACGCGTGCTACTCCACGCCTTCCCCGGGTCAGAACTGGTGCGCAGCGTGGGTTACCAACGTCTTCCGCAACGCCGGCGTTGGCTACTTTGGCGGTAACGCGTGCGATATGTTTAACGCCTGGTGCTATAGCTCTGACCGCTCGGCGCTGCAGGTGGGCATGATCGTTGCCGATTCCTCGCACAGCGGCACGGGTGCTCCGGGTCTTATCTACGGTCATGTGGGTATCTACGTTGGCGGCGGCATCGTTATGAGCAACGAGGGTGCCATTACGTCTAAGTCGCTTGACTCGTTTATTAGCTTCTATGGCACTGGCTCTGGCGTGCGCTGGGGCTGGCTTGGCGGCGTGGTGCTGTCGTAAGGCAAGTTGGGCCGCGTGCCCGCCCGCAATATATTTGATTGCCTGCTCGGGCAGTCCTGCGCAAGACGAAGGCCACATTAAGTGGCCTTCTTTGCGTGCGGAACTCGCGATCAATCAAATATATTGCGGGCGGGCACGCGGCCCTCTCGGGTTCGGGGCGCAACACGCCGGACTGGTTGTCTGAATTAAAGAAAGCGAAGGCCCCTTTCGAGGCCTTCTTTGTTAGAGGAATTCGCCTACTCGGTGAACTTCGGGTTCTAGGTCTACTCCGAATTGGTCTTTGACGGTTGTTTGGATGTGGCGGATGAGTTCGTCGACATCGGCGGCGGTGGCGTGGTCGGCGTTGACGATGAAACCGCAGTGCTTCTCGCTTACCTGCGCACCGCCGACGGCATGGCCGCGCAGGCCGGCGTCCATGATGAGCTTGCCGGCAAAGTAGCCCTCGGGGCGCTTGAAGGTGGAGCCGGCGCTCGGCATGTCGAGCGGCTGCTTGTCCTCGCGGCGCTGGCGGTAGTCGTCCATGTCGGCCTTGATCATCGCGGCGTTGCCCGGGGCGAGATTGAAGGTGGCCGAAAGAACGATGAAGCCGTCGTCGGCAATGCGGCTCTTGCGATAGCCCAGGTTGAGCTCATCGACATCGAACTCGATGATGTTGCCGCTGCCGCGGGTGCCGTCGTCGAACATGCGGGCGGGCTTGTAGACACGCACAGACTCCAGCACATCGGCCATGCAGGCACCATAGGCACCGGCGTTCATGTAGCAGGCGCCGCCGACCGATCCGGGGATGCCCGAGATGGGCTCCATGCCGGTGAGGCCGGCCTCGGCTGCTGCCGCGGCGACATCGGAAAGCAGGGCGCCGGCTGCCGCCGTGACGTGCGTGCCGTCGACCGTAATGTCGGAGAGGCCCTCGCCCAGCGCCACGACGACGCCGCGGATGCCCTTGTCTCCGACGAGCAGGTCCGAGCCGTTGCCCACGATGGTGAGCGGCAGATCACAGCGATAGCAGGTGTCAAGCGTGGCGACGAGGCCCTGCTCGGTATCGGGCGTGACAAAGACATCGGCCGGGCCACCGATCTTAAACGTGGTGTGCTCGCGCATGGGCTCGCTCATCAACACGTTGTCCTCGCCGGCAACGCCAGCGAGCGCGCACAGCAGGTCCTCGTTAAAAAAGTCGTTCTCGTGCATACGAATATCCGCCTTTTGGTGGTCGTTCTCATCAATCGATTGCAATATACCCCACCCAGATGTATTTGGTGCGCTGGCGGCGATAAAACTGCCGTCCACCGGATTGATAAAGTGTTTATCATCGAGGTAGAGGGGCAGTCGCTATACTTTCAAGAGATTGCGCGTAAACCCGGAAGGAGCGAGATGGCCAACAAAGTCACCCTCAAGCAGATTGCCCAAGAGGTGGGGCTTTCCCCTTCGTCGGTCTCGCTTGTTCTCAATAATCGGCCCTGTCGCATCTCGGAAGAAAACCGCAAACTCATCAAGGAGGTTGCGGCGCGCAATCACTATGTTCCCAACCAGATCGCGCGCAGCCTGGTCATGCGCGAGTCGCGCACCCTGGGCCTTATCGTCCCCAACATCGAGAGCCGCTTTTTCGCCTCGCTCGCCGGCAGCTTGGAAAAGCGCTGCCGCGAGGACGGCTACGCGCTTTTTATTACCAGCTCGGGCGGAAGCGCCGATGACGATCTGGAGCTGCTGCGCCAGCTGGTGACGCGCGGCGTTGATGGCGTCTTCCTGGTGGTAGGTGACGAGTTCTCCGACGACCGCGCCCTGCGCGAAGAAGTCAGCCACCTGCCCATCCCGGCCGTAATGGTCGACCGTGCCATTGAGGGGCTCGAGTGCGACAAGGTGATGTTCGACCACGAGATGGGCGGCTATATGGCCACCCGCTATCTGATCGAGCAAGGCCACCGCCGTATTGCCTGCTTGGTTAACGCGCGTCGCTCCAATACGGGTCGCAAACGACTTGCCGGCTATGAACGCGCGCTGCGCGAGGTTGGCCTGCCCATCGACGCGCGCTTGGAGTTCGAGAGCGAGTACTACATTCCGAGTGCCTACGAGGCCTCGGAGGCGGTGCTCGCAACCGATGCCACCGCCGTGTTCGCAAGTTCGGACAACATCGCCCTCGGTTTGCTCAAGCGCTTGCACGAGATGGGGAAGAGCATCCCGGGCGATATCTCGGTGGTGAGCTATGACAACTCGGCTGCCGACGTTCTCTTTGAGCCGGCGCTGACCGCGATCGAGCAGGATCCGGGCGTGCTTGCCGAGCATGCCTTTGGTTGCATGTCCAAACGTCTTGCCGGCAAGGGCGGCAGGCGTGCCGAAGAAGTGGTTCTGGAGCCTGCTCTCATTGTGAAGGGCAGCGTTCTAGAACTTACTAAATACAACTAAACATGTTTATCAATTCGAGAAGATCGAATGTGGAGCATCTGTGACAGGCAATGCCGCAGGTGAATGTTGCGTTTTGCCAATTGGTGTGTTTGATAGAGATGATAAAACGTTTTTTCACCATGATAAAACGTTTTAGCAAATATACTAGTCCCAACGAATGGTTGCCGTATCGGAGGGTGACCGCGCAGCGAAGGGACATAAACAATGGCTAAAACACTGGGGACGCCGTGGCAAAAGCTGGGGCACGAGGTGCCGGCTTCCGAGCTCGAGGGTGTTGATCTGTATTGGCGCGCTTCGAACTACCTGTCCGTCGGTCAGATCTACCTTCGCTCCAACCCGCTGATGCGCGCTGACTTTGTCGACGATAAGACTGGCGAGGCGCGCGACTTCGGTCGTCCGGACGTCAAGCATCGCCTGGTTGGTCACTGGGGCACCACGCCTGGCATCAACTTCCTGTTCGGCCACGTCAACCGCCTTATTGCCGATCACAACCAGAACGCCATTTTCTTGATGGGCCCGGGTCACGGTGGCCCCGCCGGCACCGCTCAGTCGCTGCTCGACGGTACTTACCGCGAGATCCGCCCCGACATCACCAATGACGAGGCCGGCCTGCAGAAGTTCTTCCGCCAGTTCTCCTATCCCGGCGGCATCCCGAGCCACTTTGCGCCCGAGACGCCCGGTTCCATCCACGAGGGCGGCGAGCTCGGCTACACGCTCAGCCACGCTTACGGTGCCGTCATGGACAACCCGAGCCTGCTGGCCGTGGCCGTGGTGGGCGACGGCGAGTCCGAGACCGGTCCGCTCGCGACTTCTTGGCAGTCCAACAAGCTCGTGAACCCGGCAACCGACGGTATCGTCCTGCCGATCCTGCACCTCAACGGCTACAAGATCGCCAACCCCACCATCCTCGCCCGCGTGTCCGACGAAGAGCTCACCAAGTTCTTTGAGGGTATGGGCTATAAGCCGCACTTCTTTATCGCCGGCTTTGACGACGAGAGCCACGCAAGCATCCATGAGCGCTTTGCCGCCCTGTTTGAGCAGGTCTTTGACGAGATTTGTGACATCAAGGCCACCGCGCAGGCCCAGGCTGCCGCGGGCGAGACCGTGGTCCGCCCGGCCTACCCCATGATTGTGTTCCGTACGCCCAAGGGTTGGACCTGCCCCAAGCAGATCGACGGCAAGAAGACCGAGGACTCCTGGCGCGCCCATCAGGTGCCGCTGGCAAGCGCCAAGGACACTCACGAGCACTTCCGCGTGCTGCGCGAGTGGCTGCGCTCCTACAAGCCCGAGGAGCTCTTTACGCCCGAGGGCCAGGTGCGCCCCGAGGTAACGGCCTTTATGCCGACCGGCGAGCTGCGTATTGGCGCCAACCCCAACGCGAACGGCGGCAAGGTGCGTCGCGAGCTCGAGCTGCCCGATATCCACGCCCACGAGATTCCCGTCGCCGAGAAGGGCCATGGTTGGGGCTCCACCGAGGCTGCCCGCGTCTTTGGTGAGTACACTGCCGACGTTCTGGCCAAGAACATGGACGACTTCCGCATCTTCGGTCCCGACGAGACCGCGTCCAACCGCCTGCAGGCCGCTTATAAGGTGACCAAGAAGCAGTGGGATGCCGGCTTCTACGAGGACGAGGCCAACGACGAGCTGCTCGCTGGCTCCGGCAAGGTTGTCGAGCAGCTGTCCGAGCACCAGTGCGAGGGCTTCCTCGAGGCCTATGTGCTCACCGGCCGCTCCGGCGTGTGGAGCTCCTACGAGAGCTTTGTCCATGTGGTCGACTCCATGGTCAACCAGCACTGCAAGTGGCTCGAGGCTACCAAGCGCGAGATTCCGTGGCGTGCCCCCATCAGCGGCCTCAACATTTTGCTGTCGAGCCATGTTTGGCGTCAGGACCACAACGGCTTCTCGCACCAGGATCCTGGCTTTATCGACCTGCTGCTCAACAAGGCCAACGACACGCATATCGTGAACGCTTACTATCCGGCCGACGCTAACATGGCTCTCGCCGTGGCCGAGCGCGTCTACCAGTCCACCGACTGCGTCAACGCCATCTTCTGCGGCAAGCAGCCCGCCCCGACCTTCCAGACGGTCGACGAGGCAAAGGCCGAGCTCGCCGAGGGCGTCGCAAATTGGGAGTGGGCATCGACCGCCGACTCGCTCGGCGAGGCCGACGTCGTGGTCGCCACGTGTGGCGACGTGCCGACGCTCGAGGCTCTGGCTGCAACCGATATGCTGCGCGAGCTGGGCATTAAGGTATGGTTCGTCAACGTGGTCGATCTGCTCAAGATTCAGAACGTCTGCGAGAACGACCAGGCTATAAGCGACGAGCGCTGGGCTGAGCTGTTTGGCTGCGGCGAGAAGCCCGTGCTCTTCGCGTTCCACGCCTATGCCGGCACGATTCGCCGCCTGATCTGGAACCGCCCCGGACACGACGCGTTCCGCGTCCACGGCTACGAGGAGAAGGGCTCCACGACCACGCCGTTCGACATGCTGCGCCTGAACAACATGGATCGTTGGGCCCTGGCCGCCGACGTGCTGCGCATGGTCGACGCCGATAAGTTTGCCGAGCAGATTGATGAGTGGGAGGCCTTCCGCACCGAGGCCTTTGAGTTCGCGTGCGACGAGGGCTTCGATCACCCGGCCTTTACCGACTGGGTCTGGCCCGACGCCGCTGCCGCAACCGCAGCCGACGGCGCGCTCTCCGCAACGCAGCTAACTGCCGGCGACAACGAATAGCATCCGGGACGGCCTCGCGCTGGGGCCGCCTCCGGGCGGGCGCCTTCCTCTGAGAAGTGGGCTTC
>NZ_QSBV01000026.1 GCF_003465825.1 Collinsella sp. AF02-46-1
CCGGGCAGGTGGGCGACCGCCAGCCCCGCGGCGCGGGCGCGCCGCACGGCGAGGGACCCTATGTTGCGGAACTGGTCGACCACGACGAGCGTGCCGGCGGGCGCGGAGGAGAACAGCGCGTCTAGAGCGCCCTCCCGGTTGCGGACGGGGGCGCTGGCCAGCACCTCCCCGCCGCGGTCGATAAGGCAGGCCCAGTGGGAGGACTTGCCGACGTCCAGGCCGAGCACGGCCGCGGGCCTGGTGGATGGCGCTTTCACGGTGGTATCCTTCCGGTAGTCGTTCGACCGGATGGCCTCCCCCTCGGCACTCACATTACCAGCCGCGGCCTCTGCCCGGCACTTTCCTATCAGCCGTCGGGGGCGGCGCGTCCCGCGCCGGCAGCACCCAACGGGCCCTCTCGGGGGCAGGGACGTTCGGCCGTGCGCGGGCGCCCGGTCGGCGGCCCGTTCTGGGCGCGCCTCAATCGTAGCCCGAGACGGGCCCGGGCTGACAATTTCGACTGTAATGGACGTTCTTAAACGACTAGTCATTAAAGAACGTCCCCAATGACTATTCTTTTTTGACGGTTTGCTAGAGCATAACTAACGAAATTAGTCAAGTCACGTCTGTTTAAACAAAATATCGAAGAGTAAAGCAGGTTCTTATCCGATTTAAATCGGTATTAATGAATGCTGTGCTTGTATCTGTTTTCTAAGATGGTCAAACTAATTATGTTTAGCGAGGAATAGCTGAAAACCAGCGATGTAACCAATTTGTAACAAAGCAGGACGTTTAAACAAATAATCCAACCGTTCACATTTTTTCCTATAATTTTGCCACGCTTGCGGCTATACTCTTTTTTGTCGTGTAGGAAATACGTAGACAAAAAGGAGGTTATGTGATGGTAAGTATTGTTCTTGCTAGCCATGGTGACTTGGCGGCTGGAATCAAGCAGACGGGCTCGATGGTCTTTGGCGATCAGCCGTCTGTTGCCGTGGTCTCGCTCGAGCCGAGCATGGGCCCCGACGACTTCCGTGCCAAGGTCGAGGAGGCAATCGCTTCCTTCGAGGACCAGGAGCAGGTGCTCTTCCTCGTTGATCTGTGGGGCGGCACGCCGTTCAACCAGATCAGCGGGCTCATCGAGGGCCACGATTCCTGGGCTATCGTCACCGGTGTCAACCTGCCTATGCTCATCGAGGCATATTCGCAGCGCTTTGACGCAAAGAACACTGCACATGCGATCGCAAAACATCTCGTGACTGAGGCTAAGGCCGGCGTGCGCGTCAAGCCCGAGTCTCTGGAGCCCGAGGAGAAGAAGCCGGCTGCGGCCGCCGCTGCTCCTGCGGGTGCCATTCCTCCGGGAACGGTGATCGGCGACGGGCACATCAAGATCGCCCACGTCCGTATCGACACGCGCCTGCTGCATGGTCAGGTGGCCACCACGTGGACCAAGCAGATCAACCCCAACCGCATCATCGTGGTCTCCGACGGCGTTGCTCACGACGAGCTCCGCAAGACCATGATCGAGCAGGCTGCCCCTCCGGGAGTCCACGCCAACGTCGTGCCTATCAAGAAGATGGCCGAGGTCGTCAAGGACACGCGCTTTGGCGACACCAAGGCGATGCTGCTGTTCGAGAACCCGCAGGATCTGCTCAGGGCCATCGAGGCCGGCGTCGACATCAAGGAAGCCAACATCGGTTCCATGGCCCACTCCAAGGGCAAGGTCGTCGTCACTAACGCTGTCGCTATGGGCGATGACGATGTCAAGACCATCGAGGCTCTCAAGGCCAAGGGCGTCAAGTTCGAGGTCCGCAAGGTTCCTTCGGATTCCTCCGAGGATCTCGACGCCATGTTGAAGAAAGCTAAGGCCGAACTGGCCGCTCAAGCATAGTAAAGGAGGGTCCGATACATGTCTGCAATCACTATTCTGCTTGTTGCGATTGTCGCGTTGCTTGCCGGTATGGAAGGCATTCTGGATGAGTTCCAGTTCCATCAGCCGCTCGTGGCATGCACGCTTATCGGTCTCGTAACCGGTCACCTTCAGGAGGGCATCCTCCTGGGCGGTTCGCTCCAGATGATGGCCCTTGGCTGGGCTAACGTCGGCGCCGCCGTCGCGCCTGACGCCGCTCTGGCCTCGGTCGCTTCTTCGATCATCATGGTGCTCGCCCTCAACGGTGGCGCCACCGATTCGGCCAAGGCCGTTACCGCCGCCATCGCCGTCGCCGTCCCGCTGTCGGTCGCTGGTCTGTTCCTGACCATGATCTGCCGTACCCTGGCTACCGCTATGGTTCACGGCATGGACGCCTGCGCCGAGAAGGGCGACTTCGCCGGCATCGAGCGTTGGCAGTACGCCGGCATCCTCATGCAGGGTGTTCGTATCGCCATCCCGGCAGTACTTCTGTGCATCATCCCGGCCGAGGCTGTTACCAACGCGCTTAACGCTATGCCCGATTGGCTGTCCGGCGGCATGGCTGTCGGCGGCGGCATGGTCGCTTCCGTCGGTTACGCCATGGTCATCAACATGATGGCCACCAAGGAGACCTGGCCGTTCTTCATCCTCGGCTTTGTCCTTGCTGCCATCCCTCAGCTCACGCTGATCGCCCTTGGCCTCATCGGCATCTCCCTTGCCCTCATCTACCTTGGCCTTAAGGATCTGGCCAAGCAGGGTGGCGGCATGGGCGGTGGCTCCGGTGACCCGCTCGGCGACATTCTGAACGATTACGAGTAGGAGGGGAGTGATACATATGGCAGAGAACAAGATTCAGCTCACCAAGGCTGACCGTAAGAAGGTTTGCTTCCGTCATCAGTTCCTTCAGGGCTCGTGGAACTACGAGCGTATGCAGAACGGCGGCTGGTGCTTCGCAATGATCCCTGCGATCAAGAAGCTCTACACCAGCAAGGATGACCAGATTGCCGCTCTTAAGCGCCACCTGGAGTTCTATAACACCCACCCCTATGTTTCCGCCCCCGTCATTGGCGTTACCCTCGCCCTCGAGGAGGAGCGCGCCAACGGTGCTCCGATTGACGATGTCGCCATTCAGGGCGTCAAGGTCGGTATGATGGGCCCGCTCGCCGGCGTCGGCGACCCCGCCTTCTGGTTCACCCTTCGCCCGATTCTGGGCGCACTGGGCGCTTCCCTGGCCCTGTCCGGCAGCATCGCCGGTCCGCTGCTGTTCTTCTTCGCGTGGAACATCATCCGTTACGCTTTCCTGTGGTACACGCAGGAGTTTGGCTACAAGGTCGGCTCCTCCATCGCCAAGGACCTCTCCGGCGGTCTGATGGGCAAGGTCACCGAGGGTGCTTCCATCCTGGGTATGTTCATCATCGGCGCCCTGGTCGAGCGCTGGGTGTCCATCTCCTTCACCCCGGTCGTCTCCAAGGTCACGCAGTCTGCTGGCGCCTATATCGACTGGGCCAACCTGCCCGCCGGTTCTGAGGGCATCAAGCAGGCACTGACGATGTACAGCTCTGTCGGTGCCAACGCACTCGACCCGGTGAAGGTCACCACGCTTCAGGCCAACCTCGATCAGCTCATCCCCGGCCTTGCCGCCGTGTGCCTGACCCTTCTGGTCTGCAAGCTCCTCAAGAAGAAGGTCAGCCCGATCGTCATCATCCTGGCTCTCTTCGCCGTCGGCATCATCGGTCGCGTCTGCGGCTTCATGTAAGCACGCTTCGGCTTAAGACCGAGAGTTGCTAGGCAAGGGCTTTTGAGCCATTGAAACGGACCGCACCCGGTGGGTACACTGGATGCGGTCCGATTGTTTTTATTGGAGGGCGAGGCGCGTATGGCGCAATCTCAGAACAGCACGGTCGATTTGGCAACGCCGGCAACCTGCCTGATGGGGCTTACCAGTCACGGTAACGTGATGGTGGGCAATAAGGCGTTTGAGTACTATAACGAGCGTAATCCCGAGGATTATATCCAAATCCCGTGGGACGAGGTCGACTATATTGCCGCCGAGGTTTTGCGCGGCACCAAGAAGATTACGCGTTTTGCCATCTTTACCAAAGAGAATGGCCACTTTACGTTTTCGACGCGCAATGACAAGGAAACGCTTCGCGCGGTGCGTAAGTACATTGACGAGGACAAGCTCGTTCGTTCGCCCGACTTTATCGATGTGACGGCCAAGGGCGCCAAGAGCATCCCCTCCGTTATCAAAAACCTTTTCCACAAAGGCAACTAGTCATTAAAGAGCGCCCCCTCAAAGTGGGGCGCAGTCTCCCATGTGGCTCGATCGGGAAAGTGCATCCCAGTTCGAGCGTCGATTCCGGGATGTAGTTTCCGGAACGGGGTCGTTTGGGAAACCGTGTCCCGTTTCGAGCCGAAATTCTGGGTCACAGTTTCCTAGCAAGGTCTCATGGGGAAAGTCTGACCCAGAATTTGCCTGGATAGTGGGACGCACTTTCCGGAGGGCTGTTCCACCGCAACTTCGAAGAGTGGGTATACGCTGCATTACAGCGGCGTAAATCTGCTACACTAATACAACATGCCTCCGTAGCTCAGGGGATAGAGCACCGCTCTCCTAAAGCGGGTGTCGACGGTTCGAATCCGCCCGGGGGCACCAGAAAAATCGCAGGTCAGGAGTTAATTTTGCTTCTGACCTGTTCTGGTTTTAGGGTTAAGAACTGCTTTTGTTTGTAAATCTGGTAAGTAAATAATTTAACTTACCGAGTTTTCCACTGAAAACAGGAAATCACCATTTTGGGGATAAAAAGTTTTCAACAGCCGTTAGTCGGTTCCATTTTGGTGAAGCGCTTCCTCAATTTGGGTAAAAAATTTCACCATTTTGATGATTCGGCTGCTTTGAGTTTTTGATAAAAACGCCTGTTCAGAAGCTTGCGCAATACCCATTTTGGTGAAACCAATTAATAGAGAAATATACTATAAAGATATAGGGACGGCGATGCCGTCCTCTTCGCTCGCGAAGCTCGCTGCGCGGCCACGTACCGTGTCCTTGCCGCCGACTAAGCCGTCGATAAAGATAGGGACAGCGATGCTGTCCCCCTTCGCTCGCGAAGCTCGCTGCGCGGCCACGTACCGTGTCCTTGCCGCCGGCTACGCCGCCGATTTATTCGCTCACTTCGTTCGCTGATTGATGGACTAATCCGATTTATCGCTGACACCAGTCATAAGTGCAGCAATTGATATGTTGAATCCATTGGCAATTTTAGAGAGGTTAGAAAGACTGACATTTCTTCGTCCGACTTCAATGCTCGCGTAGTAGGAACGATCCATCTCAATCAAATTGGCGAACTGCTCCTGGCTGTACCCGAGTCCAGCGCGGAGCTCTTTGCATCTCATGCCGAATGATTTCTGAAGCGTCTTCGTATCCATGACAAAAAGAGTCATGGATTGTTGTATTTATGCCAACGGACTATATACAATAATCCCTGTTAAGGCGCATAATTACCTTTATTGGAAAGAGTTCTGATGCCCAGTCGGATAGGGCACGGAAAAGGAATGGAACAGCACAATGACTCAGGGAAAGCATTTCGCTGCCGGTGGCGATCACTTCGCCGCACTGCCAAGCAAAAAGATTCACACTCCGAAGGGGATCGCGCGTCTGACCGTCACCGCGGCGACCATGGCTGCCATGACCGGATCGAGCCTCATCTCACCGTTCGCGGCATTCGCCCAGACCGGTGACGGGGGCACGCAGCACCCCGCCGTGATGTCGCCGATCGCCACCCATGCCGGCGCGGCATCCGGTACCGGCGCGAAATCCGCCGCACAGACCATCGCGGACCTGCAGAAGGCAGTCGACGAGGCGAAGGCGAAGGAGGACGCCGCCAAGGCATCCTACGATGAGGTCGCCGGCCCCTACAACGAGGTTGCTTCCGCCCGCGACCAGGCCAAGGCATCCTACGATTCGGCAGTCAGCGCCGGCACGGTAGCCGACCGAGCGGCAATGGACGAGTACGCCCGTCAGGTCGCGGAGGGCAAGGACGCCGCCGATGCCGCCGGCAAGGACCTCGAGCAGGCGAAGGCGGGTCTCGCAGACGCTAAAGCGGATGCGTCCGAGAAGGACGAAGCGTACCAGTCCGCCCTCAAGGCGGCTCAGGATGCCAAGGATGCCCTCGATAAAGCCAAGGCAGATGCTGTAAGCGCCACCCCGGAGGCAATCAGTGCCGCCGAGCAGGCCGTGCGCGACGCCCAGGCTGCCGTGGACAGGGCACAGGCCGAACTGGACAACGCCAACGCGACGCTTGCCGATGCCCAGTCCAAGCTGGTTGCGGCCCAGTCTGCAAAGGATTCCGCCGATTCTGTCCTCGCTGCAGCCAGGCAGAACAAGGACGCGGCGGATGCGA
This sequence comes from Collinsella sp. AF02-46-1, assembly GCF_003465825.1. Lineage (GTDB taxonomy): Bacteria > Actinomycetota > Coriobacteriia > Coriobacteriales > Coriobacteriaceae > Collinsella. Next base: position 6,289 of record NZ_QSBV01000026.1, read on the forward strand.
AGGCCGCAGCAGCCAGCGCCGCCTATGAGCAGGCGAAAGCCGACCTCGCCGCAGCGGAGGCAGGCGCCAGCGGTCCGAAGTACGATGCGGCAAAACAGAAGGTCGCGGACGCAGAGGCAGCCCTCGCCGCCGCACGAGCGGCACAGTCCCAGTGCGAGTCCGAGCTCGAGCAGGCACAGTCCGCTGCGGCAACGGCACAGGACGCCCTGAATGATGTCCAGGTGGCCCTCTCCGTAAAGCAGCAGGCCGCCCTCGATGCCACGTCCGGCGTGAACGCCGCCCAGTCCGCACTCGATGCCGCGAACGCCGACCTCGATGCCGCCAAGCAGGCGAACGTCGACGCCATCTCCAAGCTGGATGCAGCGAAGCAGGCTGTCAAGGACGCTGAGTCCGCCAAGGCGGCCGCCGACGTAGAGCTCGCGAACGCCAAGGCGGCGAAGGATACCGCAGACGCTGCCGTGACCGCCGCCCAGCAGAAGGTCGACGAGGCACAGGCGAAACTCGATTCCGCCGACGCGCAGCTCAAGCAGGGAGCCATCGGCTTCTTCCGTGCCATGGGTGCCGATTCAGCCATCGAGATCATCCAGAACTGCACATACAAGGACTACACCGAGGTGGGGAACAGCCTCGACGCGACCAGTCTCGACAACATGCTCGCGGCAATCCCGTACATGAAGTCCATCAACGAGTACCGCAAGTCCGTCGGTCTCTCTGAGCTCCAGGTCACGTACAAGCTCATTGCGGCAGCGATTGCCAACGCGAACTATTCCGATGTCAAGTTTGGGCATTCCATGCAGTTTGATACGAGCGAAAACCTCGCATGGAACTATGGAACCGATCCGAAACCGCAGTGGGTGGACCAAGAAAAGGCTTTCTTCGATCAGGCGGTTCAGGAGCTCTATGGCGTCACCGGTCTAATCGGTAAGGATGCCGTAGACTTCTACAAGTCGCATAGTGGGATTGAATCCTATGTCAACCAGCATTTTAAGGTTGCCGGATATCCCGCAACTGTCGGTCACTACCTGCATGTCATCAGCCCTGAAATCGGCTATATGGGCATGGCGGTCTGCAGCAAGGGAACCATGAACGGCTGGAAGACCGACAGCTTCGATACCGCAAACCTGGGTTGGGCAGGCTCCGGTTGGAACATGAACCCCATGTCCGTCGACGAGTACGAGCAGAAGCTGACCTCCTATATCAACGGCCTCAAGAACGCCAAGAGCGCACTCGACGCAGCCAAGGCCGATCTCGCATCCAAGAAGCAGGCAGCCGCCGGCGCCGCCGCAACCGTCCAGCAGAAGCAGGTCGCGGTGGATTCCGCACAGGCAGGTGTCGATGCCGCGAAGCAGGGCGTTGCCGATGCCCAGCGTGCCGTCGATGCAGCCAAGGCTGATGTCGCATCCAAGCAGCAGGGCGTCACGGATGCCCAGACCGAGCTTGATGCGGCAAAATCGGACCTCGATGCCGCCAACGCGGCAGTCGATACGGCAAAGTCGACCGTCCAGCAGAAGCAGGTCGCCTTTGATGCTGCCAACGCAGCCGTAACGACCGCACAGTCTAAGTTGGATTCCGCCAAGGCGGACACCGCTGCTAAGCAGCAGGGCGTGGACGATGCGAACGCCGACCTCGCGAAGTTCTTCCAGGACGTCGCCGACGCCAAGAAGGCGCTCGATACAGCAAAGATCGTCCATGACGCGGCGGCAGCCGATCAGGCCGAGAAGGCGACCGTCCTCGATGCCGCCAAGCAAAAGGCGGATATCACCGCACGCGCCCTCGCGGATGCCCAGCGCGCCGTCGATGCCGCAAAGGCCGACGCCGGCGTTGCCGCCGACAAGCTCACCGGCTCCCAGACCAATCTCGAGGACGCACAGTCGAACCTCGACATCCTCACCGGTCTTGCCGCGAAGCTCGCAGAGGCACAGCAGCGCGAGCAGGATGCAGTAAAGGCCGTCAATGACACCAAGGCCGCGCTCGATGCCGCGAAGGCGGATGCCATCGCCGCCGAGTCCCTGGTCTCTGCCGCCGAACAGGCAAAGGCGCAGGCAGACGCCAAGCTGTCGAAGCTGAACTCCATCGATGCAGGCGCGGCGATCGCTTCCGGCCATGACGCGAACGCGGATGACGCCCTTAACGCGCTTTTCGCCGCAGCAGTCGAGGCACGTGCCAAGGTCGCGCCCGCCAAGGCCATCCTGGACGAGAAGCAGACCGCGGTGGACGAGCTCCAGCCCGGCTATGATGCGGCACTCGCCGCCTACGAGTTGGCGAAGTCCGACCGCATCGCAGCGGAGCAGAAGCTTTCCGATGAGATCGCACGACAGGAGGCAGAGGAGGTCGCAAAGCAGCAGGCGGCATACAGCCCGAAGCACCTCGCCGGCACGGATACCGCCCAGACCGGCAGCCTCGCCCAGACCGGTGACCGCGCGGGACTCATCGGCGAGACGTTCGTCATCGGCGGTACCGTCCTCGTGGCGACCGGCGTCTTCCTCGACCGGAAGAAGCGCCGCGAGCAGATGTAAAAGCGAGTCGGGCGTTGGATATCGGCTAGTGTCCAACGCCTGGTTTCATGGACAGGGAGATCGGTGTGAGAACAAAGGCTATTATCGTTGCGCTTCTGGTGTGCCTTTCGGCACCTCAACTTGGATGTGCCAGCGTTGCAAAGCAAGGAAGCGGCTCTACGGAAAGGGCCGCCACAGCGGTAAAGAATAAAGACAAAAAGAAGCCAAGCGAAGAAAAGGCGGCGCAAACCTCTGGAACCAAGAACGAGGAGAAGAAAGAATCCGACGACAAGGACCAGAAGTCCGATGACTCCAAGAAGGAGGATAACAAGTCTTCCGATTCCTCGAAGTCGGACAGCAAGGGCGATTCCTCCCAGTCCAAGCAGAATTCCAGCAATTCGCAGGGCTCTGGCAGCAACAATTCCTCTTCCAACGGCGGTAGCCAGAAGAAGTGGGTTGCCGAGCAGGGCCACTGGGAGACTGATTACAGCCAGGTCTGGGTGCCGAATGTGGTATATACGCGTCATGAACGTTACATTTGTAGTGCATGCGGTGCATCTTTCGATTCTATAGCCGCTTGGTCAGCTCATAGTGACGCAATGTGGGAACAAGGTCAAGACCATGGAGCATATATCAATGATTCGTATACTACCTCTGAGGACCAGGGACATTATGAACAGAAGGCTACGGGGCAGCATTGGGTTGTCGACGTCGCCGGTCACTGGGAGTAATGTACATCGTTCCTCTCCTCTTACATTTGGTAAATGTTTATTTGCGGGCGGCCGGTTCGGCCGCCTTTTTTAGACGCCCAGTCTGGGAGCAAACGATAGGAAAGCAATCAAACGAGAGGCCGTTCCAAAAGAATTCGGCGGTGCCGGATGCTTCGGGCAAAACCTTCCGCAAATCGGTAAGGTCTTCCATCAACTTGCTCCAGCCCTCGCCCGGAGTCCGCTACAGCGAATTTCTAACACTCAGCATCCTTCGCGTTAAAAATTCGCTTCCGCTCACGGTCTTCACGCAGTTACAACGCCGCGAGGCCTCTCGCTTGGAATGAGACCTCTCATTCCACGTCTACACTGCGTTTCGCCCAATCACCGTTCCGGAGATTGCAAGATTGGTGTTGGGCTAGATAAATGGGGCCATACTCGCCCCCTTTATCTGCCAACACATCTTGTTTAACACCTCACACGGCGATAAAGTTAGAAATGAAGTTCGCCTTCATTTCTCTAAGGGAAGCGATGGCGTCACTTCAAAAATCGGCGCGACGTCAGTCGCTCCTAAAAAGGAAAGCAATCTTATATCGGTTTTGAATCGGTGGCCTCACCGATTCGCTCTGCTTTCCTGGGGGCATGAATGATGAGTTGCAAACGTCCGTACACCGTTAAGGCGACACTCACTTCTGAAGAATACGAAACGCTTTCCGCTTTGGCAGAAAAGGCGGGCATGACGAAAGCCGAATTCATTCGCTATGCACTGATTCATTGGAATGAATCGTTCGATGATCTAGTCATTTCCAAAAATAAGAACGGTGGCCGTAGCAAAAAGCTGCAAACCGTTTCAGAGGATTCGAACGAAAAGCGCTCGGCGGTTATTTACGTCAAAGTCACCGATGGCGAGCACGAGGCGATTCGCAAGCAGGCGGATGCGCTCGGCACGACCGTCAGTGCGTATGCCCGCCGCGTGATGCTGGCCGGGAAAATCGAGATGATCGATTTCGATATGAGCCAGGTCGCAAAAATCTATCACGAGCTGTATCGCGAGGGGACGAACCTCAACCAGCTGATGTACTTCGTGCACGCGCAAGGTCTTCCGGCCTACAACGAGAAGGCAGTTTTCCGAACGCTTGAAAAGGTTTACCAGAACGCCCGCAAAGTCACTCTCTTTATCGAAGAACTCGAACAGCGCTATTTCGTCGGCGGTGATCAAAATGACCGTCGTTAAGCAGAAAGGTGTTTCGTCCGAGCGCTATGCGAAGAACGTGCGCAAGTACATTAACGGAAAGTACGCTTTGGCCCGCGGCGGCTGGAACCTCGCGAACCGAAAGTACTGGTTTTCCGAGATGGCTATGACGCGGAAGATGTTTCATCACGACAGGCCTGCGCGTGCCGGCGCGAAGAACATAACGATGCTTCATCAGGTTCTTGCGTTTCTTCCCGAGGAGTGCAGCTGCAACGGAGGCAAGATGACCCCCGATGCATGTATGGCCTACGCGGAGCAATGGCTTGCGAAACACTACCCGCATCAACAAGTGATTGTCGCCTTGCATGAGGAAAGCGATAAGGCGGGAAAACGTTACGCGGTCCATATGGCGATTAACCGCACGGATCTTTTGACGGGTAAGCGTTGCGAGACGGGTGGGCGTCGCGGAAAGTACGAACGCGCTGCGTGGGTTCGTGAAATGGACAAGGCCTGGAATCTCGCTCAGCTCGAAAAGGGAAAGAAGAACTCGAAGATTCGAGACCGACAGCCGCGCGACACTGAAAAGAAAATTGTCGATCGGGGAGAGTACAGCTATAAAAACAATTTGCGCGAGTTGATCCATATTGCAATCAACGACTATCACCCGAAGACTATGGAGCAGTTCAAAAAGTTACTTGCCTCATGGGGCGTAGAGATTTTCATTAAGAACAACCGAGTCTATGCGACGGATCTCGATATCAAGGAGGCCGGCAATCCGAAATGCACTTTCAACCTGACCCGTCTTGACGGGCGGTTTGCGATCAAGCAGCTTGAGGCGGCCTTTAAAAATAACGTGCTGGAAGCCGAGCGAGCCCTTCCTTATGAGAGGCGTTGCGAGATTTACATTCAACGGCTTAAGAAAGCGTATTCGGCGTGGGTCGAGCAGGCAGAGGCGAGCAAGGGCGTCGCCTACAATCTCTTCCCTAAGTTCATCGCACCGAAGTGCGATGAAGATCTGCTCGAGGATCCGGCGGTTCGTGATGAGCTTCTTGCCCGGCGCGGTTACGCAAGGGAGATTCGAAACCGTTACGCCGGCGCCGTTCCCGATGCTGGCGATGACCGCGTTCGCGCCGCAGGCCGAGCCCATGGTGGCAACATCGACATCTCGCCGCAGGTCGATCGTGCGGTCGACCGAGGCGATTACGCTCGCGGAGACACGCCTCGCTAGTTTTGGAGAGCCTATCGTCGGTGCCCTAGCGTGCTGCCATCCAGTGCCGATTCTTTCATGCTCGCAATTCGGCGAGGGTGAGGAGTATGAATTGATCGGCGGGAGTCAGCCGCTCTGATAGAATCGTCCTTGCTGTCGGCAGCCCTCGTGCCGGGCAGAGCCCTCCATTCGATGGGAGGTGATGCCCATGACCGATTTCACCGAGCTCGTGAAGCTCCTGACCGCTACGGTCTCGCTCCTCACGGCCCTTGTCGGCCTTTCCAAGGCACTCAAGCAGGGCTCGAAGCCCAAAAAGAAAGGCCACCGTCGCTAAGACGATGACCTAACTCTATTAAGCAACGGCTCTGCCCAGCTCACTACAACTTGGGCTGCCGTCGGCACCATTCTACCCTTCTGACGAGGAATTCGTCCATATTTCAAAAATCGAATCCTGTTCGCGCGTGGGCGCGTGGGCGTAAACTTTTAGTTGGGCAAACCCGACAGATTGGAGCTTGAAACATGAGGGATATGCACCTCATGTCGCTCATAAAACGTCTCCTGACCTCGAAGGAGAACGTTTTTTAGCGACAGAAGGAGACATAAATATGATCTGGTTTACCAGCGACACCCACTTCGGGCATGAGAACGTGCTGAAGTTCACCGACCGCCCGTGGGAGACGATTTGGCAGATGAACGACGCCATCGTCGACAGCATCAACGGCAGGGTTGCCGTGGACGACGAGCTCTACATCCTGGGTGATTTCTCATTCAAGATGACCGCCCAGGACGCCTACGGGCTGCGCAAGCGGATCGCCTGCAGGCGCATCCACCTCGTCCCGGGAAACCACGACAAGGACTGGACCCAGCCGGCGGTCGCGGGCGCCTTCACCGTGGAGCCGCCGATCTGCGTGCTCAAGATCGACGGGCAGAAGATCGTCCTGAGCCATTACCCCATGGCCGACTGGCAGGGCATGAGCCATGGATCGTGGCACCTCCACGGGCACATCCACAGCAGCGGCGGCGCGTACAACGAGTTCAACCGCAAGCAGGGCCTTCTGCGCTACGACGTCGGTTGCGATGCCAACGGGCACTCCCCGGTGAGCCTCGACGAGCTGAGGGAGTGGTTCGCCGGAGTCGGCGAGCCGTGCGGCCGGGTGAAATGGCCCTGGTGGGTCAACGAGACCGGCGACAGGCAGGTCGAGCGCGAGCTGGCGGCGTACAAGAGGGAAGAGGTGATTCGATGACGGTCTATGTGACGGGCGACATCCACGGTGGGCTCGACATGCAAAAGCTCCGCGACTGGGAGCTTGGGGATAGCCTTACCGGCGATGACTACCTCATTGTCGCCGGCGACTTTGGCTTTCCGTGGGATTTCTCTGCCGAGGAATGCGCCGATATCGCCTGGCTGGAGTCGCGCCCCTACACGGTGCTGTTCGTCGACGGCAACCACGAGCGCTTCGATCACTGGGCGGAGCGACCCATGGAACTGTGGCACGGTGGGCTGACGCAACGCCTGTCGGATACTTCGTCTATCCGCCGCCTCATGCGCGGGGAGGTCTTCGAGCTCGACGGCTCGACGGTCTTCACCATGGGCGGTGCCACGAGCGTGGACAGGGAATACCGCGTGCCGTATTCCAGCTGGTGGCCTCAGGAGCTTCCGGACGAGCGCGAATTCGATGCCGCGCGGGCCAAGCTCGACGAGGTCGGCTGGAAGGTCGACTGCGTCATCACCCATACCTGCGCCACGCGCATGCTCTCGCCGACGCTCTACCCGGACCCGGGCTGGGAACGCCCTGATGTGGACCGGCTGACCGGATTCCTCGACGAGATCGAGGATCGCCTGGACTATAAGCACTGGTATTACGGTCATTTTCACCGAGACGGCAACCCGGACGAACGGCACACGGTGCTGTATGACCGGATCGTGAGGCTCGGGGACAAACTCCTGCCGTGGGGTGCGTACTGATGACGGTCTATGTGACAGGCGACGTGCACGGCAGGGCCGAGTACGGGTCCAGCCGGTTTGCATTCAAAAATTGGCCGCTGGGCCGGACCCTGACGCGCGATGACGCGGTGATCGTGGCCGGCGACTTCGGCTTTGTCTGGGATGGCTCGAATGCTGAGAGGTATTGGCTCGACTGGTTCGAGTCGAAGCCCTGGACCACGTGTTTCGTAGACGGCAACCATGAGAACCACCACGCCCTGGCCGGGCTGCCGGTGCGGGAGTGGAACGGCGGGCTCGTCCATGAGGCACGACCGCACGTGCTGCACCTGATGCGCGGAGAGGTGTTCGATATCGACGGGCTCACAGTCCTTGCCATGGGCGGCGCCGCGAGCAACGACAGGCAGTATCGCAAGGAGGGGAGGAGCTGGTGGCCCGAGGAGATGCCGAGCGAGAAAGAGACGGAACACTGCCGCTCCTCGCTCGACCGCGTGGGCTGGAAGGTCGACTACGTTGTGACTCACGAGGCTCCTGCTGCCCTGGCTAGAGAGCTGTGTCGCGAACGCGGACGTGAGTACCGCGGGGATCCGCTGCAAACCTTCCTGGGTGAGCTCGACGGACGGCTCGGCTACCGCGTCTGGTTCTTCGGTCACTACCATCGCGATAAATGGTGCGACACCAGGCATCGCCTTATCTATCGAGACATCGTGCCGATCGAAGATGCTGCGCCCGGTTCTAGAAACCTTCTAAAAGCGCTCTAGAAGGTTTCTAGAAATCAGTTACCTGACAGGAAGGGCGCGGGACTACTCGCCCCTCATCTTGGTCATGACCTCGACCTTGGCCTCGGCCACGGTCGCCCGCCGCTCGGAGGCGGCGAGGCGGTCCTTGAGGGCGGCGACTTCGGCCATCAGGTCGCGCTGGGCCAGGAGCGCATCGCTCAGCTCGGCTTGGGCTTTCAACGCGGCGTCACGCTCGACGCGCAGACGCTCGATCTCATCGGACATGGCCTCAGCCTCGGCGTGGAGCTGGACGACCTGCCTGCTGAGCTCCCTGGCATCGGCGAGGTATCTGACGCTCGCGGCATGGAGCTCATTGTTTTCGAGCTCGATGCTCGCGGTGTCGAGCTCGAACTTCTCCTCGATAAAGGCGACCCGCTCATTGCAGTCGGCCTCAAGTCTTTCGTTCCGGTCTCTCGCCTCGACGAGCTTGCGGTTGAATTCGTCGAGCTGGGCCCTGAGTAACGCGTTCTCGGTCTTGAGATCGGCGGTCTCGCGCAGCAGCTTCTCTCGCCAAGCCTTTTCAATCTGCTCGGCGGCCTCATCGAGGACGTCCTTCGCGCCGGGCGTCTCGCTGATTTTTCTGTCGTTCGGGTTGTCTGTCATCGTGCGGCACTCCAATCAACAATGGGCATGGCTCCGCCATGCCGTACGGCTGGGAACAAATACGCGGCCGCTGTTGAGTTGTGTTTGTCCTGCGCTTGGTGAGTTCTAAAAGCGTCTCAAGTCATACGTTCACGCAGGTTTTCGATTGGAGAAATACCGCACGTTTTCATGGTATCACGTGCCTTAAAGAACATGAATGGGCGGTCATATCGATTCGTTGAAAATAGCACCTACGACGTGCTGGTGGCGGGAGAGTGATGGCGTTAAAGATGTCGAGAATGATTATGGGAGTATTTTAGATGCAGGTATGAGAAAGGGTCGAATCGAAGTGTCTGGCCGGACGCCAATTGTCCGGGAACTGTTTCGGTTCGACCCTGCTTCATTTTACATCCGCGGCATGTTTTTGTAGACGCCTGGCGATTACCGACCTTCACGACCTCGATGACGGTTTCCCCGTCCTCGATTCTTGCCAGATTGCGGTAGACATGCTGCGTGAATGGTCGGATATCATTTGAGCCAGAATCATCTTCTATTGAAGCGGATTCTGGCTCAGTGGTTTTTAACTCGGTTGTTTGACAGAAGCCCACGTCGATAGTCGGGCTGTGGACTTAAGATTTCGGGGGCTCCCAAGCGTTTTCGATCGCGGCGCGGTAGATTGCAGCGTAATTAAGCATCCAGCTGCCATCACCAGTTTTTTGAATATACCCCTTATCCTTTAGAGAAGTATAGGCTCGGGATATCGTGTTCTTGCTCAAGTGGTAGTGATCCTCAATCCATTTGCTTCTAGCGCAAAAGCCCATGGGCCGTTTGTTTTTGGAAGGTTTTCCAAACTTCCATACGAGGCCGAGGATGAGACGCTCGGCGGCAACGGTGGTGACGCAGCACGCCCACTCGGGCACTGAAATAAAAATAGCTTTATCCATTTTCTCTATAATCTTTCGTTGCTCGGTAACATCATCGTTGAATATGTCGGAAATTGACGGTAGCTCGCTCATGTTTACCGCCTAGTCAAGGTGGGCGGTACGACCTTCAAGCTGCTTGAAAAGCTCATAGAATGAGCTTTCAAACATGTAATTCGAGCGATGGATTTGGATGAGCTTGCCGGACTCGCGCATAAACTTGCGCGCGGTGTTTTCGCTCCAGCCAGTGAGTTCGCGGATATCGTTAACGCGGAGTAACCGATCGCACTGAGCGGCACCAGTGGGGAAAGTCGGTGTGGACGCCTGAGTGCTAATCTGTGGAGTAGCCATGATGAGCTATCCTTTCAATGAGGGCCCTCCCTGTGCTTGTAAGACTTACCAGGTTCATAAGCACTTGGGGGGCCGGTTTTTATGACTACATGCGTAGCCATCTGACAGCTTTAGAATCTATTAAAACTCATTAGATGTCAATCAAATAAAGCGTCTACCTGCGGAAATAGTAGTATAGTACCGTAATATTATTGATGAAACGATGAATGAATGACATGCTATTTCTCGCTTTTCTGTATATAGGCGTTGATGAAGTCTTCGTAGCCTTTAACTGCTTTTATTTCTGATTGTTGAACGAGGCTTGTATACGTTTTGAGCGTGATATTGGGGTCCGCGTGGCCAAGAATACCTTGCACGCTTCTAACGTCCGATCCGTTCGCCAGCATAAAAGTGCTTACACAATGCCTGAGCTGATGCGGGCAGATGCCCTTATATAGTTTTCCGCCAGTCGAATTGTTCGGCTCATAGATTCCAAGATTACAGCTAACTGCGAAATCGCGAAACCAATGGTTGAAGATGTAGTTTTTCATGTGACAGACAGTAGGGACCCCCTGCTTGACAGCAATATCGCTAATGATGGGAGTGCTGCCAGTCTGGGACAGCCCCAGAGAGGCCAGGAGCTCTTTTTGTATGGCTGACCATGATTGAAGGCGTTCGGCCAAGGTTTCTCCAACGGGGATTTTGCGTTGGCTTTCTTGTGACTTGGGTGCCCTCAGTTCATGGTCGTTGGTGTACTGCCTGTCAATTTTCAAGGTTTTATTGGCAGGGTCCCAATCGCGCCATTCGAGGCCCAGCATCTCGCCTTTCCGCATACCCGTATACACTAGTACTAGCGTACCAACAGCTTCGGCGGTGAGCTCAATGTGTTGAAGATGTGTGCATAGGGTAGCTACTTGGTCGATTGTCAGTGATTCTCTTTTGTTGCGTGGTCTGCGAACATGAACGGTAGCGCAGGGGTTTCGGTCAATTATTCTCTTTGCGACTGCATTCGACAGAATCTGACGCAGTTTTGAATTGATTCGTACAAGCTCTGATGGTTTGTATTTTCCCGTACGACGAGCTTCGGCATATGCTTCTTCGATTAGATCGGGAGTTAGCCCCTCAATTGTCTGAAACGCACCGAATAGGTCTTCGATATGCCTGCAATCGTACGCTTCTCTTTCATAGCTCGTTGGCACAAGCTCGGTGTCCCTATTTTCATGAAAGGCCCAGCAGTAGGACGCAAGCAAAGTGGGCTTTTTAGTTTTAGTGATCGTGCCAGAGGAGTTGATTTCAGCCAGCTTGGCCTGCATTGCAGCCTTAGCTTCTGTTTTAGTCTTGCAACGAACCGTATAAGTTGGGGATCGTTTGTAGCGCCCTGTCTTCGGGTCCTTGACTCCAAGGGAAAAATAATAGCGATAGGTGTTAGGTGATCTCTTGTCTTTCCAACACGTGCCTCTTCCGCTAATGAGTGGCTGTTCTGACATCTTTGCACTCCGTTTCTTTGAATAGTTTTCAACAATTCATTGAGTGCAGTTTAGCTAAAGCCGTTAGTAATATGTTTGTAAAAGCATAGGCGCAGCTACCGGAGGCAAAAGACGCAAACTGCTATGTTTATCTGCGGTTATATGATGTTCAATGATGCTTGATGAATGGTAGGGGGTAGCATTAAATCATATCTCCTAAAGCGGGTGTCGACGGTTCGAATCCGCCCGGGGGCACCAGAGATTTGTCGAGCCCGGTACCACCACGGTGCCGGGCTCTTCTGGTCTAAGGGCAGGGTTCGAGCCGGGCTTATAGGACAAAATGTGTGTCTACTTTAGGGGCGTCGG
>NZ_QSBV01000027.1 GCF_003465825.1 Collinsella sp. AF02-46-1
ATTAAGTGCTTTCCTTTGCGTGCGGAACTCGCGACAAACTTAACCCCCGCCCTCAGCCCCGGAGACCCTCCCTGCCGTAACATTATTCAACCAGTTTTGCGGGCGTGCGCCGCTGCGCGGCTAGCCCGCGTGCTCCTCGGCGGGATTGGTCTGATGGATTTTGTTGAACTTTGACCTTTGGCTCAAAGAAAACGGGGGACGCATCTGCATCCCCCGTTTTTGTTGCGGTTAGTCTAGGTCAATAAACTTGGTGCTTATAATCTTGCCGTCTTTTACTAGCATTCTGGCCATGGTGGGGCCTCGGGTGCCTCTGGGGTAGCTGGCGCTACCCGGGTTGAGGACTAAGCAGCGGCCCACTTGGGCTTCTTTGGTTACGTGGGTGTGACCGTTGATGGCTACGTCTACGGATCCCACCGGAAGGTCTTCGCGGTAGTGGGCTACGGCGAATTTGAGGCCTTCGTAGGTAAAGAGCGCAAGACGGTCTACATCGGGGCCGTAGTCGCGGTAGTAATCGTTGTTGCCCAGTACGGCCCGCACGGGGGCGATGGTGCATAGGTGCTCGTAGTCCATCTCTGACGTGAGGTCGCCGGCGTGGATAATCAGGTCTGCGCCCTCAAGCTCATCCAGGAGCGCAGGCGAAAGATAGCCGTGGGTGTCCGAGATGATGTCGATACGCTTGGCGCTTGCGCTGTTCATGGGATCCCTTCCGCAAAAAACGATTCGGCAGATACATACAAAAAAGGCCCCACGGCTCCGCAGACGATGGGTCTACAGGGCTGCGGGGCCAGTGTGCTAGAGACTCAGGGCCTTCTTGAGCGGCACGACGCGGCGGCGCGAAACCGGCACGCGTTCGTCGACGCCCGTAATACCCAGCTGAATGGCGCCCGAGGGCACCGTCTCGACGTCCGTGACGCACGCCAAGTTGACGATATAGCGGCGGTGAACACGGAAGAAGCCAAAGTCGCAGAGCTTGGCCTCGAACTGCGCCAGCGAGGTCGTCGACAAAAAGCGATCATCGACGGTATAGATGCAGGAGTAATCGTCCTTGGCCATGATAAAGCGAATGTCGTCCACGGGAATGAGCACCTTGCGGCCGCCCTTTTCCACCGGGATACGCTCGATGGTCACCTTGCTGTCCGTAACCGGCTTGGCGCGTTGCATGACCTTCTCGATCGCGCGATCCAACCGAGCTTCCTCAACCGGCTTCATCAGATAATCGACGGCATCCACGTCGAATGCCTCGACCGCATGGTCACTATACGCAGTCACAAACACGATCGCCGGCGGATTTTTGAGCTTATGCAGCGCCTCGGCAAGTTGCAGGCCCGAGGCACCGGGCATCGAGATATCGAGAAACACGACATCCACGCGACTTTCCATAAGCATCTCGATGGCGGAGCGGACGCTCGACGCCTCCGTGATCGTGCCGATCTTGCCCGTTTGCTCGAGCAGGAAGCGAAGCTCCGAGCGAGCCGGCGCCTCATCATCCACAATCATCGCACGCAGCATAGGGATAAAACCTTTCGTCAACTAACTACGCCGGGCATCCGTCGCATGACGTTGAGCCCGTAGCCTTTTATTTTACTCTTGAATGTCAAAGATGCTCTCTGACAAATCAAGATGAAGGAGCACTTTGGTGCCCTTGCCCGGCGCCGATTCGACACGCGTATAGGAGTGCGGCCCATAAAAGCGATGGATGCGCTCCGAAATATTGTGCATGGCCACACCGGCGCCGCCACCCTGGGGAGAGCTGGCGTCGGGACGGGCAGAGCGCTCGTCAAACAGTCTGGCGGCGGTACCCTCATCCATGCCCACGCCATTATCGGCCACGGCAATCAAGATTGCATCCTCGCCGTCTTGGTGAACGGTCACGTCGATCCTCAGGGCGTCGTCATCGCCCATACCATGACGTACGGCGTTCTCGACAATCGGCTGGATCACGAACGCCGGCACCAGCGTATCTTCCACGTCCTCGGACACATCGAACGTCGCAAGCACGCGGTCCTCGCCAAAGCGGGCCTTCTCAAAGGTAAGGTAGCGCTTGGTCTGTGCGACCTCGCGCGAGACCGGAATAAGCGATCCCGAGTTGTCGAGTGTGGCACGATAGAACGATGAGAACTCACGAAGCAGTTCGCGGGCCCGCAGCGGGTCGGTGCGCGTAAACGATGCAATGGTGTTCAGCGTGTTGAACAGGAAGTGCGGGTTAATCTGCGCCTGCAGCGCACGCACCTCGGCGCGCGCCGTGAGCTCCTTTTGCACCTCGAGCTCGTGGATGGCGAGCTGCGTGGACAAGATCTCGGCAAAGCCCGAGGCAAGCGCGTACTGGGTACGGTCGACGGCGCGCGGGGTCTTGTAGTAGAACTTGAGCGTACCGACGGTACGATCGCCCACCTTGATGGGGGCGATAATGCCGGCGGGGACTTGGTTGTGCGAGCCGTCCGAGCCCACGACATCCACCATACGGTTGAACGACTGCACGATGCCATGTTCGATAACGTAGCGTGTGGCAAGCGTGTGGATGGGAGTATCGGGCAGCAGTTTTTCCTCAAACTCGCCCGCGCAGGCAAGCACGTTGTCCTCGTCGGTGATGGCCACCGTCATGGCGCGCGTCTCGGGCAAAATGCGCCGGCACACCAAACGCGCCGACTCCTGCGTCAGACCGCCCTTAATGTCCTCGAGCATGGCCGAGGCCACCGAGAGCGTCTCCTCGGTGTACTGGGAGCGCACCGAATCGGGATTGAGCGTCAAAAAGATAAAGATGCACAGAAAGATGCACAGCAGCGCGCAGGCAATCACCGTGGCGATCGGCTCGATACCGGTCACCAAGGCGAAAATAAAGTACACCAGCACGCAAATGGCGCAGGCGACGGCAATGATGCGAAAGATTGATATTGAACTATCGCGCTGGGCGCGGCGGTCGATCATTCAGTCCCCTCCAGGATGCTGGTCAGTTGTGCGTCACGCCAGAGACCGTCCATAATCTTGGGCCAAAAGCTCTGGAAACGCAGGTAGCTTGCAGCGTTTTGGCGTGCATAGGCCTTTGCCTCGTCGATACCATGGCGCCAGATGCGCAGGTAGCCCTCATGCTCGCGGGTAAACACGCTGCGGACCATAGCGGTCTTGCGCACGCGGTCGTCGAGCTCGCGCGAAATCCACGGGCCCGGGTAGGGCATGAGCGATGCCGCCGTAACGGGAATGAGCTCCTTTTGATGCGCGGCGAATGTCAACTTGGCCCGTTCGTAGTACCAACGGTATACATCCTGCATAAAGCGCGGTGAGCGCTTCTCGGACTCGGGCGGCAGATGGCGCACGGTCCACTCGTTATCGAACCACACGTCGTAGCCAAACATGCGCATGTTAAAGAGGTAATCCAAGTCCTCGCCGCGGGTGATAAACGGGTCAAAGGCCACACGCGTAAAGGCGCGGGCGTGCAGGGCCATCAGGCCGCCGCACACGTAGTTGGAGCGCGAGATGCGGGTGCCCGAGAGCGCCTTTTTCATCCAACGGTTGAACTCGATGCGCTTGGTCCACCAACGATGGCAGATGCCCACCTTGTCCGTGGGCGCCAGCGGCGAGCCGTCGCGATCGTAGAAATAGCCGCTCTTGACCAAGATCGGCAAGCCCTGACGCGTCTGCTGCCCCAACGCATAGGTCGCGCGCTTCATAAAGTCGGCGTCGATGACAGTCTCATCGTCATCCAAAAAGATAACCGCGTCATGCCCCAGCACAGCGGCACAGGCTAGCCCCATGTTGCGGATGGCACCGTAACCTCGCAGGCTCACGCACTCGCCCGAACCCTTGGGCGCGATCTGAGCAACCCGGTCTGCGATGCGCGAGGCCTGGGTGTTGGTAACAACGGTGACCTTGAGCGTGGGATGCGCGTCGACAATCTCGTGCACGCGCAGCGACACATCGGCTGTGGCAGAAACGGGACAGACCACCAAAAGGATGATGCGCGGGATGTCACGTACCTGCTCAAGCGAGGCCAGGCAGCGGTCGAGTTCGGGATTGTCGGCGTTGAGTCGGGTCGAATGGTCATAGGTGCCAGGGGCGTTTGCGCAAGCGTCGTCGCCCGCCCAATACGTTGGAATCACGACTGTGGCGTTCATGCCTTACCCTCCCTGCAACACAAAAACGGGACGCCGCCAAACACAGGCGACGCCCCGCGACCTAGCTGATTCCATCATACCCACTTGGGCAAATCATTGCTCGCAAGTCACAATGTTTATTGCGGATAACCCCAAAAGAGTACCGTGGACAGGCACAATAGCCGCTCGCTCCTATGCGGCATGCTCTGCCGCCCGAGTCATGCGGGACAGGCGGACCAGCAGCATAAAGCCAACGACCAGCAGCACACCAATGGAAAGGACGCCCAGCGACGGGTTGCCGGTCAGCGAGGTGACGACCGACACCAGGAAGGTGCCCATAACGCTTGCATAACGACCAAAGATGTCAAAGAAGCCGTAGTACTCGTTGGACTTTTCCTTGGGGATAATGCGGCCAAAGTAGCTACGGCTGAGCGCCTGCACGCCGCCCTGGAACAGGCCGACCAAAATGGCAAGCACCCAAAATTCAAAGGCGGTCTTGAGGAAGAACGCGGCGAACAGCACAATGCCCATGTAGGCGGCGACCGCCACCAGGATCATGTTGAGCGTGCCCACGCGTCCGGCGAGCTTGCCATAGATGATGGCGGACGGAAAAGCAACAAACTGCGTGACGAGCAGCGCCAGGACCAGCTGCGTCGAATCGATGCCCAAGGCCGATCCGTAACTGGTGGCCATGGAAATGACTGTGTGCACACCGTCGATATAGAAGAAGAACGCGATCATGTAGACCAGCACGGTCTTGTTGTGGGCGATCTCGCGCATGGTGTGTCCGACCTCGGAGAACACACCGCCCACGATGTGGCCGATGGTGTCCTCGGGACCGCGCTCGCGACCGTACTTTTGCTTATAGGTGCGAATGAGCGGCAGGGTAAAGATGAGCCACCAGGCACCAGTGATGATAAACGACAGACGCGTTGCCAGCATGGTGGGGACGCCAAGAGCGGGGCCACCCATGATAAGCGCCAGGCAGATGATGAACGGCACGGTGGAACCGATGTAGCCCCAGGCATAACCCGAGCTGGACACGGCGTCCATGCGCTCGTCGGTGGTAATGTCGGGCAGCATGGCGTCGTAGAACGTCATAGAAGAGTTGAGGCCGATGGTGCACAGCACGTACACAGTCAAAAATGCCATGGCGGACATTGGGATAGCCTGCGCCAGACAAAGAACCAGGCCCGTGAGGAAGAAGCCCAAGAAGAACCTGATCTTGTTGCCGGCGTAATCGGCAAGCGCGCCTAGAATGGGCATGAGCATGGCAATGACCAGCGAGGCAATCGTCTGCGCGTTGCCCCAAGCGACCACCAGGTCTGCCGAGGAAGCACCGGTATTGATGGCGTTAAAGTAGATGGGCACCACCGAGGTATTGAGCAGCACGAGGGCCGAGTTTCCCACATCGTACATGACCCAGTTACGCTCGAGCTTGGTGTATTTCATGGACAGGGACCCTTCGTATTCGCCCGATATGCAGTTAGTTCATCGTACCCCAATTGCACAGAGGCACCGGTAAGGATTCGGCAAAGAGACAGGAGCGGGCCCTACTCCTCGCGGTCGAACTCCTCGTCGGTGCCGAGCACGCGGCCGCTGTAGTTGACGTGACCGGTCACGGCCTCCATGTCGCCTGTTTCGATGAATCGGGCGACCGTGCACTCGTAATCGACCAGCGCGCGGTCAAAGACCTCGGGGAAACTCTCATTCGAGACCTCATCGGTAAAGGGATTCTTCCATGCCAAGTGGCCCAGGTTACCGGTGCGCTCGGGCAGCTCCGTCGTCACGCGATGGGCAAGGCCGTCGAGCAGCGAGTAGTCGTGCACCAAGCCCTCAACCAGCGAGATCGCGCGCGTCTTTGCGGAGCCGGCCGGCTCAATCGCGCGGTAAAGTCGCTGCATATTGGCAACGGCGGCACCGTACTCCCCCGCCGGAATGTCAATGCCGTACACGCGTCCGGCAACATAGCTCATCAGCACGCCGGCCACGCGATTGATGCGATCGGTGGTGACGATCTCGCCCGCCGGCGGGTAATCGTCAACCGTAGCGCCATCGCGTTTAAGCTGCAGCATCAGCACATCCAGGTCGCTCTCGATCACGGCATGGACCTGACTGCTCGAATCCTCAAGCTCTGAATCGGACTCCACGATGCCAAACTGCTGCTCATAGACAAAGGGGTGGGCGTTGCGGTCGAGCACGTAATGAGACAGCAGGCCCAGCGCAAAGGCACGACCCAAGCTGGCGTCGCGCGGCAGCAGATGCGACACGCCGTCGCGCAGGCACGCGAACTGGCGAGACATGCGCGACCGATGCATGACCTGCGCCAGCAGCGTGCAGTCGGAAACACGCGGTGTCAGAATGTGAAAGAAAAACGGGTCGGGGCCTTGGTTGCCCAAGATAAAGGCAATGCGCTCTTCATCGGACGTTATGACGCCCTGCGGAAGACGGTCGATGCTTTCCTCGCCAAACAGATGATGGGTGATAAGCGCGGGCATAATGATCCTTTCGATTTCATTCGATGCCACCCATTATGCCCACCGCGCGCCCATGCCAAACCTGCGATGGTAAACGACAGCACGCAGACCGTCTACGCAAGCCCCAAGTGTGCTTTAACCTCGGCGGCACGACGACGGGACACCGGCACCGTCGAGCTCACGCGGTCGAGCCTGAGCTCCATCAACCCCGTGGAACCAATCTCAACATTGTGCACGTCTTCCAAATTGACCAGATAGCTCCGATGAACGCGAATAAAGCCCTCGGAGCCCAAGCGACGCTCGAGCGAAGAGATCGACTCATTGATCAGGTAGGTTCCCTCGGCGCAGATGGCGTTGCAAAAATCGGCGCGCGCCTCAAAGTAGCAGACGTCTGCGACGGGAATGAACACCTTTTTGCCCCCGCGGTCCACCGTCAGACGCAAAGGCTGGCGCGGAGCGTGGATAACACGACGGACACCCAAGGCCGCCTCGATCTTGTCGAGTGCCTTTGACAGGCGTGCGTCCTCAACCGGCTTGACGACATAATCGACGGCATCGAGGTTATAGGCATCAGCCGCATACTCGGCAAATGCCGTCACAAACACCACGACCGGCGGCGTCTTTAGGTTCTGCAGCGTCTCGGCAAGCTCAATTCCCGAGCGACCGGGCATGGTAATGTCTAAAAACAACACGTCGGGCTTGTTCGACAGAATCGACTCCACGGCTTCGGTGACATTGCCCGCCTCGGCAATCTGACCCACACGCGTATCCTTTTCCAACAGATAGCGTAGCTCAGCCCTAATTGGGGGCTCGTCATCAACCACCAAGATGTTCCAGCCTTCGAACATATGTGCTTCCCCTCTTTTTCTCTCAATCCAACCGCGTGCTACGCCGTCAACGGCGCCGGCTCATGCGGCTCGCCGTTCAGCTCGACGATGACCTGCGTTCCCACGCCCTCCTGGGACTTCACGCGCATGCCGGAATCTTCTCCGTAAAAGAAATGGATGCGCTGAAGCACGTTGAAGAGCGCCAGGCCGCAACCTCGCTTGACGGAGCCGTCGGCGGTAATGCTCTCGGGCTCCTCTCGGCGATGTTGCTCAAACAGATGCGCGCAGACCTCTTCGCTCATACCGATGCCGTCGTCCTCGACGATGATCTCCAAACC
Source organism: Collinsella sp. AF02-46-1 (assembly GCF_003465825.1). Lineage (GTDB taxonomy): Bacteria > Actinomycetota > Coriobacteriia > Coriobacteriales > Coriobacteriaceae > Collinsella. The sequence goes on from NZ_QSBV01000027.1 coordinate 7,731, forward strand.
GTCATCGGTCTCGAAAGCCCTAACATGAATAGAAAGCGGCTCGGTCTCGCGCTGCGCGTGCTTGATGCAGTTTTCGAGCAACGGCTGCAAGATAAACGGCGGCACCATGCAATCGCGCACCTCAAAGTCGATATCGACCGAGACGCGCAGACGGCCGTCGCCATACCGGGCCTGCATAAGATTGATATAACGGGTGCCCTGTTCCACCTCGTGCTCGAGCGTGGTGAGCGTATCGGAGTCAGAAAGCGTCTGACGATAGTAATTGGAAAAATCGATGAGCAGCGATCGCGCCTTGTCGGGCTCGGTTCGAACGAGCGACACGATCGTGCTAATGGTGTTGAACAGAAAATGCGGGTCGACCTGCGACTGCAGGGCCCGAAGCTCCACGCGGGCTGTGAGCTCGTCCTGGCGCTCGAGCTCAAAGCTGGCGAGCTGCGTGGAGATGAGGTCGGCAAAACCCGAGGCCAACGCCGTCTGGCGCATATCGATGCTGCTCAGGCGGGGATAGTACAGCTCGAGCGTACCCACGCAATGCCCGCGCACGGTAAGCGGCGCGACAATGCCGGCGCGCAGGCGGGGAAAATAGCCGCCCGTCTCATTGGAGGCGTCGCGCGAAAATACACTCTGCTCGCCGGACTCGACCACGTTGAGCGTGGTCTTGAGCACAACCGGGGTGCCGGCAGGGCACTTTGCCGAGTCCTCGCCCCAGCTTGCCAACACCTGTTTGCCATCGGTAAAGCAGATGGCAGAGGCGATGGTCTCGGACAGGATAATTTTAGAGGCGCCCAGGGCCGCTTCGGGCGTAAGGCCGCGCGACGTGTAGGCGAATATTTTTGATGCGATGGCGAGCGTACGGTCGGTTGCGCTCGATGTGAGGTCGTCGGGGACCACAAAGACATACGAGAAAAAGAAGCACAGCATGACCAGGCCGGCAATAACGACAACGCCCGGAACGGGATTGGGATTATCGGTTAAATCCCAGATAAGCAGCAGGATAAGCGCCGGAACGACAATACCGAGCAGGATGGCCTGAACCACATGCTGGGCCGTACGAAAGACCTTGGTAGAGTTGTAGCTCTTGCCCAGAATCAGCCTGTTTAAATCCACCGTCATCCCCTCTTGTCCTTAGCACCCATAGCAATAAAGAGGGCCGCAAGCGACCCTCTCCATTGCATTATGCAATCAAAAACTGTGTTTTACATCCAGCCATCGACAAACGGTATCTTAGGCGCTGTATTTGTTGGCCTCGCCAAAGGTGCCAGCCTCGACGATCCAGCCGTCCTTCATGATGACGTCCATGTTGTCGGTGTTGAGCACGTGAATGTCAGCGGCGACGTCACCGTTGACGACCAGCAGGTCGGCGCACTTGCCGGCCTCGATGGAACCGGTCTCGTCCTCGATGTGGCACATCTTGGCACCGTTGAGGGTGGCGCAGGTGATGGTCTCGACCGGGGTGAAGCCGATCTTGTCGACGAACTCGTACATCTCCTCGATGGAGCAGGTGCCGTACGGGGTGACGAAGGAGAAGGAGTCGGAGCCGATCGTCATGACGACGCCGCGCTTCTTGGCCTCGCGCAGGCAGTCGTAGTTGCGCTGCAGCTCCTTCTCGACCAGGGTGCCCTCGTACTTGTCGTGCAGCTCGGGGACGTAGACGGGCGGATAGGTGGCGTACCAGGTGGGCAGGAAGGCGATCGTCGGGGTGAAGAAGGTGCCCTGCTCGGCCATGAGGTCCATGGTGCGCTCATCGATATCGAAGCCGTGGATCAGCTGTTCGCAGCCAAAGCGGACAGAATCGTAGGCAGCGGCGTGGTTGTTGTAGCAGTGGCTCCACACGGGGATGCCGACCATCTTGGCCTCTTCGACCACGGCCTGGATCTCCTCGGAGCAGTAGTGCTGGTCGCGACCGGAGTCCCAGCGCCAGATGCCGCCACCGGTAGCCCAGATCTTGATGGCATCGGGGTTCTCGCGCAGGCGACGACGGACGGCCTTGCGCAGATCCCAAGGACCGTCGACCTGATCGCCCCAGGGGTGCGATTCCTTGTTGAGCTCCTGGCTGCAGTGGTGGGAGTCGCCGTGGCCGGCAACGCGGCAGAAGCCAAGGCCGGTGGCCAGAACGCGCGGGCCCTTGAAGACGCCCTTGTCGATGCAGTCACGGATCTGGATACCAAAGCGGCCGATCTCGCAGACGGTGGTGAGGCCGTGGGTGAGGCAGTCGTAGGCCTGCTTGACGGCGACGGCCTGCTTCTCGAGGAGCGGCTGCATGACCCAGTCGGTGTCATCGTCGGTCAAGTTGCCCGAGAAGTGCAGGTGGGTGTCGATCAGGCCGGGAAGGACGGTCTTGCCGGCGGCATCGATAACCTCAACGCCCTCAGGAAGGTCCTGCATAGTGCCGGCGTACTCGATCTTGCCGTTGTCGTCGACGAGAATGAGGGAGTTCTCGACCGGCTCGGCACCGGTACCGTCGATGAGCTTGCCGCCAACGATTGCATACTTAGTGGACATGGTTCCTCCTTATGGATCCATATAGTGGGCGAGGCCGTGTTGGGTTAAGGCCTCACAAAGCTACCCAAGTGGTGCCGGGTTCGGTGCGCGGGAGAGAGGATTCCGCGCACCCGATCCGCCCCGGCCAGGCGTTACTTTTTGCGGGAATTGGTGAAAGCCATGAGGGCCAGGCCAACAGCCAACCAGCCGATCACGATGCTCCACTCCACCATGTTGAGGGAGGCGGGAGAGAACGGGATCACGAGCAGGCCAATGATGGTGCCGCAGGCAACGATAGCGAGGCTGATGCCAAACTTGCCGCCGGGCACCTCGTAGGGACGAGGCAGGTCGGGCTCGGTGAAGCGCATGCGCAGGCAAGCGAGGGCGACCATGCCGCAGGAGAAGATGAAGGCGAGAGCCGACACGTTGGTCAGAGGGATGAGCATGTTCTTGCCCAGGAACGGACCGACGACGGTGATGACGCCCAGAACGACGCAGGCGAGCTTGGGAGCGCCGGACTTGGGATCGACCTCGGCGAACTTCTCGGGCAGCTGGCCCTTTCGGCCCATGGCGAGCATGATGCGGCTCGTGGCGCCGTAGAAGGAGTTCATCGGGCCCATGGGTCCAAGCGTGGCGATGACGAGCATGGCCAGGTACAGGAGCATGTTGATGCCCTTGAGGCAGGCAAGCGCGGGAACCGGGCTCTTAACAAACTCATGCCAGTCGAGGATGGTGCCGAACGAGTAGATGCAAACCATGTAGAAGCCGCCTGCGGCCAGCAGGGCCAGGGAGATGATCTTGCCGAACTTGTTCCAGTTGAGGCCCTCGGCCGCTTCCTCAGCCTGCTGAGGAATGGTGTCGAAACCGGCGTAGAAGAACGGGGTCAGAACCAGGACCGAAACGATGCCTGCGAACAGGCTGGTGCCCTCGGTAGCAGGCTTGCCGCCGCCAGCACCGGTGACCTGGGAGAACACGGGCATGGCGTTGTCCGGCGAGCCGGTGAACAGCGAGACGCCCATGGCGAGCAGCATGCCGCAGAGCAGGGCCTTGGTCAGGAAGGCTTGCAGCTTGGCGGCCGAGCTGGCACCGCGGAAGTTGAGGAAGATGACGTAAGTTGCAAAACCGAGCGCGATCAGCGTCGGGAACAAGTAAACGTCGGCGCCCAGGATGGTGTAGAGCTTGACGGCGCGCAGCCACTCAAGGCCGGGCAGGCTGCCGAACATCTCGGACACGAGGGTCGAGATGGCGATGGCCTCCCACGGGCACAGGATGCCGTTGCCCAAGGCCAGGAGCCAGCCGGTGATGTAGCTCATCGTACGGCCAAAGCTACGATCGACATACTCGACGATGCCGCCCGAGATGGGGATAGCAGCCGTGAGCTCACCGAAAACAGCTCCGACGGGCACGAGGAAGATTGCACCCAAGAGGAATGCGATCATAGCGGGAACGGGACCGCCGCCCACGACCATCCAGTCGCCGACCTGCAGAACCCAACCGGTACCGATGATGGCACCGAAACCGATGGTGAAGAAGTTCCAGAGCGAAAGCGTTTTCTTCATGCCACCGTTACCTTCGACTGCAACTTCTGCGTTCTTGTCCGCCATTGTTCCCCTCCTTTCCTTATTGACGCCTCTTTGACGTCACCCCTTGCGCGGTCTGTTTTGCCGCGCGCTTTTATTTCGTGGCTTTAAGATACGACCTCGGCGCCGCGCTGGCGCTTATGGCTCGACCGAAGGCAGAACTGCAAAACGAGCGGCGCCGTTTTTGGGACGAACGGCACGGTTTGCCGCTCATTGTTGTCGCCCGTCCGACGGGCGTACGCTCATCGGACGCATAGAGAGATGTTTTTGAGGCCGTGTGTTTTGCGCCTTTCGTACCGTTTACCGAGCTTTTGACGCGCGGACCCATTTGTTGCACATCTTTTTTGTAGGATAGACAGGTTATACATGAGACAAGGCGGTACGAATGGCATACGGATACAACGACGGTGATCAACGGCGACAAAGCGTTCGCCTTGCTGGCCGCACCACGCCGACGCCCAGAAGTGCCACGAGCAGCAATCCGCAACGCCCTCAAGAGCAACCCAGGCCTTCGTCTCGGCAGCAGACAAACAGAACACGGCAGAGTGGCCGTCCGAGCACGGGCACAAGCGCACAGCAAGATAGCCGCTTGGGCGCGCGCACTCGACAGCGCCAAGCCGAGGTTCCGCAACTGCGCCGCAACGGCGCACGTCAGCCCGGTAGCCATATCAACCGCTTCTTTTCGCATCCCCAAGGCGGACGCGACGGCAAGCCCTACCGCTCGACATCGTACGTGAATGCCCCTGCCCTGCCGGCTCGTCGGCTTTGCCTCGCACTGTGCTCTATCCTCATCTGTCTGGTCTTTGTGCTTATGAGCTCCTGTATGTCCCACGGCTCGGCCGGTCTCGAGCCCACCGCTGAGGACAAGCTGCTCAAGGCCCCCGTCGCGCCCGGTTATTCTTTCGCCTTTTCGACCCCGCGCTCGCAATGGCAAGCCGGCACGATGCCCCATATCTATCAGATCGACCCTGCATGGTCGGAGCTGCCTTACGCCGGCGGTACCATCCGCCAAAATGCTTGCGGGCCTACGTGCCTCACCATGGTCTATATCTTTAAGACGGGACGCACCGATATGACCCCCGTCAATATGTGCGCGCTTTCCGAGGCAGGCAACTATGCCCCCACCGGCGCCACCGAATGGTCATTTATGACGCGCGGTGCGTGGCAGTTGGGACTTAACGGAACGGAGCTTCATAACGATCGCGACTCGATGACTCAGGTGCTGCGTTCGGGAGCGCCCGTCATCGCCGCCGTTCGGCCGGGCACCTTTACCAACGTGGGCCACTACATTGTGCTTTACGGTATTGACGACGCCGACCAGATTGAAGTCTTCGATCCCAACTCGGCCAGCCGCAGCGCCCGCCGCTTCGACTTCGTAGAGGTCCTCAACGAAGTCGAAGCCATGTGGGCCTACTACTAGTCACTGGGGACAGACTTAAATGAGTGGTCTCTGGATGCCCGGAACTGCTGGCACGGAAAGTGCACCCCGCTTTGAAGTTCGATAGCGGGATGCGCTTTCCGTTAGCGGCCTGTTTGGGAAACTGGGGGCCATTTTTCGGGCAAATTCCGGGATGTATTTTCCGGTTGAGGGCCCCGGGGAAACTGTGCCCCATTTTGGACGCTCATTGTGGGATGCACTTTCCGCAGTTGATTGGTGCTACTCATTTAAGTCTGTCCCCAATGACTACCGATAGCAAAAGCCCCGCGGCCGGAGCGGGCTGCGGGGCTCATGAAGAGAGGCTAGTTTGTGGGCGCTTTGCCTGGCGCCCACGAGAGAGGCAACAGAGTAGAGACTACTCGTGGATGCGAGTACCGGAGAGGCCGGCCATGGTCTCGGCGGCCTTGTCCAGGGCGCCGATGATGCAGGTGCGGCCCTTGCGGGAGCGGGCGAACTTGATGGCGGCGCGGACCTTGGGCTCCATGGAACCCTTGCCGAACTGGCCCTCGTCGGCCAGGCGCTCGGCCTCGTCGGCGGTGAGGTCCTCGAGCTCCTCCTGGTTGGGCTTGCCAAAGTTGATGGCGACATGCTCGACGGCGGTCAGCAGGAACAGAACGTCGGCGTCGCAGTCCTCGGCCAGCAGCTCGCCGCCCAGGTCCTTGTCGATGACGGCGGGAACGCCCTTGTAGCAGCCCTTGTTCTCGTAGTCGCGGACGACGGGGATGCCGCCGCCACCGCAGGCGATGACGATGAACTCGTTGTCGAGCAGGTTGAGGATGGAGTCAGCCTCGACGATCTTCTTGGGATCGGGGGAAGCGACGACGCGACGCCAGCCGCGGCCGGAATCCTCGACGAAGACCTTGGAGGGATCCTCGGCCATGAACTCCTTGGCCTGCTCCTCGGTGTAGAAGGGGCCGATCGGCTTGGTCGGGTTCTTGAACGCGGGATCGTCGGGGTCGCACTCGATCTGGGTGACGACGGTGGCGGCGTGCCAACGCTTATAGCGCTTGTGCATCTCGCGGCCGATGCCCTGCTGCAGGTGGTAGCCGATGTAGCCCTGGGACATGGCGCCGCACTCGGGCAGCGGCATCTCGGGGGTGCCGATGGCGTCGTGGGCGGCGGCGAAGGCGTTCTGGATCATGCCGACCTGCGGGCCGTTGCCGTGGGTGATGATGATCTCATTACCCTGCTCGATAAGACCGAGGAGGGCGTGGGCGGTGTTGCTCACGGCCTGGATCTGCTCGACGGGGTTGTTGCCGAGGGCGTTGCCGCCAAGGGCGACGACAATACGATCGGGCTTGCCAAGAGGCTTAGACATTGCTGGAATCCTTTCTGTAAAAGGCCTACAACCCATTAATAACCCGCGTCCGTGCGATACGCGAGTTTATTAAGGTTTATATTCTCTTTATCGCTCATTTTATTCATTTTGAAAACAGTTGAACGGTGAACGGTCGTTTTTACCCGCTCAGCGTAAGGAATCCCAGCTCACGCATGTTTACGTCATCTACGTGCGACTTTATTTAATTAGAGCAGAGATTAGGCTGGATTATGCAAACTATATCTTTGCTAAACACATAACCGACACTGCAATTATTTACTCGCACTATACGAGATTCTATGCACTTGCAAGACAAGTATGCACCCCTGCAATAACACGGGGCTTTTCATCCAACAAAAGGGATAGCCAATCGCGCTTCACCCCGCGGCAAGCGACTGTGAGTTTGCAGTATAGAACTTTACCGTCGGCTACTGCATGAACGCTGCCGACGCCCTTTCGCTCCTGCGCGCCCAAGCAGCCGAGAACGCTAACGGCGCCACTGCCAACTTGGCCACCCTCAACAACGGCGCCGCCAACCTTTTCGCAAAGTACCGTGCTGGCTCGCTGGCTTTGAGGCCTAAGTGAGCTTTGCTATTTGCCAATTTTTGTATGATTTGGGTCAAATCTATTTGCCAATTTTTGTATGATTAGGGGCAAATCTATTTGCAAATTTTTGTCATTGAGGGGTCTTAATGCTACGCCGTAAGGTCACTGACAGGCTTTTGAGCTGGAAGAACAACTCCAATAAAGCGTTGCTTGTCACTGGTACGCGTCAGATTGGCAAGAGCTATGCAATTCGCGCGTTTGGAAAGAGCAACTACGCTTCGTATTATGAGGTCAATCTGCTACTCGATGCCGAGGCAAGAGACGTACTTGTTGGCGCTAAGAACTCCATTGACTTCATCAACCGTGTGGCCCTTCTTGCGGATGCACCGCTTGTTGAAGGAGACACGCTTATCTTCGTCGATGAGATTCAGGAGTATCCACAGATCGTTACACTTATGAAGGCGCTGGTCGAGGACGGACGCTTTAGCTATGTCTTCTCGGGGTCTATGCTTGGGACTGAGTTTAAGGGAATCTCTTCTTTTCCGGTGGGGTATGTCGAGCACATTGTTATGCGACCGATGGATTTTGAAGAGTTCTGTTGGGCAAACAGCATCAGCGAGAATGTGCTTGCAGACATTCGCAGCTGCCTTGTCGAGAGACGTCCCGTCGAAAACTATATTCATGAGGCGATGCTCAAAAACTTTAGAGCCTATATCGTTTGCGGCGGCATGCCAGAGGTCGTTCAGAACTATATCGATTCGGGCTATTCGCTCGTGAGAACGCGTGAGCTTCAAATTCAGCTAGTCGATCAGTACAAAAGCGATATCTCTAAATATGCATCGACTCGAGCGTTTAACGTTCGCTCCATTTTCGAGCAAATTCCCGTTCAGCTCGAGGCGGAATCCCATCGCTTTATTGTTTCGTCTCTGGGTGAGGGGGCTCGTCTTCAAAAATACAAGCAAGATTTCCTATGGCTTGTTAACGCAGGCGTCGGTTTGATGGTCGCCCAGGCGACGGAGGCACGGAGTCCTCTTAAGAGGACAGAGAAGGCGACCGCCTTCAAACTATACGAGTCCGATACAGGAATGCTCGCATCGCGATATCCCGGCAGCACGGCACGCGCTGTATATCTAGATATGAAAACCCCCAACCTCGGCGGTCTCTATGAAAACGTGGTCGCGCAGGAACTCGTTGCCCTCGGGGCGGATGCGTGGTACTACCAGACGCGTGAAGTCGGTGAAGTTGACTTTGTGGTCGAAGGCACCCGCGGGCACGTTGTCCCAATCGAGGTCAAATCGGGCAAGAAGGTTCGATCCCATGCGGCCCTCGATCGCCTGATGAGTGTGGGCGAGTACAAGATTCCCGAGGCCGTTGTGCTGAGCCACGAAAACCTTAGCGAAGAGGGCAAGATCCTGTACGTTCCAATCTATATGACATTCTGCCTCGATGAGTTTATGGAAAAGGACGACCCCAACAACGACTTCTCGTTTGCACCCATATCTCTCTAGGCCATCTGGGTCCGCAACCAGGTCCCCCTCTATGCCCAAAGCAGCGCGTGGTTTCGCGGCAAAGCCGCGAAACAGCGACCGGGACAAGACACCCCACCAACCACGTCCCTCATTCAGCCCCACAATCCGAGGACGTAGTCGTAGCAGGATCTGAGGGCTGACCTTCGCGGACATTCCGCACACTGATATCTTCTGTATTGAAGACGTCGATGATGCACC
>NZ_QSBV01000028.1 GCF_003465825.1 Collinsella sp. AF02-46-1
ACCTTGCCAAATAGGAGCGTCAGGACGCAAAGAGGCTCCGCCGCGCGAAGCGCGCAGCGGAGCCTCTTTGCATGTCCGAGGACGTTTTCAGAGCTTTGCCCTGCAGGGTCCCGAGGGGATATGTAATCTATTCAGCCATCTGAGCCTGGACGGCGGTGATGGCTACGACACCCACGATGTCGTCGGCAGAGCAGCCGCGCGACAGGTCGTTGACCGGCTTGGCGATGCCCTGCAGAATGGGGCCGTAAGCGTCGGCGCCGGCGAAGCGCTGGACCAGCTTGTAGCCGATGTTGCCGGCCTCGAGGTCGGGGAACACGAGCACGTTGGCCTTACCGGCGACGGAGGAGCCGGGAGCCTTGAGCTGGGCGACGGTGGGGACGATAGCAGCATCGAGCTGCAGGTCGCCGTCGATGGCGAGCTCGGGTGCCTTCTCCTTGCAGAACTTCACGGCCTCCTGGACCTTCTTGGCGACCTCGCCACCGGCGGAGCCCATGGTGGAGTAGGAGAGCATGGCCACGTGCGGCTCAACATTGCCCATAAAGGTGGACCAGGAGTGGGCCGAGGCGATGGCGATCTCGGAGAGCTCGTCAGAGGACGGGTTGATGTTGAGGCCGCAGTCGGCGAAGATCAGCGTACCGTCGGTGCCGAATTGCGGGGTGTCGGTGCACATCACGAAGAAGGCCGAGACCAGCTTGGTGCCCGGGGCAGTCTTGAGGATCTGCAGCGCGGGGCGCAGGGTGTCGGCGGTGGAGTGGCAGGCACCGGAGACCAGGCCGTCGGCATCGCCCATCTTGACCATCATGGTGCCAAAGTAGGTGGCGTCCATCACCTGGGCACGAGCCTGCTCGATGGTAACGCCCTTCTTGGCGCGGAGCTCGGCAAACTTCTGTGCGTACTCCTCGTGCTTCTCGGCATTGCGCGGGTCGATGACGGTGGCGCCGGGAACGTTGATCTCGTTGGGATCGCCCAGGATGACGATGTTGGCCAGGCCTTCTTCGATGATCTTGTTTGCCGCGACGATGGTACGCGGATCCTCGCCCTCGGGCAGGACGATCGTCTTAAGGTCGGCCTTGGCGGCAGACTTCATACGGTTCAGGAAATCGCTCATGATACTCCTTACAAGCGTTTCGCTAAGCTCCAGGCCCTCGGCTGTACACGAATAAACCCGCTGCTAGCGGGTTTACCTTTCAATAATGTACGCCGCGGTGCTTGAGCTTTCCTTGTGTGGCAAGCTCATTATAGGACGCATTAGCGCTATAATCGCTCTGATAAATATGTCTCGACGTATGTTCGAGAAAAAGCCCAGTTAAAAAGCGTGTGGCTTTTGACAAGGAGTATCGATGCAGATTACCTCAGGCCTGCCTGAAGGCTTTAATGCCGGTGCGTACGACATGATCGTTGTCGGCGCCGGTTATGCCGGTGCCGTTTGCGCCCGCCGTCTTGCCGAAACTATCGGCTATCGTGTTGCCGTTTTGGAACGTCGCGGCCACATCGCGGGTAATGCCTACGACTGCACTGACGAGGCCGGAATCCTGGTCCACGAGTACGGTCCGCACATCTATCACACTTTTAATGAGCGCGTCCATAACTTCCTGTCGCGCTTTACCAAGTGGACGGACTACCAGCACAAGGTGCTCGCCAACATCAACGGCACCCTCATGCCCGTACCCTTTAACCATGCGAGCCTCAAGCTCGCCTTTGGCGATGAGCGCGGCGAGGAGCTGTATCAGAAGCTCGTGGAGACCTTTGGCAAGGACGTCAAGGTGCCCATTATGGAGCTGCGCAAGAAGAACGACCCGGATCTTGCCGAGGTCGCCGATTATGTCTATGAGAACGTCTTTTTGCATTACACCATGAAGCAGTGGGGCCAGACGCCCGACCAGATCGACCCCTCGATCACCGGCCGCGTTCCCGTCTTTGTGGGCGATGACGATCGCTACTTCCCGCAGGCTCCTTTCCAGGGCATGCCGCAGGACGGCTATACCGCGCTGTTCGAGCATATGCTCGATCACGATCTGATCGACGTATTCTGTGACGTAGACGCCCGTGACCTCTTTGAAATCGACGAGACCACCGTCAAGATCGACGGCAAGGTCTATGGCGGCGAGATCGTCTACACCGGTCCGCTCGACGAGCTATTCAACCTCGACCTGGGCGCGCTGCCGTACCGCACGCTCGATATGAAGTTCGAGACGCTCGATATGGACCAGTTCCAGCCCGTGGGCACCGTCAACTACACCACGAGCGAGGACTATACGCGCATCACCGAGTTCAAGAACATGACTGGTCAGGTCCTGCCCGGCAAGACCACCATCATGAAGGAGTACTCCAAGGCCTATACGCCCGGCTCGGGCGAGACGCCGTACTACGCCATTCTTGAGCCCGAGAACCGTGAGCTCTATGAGCGCTATCTTGAGCGCGTCCAGAACCTGACGAACTTCCACCCGGTGGGTCGTCTGGCCGAGTATCGTTACTACGATATGGACGCCGTGACCAATTCTGCCCTCGATCTTTCGGATGAGATTATCGCCTGCCATGCATAAAGTCATAACATTCGGTATTCCCTCGTATAACGCCGCCAAGGACATGGACCATTGCATCACCTCCATCTTGGAGGGGAGCAATTACGCCACCGATATCGAGATTATCGTGGTGGACGACGGCTCCAAGGACGAGACGGCCGCCAAGGCCGACGAGTGGGAGGCCCGTTATCCTGGAATCATCCGCGCGGTGCACCAGGAGAATGGCGGTCACGGTATTGCCGTCCTTTCGGGTCTGCGCGAGGCGCAGGGCACCTACTACAAGGTTGTCGACTCGGACGACTGGCTTGACGGCGCTGCCCTTTCGACCATGCTGTCGATTCTGCGTGGCTTTGAGGAGCGCGACCAGCGCGTTGACCTGTTTATCTCGAACTACGTGTACGAGAAGGTTTACGAGGGCACGCATACCGCTATCGGTTACAAATTTGCCCTGCCGCGCAAAAAGATCTTTTCCTGGGATCAGATCGGTCATTTCCGCCTGGACCAGAACCTACTCATGCACAGCCTGTGCTATCGCACGGATGTGCTGCGCGAGTCCAACCTTCCCATGCCGCCGCACACGTTCTATGTGGACAACATCTACGCCTACGTGCCGCTGCCGCGTTGCAAGACCATGTACTACGCCGACATCGACCTCTACCGCTACTTTATCGGTCGCGAAGGTCAGAGCGTCAACGAGGCAACGATGGTCAAGCGTCTGGACCAGCAGTTCCGTGTTACGCGTATCATGATGGAGTCGTACCACCTGTACAGCGATGTTGAGTCGTCGCGTCTGCGTTCGTACATGATGGGCTACTTCACCATGATGATGGCGATCTGCTCGGTGCTCACCAAGCTTTCCGAGGAAGATTGCGCCGACGAGCGCCTAAAGACGCTGTGGAATGATTTGAAGGCCTACGACGAGCGCATGTATCGTCGTGCCCGCTACGGCGTGGTCGGCTTCTTCACCAACCTGCGCGGACGGGCCGGAGACAAAACCACACTCGGCCTATACCGTCTTGCCTCAAAGATCTTCAAATTCAACTAGCACAGAAACGCACGGGTAACGGGGACCCCTGGTCCTTAACTTGCTACTTCGGACAGTCCTGCGCAAGACGGAGGCGCCACTGGCGCCTCCTTTGCGTGCGGAACTCGTATCAAGTTAAGGACCAGGGGTCCTCTGCTATGTCTTGCTTTATGTCAGACGGCTGAATTTGAAGATCTTGGACGCGCGGTACACAGGGGCCTGGGCTGAAAAGAATCTGGTTGGTAGGTTGCCCGGTGGGGTTTGGTTATGTTTGTCGCGAGTTCCGCACGAGCCGAAGAGCACTTAATGTGCTCTTCGTGCGAGCCGGGACTGTAGAGCAGCAAACATAACCAAACCCCACCGGGCAACCGGACGAGCTAGTTTACTTTGCGGCGCCGGGTATGCCGTGGGAGGTTTTGGCGTTTTTGGCTCCGTTTACGATGGCGGTCTGTAGGGCCCTTACGGCGAGCATGCCCAGCAGGTCTAGGGGAACGGCAGCGCTTGCCTGGGCGCCCAGTTTGCCGCTGGCAAGGGTGTAGATGGTGTCGCCGTCGTTGGTGGTGTGTGTGGGGCGGATGGCGTGCGCATAGGCGTCTGCCGCCATCTGGGAGACCTTGGTGGCCTGAGCTTTAGTGAGCTCAACGTTGGTGACGATGCAGCTGATGGTGGTGTTGGTGCGGTCGAGCGGCATTTGCATGGAGCCGGCGGCGGCAAAGGCTGCGAGCTCCATGTCGACGATCTGGTCGCTATCTGCTGCGGCGCGCATACCAGCGACCCATTCGCCGGTGAAGGGGTCGACGACATTGCCGCAGGCGTTGACCGAGACCACGGCACCCACCTTAACAGGGCCGAGTGCCACGGCGGCAGCGCCTAGGCCGGCCTTCATGCAGGTGGCGGGGCCCATGAGCTTGCCCACGGTGGCACCGGTGCCGGCACCTACATTGCCCTGCTCGAGCGTGGTGGGGGTGTTGTCGAGCGCCTCGCGCACGGCGGAGATGCCAGCCTCAATGTCGGGGCGTACGGCGGGGTCGCCAAAGGCGAGGTCGAAGATGCAGCTGGAGCACACGATAGGCACCTGCGTGGGGCCGACGGGAAGGCCGATGCCGCGGCTCTCAAGCTCGCGAGCGACGCCGCTTGCGGCCTCCAGGCCAAAGGCCGATCCGCCCGAAAGGCAGACGGCGTGGACCTTGTCGACGGTGTTCTCGGGACGCAGCAGGTCGGTTTCGCGCGATGCCGGGGCACCGCCGCGAACGTCAACGCCGCCGGTGGCGCCCTCGGGTGCCACGATTACGGTGCAACCGGTGCCGGCCTCCTCGTCCGTGTAGTTGCCAAGGCAAAAGCCATCGACATCGCAAACGTCAATGGCCTCAAGCAGTGTATCCATGTTTTACTCCTATCGGTTTTCCGCCGGGCCTTATGCCCGGTCGGGATCCGTACGGTACGCCGAAATTGTAGGCGCTGGGGGATACCCAGCGCCAGATGCAATTACGAGAGTTTTTGAATCGCGCGCGCGACGCGGGCGATGGGTAGGCCCACCACGTTATAGAAGTCGCCCGAAATATCGTGCACGAGCATGCGTCCTCCTGTGCCCTGAATGCCGTAGGCGCCGGCCTTGTCCATGGGCTCACCCGAGGCGACATAGTGCTCGATCTGCTCGTCGGTGAGCTCGTAGAACGTCACGTCGGTCACATCGACAAAGGACAGGCTCTCGGCGGAATGCGGAGCCGTGGCGTCGCCTGCCTTAACGATGCAGACGCCGGTTGCGACCTGGTGCGTGCGGCCCGAAAGCTCACGGAGCATGGTACACGCCTCGTTCTCGGTTGCCGGCTTGCCCAGAATCTTGCCGTCAAAGGTGACGATGGTGTCGGCCGCGACCGTCAGCTCATTGGGCTCGGCATGCTCGGCGGCAACGGCGGCGGCTTTGGCGCGTGCTAAGCGTTCAACGAGCGTAAGTGGGGCCTCGCCATCAAATGGCGTTTCGTCGATATCGGCAGGAATGATGCGAATGTCATAGCCCGCCTCGCGCATCAGCTCGATGCGGCGCGGTGATTGCGAGGCCAAAATCATAGCTGAATGCCCTCGGCAACCTTCTCGACAGCCTTGTCGCCGGCGAGCGTGCGCAGCAGCTCAAGCGCAAAGGGGAGCGACTGGGCCATGCCGCTGGCGGTGATGATGTTGCCGTCTTGCGTAACCTTCTCGCCGGTATAGGCGCCTTCGGGGAAGCTCTTCTCAAAGCCAGGGAAGCACGTGGCGTGGCGCCCCTCGAGCAGGTCGAGCTCACCCAGGATAAACGGGGCGGCGCAGATGGCGGCGACGTGTTTGGCGGCGGCGAACTCGCAGACCACGTCGCAGACGCGCTGGTCGGCACGCAGGTTGGTGGCGCCGGGCAGGCCGCCAGGTAGCACGACGCAGTCGTACTCGTCAAAGTTGATCTCGTCAAAGAGCGCATCGCAGGTCACGGGAATCTGCAGCGAGCTTACGACCTCGCGCGTGGGCATGATCGAGACAAGCGTGGCGCGCACGCCGCCGCGACGCATGACATCGACCATGGTCAGGCATTCAATAGTTTCAAAGCCATCGGCGGCGAGAACGGCAACGCTGGGCATGAGGGTTCCTTTCATAGGCGGCATACAATTAGCCGTCTTATACCCCGAAGACCTCCGCTTGCCACGCTTGATTTCCCAATGTTTAAAATAGCCCCGTCCGAATTAGCTACCCCCACCCATCCTCAACAATCTCAATCTGTAACATCCATCGACCAAAACTAGCCCCAACTGTTACAGATCGAGACAGTCCCCAACAGCACCGCCCCGTTCGGGGAAACGACCGCTACAGGTACGGCGGGCAGAGGCTCACTTTTTTCTTCGGTTTTTCTTGACGGAATCTCACCTGTTGTAGTACTTTGTCCCAGTCTAAAAACGCGTGGACTTTTCTGGGCGCTAGCCACCTTTTTGCCACGCAACCGAGCAGTCGGTTGCGTGGCTTTTTTCGTCTTGGCAGCAGGTACCACATGCGCCGCCAGAAGACCGCACGAGCCCACCTTCCGACTGCAGGGAACAGACGCACGAGACGTGCATCTGCAAGACAGCAGACGGAAGGGAGCCTAATGGCAGAAACAAACACAATCAAGCAACAGACCGCCGAGGCGGGAGCCGCGGGCGCGGGGCAGGTCAAGGCGGCGCTCCAGGTCTTTGCGGGCGGCGCCTGCTACGGCGCGATGGCCACGACCTACAAGCTCGCCTACGCCGCGGGCTTCACCTCAGCGCAGGTGGTGGCGAGCCAGGCGTGGTTCGGCTGCCTCTTCTTCGCCCTCGCCACGCTCGCAGGGCACGCACTCGGGCACCGCTGGCAGCGCGTGGGCTGGAAGCTCGCCCTCAAGCTCATGGGCCTGGGAGCCCTCACCTGCCTCACCTCAATCCTCTACTGCTACGCCATGAGCGTGCTGCCCGCCCCGGTGGCACTCACGCTCCTCTTCCAGTTCACGTGGCTGGGGCTCGTGTGGCAGACCGTCATGACGCGCCGGCCGCCGAGGCTCCTCCAAGTGGCCTCCGCCCTGGTCATCGTCTTCGGAACGGTGTTCGCCAGCGGCGTCTACAAGACCGGCATCACCGGGTACGACCCCGTGGCCCTGCTCTGCGCGCTGGGGGCGGCCGTGTCCTGCTCCCTCTTTGTCACCCTCTCCGGCAAGGTCGAGGCCCCCTGCTCGTCCGAGCAGCGTGGCGTCATCGTATGCGCGGGCTCCGTGGTCATGTCGCTCACGGTGTGTCCGGACTACGTCGTCTCGGGCGTCCTCGCCCAGGGCATCCTGCCCTTTGCCGTCATCGCCGGCTTCTTTGGCATGCTCTGCCCGGTCCTGCTCTTCGGCATGGGCTCTCCGCACCTGCCCGCGGGCCTGTCCACCGTCATGGCCGCCGCGGAACTCCCCGCCGGCCTGCTCATCGCCATGATCGTCCTCGGCGAGCCGCTCGGCGTCGTCGAGTGGCTGGGCGTCGCCATCATCCTCGCCGGCGTGTGCCTGGCACAGGTCCCCTCCCTGCTTGGAGGCCGGGAGGCACGTCGCGCCGCCGCAGGACAAGCCGTCAGCTAGTCACCCCTTCACAGGCGGCCCGCGCGCATCAGGGAAAGGGCCACGGGCCAGGCGCGCGAGGCCGCAAGGACGTTATAAAGCGTCCCCCGCAGAGATGGGGGCGCCAGAGAGAAGGAGGCACCATGCCATTTCCAAAAGGGTTCCTTTGGGGAGGAGCCACCGCCGCCAACCAATGCGAGGGAGGTTATGACGAGGGCGGCCGCGGCCTTGCCAACGTCGACGTCATCCCACACGGGCCGGAGCGCAACGACGTAAGCCGCGGCCTGAGGCGCATGCTCGACTTCGAGCCCGGGTACTACTACCCGGCCCAGACGGGCATCGACTTCTATCACCACTACCGCGAGGACATAGCCCTCTTCGCGGAGATGGGCTTTAAGGTCTTTCGCCTCTCCATCGCCTGGAGCCGCATCTTCCCCAATGGCGACGAGGAGGAGCCCAACGAGGCCGGGCTCGCTTTCTACGAGGACGTGTTCCGCTGCTGCCGCGAGCACGGGATCGAGCCCCTCGTGACCATCACGCACTTCGACTGCCCCATCCACCTCGTCAAGAAGTACGGCGCCTGGCGAAACCGCACCCTTATCGAGCTCTACAAGCGGCTTGTGACGGTGCTCTTCAACCGCTACCGCGGCCTCGTGCGCTGGTGGATCACGTTCAACGAGATGAACATGATCTTGCACCGTCCCTTCATGGGTGCCGGCATCGTCCTCGAGCCCGGGGAGAATGCCCGCGAGGCCGAGTACCGCGCCGCGCACAACGAGCTCGTGGCGAGCGCCTGGGCCACCAAGATCGCCCACGAGGTCGATCCGGAGAACAAGGTGGGCTGCATGCTCGCCGCGGGAAGCTACTACCCCTACTCCTGTCGTCCCGAGGACGTTCGCGCGGCGCAGGTCAAGAACCAGGAGGACCTCTTCTTCGTGGACGTGCAGGCGCGCGGTCGCTACCCCGGCTACGCGCTCAAGATGCTCGAGCGCGAGGGCATCGACGTGGGCATGACCGCCGAGGACGAGCGCATCCTTGCGGAGAACACCGTCGACTTCATCTCGTTTAGCTACTACTCCTCGCGCTGCACCGCGGGCGACCCCGACTCCGTGGGCGGCGTCGCCGAGGGCAACGCCTTCGCCGGCGTGGAGAACCCCTACGTGCGCACGAGCGACTGGGGCTGGGTCATCGACCCGCTGGGATTCCGCATCACGATCAACGACCTCTGGGACCGCTACCAGAAGCCGCTCTTTGTGGTGGAGAACGGCCTCGGCGCCTATGACGAGGTGCTTCCCGACGGCACGATCGAGGACGACTACCGCATCGCCTACCTGCGCGAGCACATCGAGGCCATGCGTGACGCCATCGAGCAGGACGGCGTCGAGATGCTCGGCTACACCACCTGGGGGCCGATCGACCTCGTGAGCGCGGGCTCCGGCGAGATGGAGAAGCGCTACGGCTTCATCTACGTGGACCGCGACAACCTGGGCAACGGCACGCTCGAGCGCAGGCGCAAGAAGAGCTTCTACTGGTATCAA
Source organism: Collinsella sp. AF02-46-1 (assembly GCF_003465825.1). Classification (GTDB taxonomy): domain Bacteria; phylum Actinomycetota; class Coriobacteriia; order Coriobacteriales; family Coriobacteriaceae; genus Collinsella. The sequence goes on from NZ_QSBV01000028.1 coordinate 9,151, forward strand.
CAGGCCATCGCCACCAACGGAGGCGACCTGGGCTAGCCGCCCGGGCAATATCACTAAGGAGAAAATAATGGCTGAAAAATACGACGATCTGGCCAGATCCATACTCGAGAACGTAGGCGGCACAGAGAACGTCGCCAGCGTCGCGCACTGCATCACGCGCGTGCGCTTCAAACTCAAGGACGAGTCCCGCGCCAACACTGCCAAGATCGAGGCCCTCAAGGGCGTCATCCAGGTCATCCAGGCCAACGGCCAGTACCAGGTGGTCGTGGGTAACATCGTCGAGGACGTCTACGACGCGGTCCTGGAGGCCGGCAACTTCTCGGGCGGCGCAAGCGCCGACGACGAGCCCCAGGGCGATAAGACCGTTGCCTCCGTCGTCATCGACCTCATCTCTGGCATCTTCCAGCCCATCCTGGGACCGCTTGCCGCCGCAGGCATCATGAAGGGACTGCTTGCCCTCATCACCTACTTCGTCCCGGCCTTTGCAAACGACGGCCTCTACACGCTGCTCTACACCGTGGCTGACGGCTTCTTCTACTTCCTTCCCGTCGCCCTGGCGTTCAGTGCCGCGCGCAAGTTCCGCATGAACGAGTTCACCGGCGTGGCAATCGGCGTGGCGCTTCTCTACCCGACGATGGTCGCCCTGACCTCGGGCGAGGCGCTCGGCAGCATCGACCTCGGCGTGGCCGGCACGTTCTCGTGGTACGCCACCGCCCTCGGGCTCCCCATCATCATGCCCGTGTCCGGCTACGTGAGCTCGGTGATCCCCGTCCTTCTCATGGTGTGGTTCGGCTCTATCCTTGAGCGCTGGCTCAAGAGCTGGATGCCGGCTGCGCTCAAGATGTTCCTTGTCCCGCTCGCCACGATGACGGTCTCCATCGTCTTGGGCTACCTCATCATCGGCCCGGTGGCCACCCTCATCACCAACCTGCTGAGCGCGGCATTCTCGTTCATCTTCCAGCTCCCCGTGGTTGGTTCCGTCCTGGGCAGCGCCCTGGTTGGCGGACTGTGGATGTGCCTCGTCATCTTTGGCTTCCACTGGAGCCTCATCCCCATCTCCATCATGAATCTGAACACCCTCGGCCACGACAGCGTGCTCGCCGCCACCATCGGCCACGGGTTCGCGCTCGGAGCGGTCATCTTTGCCATGTACCTCAGAAACAAGGACGAGCGCTTCCGCGGCATCGCCCTTCCCGCGATGATCTCCGCCTTCTTCTTCGGCGTCACCGAGCCGGGCATCTACGGCATCGCCCTCCCCAACAAGCGCGCGTTCGTCGTGGCATGCCTGAGCTCCGCCGTGGGCGGCGCTATCGTGGGAATGACTGGCGCTCTCATGTACATCTCGGGCGGCCTCGGCGTCTTCAACCTGCTCAACTTCATCGACGGGACCCCTGGTGGCGCCGGGATCTCCCACATGATCTTCGCGATCATCGCCTCGCTCATCTCCGCCGTCCTGGCCTTTGTTATCGAGTTCATCACCTACCGACCCAACGACGAGGAGGAAGGCGCCCACTAGCTTGCGCCCTCCTCAATCAGCTCTATGTAATTGAGGAGCAGTTGAGGTGGGTGAGGGCCGAGGGCGATCAAGGTGGCCGCCCTCGGCCCGGGACAACCTGCCAGAAGGCGTTTAGCTTTCTCGGGCGGCGCTGAAATGAACTGCGCCCCGATACTTGGACGGGTCAATTAGCGGCCTATGCCGCACATGGGGACTGATTTCGGAACTCCTCCGGGGTCAGTCCCTTTTGCTTAACCCGCCTCCTCTTGTTCCAGTGAACGGTATAGGCTTCGAGGTCCCGCTTGAACTCCTCGAAGCTCCGCCACGTCCGGCTCCTGTAGAATTCGTCCTTCAGGCGCCCGGGCAGCAGCTCCGTCGCATGAGCTTGCCCTCGCACGCCGCCGGCCCCGGCCGGGTCCGGGCACCCTTCGGCCTCCCGCTGGCCTTCGGCGCGCCCGCACCCCCTGTCGCAAAGCTCTGCTGCAAGAGTCCTCAGCGTGGCGTCGTGCCTGACTCTCCCGTCCATAAAGAAGCCCCCATTTCTAATGTTCAAGAAATGAGGGGCGGTTCAATTTCGGGACGGGGATTAAATAATCATTCGGAGCAAATCTATTTTTATCCCCGTGCCAGAAAAATCATCGGGCGTGGTCTGGGGCAAACAGTCTAGTTGCGCTTGAGGTGGACGACGGTTTCGCAGTGGAAGGTTTGCGGGAACAGATCGACCGGCGTGATCTTGACGGGGGAGAAGGTACCTTCCTCGACAAAGCGCTTAAGGTCGCGTGCCAGGGTGGCGGGGTCGCAGCTCACGTAGGCGACATCGCGAGCGCTCGTGCTGGCGATAAGGTCGATCGCCTCGGGGGCGAGGCCTGCGCGCGGCGGGTCGACCACCAAGACGTCGGCATCCTGGTCGGGGAACTCGCGCACCGCGTCTCCGCCAATGACGTCGACGTTATCAAGCTTGTTGATTTCCAGGTTACGGTGCAGGTCGCGCACGGCCGGGCCGTAGGCCTCGACGGCGGCGACGAAGTCGCAGCGGCGGGCGAGCGGCAGGGTAAAGGTTCCGGCGCCGCAGTACAGGTCCACGGCAAGCTCGTCTTCTTGCGGGTCGAGCGCTTCCATGACAAGCTCGATCAAAATCTCAGCACCCTTGGTGTTGACTTGGAAAAAAGACGGGGCAGACAAGCGCATCTGACCCTCGGCGATATTCTCGGTCCATGAGCCCTCTCCGGCGAGCATTTCGACCTTGGAGACACGGCGGGCCTTCTTCTCACCCTTGCTCATAACGCGCACTATGCTCGTGGGGTGTGCGGCGTCTGCCAGCACGCGCGAGACTTGCGAGCGCGGAAACGACCCCGTGGGCGTCCAGAGCGCGACCTCGAGCGCTTTGGTGCGACGCGAGGCGCGAATGCCCACGCGCTCCAAGCCCAGGTCGTGGCTGCCGCTCAGATAATTGAGCGCGCCGACAACCGATTTGAGTGCCTTGGGGAAGCGCTTATCGAACAGCGGGCACGAATCGACGGTCACGATCTTGCTGGGATCGACGCCGTGCATGCCAAGACGAACGCGGCCGTTAACGACGGTCGGTTCGAGCTCAATTTTATTGCGGTAGCCCCAATCGTCCTTGGTGTGGCGGATGGGCTGCACCAGCTCGTCGACTTGCTCAGGGGTGAACTTGCCGATGCGCTCGAGCGTGGAGCGCAGGTTTTGCTCCTTGGCGGCAAGCTGAGCGGTGCGCGAGAGATTGCCCCACGAGCAGCCACCGCAGATGCCCACGAAGGGGCAGGGAGGCTGAATTCGATCGGGGCTCGGTTCCAGAATCTCGGTGGCGCGGGCGCGCATAAACGATTTGCCGTCCTGCACGATTTCGGCCTCGACGGTGTCGCCCGCCACGGCGCCCTGCACAAATACGGCTTTGCCGTTATCGGCATGCGCCAGACCATCGGCGCCGTAGGTCATCGATTCTATAGTGAGCTTCATATCCCTGCCTGTCATTCGCGTTGTTGTCCGCAACCATGGTAGCAGGGAAAAGCGCCCCGTACCTGAGGCATTCCTCAAATACGGGGCGCTTCTACAAACGTCTATTTCGTCTTGCCGGTAATGAGCGTCTTGAGTCCTAGGCCGATTAGGCCCAAGCCCATGCGCACGCGACCGGGGCGATGGCGCTCGATGGCTTTGGTCTTGCCGGCGGGTTTCTCGCGGCGGGCGCTTGCCTGGGGCGCGGGCTTGGCGGTCTGCGGCTGAGGCTGGGGCGCATGCTCGGGCTCGGGCTCGGGCTCCAGGTCGGGCTCGATGACGGTCGCCTGGACCTTCTGTACCTTAGGGGCTGCCGGCTGTGGCTCGGGCTTGGGACCCAGAACAGGTGCGGATTCCGGTTTTGCTTTGGCGACGGGCTCCGAAGCCACGGCTGCGGACTCGGCGTTGCGATAAGCGCGCTCCAACAGGAACTCCTGCGAGTTAAAGGGCTTCTCACCCTCTTTTCGCTCTACGGGAACCCAGGTGCCGTCGCTCGTCAGGCTACGTGCCTTCACGTTGTCGCGCAGCTGCACACCCATGTACTCGTGCACCAGCGCGCGGCAGGTGGGGTCGAGCACGGGGAAGGCGATCTCCACGCGATGCTCGGTGTTGCGCGTCATCATGTCGGCAGAACTCAGGTAGATCATGTCCGAGTCCACGCCGAAGGCATAGACGCGCGCGTGCTCCAAGAAACGTCCGACGATAGAACGTACGTGCACGTTTTTGGTCTTGCCCGCAATGTTGGGCTTCAGGCACGAGATACCGCGGATGATCATGTCCACGCGCACACCGGCACACGATGCCTCGGCGATCTTGTCGATGACCTCGCGGTCGGTCAGCGAGTTGAGCTTAAAGAATACGCGCGCGGGCTCGCCGGCGAGAGCGCGTTGTATCTCGCGGTCCAGACCGCGCATGATGAGTGGCTTGAGACCGACGGGCGCCACGCCCAAAAAGCGGTAGTCGCCGCGCAGGTTGCCCAGCGACAGGTTGCGGAAGAACAAGTTGGCGTCTTCGCCGATGCCGGGATGGGCGGTCATGAGCATAAAGTCGCTGTAGAGCTTGGCCGTCTTCTCGTTAAAGTTGCCGGTGCCCAAAAGCGTGAGTCGAGTGAGCGCCATGCCCTCGCGATAGGTGAGCTGGCAGATCTTTGAGTGGCATTTAAAACCCTCGGAGCCATAGATGACGGTGCAGCCCGCTTCTTCCAGACGCTCTGCCCACTCGATGTTATTTTGCTCGTCAAAGCGCGCGCGGAGCTCCATGAGCACCGTGACCTCTTTGCCGTTCTCGGCGGCGTCAATCAACGACTCGCACAGACGACTCTGCTTGGCCACGCGGTAGAGCGTGATGCGCAGCGAGATGCACTCGGGGTCGTATGCGGCCTCGTGTACCAGGTCCAGGAACGGATTCATGGCCTCGTAGGGGTAAAAGAGCAACTTGTCGCCCTGCAGCACCTGCTCGCGAATGGAGCGGGACATGTCGATGGTGGGGTTGGGCTGAGGCTTAAACGGCGTAAAGAGGAGCTCGTTGCGCAGGTGCTCGGGAATTTTGCCCTCGATGCCAAAGACATAGCCCAGGTCGAGCGGGATATCGCAGGTAAAAACCGAGCGGCGCGAAAGCTCGAGCGCTTTGCGGATGGTCTTGAGTGTCGCCTTCTCGAGCGAACCGGAGACGGCAAGCACCACCGGTTGCAGGCGCAAGCGCTTTTTGAGGATGCGCTTCATGTGCTGGCGGTAATCCTCTTCCTCCTCGACGCCCTCGCCGTCCGGGTCGATATCGGCATTGCGGGTGACGCGGATCAGAGCGCGGTCGAGCGGCTTATAGGAGCCAAAGCAGCTGTCCAGGCAGGCGAGAATGACGTCCTCGAGCAAGATGTAGGAGTAGGTGCCGGCGGGCGAGGGGATCTCGACCACGCGGTTCATTGAGGCGGGAATCTCGATAAGGCCCAGCAGGCTCTCCTCGTCCGTGACACCGTCCAGTCCGCAAGCTAGATAGAGTGCGCCGTTGCGCAGGTTGGGGAAGGGGTGGCGCGGGTCAATGACCAACGGCGAGATGACCGGCGACACGTAGGCCTGGAAGTAGCGGGTGACAAAGGTGCGCTCCTCGGGCGTAAGCGAGTCGATGCGAGCGCGGTGAACGCCCAGGGCGTCGAGCTTGCCCTCGATGCTCTTGAAGATGGTCTCCCAGCGGGTAAGGAGCCCGGGCATCTCGGCCATGACGGCATCGACCTGTTCGGAGGCGGTCATATTGCTCTTGTTGTCGACAGGCTGTTTTTTGAGCTCTGCCAGATCGGACAGGCCGCCCACGCGCACCATGAGAAACTCATCGAGGTTAGACTCGAAAATCGACACGAACTTTAGCCGCTCGAACAGCGGAACGGTCTCGTCGAAGGCTTCGTCAAGCACACGGTTGTCAAAGCGCAGCCAGCTGAGCTCTCGGTTCTGCGTGTACGAGAAGTCGCGCGGCGGCTTACGCAGCTTTGCAGCGGCTTGCTTTTTTTCGATTTTGCTCGGCATATGCATCTGTCCGTTCAGTCCCCGTGGGGGACGGTTGCCTAACACTATTCACTATTGTCTCAATTTAGTCGACCTATGGCACGGACGTATCGCGTGAACGGTATCTTTACCTACTTCTTACGCTGACAAGCCATAGAGCTGACGCCCTTCGCGTTGTGAAAAACGGTCTATATCCTCACTCAACTGGTGAGTATGTGTGAATAAGAATGATAGGTAGCTGAATATCATCGAATACAGACAGAAACACGAACAAGCGTCATTTATATACATAAAACCGTTTTAGATATGCAATTCTTAATCGAAAGATTGGAGTTGTAATTGCGAATGATTTTTAAGAAAAAAGAGCATTTACCTTAGAAAAGCTACTTTAGAACGCCGAAGTGCATTATGGGGGAATCATATTCTATATACCGTTCATCGAACTTTGTTGACCGTTCGGGGGCGAGGTGGAATTGCGGTTGGAATTTGGATATAACTAGAGCTGTCAGCAAGCAGCACCCGTTACGGAAGGGTGCTGAGAGATTCGGCCGAAAGGCCCGAAAGAAAGGTAGGAGGCCATGACGAAAGGTCTGCA
>NZ_QSBV01000029.1 GCF_003465825.1 Collinsella sp. AF02-46-1
GGACCTCGGGACGCTCTTACACCACGTCTGCGCGCGCCACCGCGGAGCATTTCGTTGTTGACCGTCGCGACCTCGATTCCCATAGTAATCAAGCCCGTGTTGCGCTTTTCATCATGGATACGTCCCCTCCGAGAGGAATGGCCCAGCTCACCGTTGTATTCCAGGTCAAACCGGGCTGTCTCTTGATACGCATCGCAAACTGCATGGGGCATCCCCGAGATTGTCTGCGCACGGTCATCGAACTCGATCTTGTAGTCGGTCTTAAAAGGTCCGCAGGCAAACCCGCCATAGGAAAACGGAAGCGAAAACAGGGCAAGCATGATGCACTCCATGGGCGAGAGCAGGTTTTCTGACAGGTAGGGACACAGACGCAGCAGCTGTTTGGCCACATTCCCCTTGCATGCCGCAAGATAATCTGCCAGGCGATCGGGCGTCAGCGCCGGCTCGACTTCAAAGTAGCCCACGTCTGCTGGCTGGTCCTTGTCCTTTGCAAGTTTATTCGTAACAGGCGAGGTGTAGGGAGGCAGATACTTCCCGCGGTCGCTCAGTGAAATCTTAGAGCACAGCTCCTGGGCCAGGGCAAACGCCTGGATGCAGCCGACCTCGCGCGCAACGGCAACACAAAGGGCCTCGGGAGATAGGCTGTACACCCCCGGTTCCACCTCTAGAATCGAGCCGGCGGGTAACCCGGAACACACGGACCAGCCCACGCCAAGAATGCGGCGGCGATGCGCCGCAGATCCCACCAGCAAGCACAGATCTTCTTGCACCTCGCCGCTTTTGGCTCCAATTCGCACCAAGTCAGGAAGATAGATATCCTCGGTCGAGGGCGACGACGTGCGCAGCACACGGCGCTCTTCATCGGGATTAAGGTCCTTCCAGCTGATATAGCCCATCTGCCGGCGCTCGGCGCGCATCATGCGCAGCGCCGAAGCGCCTGTTAGGATTACGGAAGCCGCTAGCTGTTCGCCTGTCGGCTCGTTGCGCCGCTCAATCTTCACTGCCACAAAACCACCCCTACCAAACGCGTGCGATAGCGAGGCCATCGACTGCCGCAGCGCCGGCGCGCTTGAGTTCCGCCGAAGCCGCGGCCATCGTCGCGCCCGTGGTGATAACGTCATCGATAAGCAGTAGGCGGCGGCCGTGCACGTCCTCAACCGTCTCGTACATGCCTTGGGCACGCTCGCGACGCTCCTCACGACCGAGTTCGCGCTGGTCGCCATGCCCGTACTTGACGAGGGCATCGAGCAGGGGAACACCCGACAGCTCGCAAAATGGGCGCGCAATGGCCTCCATATGATCAAAGCCACGCCGCCGAAACGCTGCCGCCGTCGCAGGCACAAACACCACCGCATCCGCACCGGACAGCACACCTCCTAAGCGTTCGGGCGCTACGACCTGGGCATGCAGGGCGGTGTCGTAGAGCAGCTCCGCCAGATACGGCGCCAGGCGTCGCTCGCCCGCGTCCTTGTACGCTTTAATGATGCGCGGCAGCGGATGCGCATAGACGGCGCACGCCAGGCAGCGGTCGAGCGCCTCCGCCATTGCCGAGGACGTGCCCTCGACCGAGCACTCAGTGCACAGCAAATCCCCAAACGGGGCGCCGCATCGGGTACAGCTATGACGTGGGTCGATGAGCGTGAGCGCGGCCAGGCAGTCTTGGCAAATAAGCGCACCGGCGCGCTCGCAGCCGGCACATCGTGTTGGCGACAATGCCTCGAGTGCCTCGCGTGCCGCCCGCTCGGCAAACGGCAGCAATTCGTCCGCAAACGGTAGGGCGCCGGCACCCTGCAGACGGCTCAATTTGTTCAGATGGCTCTTCAAGACACAACCCTCCCTACGTTCGGTCGCAGGGAGGGTTGTTGATTCAGCGCTATGGTACCCCGACGCGATTGGGGCAAGGCTGGTTAAATCCGCTCGCGGGCGTTATTCGCCGGCAGGCGGTTGTGGTGCAGACGAAGACGGGGCCGAGCCCTCGCCACCATCCTGGCGCGGCTTGCGGGAACGGCGACGGCGACGGCGCTTTTGACCCTGGTCGGCCGAGCCCTCGCCACCGCAATCTTCGCGCGACTCGCGCTCGTCGCGAGCGGCGCCACGCGAAGCCTTGGCAGCCGCTCCCCCGCCATCTCCGGGACGACGGCGTGTGACCTTGACCTCGCCATCCGAGACCTGATCGGCAACGGAGGGCACTGAGGGCTTCTGTTGCGCGCCCGAGGAATGGCGACGGCGCGGACGCGGCGCGCGCTCATCCTCGCCACGTGACTTGCCGCCCTTGTCGGCAGGCGCATCGGAGGCCGAGGCGCCCTTGGAAGCGGCACCAGCCTCGCGAGCAGCTGCGGCGCGGAAGGCATCCTCGCGCTCCTCGCTCGACAGGTGACGGCGGCGACGGCGCGTGGGGTTCATGCCACCGCCACGGTTTTGCTGCTGAGGCTGCTGAGTCTCGCGCTCGCGGGAGGAGTTCTTGCCTGCAGCTGCAGCCTCGCCGACATCGCCCGAGCCCGCGCGCTTGCGACGACGACGGCCACCGGCGGCCTCCTCGGCCTCAGGCGTTGCGGCATTGCCACGGCCCTTTCCGCGGCCACGACCCTCGCCCTGCCCCTGACCGGCGCGAGCATCGGATTCAGCATCGCGACGACGGCGCTTGGGCATCGACGTGCCGGCAAGACGGTCGGCGCTCGACAGGCCATCGCCCACGTCGACGCCGTTCTCGCGGTCGAGTTCCATGAGCGCCAGACGCATCTCGGGCGACTCGATGCGCTCGAGCACATCGCGCGTCACGCAGTCGGGGCGGCAATTGCAGCCCTGCTCGGCGGCCTTCTTCTTGCAGCCCTCCGAGCAGGTCATATCGGCCAGGTTGACCTTAAAGACCTTGCCGTTCTCCAGGCGCAGCACCAGCTGCTCACGCGGCGTGTCATATTCCTGAATACGCGCCTTGCCGAGCGGCGTATCGATGAGCGTCTTCTTTTTGGGCGCACGGCTCTTAAAGTCCTTGTACGCTTCGAACTCGTAGCGCAGGCAGCACATCAGGCGGCCGCACACGCCGCTGATCTTGGAGGAATTGAGCGGCAGGTCCTGCTCTTTTGCCATGCGGATCGAGACGGGCTCAAACTGTCCGCCAAAGCGCGTGCAGCAGAGCTCCTGGCCGCACTGGGCATAGCCGCCCACCAGGCGAGTCTCGTCGCGCACGCCGATCTGGCGCATGTCGACGCGAATGTGCAGCGTCGAGGACAGATCCTTGACGAGCTGGCGAAAATCGACGCGCTCCTCGGCCGCAAAGTAGAACACGGCCTTCTCGCCGCCAAACAGGTACTCGACGCCGACCGGCTTCATCTCGAGGTCGAGTTCTTTGACCAGACGGCGGAAATCGACCATGGCCTCGTCGCCCTGGATGGCAAGATCGTCGGCAAGCTGCAGGTCGATGTCGCTCGCCACGCGCAGCACGGGCTTGAGCGGCTGACCGATCTCGTCTTGCGGCACCTCGAAGGGATCGGCCGTAACCAAGCCGATCTCGGTTCCGCGCTCGGTGGAGCAAATGGCATAATCGGCCTCGAGGATATCCAGGTCCTGCGGGTCAAACCACAGGTCGCGCGAGGCGTAGGTAAACTTAACGGGTACGACTAACGGCATTTCAGTGCCTTCCTGATATCGAACAGCATGACCTCGATGGCCAGCTGGGGAGTAACGTTTCTGGCGATGTTGCGCTCGGCGGTCGCGACCGCCTCGAGCGCCTGGGTGGCACCCGCAACATTGGTCGCAGCGGCAAGCCGACCGATCGTGTCGCGCACATCCTCGTTCACCACGTCGGCTGCCTCGTCCTGAAGTGTCAGCAGCACGTCGCGCATGAGCGTCCGCGCGCTCGCCAGCGCTTCCATGATACCCGAACGCTCGCGCGCGTTGAGTTCGCGCTTGTTGCGGTCCTCAAGCTGCTTCAATGCTCCACGCGACAGGTAGTCGGCATTTTGCTCGAGTACCTTTTCCTGCGTGGACTTGACCTCGGCGAGCGGCGCCTTAACGGCGACAATGAGCGACTTGGCGCGGCTGAGCACGTCGGCCTCGTCGGCGGCAATGAGTGAGTCGATGGCACGGACCATCTGACGGCGAGCGTCCTGGCGCTCGGCGCTCTTAAGAAACTCGATGCCGCGCGTGGGACTCCCCGCTACGGCGACTGCCATGCGGCAACGCGCAGGGTCCTGACCGGTGGCGCGGCTCACGGCCTGCGCGGCGACGGCGGGCGACACCAGCCGAAACGGCACGCACTGGCAGCGACTCACGATAGTGGGCAGCATCACGTCGGCCGAGGTGCCCAGCAAGATAAACATAACGCCCTCGGGCGGCTCCTCGAGTGTTTTGAGCAGCGCGTTGGCGGTGTTGGCGCGCAGCTGCTCGGCACGGTCGATGATGTAGACCTTTGCCTTGGCGCGGATGGGCGCCAGCGGCACGTCATCGAGCAGCTCGCGGGTCTGGGCGATGAGGTAACCCGTGGCGCTCTCGGGCGTGTAATAGTGCACGTCGGGATGCGTATGCCGAGCAACGCGCACGCAGCTGTCGCATGCGCCGCAGCCGTCCTGCTCGCACAGGAAGGCTTGGGCGAGCGCCCACGCGGCGTCGAGCTTGCCCGCGCCGGGCGCGCCCAAAAACAGGTAGGCGTGCGATGCGCGACCGCTAGCGACGGCATTGGTCAAAAAGTCGCGCACGCGCTCTTGGGTGTCGAGCTTGGCCAGCAGGCTTGCCTGAGCGGGGGCCATGTTACTCGGCCTCCTTGGCAAGCGCGGCGGCGACGGCTTCCCGCGGAATGTCGAGACCGTACGCGCGAACCTGCTCGACCGTCTTCGCAAAGACCTCCTCGATGGGCGCGGTGGCGTCGATAAGCTTTACGCGATTTGGCTCCTCGGCAGCAATTGAGCAAAACCCCTCGTAGACACGCTCCTGGAATGCCATGCCCTTAGCCTCCATGCGATCTGCCGCGCCACGGGCGGCCATGCGCAGCGCCGCCTGCTCGGGCGTGATGTGGTAGACGAGTGTGAGCGCCGGGTGCGTTCCCGCGACGGCGAGGCTGTTGGCGTTGCGCACCATCTGGCGGTCGAGGCCATCGGCAAACGCCTGGTAGCAGGTCGTGGAATCGTAGAAGCGGTCGCACAGGACCACCTTGCCGGCCGCGAGGGCGGGCGCGATGACCTCGTGCACCAACTGGGCGCGCGCCGCCTCGTAGAGCAACAGCTCGCAGGTGTCTCCCATTGCCGTGTTGGCGGGGTCGAGCAGCAGGGCGCGAATCTTTTCGCTGATGGCGGTGCCGCCCGGCTCGCGCAGGCTCACAACCTGGTAGCCGGCGAGTTCGAGCGCGCGGGCAAGCAGGCGCGCCTGCGTGGACTTGCCGGCACCGTCGACGCCCTCGAGCGTGATAAAGCTATGTTGAGCAGGCTCAAAAGCCATGGGCGCAGCCCCTTCCTACAAGGCGCGTAAATGCAGATATATCAACCAAGCCATGATACCCCAGTGCTCGGCGCGTCCCCAATGACTAAAGGTGCCTTTCCAAAGTTGCGGTGAAATAGGGACTGATTGAAGCTCTGAGACCGCCAAACAGTCCCTATTTCACCGCAACGTATGATGGGGAATTTTGGATGCTGGGTATAATCATCGTATTGCATTGAAATGTGGCGAAAGGAGTGGCAATGTCTCGGTATTGCGCCTCGTGCGGCAAGCTTCTTGCAGATGATGCCAAGTTCTGCACCTCGTGCGGTGCACCCGTTGAGCAAACAGCCGCGAGCGATAGCCAGCCCGCTTTTGAGCAGACCGGTTCCCTCGATACGCCGCAAGCCAAGGCGGACGACCCCCTCGCCTATAGCCCCGACCCCGCCGCAAGGACCGAGGCCGTCGAGACCACGCAGCGCATACCCGTCGCGAGCGGCTCGCCCCAACAGCAGCCGGCTCCCGCATACGCGCCCACTTCGCCACAGACCCCCGCTCCCAAAAAGAGCGGCACCGGGCCGCTTATCGCCGTTATCGTTGTGCTGGTGGCGATCATCATCGCCCTGGTCATCTTCTTTGCAATCAGACCGTTCGACAACGCCGCCACGCAGACGACTGCCGAGGTAGCTAAGCTGCACCATGACGTCGACGACGATGACCTAAAGCCTCTCGGCGATCCCAACAGCCTGTACGACGATGATGACGATGACGACGAGGATGGCGGCGAAGCAACGCTCTCTGAGCAGAACCTCTACCGCCGCCTGAGCGAATACTACGACCTGCTCGAAGATCTCGACAACTACGTCCGTGGCTGCGCGCAGAACTTCAACGGCAACTATCTGGAAGAGGATCGAACCACCCGTCAAAATCTCGCCGACGTCGCCGAGCGCACGGAGGACACCATCGAGCAGTATTACGACATCGTCGAGGACCTGGACGTCCCGACGAGCTCCAAGAACTACAGCTCCTGGAAAGACATCGTTGCCCTGTATGACGACCTGGACCACCGCATTGACGCGATTTGCGATGCCTGGGAGATCAGCCTGAAGTACGCAAAGCCCGCGGACCACAAGAATGAGATCGTGGCGCCGCTGTCACGCGACAACGTGGCGGGCACCAATGACAATAAGTACCGCCTAGACTTTGAGGAGCGCTATCCCGGCGCCAAACCTGTCGAGGTGAACTAGCGCTTTGTCGTTCCCGAGCCGGCAGTTAGGGACGTTCCTAAGCTGCCGGCAGAAAAGGAACGTCCCTAACTGCCGGTCAAAAAAACGAGCGAGGATCGCGGGGTCCTCGCTCGTTTTTTAGGGCAATGTTTCGACTGTGCCGTTACTTGTCGGCGGCTGCCTTCTTGGCAGTCGACTTCTTCGCGGTCGTCTTCTTGGCGGCAGTGGCTTTCTTAGCCGTCGCCTTCTTCGCCGCCGTGGTTTTCTTCGCCGTGCTCGCCTTGGTCGCAGTCTTGCGGCCGCGGGCGGGCTTCTTCTCCTTGGTCGGGCAGTCCATGTTCACGCAGATGCGCCACGGACCGCGCGCCGTGTTGACCACCACGATGGGAGCGCCGCACTCGGGGCAAGTCTCGCCCGTCGCCTCGAGCTTGCCGCGCGCCGGCAGCGGATAGCTCACGCCGCAGTCATCGTAGTTGGTGCAGCGGATAAAGCGCTTGCCGCTCTTCTCACTCTTGTGCGCGATCAGGTCGCCATGGCGTCCGGCCTCGGCACACACCTTGCACTCGCCCACCTTAAGGTCGGGCTCGTAGTTAGTGGGGCACGTCGGGTTCACGCAGATCTCGAAAGCTTTCTGGCGGAACGGCTGACACTTAATGCGCGGCGCACCGCACTCGGGGCACACGGCGGCCTCGCCCTCGAGCGGGCTCACCTTGACGCCGCTCGGCACCGGATAGGTCACGTCGCAGTCGGGCCAGCCCATGCAGCCGATGAAGCTGCCGCGGGTCTTGGCGCTCGTCTTCATAACCAGATCCTTGCCGCACTTGGGGCAGGCGCCCACGCGCGCATCGGCCGTGACGGCGTCGCTGATAGCGTCGCCCAACTCCTGCGTATGCTTAAGCAGTTCGTCGAGCACGCCGGCCAGCAGCGCACGCGAGTGCGTCACGACATGCTCTTCGGTGTCCTCGCCGCGCTCGACGCGAGTCATGTCGCCGTCGAGCTCGCTGGTCATATCGGGGCTCGTGATGCGCGGGGCAAACTGCGTCAGCGCGTCGATGATGGCGATGCCCAGCTGGCTCGGCTCAACGGGATCGTTTTTGAGGTAGCGCACGGCGTACAGGCGCTCGATGATGCTCGCGCGCGTGGACTTGGTGCCCAGGCCGCGCTTTTCCATCTCCTGCACGAGCTTGCCCTGGCTGTAGCGCGCGGGCGGCTCGGTCTGCTTGGCCTCGAGCTTAATGTCGAACACGTCGACCGTGTCGCCCTGCTCCAGCGGCGGCATCTGCTCGTCGCGCTTGAGTCCGTACGGGTACGCCTCGCGGAAACCCGGGGTCACGAGCACATCGCCCGAAGCCACGAACGGCTCGCCGTTCACGTCGAGCTCGAGCTTGGTGTTCTCGATGGTCGCGGGACCCATAAGCGTCGCCAGGAAGCGGCGAGCGATGAGGTCGTAGAGCTTGCGCTGGCCGCCATCGAGCGTGGACGGATCGCCTTCGCCCGTGGGGTAGATGGGCGGGTGGTCAGTGGTCTCGACTTTGCCGCGTGTGGGCTTCATGGGGCCGGCGAGTACCTTTTTGCACACGGGCGCCAGCGCCGGGTTGATCTTTGCCAGGTCGCTCACCACGGCACCCAGATCGAGCGTCGCAGGGTACACGGTGTTGTCGACACGCGGATAGCTGATGAGGCCCGCCATGTAGAGGGACTCGGCGATGCGCATGGTACGTGCAGGTGAGATGCCCTCGGCCGCGGCGGCAGCCTGCAGCGAGGTCGTCGCAAACGGCGTGGGCGGCTGCTGCTTGCGGGAGCGCTTGGTCACCGCGGCGACGGTTGCCGTCGTAGCGCCGTCGACGTGGCCGTACGCCGTCTCGGCAGCATCTTTGTCGGTAAAACGTGTCGTCTTGTGTGCAATCTTAAAGCGGTTATCCTCGGCAGCACCCTGAGCGGCACCCATGCCGCGAATCTGCCAATAGTCCTCGGGCACAAACGCCATGCGTTCGCGTTCGCGCTCGACCACCAGGGCAAGCGTCGGCGTCTGCACGCGGCCGGCGGAGCGTACGTTGCCAAAGCCGCCAAACTTGGCGAGCGTCAGGTAGCGCGTGAGCACCGCGCCCCAAATGAGGTCGATGTGCTGGCGGCTCTCGCCGGCGTCGGCCAGATTCTGGTCGAGCGAGACAAGATTGTCGAAGGCCTGCGTAATCTCGGCCTTGGTAAATGAAGAATACTGGGCGCGGGCGACCGGCAAGTCCGGCGCGACCTCGCGCACCTTGTTGAGAGCGTCCGAACCGATCAGCTCACCCTCGCGATCGAAGTCCGTGGCGATAATGACACTGTCGGACTTTTTAGCGAGGTTCTTGAGCGAACGAATGAGTTCTTTCTCGGCCGGCAGCTTAATGACGGGCGCCCAGGTGAGATAGGGCAGGCTCTCGAGCTTCCAGCCCTTGATGGAGATACCGTCGGCAAGAAACGGCTTGCGCTTGGTGTCGTAGGGCGGACGAGCCAGACCATCGGGCATGTCGGCCGGCAGCATTTCGCCGTCCTCCGTGACCGAATACCAGCCCAGCTTTTTATCGAACAGCACGCTGTCGCAAAAATCGGGCGCCAGGATGTGACCGGCAAGGCCGATGGTCACGCACTCCTCGCCCTTCCACTCAAAACGGTAGATGGCGGTGTTGTACACCTTGTCCTTTTTGGGTTTGCCCGTGGACAGACGCTCGGCGATCTGACGCGCGGCGTCGTTTTTCTCGGCGATGATGAGCTTCAAAAGAGGCTCCTATCTCGTATCTCTGCGGCTACGCCCGCCCGTATGGCGGCCGACTTACGCCCTTGCTTGCTCAATCTGCCCGATGAGCCAATCGCACCAGGCATCCATGCCCTCGCCCTTGCGCGCGCTCACGGCAAACCGCGGCGCCTGCGGATTGAGGTCATCGAGTGTCTTAGTATACCTATCCATGTCAAAATCGAAAGCCGGAGCCACGTCGACCTTGTTGAGCAGCTGCGCGCCGGCGTGTTGGAAGATGCCCGGGTACTTGATGGGCTTGTCGTCGCCCTCGGGCACCGAGAGAATCATGATGGACAGGTTCTCGCCCAGGTCAAAGTCGACCGGGCAGACCAGGTTGCCCACGTTTTCGATAAAGATGACGTCGATGTTCTCCAGACCCACAGCCTGGTCGAAGGCGTCGACGGCCTCCATGATCATGTTGCCCTCGAGGTGGCACAGGCCGCCCGTGTTGATCTGGATGGCGGGCATGCCGGCTTCCTTCATGGTGATGGCGTCGACATCCGAGGCGATATCGCCCTCGATGACGGCGCAGCGCAGGCCGGCTTTGTCACGCAGGCGCTCGTTTGTGCCCAGAATCGTGGTGGTCTTACCCGAGCCGGGGCTCGACAGCACGTTGATCACGTAGGTGTTCGTCTGCTCAAATCGCTGACGCAGCTGATCTGCCAGGCGCTCGTTGCGCGACAGAATCGGCGATGCAATATCAATCGTTTTCTCGGCCATACTTAGCGCTCCTTACTTTGGCCCCTTTATACCCCATCACCAGATGGCTAGCGGGCTAATCGTCGGGGGTTTCGATTTCGATACTTGCGATATCGAGCTCGCGGCCGTGCAGTAGGCGCACGTTGGCACCACCACACTGGGGACAGCGACAGTGGAAGCGATCGTGGTCGAAAACCTCACCGCAGTCCAGACACTCGCTTTGTGGATGGACCTCCTCCACGGCAAGCTCGCAGCCTCGCGTGAGCGGGTCCTCGTCGCGAAATGTCTCCCACGCAAAGTCGAGCGCCTCGCGCACGACCTCGGTCATATCCCCGATACGAAGCGTTACCAAAACGGCGCGCGAGGCCCCCGCCCCACGCGCCGCGCGAATCACTGTATCGAGCATGCCGTTGACAATGCCAACCTCGTGCATACCGATTTACTCCTCGTCGTCCTCGTCGTCCGAGAACAGGTCCAGACGGCTCACGAACAGGCCTTCCTTGCCCTCGCGCGCGGTAATGACCACGCGGGCGATAGCGAGCGAGATCTCGTAGAGCGAGAGCAGGGCGCCGTACATAAGGCCCAGGGTGACGGGCGAACCGTCGGGCGTGATCACAGCCGAACCCACGAGCAGGCCTACGTACACGTAGCGCCAGGCGCTGCGGAAGGCCGCGTAGGACACGATGTGGAAAACAGACAGGTAGAAGATGATGAGCGGCAGCTCAAACGCCACACCAAAGCCGATCATAAAGAGCAGCTCCATGTTAACGTAGTTCTCCAGATCGGGCAGCGCCGTAGCAACGGCCGAGGTCTCGCCGATGAGCCACTCAAAGCCTGCCGGGATAATGATGAAGTAGCAGAAGATAGCGCCCAGGAAGAACAGCACCGTCGAGGCGAGCACCGTGGGCACGACCCATTTGCGCTCGTTGGGACGCAGCGCCGGCAGGAAAAATGCCAGGATCTGCCAGATGATCATGGGCGTGCACATGACCACGGCCATCTTGATGGCCAGCGAGAAGCGCAGGCCAAAGCCGCCGAGCGTGGTGGTGATGTAGAACTTACCGTCCGGCACAAAGGAGCGGATGGGGTCTTCCAGGATGTCGAGCACCACGGGCGTGGCGAAATACAGCACGATGGCTGCGGCAAATACCGACACGACCACGATGGTCAAGCGGCGACGGAGCTCTCCCAGGTGATCTAAGAGCGGCATTCGCGCAGGTCCGATAGGCATTACTCATCGCCTCCCTTCGGGGCGTCGGCGGCAGCGGTGTCGTCTTCGGCCTCGAGCTCGCGAGCGAGCTGGTCGACGACGGCTTTGCGCTTGCGGGGACGACGGGCGTAGAGGTCGGCCGTCGTGGGCTCTGCCGGCTCGGGCTCGGGCTCTGCAGCAGGCTCGGGCTCGACAGCGGCGGCGGGCTCTGCACTCTCGGCCTCCTCAGCAGCACCTTCGCCCTCGGTGGCACCCTCGCTCGCGGCCTTCTCGGCAGCAAGACGGGCACGGCGCTCGGCGAAGGTCTCCTTCTTTGCGGGCGCAGCCGTCTCGGTGGCATCCTCGTCCGCATCGGAATCGTCATCGACAGCCGTCTTCTTGGGCTTGACCGGCGCCGAAGCGGCCTCGCTTACCGGATCGATGATCTCGGATTGAACAACGGCCGTCATCTTTTCCTGCGTCTCGCGGAACTGACGGATGGCACGGCCGATTGTGCGGCCCATCTGCGGGAGCTTATCCGGGCCAAACAGCAAAAAGCCGAAGACCACGATGATCGCGAGCTCACCCTCTCCAATACCAAACACACATACCTCCAAGGCTCGATGTGAGTCGAGCCCGCACCGCGCCATTCGGCCGGAACTCGTCTATTCATTCGGTCAAGTATAGCGCCCGGACGCCAAAACGTTCGGGCGCATCACAAACATATGCCAAACGGCACGCCCCTTTTGGGACAGGGCCTATGCGGCCGTAATCGAAATCTCCTGGTCGACGCCCAGCAGCTGAACCACGCGCATCACCGGCGGCTGCACGTTGACGCAGCTAAAACGCTTGCCGTGATCGGCTGCGTGGTGCGCGGCGCCCACAAGCACGCCAATACCCGTCGAATCGATGTAGCTCACCTGGGCAAAATCGAGCTCAACGGCCTCGGTGGGCTGCTCGAGCGCCAGGTCGATGGCATTGCGCAGGCTATCGGCGTTAGAGATATCGATCTCGCCAGTTACCTTAATGGTGTAGAGCTCTGGCGTGGGGTTGGCGGAAATACCCAAATCCATGTATACGCTCCTTTACGTATCGAAAGTGCAGATAGTACGGGAAGCTGCGCGTTAGGCGCGCTCGGCACGAGCAAGCTCAGCAGCGACAAGCTTGACGGCCAGCACCAGCACATCGAGCGCGGCCTCCAGGTCCTCGACCGTGGGATAGCTCGGCGCGATGCGGATGTTGGTGTCGCGCGGGTCCTTGCCATAAGGCCAGGTGGCACCAGCCGGCGTGAGTTTGACGCCCAGGTCGGCACAAAGCGCGGCGGCCTTTTGGGCCGAGCCCTCGGGACCATCGAAGCTCACAAAGTAGCCGCCGCGGGGATGCGTCCAGGTGGCGCAACCCGTGTCGCCCAGGCCCTCGGTGAGCTTGCGCTCAACGGCCTCAAAGCGCGGGCGCAAAAACTCGGCATGCTTTTTCATGTGCTCCTTGACCGCCTCGATGGTGGGAAGGAAGCGCACATGGCGCAACTGGTTGAGCTTGTCGGCGCTGATCAGGCCGGCCTTGAGGCGCTTGGAGAACTCCGCAATGACCGCAGGGCTTGCGCCGATAAAACCGATGCCGGCGCCCGGGAAGGTGATCTTGGACGTCGAGGCAAATGCCACCACGCGATCCTCGGTGCCTGCCGCACGCGCGAGGTCGAAGATATTGGCGAGCTCGTCGGTCTCGTCATACAGGTCGTGCACGCAGTAGGCGTTGTCCCAAAAGATGCGGAAATCGGGCGCGGCCGTGGGCATCTCGACCAGGCGGCGCACGGTGTCCTCGCTAAAGGTAATGCCCGTAGGGTTGGAATACTTGGGCACGCACCAGATGCCCTTGATGGAGTCGTCGGCGGCAACCAGGCGCTCGACCTCGTTCATGTCGGGGCCGTTGTCAGTCATCGCGACGGGGACGTTCTCGATACCCAGGTCGGCGGTGATGCCAAAGTGGCGGTCGTAGCCGGGAACAGGGCACAGGAACTTGACCTTCTTGCCGTCGTGCGCGGCCTCGTAAGCCTCCCAGGGCTCGCTGCCGCACGAGCCGCAGCGCCAAAACATGCCGGCGATATCGTGCTCGATCAGCAGGCTCGACGAACCCAGTACGAGCGTCTGCTCGGCGGGGCAACCCAGGAACTCCCCCGCCAGCTTGCGTGCCGAGGGAATGCCCTCAAAGCAACCGTAGTTGGAGCAGTCGACGTTGCCGTCGTGCAGATCGGCATCGGCATTGAGGATATCGAGCATGGGTCGAGAGATGTCCACCTGGGAGGGCGACGGCTTGCCGCGGGCCATGTCGAGCGCCAGGCCCTTGGCCTTGACCTCGGCGACCTCGGCTTTGAGCGCCTCGATGGCGGCATCGAGTTCGGTGGTTTCCATCTTCTGGTAGATCGTCTGCATGGGGTGCGACCTTTCGCGAAGCGGTACGTTGCAGTTCGTCTAAGTATAGACCGCCATCGTCGCAACGTTATGAAGCCGTGATAGATTAAGTTCATCGCAATCAATTACG
The DNA here is from genome assembly GCF_003465825.1 of Collinsella sp. AF02-46-1. GTDB lineage: Bacteria > Actinomycetota > Coriobacteriia > Coriobacteriales > Coriobacteriaceae > Collinsella. The sequence continues at coordinate 13,835 of NZ_QSBV01000029.1, forward strand.
AATCGCCGCGCATGCCGGCGTGGGGCGCCCAAGGAGGCACTATGGAGTACGGATCGTTTCAGGCCGAGGAATTCGGCGACTTGCAGCGCCTGGTCGACGGACTGTTTTACGACCGCCACGCCATCGACCGCCTGGATCTGATCGTACAGGCCGAAATCTTGGACCTGGCGCCCGACCTCATGGAAATCGTGAACCTTTTGCCGCCCGGCTACTACGACCGCCAGTCACTTTGCGACCAGCTCAACTCCGCCTTGGCCGCCCACGGCTGGGGCGCCGTCTACGGAACGGTGGAATAAGCCTCGAGGCCGGCGATTTGGCCCGCTTCCCGACCTTGGCGAGGCTTGTTTTAGGGCTTGTGGCCAAAAAAGGGCAAATATGAGTACTGTTACCTTTTTAGTAGCAGCGATTCTTGGTCGAAATCGGCAAAACTCGACTTGAAACTGGTAGCGCACAGAGATGTGGTGTAAGAGGCGGGGCATGCCC
>NZ_QSBV01000003.1:0-35102 GCF_003465825.1 Collinsella sp. AF02-46-1
TTAATGTGCTCTCCGTCGTGAGCAGGACTGTAGAGCAGCAAACTTAACCCCTGCCCCGGCACCCGGCGGGCAAGCCCTCCCTTGTACTCCATCTCACTAAAGTGTATGATTCTGAAGGTTACATGACTCACTTTACCTAACTAAAGTACCATCAAGGGGGAATACCATGAATACCGATATGTCTCGTCGTCAGTTTGTTGGTCTAGCCGGCTCGCTCGCCACGGTGCTTGGCCTTGGTCTTGTCGGCTGCGGCGGTGCCGATAAGGGCTCCGCTGCCGGCTCTGCCGCGGCCAAGGATGTGAAGGGCGCTGCGGAGTCCAAGAAGCTCGTGGTGGGCTTTGATAAGTCCTATCCTCCGTACGGCTTTGTGGGCGACGATGGCGAGTACACCGGCTTTGATCTCGATCTTGCCAAGGCCGTTGCCGATAAGCAGGGCTGGGAGGTCAAATACGAAGCCATCGATTGGGATGCCAAGGACACACTGCTCAACTCCGGCGCCATCAACTGCATTTGGAACGGCTTTACCATGGAGGGCCGCGAGGACGATTACACGTTCTCCGAGCCGTACATGCTCAACGAGCAGGTGCTGGTGGTAAAGAAGGATGCGGGCATCAAGAGCTGGGACGATCTTGCCGGCAAGACCGTGATTACCCAGACCGATTCCGCTGCGCAGGATGTACTCGAGGGTGACCAGAAGGATCTGGCGGCGACGTTTGCCACGCTTGACACGATCGGCGAGTACAACACGGCCTTTATGCAGCTCGAGAGCGGCGCGGTCGATGCCGTGGCTTGCGACCTTTCGATTGCCCAGTATCAGCTTGCCGCCAAGCCCGATGCTTATACGCAGCTTGATGAGCCGCTGTCCAGCGAGCACTACGCCGTCGGCTTTAAGAAGGGCGACACCAAGTCGGCCGACGCCGTGACCGAGTCGCTCAAGGCGCTCTACGAGGACGGCACGGTCAAGGACCTGTGCGACAAGTATTCAAGCTATGGTCTATCTTTCGATAATTGGGTGCTCAAGTAATGTCTATTCAGGTCATGATGCAGATGCTTGGCCAGGGATTCTTGGTCAGCTTGCAGCTGTTTGTGCTGACGCTGCTCGGGTCGATTCCGCTGGGAATCCCCGTGGCGTTCATGCGCATGAGCAAAATTGCGCCACTTCGCTGGATCGCGCGCATCTATATTTCGGTGATGCGTGGCACACCGCTCATGCTGCAGATGTTTGCCATCTACTTTGCCCCGTACTACGTGTTCGGCATCTCGCTCACGCCCGATTCCAAATGGACGGCATGCGTCGTGGCGTTCATCATCAACTACGCCGGCTACTTTGCCGAGATCTATCGCTCGGGCCTGCAGTCCATTCCGCGCGGTCAATACGAGGCTGCCGAGGTGCTGGGCTATTCGCGCGTGCAGACGTTTCTGTATATCGTGATGCCGCAGGTCGCCAAGCGTATTCTGCCGGCGATGGGCAACGAGATCATCACGCTGGTCAAGGACACGTCGCTGGCGTTTGCCATTGGCGTGGGTGAGATGTTCTCGACGGCCAAGGCGTTGGTTGCCTCGCAGGTGAGCATGGTGCCGTTTGCGATTGCGGCGTTGATCTACTGGGTCTTTAACTTTGTGGTCGAGATGCTGCTGGGCGCCGCCGAGAAACAATTGGATTATTACCATGACTAGATCGTTCCGCCGTTCTAACGAACGGCGGACTGCTCGACGCTGCGCGCGTGCCTGACGGCCAATCTGCTCCTCAAGCCGTCGCTTGCGTACAGAAGTACGCGGCGCTCCTCTTTCGGAGCACATTGTCTCGCCAGTCACACGCTCGCTGACTTTTTAAACACATGGAGGTTCCCGTGTCCGGAACGGTAATGAATATATCGAACGCGCGCAAGGCGTTTGGCGGCAATGAGGTGCTCAAGGATATTTCGCTCGAGGTAAAGCGTGGCGAGGTCGTGGCGATTATCGGGCCTTCGGGTGGCGGCAAGTCCACGCTGCTGCGCTGCGCCACGCTGCTCGAGACGCTCGACGGCGGCTCGCTCTCGTTTGGCGACCTTGCGGTTGCGACGGATGCGGGATCGGGTGCGATATATGCGAAGGGAGATGTTCCCAAGCAAGCGCGTTCGCGTTTTGGTCTGGTATTCCAGAACTACAATCTGTTCCCGCACTATACGGTGATGAAAAACATCATCGACGCGCCGGTCCGCGTGCTCAAGCGCCCGCGCGAGCAGGCAGAGGCGCGTGCGCGTGAGTTGATCGCGCAGATGGGGCTTACGGGCAACGAGAACAAGGTGCCGTGTGAGCTTTCGGGCGGTCAGCAGCAGCGCGTGAGTATTGCCCGCGCCCTGGCGCTCGATCCGGAAATCTTATTCTTTGACGAGCCGACTTCAGCGCTCGATCCCGAGCTGACGGCCGAGGTGCTGCGTGTCATTAAGGACCTGGCGGCGCAGAATATGACGATGGTAATCGTGACCCACGCGATGCAATTTGCACGCGATGTTGCCGACCGCGTGGTCTTTATGGACGGCGGTCGCATTGTCGAGGAGGGGCCTGCCGAGCAGGTCATAGACCATCCGCGCGAGCGGCGCACACGTGAGTTCTTGAGCCGTATCGAGGGATAGGCTCAGGTATTTACTCAACTATTAATTGAGGCGAAGCCGCCACAGGTCTTACGGTCTGTGGCGGCTTTTTGTTTACATCGACGGGGTTCAATAATTGCCTCACAAGCTTGTCTCTTCCTCTCGCCGCCTGTATTCATACGTGTGCCGAAAGGTATGCATGGACAGCCGTCCGTGAGGGTAGGGTGGTGGCATAGGACATTTGGAGGGTGAGTCGGCTCGGCTGCCGACCATGCTGCTCCCGGGACGGCACCGACCGCGAACTCTCCCCGTTGGCGTCGCGCAATGCGCGCGGCCCTGCAAGGAGGTCATCATGGGTGCTCCCAAGACCGGTAATGTAAGGAACGTGGTGCTCGTAGGCCAAGGCGGGGTGGGCAAGACTTCACTCGCCGAGGCCATGCTCCACCTTTCTGGCAAGACCGCCCGCCTGGGCGGCCACGACGGCACCAAGCCCACGCTCGACTATGACCCCGAAGAGGTCAAGCGTGCGTTTTCCATCTCGACGACCATTGCACCGATCGACTGGAAGGGCGCGCGTGTCAATGTGCTCGATGCCCCGTGCTACCCCGACTTTATCGGCGACGCCTTTGCCGCGATGAGCGTCTGCGAGACGGCTCTGTTTGTAGTCGACGCCGAGGCCGGCCCGCAGCCTACGACGGTTAAGCTCTGGTATGCCGCCGAGGACCTGCGCCTGGCGCGTGCGGTGTTCGTGAACCGCCTGTCGCGCTCCGAGGCCAGCTTTGCGACCACGATGGAACTGCTGCAGGAGCGCTTTGGTACGCGCCTGGGCGCCGTGACCCTTCCCTGGGGCGAGGGCGAGGACTTCGACGGCATCATCGACCTGGTGCGCATGAAGGCACGCCATTGCAACGGCGCCGAAGCCGTTGAGTCGGAGATTCCCGAAGAGTATCGTGCCCAGGCCGAGGAGGCCCATGACCATCTGTGCGAGCTGGTGGCCGAGGCTGACGACGAACTGATGATGAAGTACTTGGAAGGCGAGGAGACGCTGACGCAGGAGGAGCTTGAAGGCCTGCTGTCGAAGGCGATCGCCGAGCGCATCTTTGTGCCGGTCTTTGCGGGCGATTGCATTAAGGAGCAGGGCATCAACTCGCTGATGGACGATATCGCCACGTACTTCCCGGCGCCGACGGACTACGGCGAGATGCCGCTCATCGACGGCGATTCGCTTAAGATCTCGAGTGACGATGACCGTCCTGTGGCGTTTGTGTTTAAGACCCTGGCCGATCCGCAGCAGGGTCGCATCAGCTTTATCAAGGTGCTGACGGGTACGCTTGAGCCGGGCCTTGAGCTGATCAACGCGCGCACTCGCAAGAGCGATCGTCTGGCTCACTTGTATGTGATGTGCGGCCGCGACATGACCGAGGTCGGGCACGCATATGCCGGCGATATCATCGTGGCGCCCAAGCTGGCGGCCGAGACGGGCGATACGCTCTCGATTACCGGCAAGGTCGAGGCTGCGGCATTTAAGTTCCCCAACTCGCAGTACCGCATTGCCATCGAGGCTGAGAACCGCGGTGACGAGGAGAAGCTCTATACGTTTATCGAGAAGGCGTGCAAGGCTGATCCGACCATGAGCATCGACCGCGACGAGGAGACCGGCCAGACCATCATTTCGGCGGTGGGCGAGGCACAGGTTTCGGTCCTGCTCAATCGCCTTGAGGACCGTACCAAGGTCGTGGCCAAAAGCGTGCCGATCCGCATTCCGTATCGCGAGACCATCCGCCGCACGGCAAGTGCCCAGGGCCGCCACAAGAAGCAGACCGGCGGCGCCGGTCAGTATGGCGACTGCTGGCTGCGCGTTGAGCCGCTCATTGGACCCGACGGCACGAGCGATGGCTATGAGTTTGTGGACGAGGTCGTAGGTGGCCGTATTCCGCGCTCGCTGATCCCCGCCGTGGACAAGGGTGTCCAGGAGACTATGAAGGACGGCATCATTGCCGGCTACCCGCTCACGGGCATTCGCGTGGCTGTGTACGACGGCTCGTATCACAGCGTCGACTCCAACGAGATGGCGTTCCGCGCGGCGGCTCGCATCGGCCTGCGCAAGGCGTGTGCCGATGCCGACCCGGTGGTGCTGGAGCCCATCGAGGAAATCACGGTGACTATCCCAGAGAGCTACGCCGGCGCCGTGATGGGCGACATCTCGGCCTCGCGTGGTCGCGTGACGGGCATGGAGACCGATGAGCGCGGCGACACCGTGGTCATCGCCCAGGCGCCGCTGGCCGAGCTGACGGATTATTCGACGCGTCTGCGCTCCATCACGCGCGGCACGGGCGACTTTACCATGAAGCCCGCAGGCTATGAGCAGGTGCCTTATGACGTTCAGGCCAAGCTGGTCGAGCGCTATGAGGAGGGCCGCGCCAAGTAGCGTGTGGCGTTGCCTGTAACATGCATGCCGGTGCAAGGGCCGCTCTGGGTAATCCGGGGCGGCTCTTTTTGATCCCCGGTGGGGTTGCAAACCGGTTTTTGTCGTGGCTCGGGGCTAGTCTCCCGAGGCCTGGTTGCGGCCGGTGGCATAGTCGATCTGCACATGCGGCTGCAGGTTGTAGCAATATACGTGGAAACAGAGGGTCTTGCCGTGGTCCTCGACCGATTGCGCCTCAAGGCGTACGCCACGGCAGACAAGCTCCTCTTCGTTATACATGGGCGTGACGCGGTAGAGCACATGGTTGCCCGTATCGTGAATATAGTTGAGAATCTGCTCTTCAAACGGTAGCATGCCCGTCTCGTTGAGATAGCGCGTGCCGGTGAGGAGATTCTTGCGGTTGGCGTTTTCGCCGCAGAGCGACCAGGCGATAAGGTGGCAGCGGTTGTAGAGGCTCTGGCCCGGAATAAAGTCGTAGCGCTGCTGATGCCAGCCGGCGGGGTGGATACGCGAGATATCGCTGCGCTTGCCCTGACCGAGTGACTCGGGGCCCACGCAGGCGAGCGCCTTGCGGGTGCGACCCAAGCTGTCGAGCTTGGAGAACTTCTTAAAGCAGCCCTCTTCTGTAGCGCGCCCGTATTCATCGAGTGTGAACGACGGCGTGCCGAGCGGGTGTGTGCTGTCGGCGCGAAGGGCAACGTAGGGGTTACCGGCGTAGTCAGGAACGCTGCTGAGGTATACGCCGCGGGCGCGGTCGAGATCGGGGTTTTCGACCTCGTCGACGGGGGTGGCGGCACTGTCCGCGGAAGCCTCGTCGACGGTGTCGCTCGTGGCGGAATCGGAGTCATCGCCAGAGTCTTGGCTATTTTGAGAGTCCGAGGAGCTCGCTGTTCCCGATTCGAGTCGAGCGACCAGGTCTGCCTCGTCATCGGTGCGGCTGGGACTCTCGTCTTGCTTCTCGGCCAGGGCCGCTGCCTGCTCATCACTTTGCGGCGACAACAGCTTGGGCGCTCCGTCGAGCGACCCCGTGAACAGCGCAAACCCCAGCACCACGGCGGTGCCGATGGAAAGTACTTGCTTGTAGACGGACTTGCGCGACATTGAGGCTCCTGGATGGACGGTTGGGAATCTACCAGTCTAGCAGGAGCCGGCAGAGGCCGTTCTGTCGAACAAATACTTAAGATTTGGGACAAACGCTACTGGTTCATTTGCTTCATATTTGACGTATGGCTAGATCGAGGTGGAGTCGAGCCAGTTGAGCTTGCACTCGAGAATGCGCTGCTCGCCGGGTTGGCTGCTGCCATCAAGCAAGGCGAGCAGCATCTCGGCCGCCTCCCTGCCTTCCTGGTCGACGGGCTCGATGATCGTGGAGACGGTCGGCGTGGTGAGGTTGGTCCAGTCTCCGCAGTTGAGTCCCAAAAGACCTATTTGCTGCGGAAGTAGATGGGCCATGGGTTGGAGGGCCTTGTAGACACGGGGAAGCGCCCATTGGTTTTGTACGAAGATGAGCGTGCGCTTGGCGGGGTTGAACTTGTATTTAAAGTATTCGGTGAGCTCGTTGATCGACGGCTTGTTGTGATCGATGGGGATGGCTTTGTAGAGCTGCCCATTCGCGGCCAATGCCTCGGCATATCCCTGAAAACGTTCCATGCGAGTGCGCATTTCGGTCATGTTGGCGGCGATGGAAAAGAAGTCTTCGTAGCCGGCGTCGAGAAGCGCCTGCGTGGCATTGTACACGCCGTCGTAGAGGTTGGTTTTGATCCAGCTGGTGCCTGGGCTGTAGATGGCCGCGTCAAAAAAGACGACGGGCTTGTCGGCGCGCTTGATGCGGTCGTGGACTGCCTTGAAATTTGCCGTGGGCTGGATGATAAAACCATCGACGCCCAGTGAGAGCATTTTGTCGACATACATGAGCTCGGTCTCGGGGTTAAAGTTGCTCGTACAAACGACTGTCTGGTAGCCCGCGGGGAGCATGACCTGCTCCATGCCGTTGAGGACGAGGCCCGCCCATTTGTTGGTGTTATCCAAGATGATGATGGCGATGACGTGGGTCTGCTTGCCGGTGAGCGTTTGCGCTTGGGCGTTGGGAACGTATCCGAGTTCCTTGATGACGCGCGCAATCTTTGCCTGCGTCTTCTCGCTAAGCTTTTCTCGTTTGTCGTTGAGGTAATACGAGACGCTTGCCGTCGAGGTTCCCGCCTCTCGAGCGACGTCTGCGATCGTAACGCGCTGTTTTGCCACAGCGACTCCTTCCGACAGATGAGCATTTTCCAACATGATGACTTTGAGTCTTGGTGAGGGATGCGCTTTGGTGAGCGACTTTTTCCTTTCATATGAGTATGCAACAAATGCGGTATATGGGTGGGGTCGAAATTTGTGACCGGCATGCGCATCTGCCGTCTACCGAGAAAATCAAATACTTCTTGACTTTTGAAATCGAGGGTAAAATCGCAGGATTCATTTTTGGTTAAACGCATAACTAAATAGCGTAACCAACGCTCTGACCTGCGCGTTTACCGAAATAAACTGGCATTAAGAAAAACGAGCACCTATATTGGTCTTGTCGAAAAGACAGCAAGTCCAAACGGCAGGGGATGCTCCGGAGGCCTCCGCAAACGGTGTCTTGCGCACGCAACTCTATGAAAAGAGGGAAGCAATGAAGATCGTAGGCGTTGCCGCCTGTACCGTGGGTATCGCCCACACGTATATGGCCCAGAAGGCGATTCAGGATGAATGCGCCGCTCGTGGCATCGAGTGCAAAGTCGAGGCTCAGGGTGGTCTGGGTATCGAGAATGAGCTCACGCAGGAAGACGTTGATTGCGCCGACCTGGTGCTCGAGTCCGTCGACGTGGGTGTCGAGAACGAGGACCGTTTTGAGCAGAAGATGGCCGAGGGCAAGTTCCTCAAGGTCGGCACCTCGGATGTAATCGCCGATCCGGTAAAGATTATCGACCAGGCTGTCGAGATCATCAAGGCGACGGGCGGTGCCGTTGACGCGTCCAAGGCCGAGGCCAAGGCAGAGAAGAAGGCCGTCTCCGCTGCCCCGCAGGCCCCGACACCGGCGTCCAAGCAGTCCATCTTTGCCGACCCTGGCAAGACGCTGCTCAATGCATTCAATACCGGCGTTTCCTATTTTATCCCCATCGTCGTTATCGGTGGCGTGTTCCTCGCCTTCTCGTTGGCATCCGGTACTGCCGGTGCTAGCGGCATGGAGGTCACCAACCCGTTGATGGTGAGCCTTAACACTATCGGCATGGCCGGCATCTCTATGATGATTCCGGTGCTTGCGGCATACATCGCCTACTCGATGGCCGGTAAGCCCGCACTTGCCCCCGGCTTCGTCCTGGGCTACTTGGTTAACAACGCCGTCGTCACCCCGAGCGGCAACAGCGTTTCGACCGGCTTCTTGGGCGCCATGATCATGGCTGTCATCTGCGGTTACTTTGTCCGCTGGATGAAGACCTGGAAGGTCGACAACACCATCCAGACCATCATGCCCATTCTGATCATCCCGATTCTGACCTCGCTCGTCCTGGGCATGGCTTACATCTACATCCTGGCCACGCCGCTTGGCTTTGTGATGGATTGGCTCACCAGCGTGCTCGGCAGCCTGCAGGGCGGCTCCGCCGTCGTCCTGGGCCTGGTCATTGGCGTCATGACCGCTTTCGATATGGGTGGCCCCATCAACAAGACCGCTTCGACCTTTACCATGGCCATCATGGCCTCCGGCATCTACGGCCCCAACGGTATGTTCCGCGTCGCCGTCGCCATTCCCCCGATTGCTTGCGGCCTCGCTGCGCTCATCGCCAAGAACAAGTTCGATGACGCTGACCGTCAGATGGGCATCTCTGCGCTGTTCATGGGCTGCATCGGTATTACCGAGGGCGCTATTCCCTTCGCGGTCAAGGATCTTGGCCACACCCTGCCCGGCATTTGCATCGGCTCTGCCGTGGGCGCGGCGCTTGCCGCCTTCCAGGGCATCGACTGCTATGTTCCGCATGGTGGCTTTATTGTCGCCCTGGCCACCAACAACGTCGCGCTGTTCTGCCTGGACATCGTGATTGGCTCCTTGGTCGCCGCTGCAATCCTGATTGCCATGAAGCCCACGCTCGATAAGCAGGCCAAGTAAACCTTTAAGGACTCCGGTTGTGCGGAGGGATGGATTTGACTCCGCACAACCGCCCCTACACAACAAAATCCATCCGCACTGATAGGGCCCACATCTGGGTCCCAGGGAACTTTTGTCAAAAATCCTCTGGAGAAGGAGAACAAAATGTCCAACCTCACCATCCGCCAGGCCGTTCAGGGCATGCTCAAGCTGCAGGACAGCGGCGATCACGCAACCATGGTCGGCATTGGCCCCATGAGCCCCAACCTGATTCAGGCCGTGTTCGAGCTTGCCAAGGACGAGGATTTCCCGCCCATGTTTATCGCTAGCCGCAACCAGGTCGATATGGACGAGATGGGCGCCGGCTACGTCAACGGTTGGGACCAGACGCGCTTTGCCGCCGACATTAAGAAGGTTGCCGACGAGGTGGGCTATACCGGTCCGTACTACCTGTGCCGCGATCACGGCGGTCCGTGGCAGCGCGACGAGGAGCGTAACGCCCACCTGCCCGAGGACGAGGCCATGGAGCTCGCCCGCAAGTCCTTTGTCGCCGACATGGAGGCAGGCTTTGACCTGCTGATGGTCGACCCCACCAAGGACCCCTATCAGATCGGCAAGGTTATTCCGCTCGACGTGGTGCTTCGCCGCACGATCGATCTTATCGACTATCTTGAGCAGTACCGTCGCGAGCATAACCTGCCCGAGGTTGCCTATGAGGTCGGTACCGAGGAGACCAATGGCGGCTTGACCTCTACCGATAAGTACGAGGAGTTCATTTCTCAGCTGCAGCCCGAGCTCGAGAAGCGCGGCTGCCCCATGCCCACCTTTATCGTCGGCCAGACCGGTACGCTCACCCGTTGGACCGAGCAGGTCGGTCATTACAACTTTAAGAATGCCCGCGAGCTCGCCGACATGGCCAAGCGCTACGGCGTGGGCCTGAAGGAGCACAACGCCGACTACCTGGATGACGCGACGCTGCTCGAGCACATCCCGGCTCACGTGACGGCCTCCAATGTTGCCCCTCAGTACGGCACCGAGGAGACCCGCGCTTACCTCAAGCTCTGCGCTACCGAACAGATTCTGGTCGACAACGGCCTGTGCGACGATCCCTCCGACCTGTATCACACGCTGCTGGTCAAGGCTATCAAGACCGAGCGTTGGCGCAAGTGGATGACCGGCGACGACGTCAACCTGCAGGTTGACGACATCCTGGCCGACGACGAGCTCAGCCTGAAGATTCTGGATGTCTCCGGCCACTACGCCTTTAACGATCCCGAGGTCAAGGAGCAGGTCGAGAAACTCTATCGCAACCTCGCTGCCCAGGACATCGACGGCAAGCGCTTTGTGATCGAGCACATCAAGCGCCCGATCAAGCAGTACGTCGTCGGTCTTAACCTCAAGGGCGTCACGAGCCGCATCGAGAAGGCTCTCGAGGACTAAGTAGTTTTTCCTACACGACGCCGGGCCTGGGGCATGTCCCAGCTGCAGGCCCGGCACATAGGACAAAGGGGCATCCCCTTTGTCCTTTCTTTTGAGTTTTGGATTCCTCCGAAGGAGTTTGCACCATGAAGTTCTTTATCGATACCGCCAACCTTGACGAGATCGCCGAGGCCAAGAGCTGGGGCTGCCTTGCTGGCGTCACCACCAATCCGTCCCTGTACGCCAAGACCGGCGGTAAGCTCGCCGACTTTGAGCCTCACATGCTCAAGATCGCCGAGCTTTGCGAGGGACTGCCCGTGTCCGCCGAGTCCACCGCGACCACTGCCGAGGGCATGATTGAGGAGGGCAAGCGCCTTGCCGCCCTGGCTCCCAACATCGTGGTTAAGCTTCCCGTGTGCGAGGCCGGCCTCGCCGCCTGCCGCGCCCTGGCCGATGCAGGCGTGCGCGTCAACATGACGCTTGTTTTCTCGCCGACGCAGGCTCTTATGGCCGCCAACGCCGGTGCCCGCTACATCAGCCCGTTTGTGGGACGCTTCGACGACATCGCCGAGGACGGCATCTCGCAGCTCGACAATGTCGTGACATGCATCAAGAACTATGACTGGACCGGCAAGAACGTCGACGACACCGTCGAGATCATCACCGCTTCGGTCCGCACGCCCAACCACGTGACCCAGGCGGCTCTTCTTGGTGCCGACATCGCGACCGTGCCCATTGCCGCTCTCAAGAAGTGCCTGCAACACCCGCTGACCGACCAGGGCCTCGCCTCTTTTGAGGCTGACTGGCAGAAGGTCGTCGCTCAGGCTTAACGACCGGGTTGCCCCCGGCATCGCGCCATCCGGTGCCGGGGTTGTTCTCAAGAGAGGAATTCGTATGACCAACCAGGAGCTGGCGAAGGTCGCCAATGAGGTCAGGAAGGGTGTCGTGACTGCGGTTCACGCGGCCAAGTCGGGACATCCGGGTGGATCGCTCGGTGCAGCCGACATCATGACGTATCTGTACTTTGAGGAAATGAATATCGATCCTGCCGACCCTCACAAGGCCGATCGCGACCGCTTTGTGCTCTCCAAGGGTCACGCGGCGCCGGGCCTGTATTCGGTGTTGGCAAATCGCGGCTATTTTCCCGTCGAAGAGCTCGAGACGCTCCGCCATATTGGCAGCCGACTGCAGGGCCATCCCAACATGAACGATACCCCAGGCATCGATATGTCCACCGGCTCGCTCGGTCAGGGCATCTCTGCTGCAGTTGGAATGGCGCTTGCCGCTAAGCACTGGGGCGACAGCTACCGTGTCTACACGTTGCTGGGCGACGGTGAGTGCGAGGAAGGCCAGGTGTGGGAGGCGGCTATGTTTGCCGGCAACCATGCGCTCGACAATCTTGTTGCCGTCGTCGACCACAACGGCTTGCAGATTGACGGCACGATCGATGAAGTCAACTCGGCCATGCCGCTTGCCGACAAGTTCCGCGCCTTTAAGTGGCATGTGATAGAGCTAGCCGATGGCAACGACATGGCGCAGATTGAGGCGGCTTTCGCCGAAGCTCGCGAGGTGACCGGCGCGCCCGTCGCTATCATCGCCGAGACGGTGAAGGGCAAGGGCGTCTCCTTTATGGAAAACCAGGTGGGCTGGCACGGCAAGGCGCCCAACGATGAACAGTTTGAGCAGGCCATGGCCGAGCTCGCAGCAGCAGGGGAGGAGCTCTAATGGCAGACGTCAAGAAGGTCGCCACGCGCGTTAGCTACGGCGAGGCACTTGTCGAGCTGGGCAATGAGCGCGATGACTTTGTAGTGCTCGATGCCGACCTGGCCGCCGCCACACAGACCGGTAAGTTTAAGGCCGCTCACCCTGAGCGCTTCTACGACGCCGGCATTGCCGAGAGCAACTTGATGGGGCTTGCCGCCGGCATTGCAACCACGGGCCACGTCGCCTTTGCGAGCACCTTTGCCATGTTCGCCGCCGGCCGCGCGTACGAACAAGTGCGTAATTCCATCGGTTATCCGCACCTCAACGTCAAAATCGGCGCTACGCATGCGGGCATCTCGGTCGGTGAAGACGGCGCCACGCATCAGTGCTGCGAGGACATCGCGCTCATGCGCACGATTCCGGGTATGACGGTGGTCGTTCCCGCCGATGACATCGAGGCTCGCGCTTGCGTGCGCGCCGCCTATGAGTTTGAGGGGCCAGTCTATATGCGCTTCGGCCGTCTGGCAACACCGGTCATCAACGATCACGAGGACTATGAGTTCAAGATTGGCCGCGGCGTGGTCGTGCGCGAGGGCTCCGATGTCACAATCGTCGCCTGTGGCCTTATGGTTGCCGAGGCGCTCGAGGCTGCCGAGGCTCTTGCCGCCGATGGCATTGATGCCGAGGTTATCAATATGCACACCATTAAGCCGCTCGACGAGCGCCTGGTTGTTTTCAGCGCCAAGAAGACCGGTCGCGTGGTCACCGCCGAGGAGCATTCGATTATCGGCGGTCTTGGCGAGGCCGTGGCCTCGGTGCTCGCGGAACAGCATCCGGTGCCGATGCGACGCGTCGGCGGGCGCGATGTATATGGCGAGTCCGGCCCTGCGGTCGATTTGCTGCACAAGTACGGTTTGGACGCCGACGGCATCGAAGCCGCGGTCAGGTCCGTGTTGTAAGGAAGGTTTTCCATGGGGTTTGTATCTGCCAACCAAGTGACGATTGGCTACGCCGCCGTCTCGCGCGAGGACGCGCTGCATTATCTGTCCGAGCAGGCTGTTGAGCTTGGTTTTGCCGATGACGCATCTGCTGTAGAGGCGGCTTTTATTGCTCGCGAAAACGAGGCCGAGACTGGCCTCGTCGCCGGTTTTGCCGTTCCGCATGCCAAAAGCGACGCGATTCATACGCCGGGCGTGGCCGTGCTCAAGCTGTCCGAGCCTGTTGAGTGGCCGAGCTTTGATGGCGTGCCCGTCGATGTGGCACTCGCGCTGTACGTGCCCGCCGGCGAAGCGGGAACCACGCACCTGCGTCTGCTCTCCAAGGCTGCCGTGATGCTGATGGATGCCGGCTTCCGTGACAAGGTGCGCACGAGCGCCGACCCCGCCGAGATCGCGGAGCTTATTAACGCCGGGCTCGAGGGCTAGGTGCAACCAGCCCGCTCAATCTATTGATCCTTCTCCAAGGAGCAGGGCCGCGACGCTATAGGCGTCGCGGCCCTGTTTGCGTTTCCCCAGATAAAACCTGCCAAAATAAACCTGTCCCTTTTTGGCAGGTTACGTCATAAAGTTTCTGTCTATGTAACGAAAGTACAATATGATATATACGTTATATACAAGTTTGTGACGTGCAGTAGATTTGCGGCAACCCAAGCCGATGAAGGGGTCGATATGATCAAGGCTGTCATTTTTGACATGGACGGAACGCTGGTCGATACCGAGCGTTTGGACATGAGGGCATGGAAGGTGGGCGCTGCCGAGCTGGGGATTGCGATTGATGATGCGTTGATCCATCAGTTTATCGGCCGTTCGAATGCCGATGTTAAGGACATCCTTGAGGCGCATTACGGCAAGGGCGAAACCGCCGACGCGATTTTTGCCCGCAACATTGAGCTACACAGCGAGATGGCCAAGACCGACCTGGAACTTAAGGCCGGCGCCGCCGAGTGCCTCGACGAGCTGCTGGCTGCGGGCTATCACGTGGGCCTTGCGACGTCGTCGCGCCGCGTTGCGGCCGAGCGCAACCTTAAGACGGTCGGCCTCTTTGACAAGTTTGAAACGGTGACCTTCGGCGAGGATGTCGCATATGGCAAGCCCGACCCCGCGATTTACCTGCTCGCTTGCGAGCGCGCGGGCTTTGCTCCCGAGGAATGCGCCGTGGTCGAGGATTCGCGCAACGGCTGCGTCTCGGGTATCACGGCCGGCTGCCATGTCTTTGCTGTGCCCGATATTGTGCCGCTGCCGCAGGACGTGGCGGATGGCTGCGAGGCCGTGCTCGACACGCTGTTCGATCTGACGGCGGCGGTCAAGGCCGTGCGCTAAAGGTATGCGCCGAGGTCGATGGCGGTGGCTTCGACGCAGCTGCTTGCCTGGGTGCTGGCGCGCTCGGCGATCTGGGCGCCGATGCCGTAGCTGTCGGCTGCGGTGTTCCATTCATTAGAGGGGTCGCGCTCGTCTCTCTAAAGATAAAATCGGTTAGAGAGACAGCCTTAGGTAATCTAGCAGCGAATTCGTTATATCTCTCTAAAGGTCTCTCTAAAACAAAGTGCTTATCTCTCTAAAGTTAGAGAGATAAATCTATTGGTTTAGAGAGACGGAATGCCAATGCTGCCGGATAAAGGACTCATTGAAGTAATGGGTTCATCGACGAGCTGTAACCGCCGCTATCGGAAAAAGTAGGTGCGGCCGAGACGCCTCTCAAGTGCCTCTCGAAGTTAGAGGGGTGCTAGAGAGGCAGTTGTCTCGTGACATTTTCCCAGATAAAACCTGCCAAAATAAACCTGTCCCTTTTTGGCAGGTCTGCGGGTCAATGCCCATCAAACGAAGTTGCGGTGGAATAGTTCCTGTTTGGGCCCGATAGGCCGCAAAACAGGAACTATTCCACCGCAACTTATTTGGGATGCGCTATTGATTCATGTTGCCGTGGATGTAGGGGGTGACCTCGGGGGAGATGTGGCCGCAGCCTAGGTTGCGCAGGGCAGATTCGATGGCGGCGGGAAGCGGGGCCTTGCCCTCGTCGTTGACCGCGGTCCTGCCGAGGGCGGCGATCTTGGCGACGTCTGCCGGCGCGGCCTCGATATGCATGCAGCCGCCGATCAAGCGCGCGCGTACCTGTGCCAGATCAAGATCGTGCAGGTAATCCTCGCAGGCGCGGATTACATCGACCTTC
Organism: Collinsella sp. AF02-46-1; assembly: GCF_003465825.1. Classification (GTDB taxonomy): domain Bacteria; phylum Actinomycetota; class Coriobacteriia; order Coriobacteriales; family Coriobacteriaceae; genus Collinsella. The sequence continues at coordinate 15,395 of NZ_QSBV01000003.1, forward strand.
TCGCGCGTAAGCTCCTCGCCCGTGGGGACGCGCGTGGCAAGACATGCTCCCGCCGGCAGGTTCCAAACGGGATAGCCCCAGGCGCGCAGCAGCTCGCGCTCTTCGTCCTTGGTAAAGCCGACCTCCATGAGGGGCGAGCGCACGCCGAGCTCCTGGGCGGCGCGCATGCCGGGGCGGTAGTCGCCGCGGTCGCTTGCGTTGCTGCCGTCGATGACGGTGGGAAAGCCGAGCGACTTGGCGTGGTTGACGATGGCGGTAAAGCCGGCGCGCTTGCAGTGGTAGCAGCGGTCGGCATCGTTGCAGGCTACTTGGGGGAGCCGCAGCTGATCGACCGAAAGATTGAGCACGGGGAGCTTAAAATGCGGCCCTTCATTGGCCTGCCCGTCAACGGACCGCTCAAACGAAGCCTGCTCGGGCGTGCCGATGAGCGGCGTGGTGAGGTGAACGAGAAGCGTGCTGGCGGGCATGATGCGGGCGCAGACCGCGGCCAAAAAGCTGCTGTCGACGCCACCGGAAAACCCGATAGCCACGCGCCCGTATGCCAAAAGCAGCTGTTCGAGCGCCGATAGCTTGTCTTGAAGCTCCTCTGCGGGTGCCGTGGTGTCTAAAATCATGAAACGATCCTTATCGTTGAGTACTCGGTCGAAAACTATAATCCTACCGAGCCACTTGTCATAAGACTTCTATCTATGTAACGAAAGTGCAATATGCTATATACGTTATATACAAGTTTACAAGTGCGGTAAAGTTGCGGGAGTACAGCAGCGCGAAGCGATGGGGGACCGATATGATCAAGGCTGTTATTTTTGATATGGACGGAACGCTGGTCGACACCGAGCGTTTGGGTATCAAGGCGTGGAAGGCGGGAGCGGCCGAGCTGGGATTCGCGATTGATGATGCGCTGATCCATCAGTTTATCGGTCGCACGCTGCCCGATGTCATGGGCATCCTTGAGGAGCATTACAACAGCAGCGAAACCGCTGAGGCGATCTATCGTCGTCACAAGGAGATTCGCGACGAGATGGTCAAGACCGACCTGGAGCTTAAGGCCGGCGCCGCCGAGTGCCTAGACGAGCTGCTGGCTGCGGGCTATCACGTGGGTCTAGCGACGTCGTCGCGCCTCGTTACGGCCGAGCGCAACCTTAAGATGGTCGGTCTTTTTGACAAGTTTGAAACGGTAACGTGTGGCGAGGACGTCGTGCACGGCAAGCCCGACCCCGAGATGTATCTGCTCGCCTGCGAGCGCGCGGGCTTTGCTCCCGAGGAATGTGCCGTGGTCGAGGATTCGCGCAACGGCTGCGTCTCGGGCATCACGGCCGGATGCCACGTCTTTGCCGTCCCCGATATCGTGCCGCTGCCGCAGGACGTGGTGGATGGCTGCGAGGCCGTGCTCGATACGCTGTTCGATCTGACGGCGGCGGTCAAGGCCGTGCGCTAGCGTTTGCACGCGAGTCGCCATGCCCCGCGCCCGATCCCGCAGGACGGTGACGGTAACGGCGCCTGCGTGGAGGCGCTGACGCAGTCAGCCCCTCTTATCACGCCAAGATTGCTGTTTTGGCCGATAAGAGGGGCATTGTGCTTTAAGCGACTGGGGCTGCGGCCTTGGTAAGGAGCTGGCGGAGGGTTATGACGCTACAAGTTACTCCAGGAGCCAGTCGATCACGTTGCGCTTGCGGACTCCTTCGTAGTTCGCGTCCGCAAACAGCGTGTCGAGCGTAAGAAGCGTCTTGGGGTAGTTGTCTCGGACTTTCTTAAAGGGGGCCAACTCTCGATTGAGGGTAGTTTCGTCGAGCGTTGTGGCTGAAACCTGAAAATAGGCTGTCTCGTCTGACTTTAGGGCAACAAAATCGATTTCCCCGCCGTCGATATCGCCCACGTAGACGTCGTATCCACGGCGTAGGAGCTCGAGATAAACAACATTTTCGAGGATATGACCGATATCGCTGCTTTGGGTTTTGACGAGAGCGCCTCTAAGTCCAAGGTCAACGGCGTAGTATTTGCCGTTTGTTGAAAGAAGCTGCCGACCGCGCACGTTATAGCGCGGAGCAAAGTACAGCACAAGGCTGTCTGTTAAGCCTTTGAGGTATTTGGCTACGGTTTTCTGGTCGGTTTTGTTGCCGTTGGACGAGAGCGTGTCGGAGATTTTTTTAATCGAGATCCGGTTTCCAATGCTATGGAGTAGGAACTTGGTGATATCGCGCAGGGTCGGGACGTCCGAGACCTTCAGGCGTTCGATAACGTCGCGTATGACGATGGTATCGTAGAGGCTCATAAGATAATCGCGCGCCTGGGGTCCCTGAATACCCGTCTCGGCGATAAAGGGAAAAGAGCCCCTGGTTATGTACTCGTCAAACAACTGCGCGGGAGCCTTTCCGTCATTGGTTTTTGCCGAGCAAAACTCTTTAAAGGATAGGGGCAGCATCTTGAGCTCTACGTAGCGGCCGGAGAGCAAAGTTGCCAGCTCGCTCGAGAGCAGATAAGCGTTGGAACCGGTTATGTAGAGGTCGACATTGTCCTTGATAAAAAGACTGTCGACGGCTTTTTCGAAATGCTCGACGTGCTGTATCTCGTCCAGAAAAACGTAGTTCATCTTATCGGGGACGAGTCTGGCGGAAATGTAGTCGTAGAGCGCTCTATACGACGTAAGCGACTCGAACTCCAGGTCTTCAAAGTTGAGGGATATAACCTGGTCGCCTGTGATTCCATGATCGCGCAGGTAGCTGCGGTAGATTTCGAATAGCTTTGATTTGCCGGACCTTCGCACGCCCGAAACGACCTTGATGACGTGTGAGTCTTTCCACGAAATGAGCCAGTCGAGGTACTGTTTGCGATCAATCAGATTCATGAAACCCCTTTCTTGGCGAGAAAAAACTGGAGCAAAATCAATACTTATAGGAAATATCTAAAATATGGAATTGAGTCTATTTTAACAAAAAAGGTAATGAAAAATGGATTACATTCCATAAATATCCGTAGCCGCAGATCCGGCTAAACGGGGAGGGAACATGGGGCCAGCAAAACGCCGCAGCGGGACTGTTCCCGTTGCGGCGTTTTTTTGTTACAGGTAGGCGCCCAGGTTGATGTCGGTTATTGGGGCCGCGGATGGGCCCGTCGGGTGCTGCTCGGCCTTTTGGGTGCTCACACGCTCGAGCAAGAAGGGGCGTACGAGCTCCTGACGGTTAATGTCCTCGGTGGCCGTGATTGTGGTGACGGTACGCGCGGCGGAGCCGATGCGGACTCGTTTGGTCTTGGCGGCAGGTTTATCCTCGATTTGTTCCATGAGCAGCTGCACGCCCTTGCGGCCGATCTCGTAGCCCGGTGGTGCTACCGTGGTGAGGGGGACCGATCCGCTCCAGGCAAGTGGGTTGCCATCGCAGCCGGCAACAAGAATCTGGCCGGGGACGGAAATGCCCTTGTCGGTCAGCGCCGAGATAACGCCCGAGGCTAATACGTCGGTCAGGCCGATGACAAAATCGGGGCGCTCGTCCGCGGGGCGCTCGGCGATTTGGGCACCGATGCCGTAGCCGTCGGCAGCGGTATTCCATTCGCCGGCGTCGATGACTTCGATCTTGATATCGGGGTGCAGGGCAAGGGCCTTGTGAATGCCAAGCACGCGTAGGGTGAGCTGCATAAATGCTGCTCTGCCCACGACGGTGATATGGCGCGCGCCACGGGCAACGGCGAGTTCGGCGATGATGCGACCTTGGGCTTCGTTATCGGCAGCCACGTAGTGGCCGGGCTCGGAACAGTGGATGTCCAGATGGACGATCGGCACGGGCATTTTAGTCATGGCCGGGTGCCAGTCGGGGGATGCCATGGGCTGAACCATGACGCCGGACATCTGAGTGCCCATAAAGTAGCGCAGGTAATGGTCTTCGAGAATGTCGTCGTTGTCGGCGTTGGCGATGAGCAAGTCATAGCCGTGCTTGCGTGCCTCGTTGTGGGCACCGCTGGCAATCTGGAGCGAAAAGCCGTGATCAAGACGGGGGAGGACCAGGCCAAAGGACTTGGTGGTGCCGCCGGCCAGCTGGCGAGCGCTTTGGTTGGGCAGGTAGCCCAAGCGATTGATGGTCTCGTTGATGAGTTTGAGGGTCTCGGGGCGCAGCTTTTCGGGGTGGTTGAGCGCGTTGGAAACCGTGCCCAGCGAAACCCCGGCCTCGCGCGCGACGTCGCTGATTTTTACCTTTGCCATAGCGGCCCCTTTGATGCGTTTCAAGTACAAGCCAGATTGTAGCATCCCAAACCTACCAAAAAGGGACAGGTTTATTTTGGCAGGTTTATCTGGGGAAACGCCGTTGCCGGCGCAACCACCACAAAGGGGACAGTGCACCTTTGTGGTGGCTTGAGCTGCCCGGGCCTTCAATTGTCTCGATCTGTAACATCTGGACGGCAAAACCGCCTCCACCTGTTACAGATTGAGACATAGTGCTGGGACCGAACCGTAATGTCTCGACCTGTAACACTAAGCCGGCTTATTGCGGCGCAGATGTTACAGATCGAGATCTTTCGCCGGGATAGGCCGCCGCGACGCCCAAAACCACCACAAAGGTGCCTGTCCCCATTGTGGTGGTTTGGACCGGCTGGGCATGTGTGCATCGGGTGGTATCTAAGTTGAGATACCACTTCTGGTATATCAGCTTGCGCTTGCGTGAGTACAATACTCGAACGTTATACGTCTCAGCGCCCCCTGTGCGTGGACGTCTTGCAGTCACGCGAACGAAGGGATTTATCCTATGTGCGGAATCGTCGGCTACACCGGCTCTGATATTGCAAAGAACATCCTGGTCACGGGCCTCAAGCGTATGGAGTATCGCGGCTATGACTCCTCAGGCGTCGCGCTCGAGGTGGGCGAGGGTGCCGCGGCGCACCTCGACGTCATCCGCCGCGTGGGCAAGGTTGCGGGCCTGGAGAGCGAGCTTTCCAACATCGACAGCGACGCTACCTGCGGTATCGGTCACACCCGTTGGGCCACCCACGGCAAGCCCTCCGTCGTTAACGCCCATCCCCACACCAGCTGCGACGGTCGCATCGCCATCGTCCACAACGGCATCATCGAGAACTTCGCCGAGCTGCGCGAGGAGCTGGAGGGCCGCGGCCATCACTTTAAGAGCGAGACGGATACCGAGGTCTTCGCGCATCTGATCGAAGAGGCTTATGCCGAGACGCACGACCTGATGGCCTCCGTGCGCGAGGCTTGCACCCACGTGGTCGGTGCCTATGGTCTGGCCGCCGTGTGCGCTGACGAGCCCGGCGTGATCGCCGTGGCCCGCAAGGATTCCCCGATCGTAGTCGGCGTGGGCGAAACCGGCTCCTATGTTGCTTCCGATGTCATCGCGCTCATCGACGCCACCCGCGATGTCGTGGTGCTCGAGGACGGTCAGTTTGCCAAGCTCACGCCCGCGGGCGTCGAGTACACCGACGAGGCCGGCAACGTCATCGAGCCCAAGGTCACCCACATCGACTGGGACCTGGACATGGCCGAAAAGGGCGGTTATCCCGACTTTATGCTCAAGGAAATCCACGAGCAGCCGCGCGTCGTGCGCGACACGCTGGTCGGTCGTATGACGCCGGTCGGCGAGCTCGACATCGACGAGCTTGGCCTTTCGCTCGAGGAACTCAACGACATCGACCGCGTCTACGTGATCGCTTGCGGAACCAGCTATCACGCTGGCCTCATTGCCAAGAATCTCATTGAGGGCTGGGCTCGCATCCCCACCGAGGTGGAGGCGGCCAGCGAGTTCCGCTATCGCAATCCCATCATTACGCCGACGACGCTTGTCGTTGCCGTGTCCCAGTCGGGCGAGACGGCCGATACCCTTGCCGCCATTCGCGACGCGCGCATCAAGGGTGCCAAGGTCTTCGGCATCACCAACGTGGTGGGCAGCCCCGTGGCGCGTGAGAGCGACGGCGTCATCTACACCAAGGCCAACAAGGAGATCGCGGTCGCCTCGACCAAGAGCTTCATCGGCCAGGTCGTGAGCCTTACGCTTTTGGCCCTGCTGCTGGCGCAGGTCAAGTACCGCTTGACCACCAAGCAGGCGCGCATGCTGTTCCGCGAGCTTTCCGATACGGCCGAGCAGATCCAGTGGATTTTGGATACCCAGACCGAGGCCGTTCATGAGGCCGCCCTGCTGTGCAAGGACGCGCAGTCCGCACTGTTCGTGGGTCGCGGCATGGGTGCCGCTATTTCCTACGAGGGCGCGCTCAAGCTCAAAGAGGTCAGCTACCTGCACGCCGAGGCCTACGCCGCCGGCGAGATGAAGCACGGTCCCATCGCACTGGTCGATCCGGGCTTCCCTGTCATCGCCGTGGCCACCAAGAGTGCCACCTACGACAAGACCGTGTCGAACCTTATGGAGTGCAAGGCGCGCGGCGCCAAGGTCATCGTCGTTGCCACTGAGGGCGACGAGGAGATCAACAAGATCGCCGACTGCATCATCCGCGTGCCAGCAGTCCGCGACGTGTTCAGCCCCATCACGGCGAGCGTCCCGCTGCAGCTGCTCGCCCGCGAGGTGGCCATCCTGCGCGGTTGCGACGTTGACCAGCCCCGCAACCTGGCGAAAAGCGTCACGGTCGAATAATCGAGTTCCGTCGTTCTAACAACTAAGGCCCGGCTCCGCATCAAAGACGGAGCCGGGCCTTGTTGCATTTGCCCAGATAAAACCTGCCAAAATAAACCTGTCCCTTTTTGGCAGGTTAGCGGAGCTTGCTGGTCTCGAAGTAGTCGGGGAACTGGTCCAGAACCTCGGTTTGGTTGCGGAACATCATGTGCAGGTGCTTGCTGACCAAAAAGCTCGCTTCGATGGGGTCGCGACCGGCGATAGCGCGGCGAATCTGCTTGTGCTCGTTCACGATGTCCTGATTGTCGAGAACCTGCGTGGCGGCGCGCAGCCAGCGGAAGCGCTCCAGGTCGGCATTGGTCTCCTCGAGCCACGACCACACAGTGCTGCGGCATGCGATGCTAAAAATCATGTGATGCATGAGGTTGTCGCTCAAAAAGAAGCCGATGCGATCCTCTTCGGCCATGGCCTTTTCCTGCAGCACGATGGCGCGGTCGAGCTGCTCGATGCCGGCCGACGTGGCGCGCGCACAGCACTCCACAATCACCTGCTTTTCCAGATGCTCGCGGATGTAACAGGCACTCTCGGCAAGGGTGAGGTTGATGGGTGAGACGTAGGTGCCGCTCTGGGGCACGGTGCGCACCAGGCCTTCCTGCGCCAAGCGAACCAAAGCCTCGCGCACGGGCGTGCGCCCCATATCCAGGTCGTCGCAAAGTTGCTTGACGCCCAGCTTTTCGCCCGGCTTGTAGTCCAGGTAGACGATTTTGCGTCGAATGGTGTGGTAGGACTGGTCCTGTAGGCTCGTTTCCTGCTCGCCGACGTGCATCGATTCTTCCATAGCGCCTCGCAACTGTTCTATCAAACTCATATGTCAGTTGTTAATTATGCCGCGAATCAGCTTTCCGCGGTGGGTAATTCGGCTGTTGCCCAAGAACTATTGCGGCATCTTAGTCTTTGTTTACGCAAGGCTGCGCTCAATGTTGCCGTATCATAAGCCGTCGCAAACGTGAAATAGAAAGAAGGAATCCCATATGCAACTGGCGAATATCGTACGCGAGCGCTGGAAGGGTGTCTTGTTCTGCCTGATCATCGCTATCCCCGCAACGCTACTCGGCAAACAAATTGAGGTGGTCGGTGGGCCGGTATTCGCCATCCTCTTCGGCATGGTTCTGGCGCTCGTCTTTCCCAAGAATCGCCGCGAACAGCTCGCCGTCGGTGTCACCTATACGTCTAAAAAAGTCTTGCAGTACGCGGTTATCCTGCTTGGCTTTGGCATGAACCTCTCCCAGATTCTGTCCAAGGGCGCCCAGTCGCTACCGATTATCGTGGCGACAATCTCGACCTCGCTTGTCATCGCCTTTGTGCTCTGCCGCGTTATGAACGTGCCGAGCAAGATCGCGACGCTTGTGGGCGTGGGCTCGTCAATTTGCGGCGGTTCTGCCATCGCCGCGACCGCGCCCGTCATCGATGCCGACGATCGCGAGATTGCCCAGGCTATTTCGGTCATCTTCCTGTTTAACGTTATCGCGGCGCTCGTGTTTCCGACGCTCGGCGGTATGCTCGGGCTGACCAACGACGGCTTTGGCCTGTTTGCCGGCACCGCCATCAACGACACCTCGTCCGTAACGGCTGCAGCGAGCGCTTGGGACAGCATGCATCCCGGCGCCAATGTGCTCGAGAGCGCCACGGTGGTCAAGCTCACCAGGACGCTGGCCATTATTCCCATCACGTTGGTCCTCGCATGCTGGCAGATGCATCTGGCGCGCAAGGCCGGCGGCGACGCCAAAAGCACGTTCTCGCTTAAACGCGCGTTTCCCATGTTTGTGCTGTTCTTTGTGCTGGCGAGCGTAATCACCACGGTGCTTCAGCTTCCCGTGTCCATCACGGCGCCCATCAAGGAGCTGTCGAAGTTCTTTATCGTGATGGCCATGGCGGCTATTGGCTTTAATACCGATATCGTCGAGCTGGTCAAAAAGGGCGGCAAGCCCATCGCGCTGGGCTTTTGCTGCTGGATTGGCATTGCGTGCATGAGTTTGGGAATGCAGCACGTGCTGGGAATCTGGTAGAGGAGTAGCTTATTTGCGTGCTGGTTGCTGGTGAGCGCATGCCTGCGGTGGAGCGATAGGAGCTCTTGCGGGTATGGCTTGTCCGCAGGTTTATAAGTCCCGAAGAGCTCTTATCGCCCCGCCAGGATGGCGATGCGGGGCAACACCTATACTCGCAGGACGGCGCTTTCTGCCCTATAGTGTTTGGTGAGCAATATCGTTCAATTTTGAAACACTCGGTCGTGCGACCGTCGGCGGTTGCACGTCGCCGCGGACAGGGGCAAATCATGGATAGCGATGCCAAGCTGAACATCTTGACCGAGGCCCTGGCTGCTGCCGGGGCCTCGGCATTGGCAATCGATGCGCGTGGGGACGTCGCGATTTCGACCATGAATGACGCGGCGCTTGAGCGGGATGTGGCAGCTTTTGTTGCCGAACGCCTCGACCGTATAGGAGACGGCGCGCGTCTGGTTATGGGGCGTGCGGGTACGCGCCTGAGCCTGACCGTTCGCTCCGTCGACAAAGAGGGCGGGGGCCTTTGGGTCGTCGTGGTCCGCGAGGTGCGCGGCGCCGCGGCGCACGCGGGCATCGAGTGGCTCAACGCCGACGAAGTTGAGGCCCGCTACGAATCGAGCGCGTACGGCATCGTTGAGGGGCCTGCCTCGGTGGCTGCGCCGGTCGCCGAGAGCTACGCGCGCGGTGTGCCCCTTATGCTCGAGGGCGAGCTGGGAACGGGTCAGGTCGAGATTGCCATGCGCCTCTATCTGGACGGTCCTTTTGTCGATCAGCCCTTTGTTGCCGTTGCGCTCGATGAGCTAACGGATCGCGGCTGGCGCCATCTGCTCAAAAGCGCCGAATCGCCGTTGTTCCAAACGGGGCTGACACTTTGCATTGAGGGCTGGAACACGGTTGGCCCCCAGCGTCTCCGCGAGCTCGTTTCCACGATGGCCGACACCGCGTTGGCGACGCGCTGCCATGTGGTGCTGACGGCGAATGACATGCCGGGCGGCAGCGAAAGTGATCAAGCCGCCTTTGTGACCGAGCGCTTCGCCTGTGCGGTGAGCGTGGCGCCGGCAATCGTCGAGCAGGGAGCCACGTCGCAAAAGATTGCGCGCTATTTGGAATATCTCGCTGGTGCATTTGGGACGGCAGCGCCCACGCTGTCTGCCGCGGCGACGAAGGCGCTCGATGCTTACCGCTGGCCGCGCAATTATCTGCAGCTCCGCGAGGTCTCGGAACGACTGTATATATTGGTGGGGGCGGGCACGGTGGATCGCGCTGTGGCGGAGGAAGTGCTAGCCCAAGAGGACGTGATTAAGACCGCAACCTTTGGCGCCCCGACACTCGAAAGCGACCTGTATATCCTGCGACCGCTGGCCGATACCGAGCGAGATATCGCGCATCTGGTTGTAGATCATCTCCACGGCAACCGAACCCGTGCGGCGGAGGTGCTGGGCATAAGCCGAACAACGCTGTGGCGCTTACTGAAGGACGATGACCGTTGAGCGAGGCGCCCGTGACCGCGCGCGACGCGTGTGCTACAGTCCAAAGCGTTATTGTTTCGATTTGGTTACGGCGTGCGGGGGCGTATGGCTGAGACTACAAAACCGAGCCGCAGAAGGCGGAGCGCCGCGCCGGTTAACCGACGCACAACATCGGTGACGTGGGGCAAACACGCCTCGGGGTTTGACGGCTCGTTCAAGCGCACTAAATACGGCTATCCTTCGACAGGTGCCCGCTTGGCAATGCAGGCAGAGTCCTCGCTGTGGGACCGCAAACGCGTGGTGGGCTCAAAGCTCAAGCACGACGGCACGCTCGGCTACATCAGCCGCGGGGCGGCTCGTCGCAGCGGACTCAATCCGGCTGGTTGGCATCGTTATGTTCCGATCGCGGTCGTCGTTGCAGTGATCGTCATCGCACTCGCTGCGCTTGGCTACGCCGGCGACGGTGCCAACTTGGACGCGATGTTTAAATCGCCCGAGCTCGCGCATGCAGGCACAGAAATAGTCGAGGGCGCTCAGACCCAGACGGGCGTCGCGCCCCAGCGCGGTATCGTTGCGGCGGCCTCCACCATCGCCGACGCTCAAAAGGACGAGGGCGAACAGGGCGACGGCGCCGAAACGACCCACACGAACGAAACGACGACAACTCCATCGGCAAGATAAGTTGCGAGTGGGGTGGCTAAAATAGCCCCGTCCCAAATTAGCTACCCCTATGACGCTCCTGGGTTACCTTACGTAGACGACGTTGTCGCGGCGGGGTTTGGGCTCGGGTAGCGTGTCTTCGGCGTAGCCCAGAATGCAGTGACCGACACCGCGCAGGCTGCCGTCGGCGGTCAGGCCCCAGCTGGCCAGCAGCTCCAGGCCCTCGGGCGAGTCAAAGACCTCATGCGCGCGATGAATCCAGCACGAATCGACACCCAGTGCATAGGCGGCGTTGAGCAAGTTGCCCATGGCGAGCGAACCGTCTTCCAGATGCGTGGGCACGCTGCGGTCGACCAGTACCACCACAACGGTCTTGGCGCCATAGAAGGGGTCGCTGTTGCTGCCCATGACTTGCGCGTTGAGCTGCGAGAGACGCTCGACGGTCGCGGGGTCGGTGACGGCGACAAACGTCACCGGCTGGCGGCCCATGCCGCTCGGTGCATATTGGCCGGCTTCGATAATACGTGCAAGCTTCTCGGCCTCGACGGGACGATCGCTGTATTTGCGGCAGCTGCGGCGGTGAATGAGCGCTTCGATGGTTTCCATGGTGTCTCCTTGTGGTGGCGTTGCAGATGCCACGTTCATACCCGTCGGGCTCAAACGATAGACGGTCAATTGCCCGGCCAAAAGGATAGATTCCAATTGGGAAAGTAGGTTTGCATAAAAGTACCTTCAGAATGTGACAAACCAATGGGATGGTTAAACGTTTTATCCCGTCTACCCTGCGGTTTTTTACCACTTGCCTAAATGACGAACGCATAACCTCTGATAAAGGTTTTACTAAAGGAGTACCAGCGTTTATCAATGCGCCGTGGTGGCGCCGGGCCAGGAGGTAACATCATGTTCCAGGCTGGAGATGTCGTCGAGACCGACTTCGAAGGATTTCTGAAGCTGCTGCGTTCCAAGACGCGCGCTTTTGTGACGATTGACGATCACGAGTACTACATCACGCACACCGATGGCTATTGGCGTGTTCAGGATTGCGAGGCCCTCAACGACAAGGGCCACTTTACTGACTGCTCCGAGCTGGTCAACACGGTCTGCGAGGTCGTCGAGCTGCCGTGGATTGCCGGCAAGAGCCTGCATGACAGCTTCTCGGGCGCTACGGTCTATGAGGCCGTCGCCGCTTAACGGGCAATAAAACCCGATTTTCACGTGACCGCTGGCGCTGCCCCCGCGCCGGCGGTCTTTTTCTGCCGATAGGCCATGAAAGTGCAAGCATTTGCGGAGAGCCTGTTGACGATAGTCAAAACTCGGACTAATCTAGAGATATAAATTGGTCAAAAATCGGACAATCGAATGGTGGGATAGATGGATAGTGCGGTTACGCTGGTCGATTTCGACCGGTTGCTCAATGGACTCGACCATATTTATTCGGAGTTCTCGCGCACCTGCGGTCTTTCGGATTGCGCCTATTGGATGCTCGTCGACACCAGCACGGCGGACGGCAGCATCGCCGTGAGTCGTCTGACAAGCGAATGGTTCTATAGCAAACAGACCATCAATTCGGCAATCAAGACGCTTAGGGCGCGAGGGCTTGCGACGTTGGAGTTTGCCGAGGGCAGTCGTAAGAACAAGGTTGTGCGACTGACCGAAGAAGGCGTGCAGTTTGCCAAGCGCTACGCGTTGCCGGCACAAAAGGCCGAGCAACAGGCATTCGAGGCGCTCGAGCCGTGGGAACAGCGCGAGATCATGCGCTTGGTCGGTAAGTTCTCCCATGTTCTTAACGAAGAATGCGAGGCATTTAAACGGCAAGTTGCCGCCGAGAACGAGGCTGACGATAAGGGCGAGGGGGAGACATGCGACTCTTAATGAGGTTTATGAGGCCGTACCGCGGTCTGATCGCGGTGACGCTGCTGGTGCTGCTAATCGACAACGTCGGTACGCTGCTCGTGCCCACGATGTTGGCGAACATGGTCAACACGGGCATCACGACGGGCGACGTCGATTACATCTTGCGCAACGGTCTGTACATGCTCATCGCGACCGGCATGGCCAGCGGTGGTGCGGTGCTGGGCTGTTATCTTTCGGCCCGTCTGGCGGCCAACGTGGCCTGCGACATCCGCAACGCCGTCTACGATAAGTCGCTCGAGCTGTCCGCCAGCGACTTTGAGCGCTTTGGCACGGGTTCGATGATCACGCGCTCGCTCAACGACATCAACGTGATCCAGCAAGCGATCCTGCAGACCATTCAGTTGGTGCTGCCGGTGCCGTTCTTGGCCGTCGCGGGCATCATCTTTGCCTGGTTTATCGATCCTGCCATGGGCACGCTGCTGGGCGTGGTCGTTGCGATCGTGCTGGTGGCGGCGGTCTTTACGGTGGCTAACGCCGCGCCGATTTTTATGCGCCTTCAGAGCTTTATCGACCGCATGAACGTGGTGCTGCGCGAGAACATCGTGGGCGTGCGCGTCATCCGCGCATTTAACAAGGAGCGCCACGAGGAGCAGCGCCTGGACGAGGTGTTTAGCGATTACGCGGCCAATGCCATCAAGGTCAACCACCTGTTTGTGGGTCTCGACAGCTCCAGCTTCTTTTTGATGAACATCGCCGAGGTGGCGGTGCTGTGGGTGGGCGGCAACCGCGTGGGCGTCCATGCCATGCAAATCGGCAGCATCTCGGCCGTGCTGGAGTACGCGATCCTGATCCTGTTCTTTGTGATGATGGCGCAGATGGTGGTGCTGACGCTCCCGCGCGCCGCGGCGTGCCTCAACCGCGCGCAGCAGGTGCTCGAAATCGAGCCGAGCATTGTGGACGGCAAGGCCACGCTGGGCGATGGGGCGCCTGAGTCCGCAGACGGCGCCGACGCGGTGGCCGTGTTCGACCACATGTCGTTCCGTTTTGACGATGCCGACGAGGACACCCTGTGCAACCTGAGTTTTGCCTGCCGCCGTGGACAGACGACCGCGATCGTGGGCTCAACGGGCTCGGGCAAGTCAACGGTGGCCAAGCTCTTGCTTCGCTTCCACGATGCCACGAAGGGCGCCATTCGCCTGAACGGCGTCGACCTGCGCGACCTTTCGCAAGACGACATCCGCGGGCGTATCGCCTATGTGCCGCAGAAGGCATGGCTGTTCTCGGGTACGGTGGCAAGCAATCTGCGCTTTGGCAACGAAGACGCGACCGAGGCTGACATGCTCCATGCGCTGGAGGTTGCCCAGAGCACCTTTGTGCTCGACCAGCCCCAGGGGCTCGATACGCCGGTGGCCCAGGGCGGCACGAACTTCTCGGGCGGCCAGCGCCAGCGTTTGGCGATTGCCCGCGCACTCATGAAGCGCGCCGACCTGTATATCTTCGACGACAGTTTTTCGGCTCTGGACTTTAAGACCGATGCGGCACTGCGCCATGCGCTGCAGGACGAGACGTGCGATGCCGCGGTGCTCATCATCGCCCAGCGCATCTCGACTATTTTGCATGCCGATCAGATCGTGGTGCTCAAAGACGGCGGGGTCGTGGGCCTGGGCACGCACGACGAGCTCATGGAAACCTGCGAGGTGTACCGCGCTATCGCGGAATCGCAGATGAAGGGAGGTGAGTAGCATGACCGAGGAGCTCAAGAGGCAGAGCATCGCCGATGACGCCGCGGCTGCAGAGACAGTCGAGGAGACGGGCGCCATGCCCGTCCTGGACGAAGCCGCCAAGACGGCGGAGCGCGAGGCTCGCCGCCAGGCACTCTACGAGGAAAACGAGCGCGCCGAGGACGAGCGCGCCCGCGCCGAGGCGGAGCGCATGCGCGACGTTGACGACGAGGACGAGGACGAGACGCCCCGCGATACCTGGGCGACGGTGCGCCGTCTGTGGAGCGAGGCCGCCGGCGACCACTGGCGCTTCTATATCGTGTTCGCGAGCATCGTGTTCTATGCCATCTTTAACACTGCGGCGCCGGCTTACAGCGCCCGCGTGATCGATGAGCTATGGGGGCACATGAAGGTGGCGTTTGCCAACAACACTACCTTCAGCATTACCTGGGAGAACTGCGGCAGGACCATCTTCATCTACTTTATGATCTGGACCGCCGCCGCCTCGTTCTACGCACTCCAGAGCTTTTTGATGTCGAGCGTTGCCGAGCGCCTCAACCTGCGCCTACGCAACCGCATCGCACAAAAGCTCAACCGTCTGCCGCTTGCCTACTTTGACGCGCATCGTCCCGGCGAGGTCGTCAGCCGTGCGACCAACGACTTGGACAAGATGTCCGAGAGCATGCAGCGCGGCTTGCTGCAGCTTCTGGTGTCGATCGGTACCGTGGTGGGTGCCGTGAGCGTGATGTTCGTGTTTAGCGTGCCGCTCACGCTCGTCTTTTTGTTCTTTACGGCGCTTTCGCTGCTGGTGACGAAGGTCGTGTCGCGCCGCACGCACGATGTGACGGGCGAGCGCCAGGAGTGGGTGTCCAAGATTACGAGCGCGGTCGAGGAGGGCTACTCGGGCCGTCTGGTGATCCGTGCGTTTAACCGCGAGCGCCAGAGCTCTGCCGAGGTACGCGAGGCTTCGAAGGAGCTGGCGCGCGTGAGCACCAAGGCCGACTTTATGATTAACGCCGTCGGCCCTGCGGTGCGCTTTATCGGCCGTTTGGCGCAGATCGTGATTGCGCTGGTGGGCTGCAGCATGCTGGTTGCCGGGCATATGACCGTCGGCGTGTTCCAGGCGTTCTTCCAGTTTATCTACGAGGCGTCCGAACCCATGACGCAGTTGTCGTTTACCTTTAACTCGCTGCAGAGCGCGCTGGCGAGCGCAGAGCGCGTGTTCGACCTGCTCGATGAGCCCGAGATGGAGGCCGATCCGCAGCCGGGCGAGGCTGCCAAGCTGCCGGGCAAGGTGGAGGGCCGCGTCGCTTTTGAGCACGTGCGCTTTGGCTATGCGCCCGACAAGCCGCTCATGCGCGACGTGTCGTTTGCCGCCGAGCCGGGTCAGAAGATCGCCGTGGTGGGAACCACGGGTGCGGGTAAGACCACGCTCATCAATCTGCTCATGCGCTTCTACGAGATCGACGGCGGCCGCATTACCCTCGACGGCGTGGATACGAGTCGTATGGATCGCGGCGAGCTGCGCCAGCAGTTTGGCATGGTGTTGCAGGACGCCTGGCTGTTCGATGGCACCATTGCCGAGAACATCGCCTATGGCTGTCCCGAGGCGACGCGCGAGGAGATTGTCGCGGCCGCACGTGCCGCTCAGGTCGACTTCTTTGTGCGCACTATGCCGCAGGGCTACGACACACGGGTGGCTAACGATGCCGAGAGCATCAGCCAGGGCCAGCGCCAGCTGCTGACCATCGCGCGCGTGCTGCTCAACAACCCGGCGATTCTCATTCTGGACGAGGCGACGTCGAGCGTGGATACGCGCACCGAACTTGCCATCGGCCGCGCCATGGACGCGCTCATGCGTGGGCGTACGAGCTTTGTGATTGCGCATCGCCTGTCGACGATCGTGGATGCCGACCTGATCTTGGTCATGGATCACGGCAACATTATCGAGCAGGGCACGCACAAGGAGCTGCTGGCCGCCGAGGGGGCCTATGCCGACCTCTATCTGAGCCAGTTCGCATAAGGTGACAAAGGGGCAGTCCCGCATGTCACATCGAAAAGAAGGCGCGCCGGGGGCGGATCCCTGGCGCGCCTTTTGTGTTGGCGTTCATGCTGTGGCGGTTGCCCGCGGCCCTAGCACTCGTCCACGAGCTTGGCGACGAGGGCCTTAAGCTCGGCCACCTCCCGCTCGAGCTCTTTGACGCGGCGGGCGTTTTCGGTGATGCCCTGACGGTTGAGGGCGCTTTGCTCCGCGGCATCGTCGGGCATGTATTCGCGGTGCTGCTTGGCGTCGAAGCTTTCCTCGAACACGCGGCAGCCGTTGCGTTTGATAATGCGCCCGGGCACGCCCACGACGGTGCAGTTGTCGGGTACGTCCTTGACGACGACCGAGTTGCCGCCGATTTTGACGTTGTTGCCAATGCGAATGTTGCCGAGCACCTTGGCGCCTGTGCCCACGGTGACGTTGTTGCCCAGGGTGGGGTGGCGCTTGCCGGTCTCGTTGCCGGTGCCGCCAAGTGTGACGCCCTGATAGAGCACGCAGTTGTCGCCCACAATGGCGGTTTCGCCGATGACAACGCCCATGGCGTGGTCGATAAAGAAATGCTTGCCGATCTGTGCGGCAGGATGAATCTCGACGCCAGTGATATGGCGGGTGATTTGCGAGAGCACGCGGGCGAGCGAGCGATGTCTATGTTCCCACAGCCAGTGCTCGGGCACGTGGTTCCACTTGGCGTGCAGGCCGGGGTACGAAAGAAAAATGACCAGACCGTTTTGCGCGGCGGGGTCCTGCGCTTGGACGGTCTTGATGTCCTCGCGAATGGTATTGATAAAGCTCACTGGCCGCCCTCCCTCAGCGCCGTGACAATGCGATTCAATAAAGTATAGCGATTCGCTAGGGATTAAGAAGGGCGATCTTGCTTTGCTTTGGGCGACAAGTGTCAGTTATGCAAACTTGCTGGTAATGGAGTCATGCTTTTGTGGGGTTGCGCACGAGGGGGCGCCGCAACCGTATACTGGTCAACTTGGACGTGTCCGCGCCCACAACTGAGAGGTTTAACTTCATGGGTTTCATTAACTTTATCGCCGAGCTGCTCAAGGACCCGCGCACCGCGATCGCCAGTTGGATCGCCGCCGGCCCGCTTATGGCCTACGGCTGCGTGTTCCTAATTATCTTTATCGAGACGGGCGTGGTGTTCTTCCCGTTCCTTCCCGGCGATTCGCTGCTGTTCGCTTCGGGCTTCTTTGCCCACAACGGCGGCTTTAACATCGTGGCCCTGTTGGCCGTCGCATGGACGGCCGCCATCTTGGGCGACCAGTGCAACTTTATGATCGGCCATTTCTTTGGCCGAAAGATCATCGCCTCGGGCAAGGTCAAGGCCATGACGCCCGAGCGCATCAAAAAGTCCGAGGACTTCCTGGACAAGTGGGGTCACCTGGCCATCTTCCTGGGTCGCTTCTTCCCGTTTATCCGCACCTTTGTGCCCTTCATCGCCGGTATGGGCGGCATGCACTGGCGCAACTTTGTCATCTATAACGTGCTGGGCGGTATCACCTGGTCGACGGTCTTTACGCTGCTGGGCTATTTCTTTGGCGGCATCCCCTTTGTGCAGGAGCACTTTGAGCTGCTGATTATCGGCATCGTCGCCGTGTCGATTATCCCGACCGTGGTCGGCCTGGTTAAGGCAAAGCTG
Organism: Collinsella sp. AF02-46-1; assembly: GCF_003465825.1. Lineage (GTDB taxonomy): Bacteria > Actinomycetota > Coriobacteriia > Coriobacteriales > Coriobacteriaceae > Collinsella. The sequence goes on from NZ_QSBV01000003.1 coordinate 33,411, forward strand.
GGCAAACAGAACGCCTAGCTCGAGCCAGCGCGCAAACCGTGCCGTTGAGGCCCGTCACCCTTTACGGTGGCGGGCCTTTCTGCTTCGGTCAAATGAAAATACTTTACTTAGTTAAAGAAAAGCGTTTTATCAGACGCGTACGGGGAGTACAATCTCGTGCATGCGAATCGACGTGCCATCGGCTTTGATGCCGTTCGCGTGTCCCGTCCGGCTCTACGCTCCGGGCGTGCGACGTTGCGACGCGGTCGGCTTCGGTCTTTGCGTGCGGGTTCGCGAGTATGCAACTGTGTATGTAAGGAGCGACATATGACTGTCGAGAAGAAGGATATCGATTGGGGTAGCCTCGGCTTTGGCTACATGAAGACCGATTACAGCTACGAGGCTCATTGGAAGGATGGCGAGTGGGACGAGGGTGGCCTGACCACCGACCACACCCTGCATGTCTCCGAGTGCGGTGGTATCTTCCACTACTGCCAGGAGGTCTTTGAGGGCCTGAAGGCCTACACCGCCGAGGACGGCAGCATCGTCTGTTTCCGTCCCGACATGAACGCTGAGCGTATGTACAACTCTGCGCAGCGCCTCGAGATGCCCCCGTTCCCCAAGGACAAGTTTGTCGAGGCCGTCAAGCAGGTCGTCTCTGCCAATGCCGCATGGGTTCCGCCCTTCGGCTCTGGCGCAACCCTGTATGTGCGTCCGTTTATGATCGGCTCCGGTGACGTAATCGGCGTGGCTCCCGCTCCTGAGTACACGTTCCGCATTCTCGTGACCCCGGTCGGTCCGTACTTTAAGGGTGGCCTCAAGCCCGTCAAGCTGCGCGTTTCCGAGTATGACCGCGCTGCACCGCACGGCACCGGTAACATCAAGGCCGGCCTGAACTACGCCATGTCCCTTAAACCCACGATGGAGGCCCATCGCGAGGGTTATGCCGAGAACCTGTATCTCGACTCCGAGTCCCGCACCTATGTCGAGGAGACCGGCGGCGCCAACGTGCTGTTCGTGAAGGAGGACGGCACCCTCGTCGTTCCGCAGTCGCACACCGACTCCATCCTGCCCTCTATCACCCGTCGTTCGCTCGTTCAGGTTGCTCAGGACCTGGGCATTACCGTCGACCAACGCCCTGTCGAGTGGGCCGAGGTCAAGGCCGGTACCTTTGTCGAGTGCGGCCTGTGCGGCACCGCTGCCGTTATCTCCCCGGTCGGCGAGATCGACAACAAGGTTTACGGCGCCGACGAGACCGTGACCTTCCCGGCTGGCTACACCGAGATCGGCCCTGTGATGAAGAAGCTTCGCGAGACCCTGACTGGTATCCAGTCTGGTGCTGTTGAAGATAAGCACAACTGGGTTTACACCGTGGCGTAACCTGGCTTCGTAATTCCCATCAAGCCCTGACCGAGGCGGACCGGCCTATCTCCCGGCGCGTCCTCGGACATGAAAGAACCTCCGCTGCGCACTACGTGCGGCGGAGGTTCTTTCGTCCTGTGGAATGCGCCGGGAGATAGGCCGGTCCGCCTCGGTCGAGTGCTCTGCATTCCTTGCCAGGAGGTTACTGGGCTGTAGGGGAGAAGGTGCGCGGCCTATTGGCCGCGCCTTTTATTTGGCTGTTAGGGCTTTGCCGTAGTTGCAGCCGAAGAGGGGACGTGCACGTTTTTTCGGTTGCCGCTCGCCTGGGGTGGGGCGGGGGGGGGGGTTTTT
>NZ_QSBV01000003.1:35112-133335 GCF_003465825.1 Collinsella sp. AF02-46-1
ACGTGCACGTTTTTTCGGTTGCCGCTCGCCTGGGGTGGGGCGGGGCGTGCATTTTTGGGAGTTTTCAGCAGTCGAGGGTGCCTGCATACTGGTTTTTGGACAAAAGTCAGGCGCCATGAGCCGCATCCTGTAAAAAAATGAGCGATCTCTGAGGCGCTGAGGGCTCAGAATCAGGGTTTTCAACGCGGTTCTGTGGGCACGTTCCTGCCCTGTGGGTTCCGGGATGCTGAAAACTCCAAAATTTGCACGCCGCCCCTGGGGGTACCTTCGGGCAAAAAGCAACCGCCCCGTCGAAGTATGCATTCGACGGGGCGGTTTATGCAAAAACGGTTGTGGATGCGTCAACGGCTCACTAGAACTTGACGGTTGGTGCCTGGCGGGCGGCCTCGGCGGCCTCGAAGCCCTGGCGCTCCTTAAACTGGAAGATGCCGGCAAAGATAACAGCCGGGAACGTCTGGATGGCGTTGTTGTAGCTGAGCACGCAATCGTTGTAGCTCTGGCGTGCGTAGCTCACCTTGTTCTCGGTATCCTCGAGCGATGCCTGGAGCTGCGTAAAGTTGGTGTTCGCCTTAAGGTCGGGGTAGGCCTCGGCGACGGCAAAGAGCTGGCGCAGCGCACCGGTCAGCACGTTGTCGGCTTCCATCTTGGCCTCGGGCGTGGTGGCCTTGACGGCGGTGTTGCGCGCGCTGATCACGGCGGAGAGCGTCTCCTGCTCGTGCTTGGCGTAGCCCTTGACGGTCTCGACCAGGTTGGGGATCAGGTCGTTACGGCGCTGCAGCTGCGTATCGATGTTCTGCCAGGCGTTATCGATGCGGTTACGCTTGGTGACCATGTTGTTGTAGATGCCGGCGATGGCGCAGACAATCACAATGACAACAACGATGCCGATGATGACGGTAATCATGATGTCTCCGTTTCGAATGGCCGCGGCGGCATGCGCCAGCTGCCGTTGGTATAACGCTACTAGTATACCCGCAACGTTTTGCCGTGCCGAACTTTCCGGTAAGCGTTATGTTTTCGGTGGGGTTGGTACCGGGACAAAGCGCACGAGGTACAGGTGTAAGATATGCGACAGATTGACGAACGTTGTCTTTGCCCTGAGGATGGCGATACCAGTGGACCTTCGCATTAAGAAAACCTACCGCGCCCTGTTCGATGCCTTCACCGAGCTTCTCGAGGAGCATCGTTTTGAGGACCTGACGGTTGCCATGCTGTGCGACCGCGCCATGATTCGCCGCACGACGTTCTACAAGCACTTTCGCGACAAGAACGATTACTTTGCCTTTTATATCGATGAGCTCATGTCGGGCTTGCCGCAAAAACAGCCCGATGAGGCCGGCGCAGTGTCTGCCGAGGACGTGCGCGCGCTTCGGCACGCGATTTTGGACGATGCCATGGATTTGATTCTGGCGCACGAGCAGCTCATGGATAACATTTTGGCAAGCAGCATGTCGGGCATGTTGACCAACGTTATTTGCGACCGCATTGCCCGCTCCATCCGCGAGCGTGTGATGAACGTGCTTGCCGAGGATGCCCTGGCCCCCGTGTCGCTCGAGACGACGTCTGAGTTTGTCGCCGGCGGTATTATTCGACTTTTCACGATATGGTGGGAATCGGGCCACGATCTTGAGCGTCGACCTGAGATAGCCGACGTGGTCGATGCACTGTTTGAGCGGACCATGACACCGGTGAATCACTAAGGTGGCGGAGAGAGGGGGATTCGAACCCCCGGAACGCTCTCGCGCTCAACGGTTTTCAAGACCGCCGCATTCAACCGCTCTGCCATCTCTCCGTGAGTCGTAATGATAGCATCGTTTTGAATCTGCAACAGGGAAGGCGAACGATGACGATCACCGAAATCGACGAGAAGTTCATGCGCGAGGCGTTGGCGGAGGCGCGAGCCGCCGCGGCGGTGGGCGAGGTGCCCATTGGCGCTGTGGTGGTGCGCGCGGGTGAGATCGTCGCGCGGGCGCATAATCGTCGCGAGCTCGATCAGGACCCTTCGGCTCATGCAGAGTTCGCGGCCCTGTGCGCTGCCGCTCGGTCGCTCGGTCGCTGGCGCCTTTCCGACTGTACGGTCTACGTGACGCTCGAGCCCTGCTGCATGTGTGCGGGGCTTATGGTTAACGCGCGCGTAGGACGCTGCGTGTATGGCGCGGCTGATGCCAAGGCGGGCGCTCTGGGTTCGCTGTATGACCTGAATGCCGATTCGCGCCTGAATCATCGGTTTAACGTGACGGCTGGGGTCCTGGCGGATGAATGCCGCGAGCTACTGAGTAGCTATTTTGGCGGTCTGCGCGGAGCAGGCGGCGCTGATTGCGGTTGTGGGGCCGATCTTGACGCGCACGTCGCTCACGCCGCAGCGCTTGCAGGTGCCGGTGAGGATGCCGGCACGGCGGTTGACTTTGGTCCTGCGTGCCGCCGGCCCCGCCGTGTGCTGTTGGCGATTGATTCCTTTAAGGGCAGCGTTTCGAGCGCGCAGGCGGAGGCGGCGGTTGCCGAAGGCGTGCGCCGTGTGTGGCCCGATGCCGAGATGGCCGCGTTGCCGCTGGCGGATGGTGGCGAGGGAACGATCGCCGCCATCGCCGTGCGCGGTGGCGAGCTTGTGACCTGCGAGGTTACAGGCCCCTTGGGCGACCGCGTGTCTGCCCGGATGCTGGTGGACGGCGAGCACGAGTCGGCTGTAATTGAGATGGCCGAGGCGGCGGGTATTGGGTATTCGCCCTGCACGGAATCGGCGGCGCTTGCGACTTCGACCTATGGCGTGGGCGAGCTCATGTTTCGCGCGGTCCGTGCCAGGGCAAAGACTATCTATATTGGTCTGGGCGGCAGTGCCACCAACGATGGTGGCGCCGGTATGCTGCAGGCGCTGGGCGCCCACCTTGTCGATGAGCGCGGCCGCGATATCGCTCCCGGGCTTGCTGGACTTGAGCAGGTGGCGAGTATCGATTTGGCGCCGGCACTTCGGGCGCTGCATGGCGCGCGTGTCGTCGTGCTCTCCGATGTCGAGAATCCGCTCGTGGGGCGTCGCGGCGCGCTTGCGGTGTTCGGCGGCCAGAAGGGTCTGCCGGCGGATGACGCTGAGGTGCTGCGCAGGCGCGACAGCTGGATGGTCAGCTACGGCCGCCTGCTCGATGCGGCGATTGCTGGGGCGCGGGCTCAGGGGTTGTTGCGCACACCCGAGGGCGCACGGACATTTGGCTCGGTGCTCGGCGTGCCCGGCGCAGGTGCCGCCGGTGGCCTGGGTGCCGCGCTGCTGGCGCTCGGTGCGGAGCTACGCTCGGGTGTGGAGACGGTGCTCGATCTCGTGGGGTTTGACAAGCGTGTACGCGATGTCGACCTGGTCATAACGGGCGAGGGTAATATGGACGAGCAGTCCGCCGCCGGTAAGGCGCCGGTGGGCGTGGCGCGCCGTGCCAAGCGGTGTGGCAAGCCGGTGGTCGCCGTCGTGGGTGGTCGTGCCGACAGCCTGGATGCGGTGTATGAGCAGGGCATTGACCTTGTACTGCCGATCTGTCGCAAGCCCATGGACCTGGAGCGGGCACTCGATCCGCAAGAAGCCGCAACCAACCTCATCTGCGCCGGCGAGTCTGCCGCGCGAGCCTACGACCTTGGCCGCCTCTAAAACCAATCCCTCCCCAATAACTTGCGGTGAAATACAGAGTGTTTTTGCCTTTAAGGCGCCAATTCAGTCCGTATTCCACCGCAACTTCGTGAATGGCCATCCGAGGCTGGTCGCCTTGTGCTTTGGGTCGGACCGTCTGCCATGAAATGCGGTAATCTACTACGTTTAGCGGAACACCCTCGACCATCCCGGAATTTGTGAAATTAAAACCGCAGGTAGAAAGCTTGCCAATTTTCGAAAAAGCCGGCTATGGTTGACCCCGCGGCCTAAACGTAGTAGATAGGCCCTTTTCGTGGCGCAGCGTCAGACCAGTCTATTTGGGACGGGGCTTTCTTGACTACTTTCGCCACTCTGATGCCCCCAGTCAAAAAGTAGTCAAAAAAGCCCCGTCCCAAATTAGCTGTCTTGCCCCATCGGGCGGGAGCAGGTAAGATATACCGAGCGCCTAGCGCGTTCGATGGGTTCGGATGACGACATGTTCCGAATCTGGTCAGGTCCGGAAGGAAGCAGCCATAAGGAGCCTCTGTCGGGCATCCGAATCCATCGAGCGCACGGGCGCTTTTTTGGTGCCGCGACATGGCCCGGCCGGCGACGAGGCATTTGGTGTCTCGCTGGTCCTCGGCTGCGCCTGCGGGATCGCTCGACTACCAAATGCCTCGTCGCCGGCCGGGCCCCGTCGTCCAAAAATCACCCGTAAAGGCGCGTTAGTCTAATTAAATCTATCCCTTAAGGAACGCGGCTTGCTAGTGTTGTCTGGGCATTGATGGCTGCGTGGTACAAGAGACGGCGGCGTTGCCATCTGTTTTTTCAAGTAAAGAGGCCCGTTTCCATGGGTTGGGGAAACGGGCCTCTTTTGTCTCCGGGTTTGTGGATTGGCGAAGGTAGTATGATCTGGCGGCTATTTTGAGTTCTTGAGGCGGCGTGTGGCTGCGGTGGCTATTCCGAGTCCTGTGGCGGCGATGCCTGCGAGTGCGATTGTGCTCGGCGCTGCGTCGCCCGTGTTCGCGAGCTTGCCGGCGGTCGTATCTGCTTGCTTGGTGGAGCTCGATGGAGCGTATTTGCCGGTCGCGGACGAGCTGGCGGGCTGTGCCGTTTCGGCCGGCTGCGCTGAGCTGGAGGGTTTTGTCGTCTCGGCGGGTTTCGTTATCTCGGGCGAGGTGGCCTTGTCTGCCGCGGCCTTTGCCTCTTCGTATGCCTTGCAGGCGTCGTCATAGGCCGCTTGCGCCTTTTCCAAATCGCTAAGGAGCGCATTTCGCTTGGCTATTTCCTCGTCGATGTGGGCTTTAGCTTCCTTTGCCTCACTTTCGAAATACTGAACCTGTTTTTTCTGGCTTTCGAGCCGGCGTTGGCAGTGGTGAAGATCATCTTCACAAGATTTTTCTCGCCTTTCTGCCGACATGATCTTACTTCGCAACTGCTTAATAGTTTCGTTAGAAGCTCCGTCGTCGATTGCCTTATTTAATTCTGCCTGAAGGCCGCTTGTCCGGTCGTGGGCCTCATCGTATTTGGCTTGGGCTGCATCGACGTTCGCTTGCATGGCGGGAAGGGGTTCCCTCCGTTTGGCGGCTTCCGTCACCACCATGTCGTGGATCTCTTGAAAACTGGCAATGTCATCATCGATTTCCGCAAGTTTCTCGAGACTTGCGGCGTCTTTCGCGGCTTCGAGGTTTTTGAGCGCTTCCTGCATGGCTGCATACGCTCTTTCTTTTGCGGTGGCCGCATCTTCCGTCTGCAAGGCAACTGCACCGGTGGGGGAGCTGATTTCTGCCGCGATCGCCGTTGCGGGGGCGATTCCCGCGACAAGTGCCGCGGAAAGGGCGATGCCCACAGTTGCTCGTCTTGCTCTTCTTGCGAGAATCTCGTTCATCTCGGCACCTCATTTCAAGGGTCGGCGACTAACTTGGTAGCACTAATGTAAGTATATCAGGCGGTTTGCCCGCCACTGGCTGGGTGTGCGCGTGCCTCTCCGCTTCTTTGGAAACCGAACCCCATTAGAAATGGCGAGTTGTTTACGCTTCTTTTGGGGTGGCGGTACTATCATGGTTCGAATTGAATGTGGATGATGATAGGGAGCGCCTATACATGATTGAGCTGCTCAGGCGTTTTGGTGGCAAGTTTCGCCGGTATATGGTGATCGGCCCAGCGTGCAAGCTGATCGAAGTGATCTTTGACCTGCTTACACCGCTCGTGATTGCCCAGATGATCGATAAGGGCATCGGCACACACGATGTCAACGCCGTCGTCCACTACGGTATGGTGCTTGGCGCCATGGCCGTGATCGGCATCTCGTTTACGCTCGTCTGCCAAAAGATGGCGGCGCTGACCTCGCAGGGCATGGGTACCGATATCCGCGGCGCGCTCTACGAGCACATCAACAAGCTGAGCTATGCCGAGCTCGACCGCTTTGGCACGCCGTCGCTTATCACCCGCATCACCAACGACGTCAACCAGGTGCAGCTCGCCGTGGCGCTGGGCGTGCGTATGCTCATCCGCTGGCCTTTCCTGGCGGTGGGCTCCATGTGCGCGGCCCTTGCCATCGACCTTAAGCTCGGCATGATTTTTTTGATTTGCACGCCCGCCATCGGCCTGGTGTTTTGGTTTGTCATGGCGCGCTGCATTCCGTACTACAAGCAGCTGCAGGCAAAGCTCGACCGCATCGCGCTCATTTGCCGCGAGGGGCTTTCGGGCGCCCGCGTGGTTCGCGCCTTTGTGCGCGAGGACCATGAGCGCGAGCGCTTTGCCCAAGCCGCCGATGACCAGGCCAATACTGCCATCGCGGTGGGCAAGCTCTCGTCGGTGCTCAATCCCGTCACCTTTTTGGTGATGAACCTGGGCGTGTGCGCCATCCTGTGGGTGGGCGGCATCCAGGTCAACGTGGGCGAGCTCACGCAGGGTCAGGTCATGGCGTTTGTGAACTACATGACGCAGACCCTCACCTCCATCGTGTATGTTGCCAACTTGGTCGTGGTCTTTACCAAGGCGAGCGCCAGCGCGTCGCGCATCAACGAGGTGCTCAACTGCGAGCCGAGCATCGCTGACGAGGGCAACCAGCCGGTCGCGCTGCTCAAGCCGGGCAATGTCGCTCCAGTTCCTGCGCTGAGCTTGAGCCATGCGAGCTTCTCTTTTGGCGCGGGCGCTGCCAACGCCGTCAACGATGTGACCCTGGAGCTCCCGCTGGGCAAGACGCTCGGCATTATTGGCGGTACGGGCAGTGGTAAGTCCACGCTCGTCTCGCTCATCCCGCGCCTGTACGATGCGGGCACCGGCAGCGTGAGCGTGATGGGCGCCGACGTGCGCACCTGGCCGCTCGATCAGCTGCGCCACGTGGTCGCGACCGTTCCGCAGCGAGCGTCGCTGGTGAGCGGCACCATTCGCAGCAACCTAACCTGGCGCGACGAGGCGGCAACCGACGAGGAGCTCTGGGCGGCGCTCGACATGGCGCAGGCGAGCGAGTTCGTGCGCAACAAGCCGCAGGGGCTCGATGCCCCGGTCGAGGCGGGCGGCAAGAACTTTAGCGGTGGCCAGCGCCAGCGCCTGACCATCGCACGTGCCCTGGTGGGCTCTCCACAGGTCCTAATCATGGATGACTCCGCCTCGGCGCTCGACTTTAAGACCGACGCGGCGCTTCGCCATGCCATCCGCGAGCGCAGCGTGCGCGGTGCCGCCGCGGGCGGGCTCCCACTGACCACGGTGATCGTGAGCCAGCGCGTCTCGACCGTGCGCGATGCCGACATGATCTGCGTGCTCGACCACGGTTCGGTCGCGGGCCTGGGCGCGCACGATGAGCTGTACTCGACCTGCCGGCTCTATCGCGAGATTTGCCAGTCGCAGCTTCGTCGTGAGGAGCTCGAGGGTCAGCGGGGGAGCGCGACGTCCACGTCCACCCCAGGCGCCGCGTGCGCCCTGGCATCCACTTGCGCAAAGGAGGGCTGCTAAATGAATCCGTACACTTCCTCCGGTTCGGTCGCCACGATGACGGCCAATGTGTCCGGTAACGATAACCTTAACGACCTGGGCGACGGTCCGCGCCAGCCCGGCGATCCCGAGCGCTATCCCGTGGGCGCGGTGACCCGCCGCCTGCTGGGCTATGTCCGACCGCACCGCATTTCGTTTGCGGCATCGTTTGTGAGTGCCTCTGTCTCGGTGATCTTGCAACTCTATACGCCCATCCTCATCGGCGAGGGCATCGACCTTATCGTTGCCGCCGGTCAGGTGGACTTCGACGCGCTGCTGCCGCTCGTTACCAAACTCGCGCTCGTCGTGGTGGGAGCAGCGGCCTTCCAGTGGCTGCAGGGCTACTGCGTCAACCGCCTGTCCTACGAAACGGTGCGCGACATGCGCGTGGAGGCGAGCGATAAGCTCAGCCGCATGCCGCTCAGTTTTATCGACGGCCATGCCCACGGCGACCTTATGAGCCGCGTGGTCAACGACGTCGACCAGGTCGGCGACGGTCTGCTGCAGGGCTTTACCCAGCTCTTTACCGGCGTTATCACCATCGTTGGCACGCTCGCGTTTATGCTCTCCATCAACCTGATCATGACGCTCGTGGTGGTGCTCGTCACGCCGCTTTCCATTTTTGCAGCCGGCGCCATCGCCAAGCTTTCCAACAAGAGCTTTACAGCACAGCAGCGCATCCAAGGGCAGCTCGGTGGTCATATCGAGGAGTATGTGGGCGAGCAGAAACTTGTCGACGCCTTTGCCTACGGTCCGCACGCTCAGCAGCGCTTCGATGCCCTCAACGCTGAGCTCTACACCGCGGGTGAGCGCGCGCAGTTTATGGGTTCGCTCTCCAACCCCGGCACGCGCTTTATCAATAACATCATCTATGCCGTGGTCGCTGTGATCGGCTGCGTGGGCGTGATCACGGGCGTGCCGGCGGCGCTTACGGTGGGCGGCGTGCAGATTTTCCTGTCCTATGCCAACCAGTACACCAAGCCGTTCAACGAGGTCACCAACGTCATCACGCAGATCCAGACCGCGTACGCCTCGGCGCGCCGCATGTTTGCGCTGCTCGATGCGCGCGAGCAGGAGCCCGACGCGTCGGACGCCGTAGAGCTTGCCGCCCCGCAGGGCGAGGTTTCGTTTGAGCATGTGGACTTTAGCTATGTGCCCGACCGCAAACTGCTGCAGGATATCTGCATCGATGCCAAGCCCGGCATGCGCTTTGCCCTGGTCGGTCCCACGGGCTGTGGCAAGACAACGCTCATCAATTTGCTGCTGCGGTTCTACGATATCGACACCGGTCGCATCGCGGTCGATGGCCGTTCCTCGCGTGACTACACGCGCGCAAGCCTGCGCCGTGCCTTTGGCATGGTGCTGCAGGATACGTGGCTGTTCGAGGGCACCGTGGCGGACAACATCGCCTACGGTTGTCCCGATGCCACACGCGAACAGGTTATCGAGGCGGCCAAGCGCGCGCATGCGCACAAGTTTATCGTGCAGCTGCCAGGCGGCTACGACACGGTGATTGGCGAGGACGGCGGCACGTTTAGCCAGGGTCAAAAACAGCTGCTGTGCATCGCGCGCGTCATGCTTACCGACCCGGCGATCTTGCTGCTGGACGAGGCAACGTCGAGCATCGATACCCGCACCGAGCTGCAGGTGCAGGCAGCATTCGACGAGCTCATGGCTGGCCGCACAAGCTTTGTGGTGGCGCACCGCCTGAGCACCATCCGCAACGCCGACTGCATCCTGGTCATGCGCGACGGCCAGATTATCGAGCGCGGCACGCACGACGAGCTGCTAGCGGCAGGCGGCTTCTACGCCGAACTCTACCGCAGCCAGTTTGCTCAGTGAGCAAGCCCGTGGGGCAAATTAATCAGGTTTGTTTGTCCCATAGAGCGATCGTGTTATATAGCGTTCTACCAGCGCGTGAAACAATTTGACGGTATTTCGTGAAACAATTTGACGGCGTTTTGTGAAACAGTTTTTCGGCCATTCGTGAAACGTTCTGCGGCGGTTTCAGTCCGAAGTACATACATGTTCGAAATCTGTCCAAAGATGTCGTCTGCGTCGCCAATCGACAGACGGTGGTTTACATCTGTCACGTTAGTACTAAGATATTCATCTAATAAATTGCATTAGTGGCTTTAGTTTTGGGGGAAACGAGGCAACGTGACTATGACGTGCTCAATGGTGGTTAACAGCAAGAGCGGTAATACCAGGATGGTTTCGGGCGCGATCAAGCGCACTCTGCAGGCTGCGGGCGTTGAGTTTGTCCATGCCGCGGCGTTGAGTGACGATGCAGATGCAGACCAGGTTGCGCTCGAGGCGCAGGGCGCCTGCGCGGCCGACACAGTGCTCGTCGGTTTTTGGTGCGACAAGGGCGCGTGCACGCCTTCGGTCGCGGCGTTGCTCTCCGCCTTGCACGGCAAGCGCGTGTTCCTGTTTGGCACCTGCGGCTTTGGCGCCGACCAGAGCTATTACCAGCAGATTATCGACCGCGTAACTTCCAATTTGGCTGGGGATGCCGAGCTTGCGGGCTGGGCGATGTGCCAGGGTAAGATGGGCCCTGCGGTCAAGCAGCGCTACGAGGCCATGCTCGAGCAAGATCCCGACAACGCCCGCTTTAAGATGCTGCTCGACAACTGGGTTGCCGCGAAGGACCATCCCACCAAGGAAGATCTGGACAACATGGCTGCAGCCGCCAAAAAGGCCGTTTTGGGCGAGTAGGCAATCGCCGTCGCGCGCTCGAAATAATACAAACGTGAAAGCCTCGAAATTCTCGAGGCTTTTTTCTTAACACGGGGATGTGCCGTGGCAAGCGTCTGGGGGCTTTTCCATCATCCGGATGATAAGTCGGTTTTGAACGATGCGGTCTCGTGCATTCGCTGGATGTATCGCCAGATGGAGTACGGCTACCAGACGTATCCGGGCTTCTTTTCGCACCATTCGATGGGATTCATGCAGCAAGACGCCGCCGGGCGGGCGCCACATTGCAGAGCCTGGGCGTAGCAGGTAGCTGAAAAACGTACCCGGATGTGTTCAGGGTGGGATGGGCTTTCCGGATGAGTGGTGATTCGGAAACTTTATCCCGGAATTTGCCTTTGGAATGGGATGCGGTTTCCCGTTGAGGGGCTCTGTGGAAACTGCATCCCAGTATTCGGTCGAGAAACGGGATGCGGTTTCCCAACGGGGCCGCAAGCGGAAACCGCATTCCACTCCGGACGCGAATTCTGGGGCACGGCTTGCTGAGGGTTATGGGCTGCGAGCGATATGCGGCAGCATAAAACTCAAATAGGAGGGGTTAAAAATAAATGGTACATCCAGCAGTTAATTTTAATGTGGGGGGGGGGTATGATTCTTTTGGTTGCGCATAATATCAAACCCTCTATTAATGAATTGCGTAGGGGTTAGTCACAGATATTGGATAAAACAGTCTAATTTGGGGATAAATGACCGCTTACGCCAAAATAAGTAGCATTTAGCGACAAAACATTGAAAAATATGTAGCACATCGCTATGTTTTTATTACGAAAAGATTCCAAATGGCTTATTTCGGACTCACTTTTCAATCGCCTTGCGGTTCCTGTTGAAACTTGCTGACCTTTGGAGGGGTCGAATAAGGCCTCGATGGGGATGAATTAATCATTATGGCGGCGCGCGGAGTCAAACATTTTATTGCACTTCTTAGCAGTCTGGCGCTTGCGCTTGTCATAGCCCTTGCCGTTGTTTCTTTTGCTCCCCGCGCATTTGGATACACGCCTTTTGCAGTGCTTTCGGGCTCTATGGAACCCGAGCTCCCCGTCGGCTCCATGGTGTTTGTTCGCCAGGTTGATCCAACGGATATTGTCGTGGGTGACAATGCAGCTTTTTACCGATCGGACGGTGCCGTGGTGACTCACCAGGTGTACGAGGTCGACCCCGTGGCGCAGACGATCAGCACGCAGGGAATCGCAAACAAAAATGCAGATGGAACCATCATGCACGACGCCGAGCAGACGCCTTTTTCACGCGTGATCGGTGTCGTTTCTTTTTGTGTCCCTTACCTGGGCTTCGTTAACGCATATTGCACGACGATGCCCGGTTTGCTTGTTGTGGTGGCCGTTCTGGCGCTGCTGGTCGCGGCGTCGATTGTGCTCGATCGGATGGTTCCCGACGAGCCTGCGGGCAAGCATGCCCGCGCGCATGCGAGGGAGCGGCGTTCATAGCGGCAGGGGAGAGGTGTCGGCAACGGCAAGGGCCGTTGCCGGGGAAGTCGATTTTCGAAAGGAAGAGAACGATGGAAAACAAGAAGAAAAAACGCTACGGCATCGTTGCCGCCTTGCTGCTGCTGGTACTGGCTGCCGGCGTGGGTACCTATGCATGGCTGACGGCTACTGCCGACCTGCACAACGTGTTTACGATTGGAAAAATCGAGGCTCCCGATAAGAAGCCTGATCCGGAAAACCCCGAGCAGCCTGGCACGGAGGCTGGTGGCGGTGCCTATCTGTTCGAGACCAAGTGGGACCCCAGCGCGGAGCACAAGATGATTCCGGGCTCTCCGATGGGCAAGAACCCGAACGTTGGTATTAAAAACGGTTCCGATGACGCTTTTGTGTTCATCTATGTAAAGAACGCCGTGGTCAAGAATAGTGCAGGTCTTGCGAGCACTCCTTACTTTACGCTCAACGCGAACTGGAAGCCGGTTTCTGCTGAACAGGTGACGACGAACGGCACCGAGGGACAGTACGTAAGCGGTCTGTTCATGTACGCCAAGGGTGCCGAGAACGGTCCCGTCGCCTTGGGTGCCAAGGAAGCAGCTAAGGATGTCTACACTGGCGAGCTCTTTAGCCAGGTGATGATCCCCGGTGCAATGAAGAGCGATGACGTTGTCTCGGGTGATGGCGTTAAGCCTGAGATTACTGTCTCCGCCTTTATTTTCGGTGCTGATCAGGCTGATGGCGCCACCAACGCAGCGGACAACGCCGTTGCTCAGGCCAAGGCCTGGGCTCAGACCAAGCAGTAACCCCACCCCCCCCACCGAGATCCCGGCCCGCTCCCCATCCCCATTTTCGGGTCGGGATCTCGGTCCCCCTTTGATCGACGATTGGCGAACGTAATGCTCAACAATCTTTCCGACAATCAGAAACGTACCTTGGCGCTTGCCGCGATGGCGCTGTTGGCCCTGGCGTGTCTGTGCGGCACGCTGGCTTTTACCGTTGATATGGTTCCGGCGAACAACGTTCTATCGTTTGGCAGCGTGAAGGTACGAGTCTGCGAATACACCCTCAACGAGCAGGGCGAGGAGATTCCGTTTGAGCCCAACGAGCACGGGGACTATCCCGACACCAAGGCCGGGGGTTCTGACATCAGCCGCATTGTGCGCGTGGAGAACGCTGGCACGCAGCCTGAGTACGTTCGCGCGCGTCTGCGCATGACGTCGGTGGCGCCCGACGGTTCGAGCGCGGATGCTTCGGGCAGCGTTGCGTTTCATGTGAACGCGGGCGAGGGGTTCCCGTGGGTCGATGGCGGCGATGGGTGGTACTACTACCGCGGATTGGCCGGGCGTGGCGGCACGCTCGACCCCGGCGCCATGACGGAAAGCCTCATGGACTCGCTGCGCTTTGTGGACGACTACCACGATGCCGCGCGCGGCGGCTCATTCAGGCTCGATATCGATGTTCAGGCCGTGCAGGCCAAAAACCAGCAGGCAAGCGATACCGCCCTCGACGTACTTGACGTTGTGGGTTGGCCGGAGGCGAACTAGCCTATGAAGATCAAGAACATGAACCGGGGCGTGCTTAGCAGGCTAGTTGCCGTCGCGACGATTGCCATTTGCTGCGTTATGGCGCTGCCGACGGCGGTGCATGCCGAGGACGTGCCCGAGAACAAAAACGAATTCCACATCAAAAACGAGGCTGACTTTTTGTCGTGTGTGGCGCTGTCGCGCGAGCGCGATACGTCCGGCTGGCACGTTTATCTCGATAACGACATTGAGCTCGACAGCGACGACATGAAAGACATCGTTGCAAACACCGTTAAGCATCTGTCGTTTGGCAACAAGGAGCATCCGTTTAAGGGCGTGTTCGATGGTCAAAACCACACCGTTGAGGGCCTGAACTACGATAAAGACGCTTTTGACCCCGAGCGCGATACGGGATTTTTTGCCGAGACCAACGGTGCCACCATCAAAAACTTCCTGGTCAAGGACGCCAACGTGTGGGCGGACTTCCGCGGTGGCATTATCGTGGGCAAGGCCGTCAATACGCGTTTCGAAAACGTTATGGTCATGGAGAGCACGCTGCACGTGACCTGCGCCAACAATGCTCTCAACCTCATTACCAACGCAGGCTTTGAGGGCGGTCTCATCGCCGGCGAGCTCGACGGCTGTACCCTCTATAACTGCGAGGTACGTGGTGGCCGCGCCGTTAACAACACGACTTCGGGCGTGCAGGCGCTCGGCGGTGAGGGTCTGTATATGGCGGCGTTTGCCGGCTACGTTGAGAAATCGACTATCGAGTACTGCCGCGTGACGCCGACGCGTAAGGACGACGGCTCGATTGCCGAGAAGGGCATGACCGACGTCACCAATAAGTACGACGTGGCCATTGGCGCCCTGGGCGGCAACAACGTGTACGCCTCGGGCTTTGTGGGCTGCATGGCAGGTGACGCCAAGATCATCGACTGCTTCTCGACGGCCCAGTGCTACAGCTATGCCGCGTCGTACGTGGGCGTTGTCGCCGTGACGCGCGCGTGGGCGGGTGGCCTGGCGGGTCGTATTTTAACCAAAGAAGGCAATGAGCTCGTCCGCAGCCACTTTGCAGGTGACCTGAGCTCGCGTCAATACAACCCCATCGCCGTGATCCCCATCATCCAAAACGACGTGAACCTGGGCGGTATTGCTGCGCGCGCCAACAAGGGCGACGCCACGGTCACCGAGTGCTACTTTAAGCCGAGCGTGAGCCTAAACGGCAGCAGCCAGGGTACCGCGGCTAAGAAGAAGATCCCCTCTTTTGGCGGCGACGGTACCACCAAGGGCGACGGCTATGGCCCGTGGGACGACGAGCGCTATACCACGCGTGAGCTATGGGAAGAGCACGACTACGACTTCTGTGCCGGCACCATGCGCTCGACCGCCAACGACGATGCCCTGGGTGGCCAGCACACCAATGAATGGGCGATGGATTACAAGCTGAATATCCCCGTGCATGGCCAAAGCGTTAAGGCGACGATCGATTTTCCCGGTGCGGGTACCGCGACTATTACGGCAACCAAACTCGGTATTGATCAGGCGACCTCGGATCCGTATGCCTTTGCCGTGAGTGCCGTGCTGGCGGGAACTGCTCAGGGCTTGGCCCAGGGCGATACCTCGGTAACGTTTAAGCAGGAGACCTCTGCAAAGCCTGCCGACCTGAGCGAGGCGAACGGCGGCTACCGCTTTATGGGCTGGTTCCGCGAGCCCGATGTGCGTGTGAACCGAATTGGACAAGACAACAGCTGGTTTGACGGCAAGACCGATGCCGATGCTGTGGCTGCTGGCAAGCAGGTCCAGAAGAACGAGGCAAACGACAAAACGTCGACCTATACTGCCGATAACGCGAAGGGGGCCGAGGCCTTTAAGGGCAACGACCTCTTTATTGCTTCGTACGAGGCGCAGGTGCTGTTCTATAACGTCAAGGGTGAGATGCTCTCGTGGCAGAGCGGCGAGGCGCACGACAAGTCGACGGATTGGTACCGCTATGGTGTCGGTTTAACGCCGGTTGCCCCTGCGGACCGCGGCACTCTATCTGCCAGCGCCACCTTTATTGGTTGGACGACGCAGCCGAGCGGCGAGGCCGGGATGCATGGCGGTTACGCGGCCATCACCTCGCCTAAGCTTGCCGAGCTAAAAAACGCCGGTGCGTTCTATCCTGCCGGCGCTGAGATCACTGTGCTTGGCCCTACCGATTTTTATCCGGTGTACACCGACTATGTGTCGAACATCATGACGGTGTTTGAGGGCAATGAGCAGGATGCAATCGACGATCAGACTCGGCGCGATGGTGTGGGCAAAACTGACGTTAAGGTTGAGACTGCCGAGGATGGCACCGGTGTGTACACGGTGCGGGTGTGCGACGTGGACAACAAGCCTTTATCAGAGGACGGTGCGCTGCCCGACGGCTACCGTTTCCTGGGTTGGTATGAAAACAAGGGAACCGAGGATGCCCCGCTTGAGGTGCGCGTAAGCCGCGATCCCAGCTATACGCTCCCCACCGATGTCGATTTAACCGCGCCGCATACCTACATCGCCCGCTTTGAGTACCGAGTGGATTATTACGTTCGGGCTTATACCAACCATGAGTTTACGGACAGCAAGCTACTTTGTTCCGTTTGGAATCGCTATCAAACGCCCTTTGAGGAAAACGTCGGTAGTACCTTCGTGCGTGAAAACGTCGTCCACTGGGGCCCGGAGCATGTTGACCACGGTATAAAGGATAGTTATGAAACGTGTGGCACACGCTTCACGAAGGAAACCCTTGTCGTGAGTCCCCTTAACGCGTACTCGCACAACGTTAAAAACGATACGGGAGCCGATACTCTAAAAAACCTCTATGCCGATACCGATTTTCCAGGCGCTGCAACGCTAAGCGATACTTGGACTTCGGCTTCGCTGAACGTAACGGTCAAACCGGTGAATGATCGCTATCGCCTGAATTTCTGGACGCTTGAGCGCGATGGTGAATATTGGACATATGTGAAAAATCCCATCGAGAGCATGGTGCGTACAGATAAGAAGTACTACGTTCGCGCGATGATTACCACGGACGTTAATTTCTACAACAAGGGCGATAATGTCGTGAGGACTGCCACGCGGCGCTATGAGAGTAACTTGCTGCAGACCAAGGTGAACGGGGCGGATCCGACGTTCACGTATTACTACCCGCATGTTAATAAGTCGGTTAAAGTGGCCGAAAAGCCAGAAGATGGTGAGAAGGGATCGTATGAGAGCCCCCTGACCCTCGAGTCTTCTCCGACCGATACTGAAATGGCCGTGCGGAATCCTAAGGGCGAGCCGGATCCGAGATATAAGTTCTTGGGTTGGATTTCGACCGCCGAGGTCCAGAAGGATTCTCCCGTCTGGAACTATATCTATGATGTCGCCAACGACCCCTATGTGACGAGCGATCCGGAAAAGGCGGCGCCATACTTGGCGACGGATGACTTCAAGGTCACCAAGTGTCAGGATGCCTATCCCGTCTACGCAAAGTTCGACGTCAACTACACCACCAACCTGCACCGCGCCGGTTTTAATGGCACTTCCGAGGTGAATGTTCCTAGGTATGACATCACCCCTAATCTCAATGCGGACAACGATCCCGCCACGGCAACGGTGACTCCTGATATCGAAACGACGGTATACAAGTCCGGCGGCGAGTTATACAAGCTGAATAAGGTCGAAATCGAACTCCCGAACGGTGAGGTTAAAAAGCTCGAACCTAACGGCGATAACTCGTATTCCTATCAGGTGGAACCCGGCGGAGCCTATACATTTGTGGCGTACTATTCGCCGTTGGCGGTCGTGTACCATCTCAATGCCAAAGATGTGGATGGCAAGGTAGCCCAGCAGGGCGATACGCTCGGCAGCCTTAAGGACGGCATCCCGCTGCCGACGTATAACGTTGGCGACATCGATGATGCAACGAACGCATACAATGCCTTCGTAGGCTGGACGGAAACTAAACCGGCATCCGGCAACTGTTATGTCGTTTGGTCGGACGGCCTTCCCATGGTGAATACAAACACTGTGGTTAACGCCCCCATGGAGCTGTACCCGGTCTACCGTGCCAGCGCGGTAATTGTCCAATCGAATATCGATGCCAATCTGGATAACCCCGATTCCGTGCGTTCTCTTTCGCGCACCGACTCTGGCGATCAAATTTCGCTGGAAGTAAGAGCTACAGCTGAGGTTGTCGGCATTGACGGCACCAAGTACGACTTTGTCGGCTGGTCGCGCGACTATGAACCCGATGGCAAATACACCCTGTTGACCGAAGACGATAAGTATCCCCTCGAGGGTAGTGAACCCTTTAAGGGCGCGACGTATACCGCGGTGTACAAGGTCACGCCGTATAAGGTGCGCTATCACAGCGTCGACGGGGCGGTCATCTTTACGGCGACGGTCGACTCGGGCGACGAGCGCGCGCAGGACGGTAAGCCTGGCTTTGTCTACACGGTCGATGTTCCCAAAATGGACGAGAGCGGCAACCCTTTCTACGACAACGACGGCAATCCTGTGATGGAGCAAAAATCCGTGGCGTACGATCCGGACGCCCACTCCAAGATCGTCGCGCTGCTCGATGAACAGGCTGCTGCCAATGGCGATAAGCGCGAGCTCTTCTTGGAGTGGCGATATGTGGGTGCCGATGGCACTGCAAAGTCTTGGGATGAGTTCAAGGGCGAGCCAGTCAAGGGCGACATGGACCTGTATCCCGTGACGTATCGCGTGGTTGCCAACGATACGTCTGATCCCGCGAAACCCGTAACCATGACCGCGCAGCTTAAATGGCTGCTCGATCCCGCCGCCGCCAACACCGTCGATGACGGTGCCGACCAGGCGCCGTTTAAGGTCTGCTTTGCCGAGCCGTTTATGGGAACACAACTGACCGTTACGGTAACGCAGGCAAGCTACGGCCCTGGTGCAGAGGGCGTTTCTGCGGCGGAAAAGCCTGTGAACGGCAAGTTTGTCTCGCTCTACAGTCTGGGTTCGGGTGGCGGCTCGTTCGACCTGGCCAACCGTCTGGAGTCCAAGAAGACGGGCGAGGGCGATCAGGGCCCCGGCAAAGCCGTGTTCAACTTTGCCCAGACTCATGCGCTGACGATCGTTAAAAAGACGACCGATGCCAGCGCTATGGGGCAAACGTTCCGCTTTAAGGTAACGCGAAAGATGTCGCAGGATTCTCCTGCCGAGACGCGCATGGTCGAGGTGAAAGTCGATAAGCAGCAGCCGGAAAACGGTGAGACCTGGTATGTCGGCAGCGTGCAGTTCGCCGCTCCGGCGGGCATCTATACCGTCGAGGAAGATACGGCTTGGGCATGGCGCTACCGGGGCGAGCTGAGCACGCCGGGCAAGGCGCCCGGTAAAACTGCCGAGCTGACGATTTCGTCTGCTTCGAGCGCAGGCGACGCCGTGGTGACGTGCGTTAACACGCGCGCGAAGGACAAATGGGTCGATGGTGGCTCGCGTGCCAAGAATGTTTGGGAAAACGGCACGCTAAGGAGGGAGGACTAGGATGGGTAAGCGCAAGCAGATCGTTGCCCTCCTTGTCGGCGTTCTTCTTTTGGCTGGCGTTGCCGGCACCTTTGCGTGGCTTTCGGTTACGGGCGTGCTGGTCAACGAGTTTGGCTTTGGTTCGGTGGCGCCCTCGGTAGACGAGAAGCTCAATGGCAACGTGAAGAGTGACGTCACGATTACAAACAAGGGCTCGGCTCCGGCATACCTGCGTGCTGCGGTGGATATCTACTGGCAGGACCAGGATGGCGCGCGCCTGTGGGATGAGCCGGTCGAGGGTACCGACTACGCCATTGTGTGGGGCAACGTGTCCAATGCCTCAACTACTGGCAGCGCCTCGTCTTGGGTTCGCTCGGCCGACGGGTTCTACTACTGGACGTCTCCTGTTGCGCCGCTCGACAAGACGGGCGTGCTCATCAAGGGCGTGTCCGAGAAGAAGGCAGATGGTAAAAACCTAGTTGTTGACATCTCGACCCAAGCGATTCAGTCTACGCCCGACGATGCGGTCACCGAGGCATGGAACTGTACGGTCAAAGATGGCGTGCTGGTGCCGCCGCACGGAGGTGCGTAAGCATGGCTTTACCGATTTTCAAAGACGTTGCGCGTTCCTTGCGTTGTGTGGTCGCGGCCATTTTCTGCGTGGTCGCGCTCGCCGTTCCTGCCCGTGCGTTCGCCGATACGCCCTCGATTGCCTATGACGGAAATGCACGCCAGCTAACGGTATCGGGAGCGACGGACTCCTCGGGGGAGCCCGATCTGTTTCCAGCCTTTAAAGATCTAATGCCCGGCGATGTACGCGAGCAACAGATTGGGGTTCGTGCCACGGGTGTAAAGTCCCAGGTACGTGTGTTTGTGCGGGCTGTTGTCGATCACGAGACGGCACATCTGCTGTCGCCCATTACCCTAACGGCGTCGGCGGCCGATGCGTCTGCCGGTTGGCTCCAGACGGGAACGCCGGGCAGCGTGTTTGCCTATCCCACGCAGGTCGCAACGTTTACGAGCGATGGCAGCACGGTACTCAATTTGCAACTAAGTGTCCCGACGTCGGTGGGCAACGAGCTTGCCGACGCAAACAAGGCAATTCGCTGGGAAATCACCGCCGAAGACGATGGCGAGAAGATCCCCGTACAACCTGCTGGCAGCAAGAAGCCCGGCTTGCTTGGTCTGGCGGCAACGGGCGACAACACGCTCGCTTTGCTTTTGGTGTTGCTGGCGCTTGCCATCATCGCTTTTATAGCCGCGCTTCTCTTGTCCCGGAGGAACAAGCGCTAGGTCCATCTTCTAAACGCAACGCCCTCCTGGGCGGCGGGCACGAAGTTCCCAGCTCTACAGTCCTGCGCAAGACGAAGGCCACATTAAGTGGTCTTCTTTGCGTGCGGAACTCGCGATGAACTTCGTGCCCGCCGCCCGGGAGGGCGCCTCTTTATTGATGGAAGGCCTAATAAGCTGATTATTCTATGCCCGGATGTGTTCGGAGTGGGATGGGCTTTCCGGATGGGTGGGGTTGCGGAAGCTGTGTCCCGGAATTCGCCTTTGGAATGGGATGCGGTTTCCGGTTGAGGGGCTTGACGGAAACTGCGACCCGGAATTTGCAATCGGAGTGGGATGGAGTTTCCCAACGGGGCCGTAAGCGGAAACCGCATCCCATTCCAGACATGGATTCTGGGACACGGCTTCCGGATGCAAAAAAGGCCACATGACGTGGCCTTCAACTTATATATGTTGCGGGTATCCCCATGACAAGCCGCGCTTCAACACCGAGGCGTCTGCCCGGCGACGCGGAATGTAAGGTTCATCGCGAGTTCCGCACGAGCCGGAGAGCACTTAATGTGCTCTCCGTGCGAGCAGGACTGTCCGAGCAGGGAACCTTACGTTTCGCGCCGCCGGGCAGACGAACCAGTTAAGACGTGTCGCTATTTGATCTTGGTCGTACCCGGCGCCAGGTTGGGGTCGGTCTCGTTGGCCTCGGTCTGGAAGTGCTCGGTGTAGACGTTCTTGCCGTCGCGGAACATCTCGTAGTACTGCATCTTGGCGTAATCCTCGCGTGCCTTGGTGGCGGCTGCTGCGGCGGCGTCGTCACCGGTGACGTTGGAGGAGAGCGCCCAGCGCAGGCTGGAGTCCTCGTAGCCCACGGAGTTGATAGCGGGCAGCGACTCGCGCAGCGTCATGTGCGCTTTCTGGTAGTCGGTCAGCGGTGCGCCGATCAGCTGCATGAGCTGCGTGGACAGGTAGTTGGTGGACAGGTCGTCGGTCTCACTCGTCTGGTCGCAGCCGGCAACGTCGTAGTTGGCCCAAATGATGTAGTCGGTCTGCCACAGACGTTCCTGGTGGGTGGCATCGTCCTCGCCGGTGAACCACTTATCGTTGAACTTGGACGGGAAGAACGGCTGGTGATCGCCCCAGAACACCACGACCACCTTGCGGTCGAGCTTGCTCAAGGCGTTGAGGAAGTAGCGCAGCGCCTGGTCGGACTGCTCGATGCACGAGACGTACTCGTCGACATCGGACAGCGTGCCGTCCTCGATGGTCTTGGCGTCCAGATCGGTCGTGTCGATGTTCAGGTGCATCTGCTTGTCGACCGGCAGCAGGCCCGTGTCGTAGCCCGAGTGGTTCTGCATGGTCACGTCGAAGATAAACTGCGGATCGGCGTTCTGGTCGAGCAGCTCAAGAATCTTGTCGTAGGTAGCCTGGTCGGTCACCATGCCGCGCAGGGTATCGGCACCCTGGAAGTCGTTGATGGACAGGAACTGGTCAAAGCCAAAGTCCTTGTAGACGTTCTCGCGGTTCCAGTTGGTTGCGTGGTTGGGATGCATGGCCGTGGTGGAATATCCGAGCGACTTGAACTGCTCTGCCAGGTTCCCGGTCGTTTCCATGTTGTAGATGGTGTAGGGGTACACGCCCGAGCCCAGGTTGGCCATGGAGTTGCCGGTCATAAACTCAAACTCGGTATTGGCCGTGCCGCCGCCGTAGGCGCTCACGTAGAGCTTGCCGCGGCTGAGGCAGTTGGACAGGTTCTTAAAGTACTGTGGGCCTTCGTAGCCGGCGCGCATGTTCTGGTAGATCGACAGATCCGAGAACGTCTCGTTCATGATGGCGATGACCGTGGGCTTCTCGCTGTCGAACTGCTCCTTTGCGGCGGCGCGCTCGTCACTCTTGGCGGCGTCGGACTTGTCGTAGGCCTTGGCGTACTTTTTGAGCGTGGCCTTGGCATCGTCGACGGAGTAGTCGGCGGGTTTGGGCGGCTTGATGGACTGTGCCGCACTAATAAAGGCAGGCAGATAGCCCTCGCGCCAGTAGCTCTCGAGCGGGCGCCAGGTGTAGACGGTGATACCGAGGGTGTTGTAGTAGTCGATGAGCGTGACATGCGCGGTCACGCCGCCCAGGCACAGCACCGCCACGAGCAGGTTGGTGAGCAGGATGCGCTTGGCGTTGGCGGCACCCTTTTGGCGATGCGGCGCGACCAGGCCGGCGTACTCGCACAGCAGCATGGCGATGGCGGTAAAGCCCATGGACAGCACGCAGAACAGCGAGATCGAGAAGGTGTAGCCGGTGCCGGCGACCGCGGCGGCGGTGGAGATGGCCGAAAGGTCGCCCGGCTGGATGGGCATGGATTTAAACGTGATGACGAAGAACTCGGCAATGCCCAGGATAAAGAGGGCAAAGGCCAGGACGGCGGGAGCTGCGCCGTGGCGCTGGAATAGGAAGAACAGGCCGACCATGAGCGTGGTGATGATGGCCCACTCGAGCAGGATGCACAGGGGGTAGACCCAGGTAAAGTCGTGGTTGGACGAGACCTCCATGCCCAGCAGCGCAAAGACGCCGGCGAGCAGCAGGCACAGGACGGCGGCGACGAGCGGTTTGCCCACAAAGGCGCCGCGCAGGCGGGCGAGCTTGCCAGTGGGGGCGGGAGCGTCGGCCGAGGCGAACGCAAAGACGCGCGGGGCGATGCGGTCGCGGGCGATGCTGGCCCAAGCGCAGCCGGTGAGGATGGCGTTGGTCAGGATGAGCATCACAAAGGCGAGCGGCTCGTTTTGAGAGACGAGGCCAATGGCGCCCCAAATGGTCAAAAAGAGCTGGAACAGGCCGAAGGCGACGCTCCACCCAAGAGCGCTTTTGGCAACGGTGCCCGACTTTGCGCAAATGGCCTTGGCCTCGCGCAAGACAAGGTAGACGGTCGCCGCAAGACCGACGAGCGAGATGGCGGCAGCGAACATGCTGAGACTCCTCACAAACTAAAACCTACGAAAGCGGGGATTTACCCGATTGTTACCAAGATATGCGCAGCAATTGGTGGCTGCGCACACCAACCAGCCATATTAACGCGCGCGTGTGGCGGTGTGGCGCAATGTAGTGGCGACCTGCGCGATAATGGACGGGAATTACACGGAAACGTAAAGGCTTCTTAAAGAAATGGCGAGGGTAGGGCGATGAGCGAGCAGGTTTGCGAGGCGGGCATGGGCGACGACGGAGCTGCGGGCGTGGATACGTACGGCTATCCGGTCGAGACTACGGGCAACGCGGTACTGGACATTTTGGAGCACCGTTCGTCCACGCGCGCTTTTGCGCGCGATGACAACGACCGTCCCGTGGCGGTGACCGACGAGCAGCGGGCGGCGATCTTGCATGCGGCGAGTCGCGCGCCGTCGGCGGGCGCCATGATGATGTATTCCATCGTGAGCATTCGCGAGCAGGCTACGCTGGACCGTCTGGCCGACCTGTGCGATCACCAGCCCATGATCGCCAAGGCGCCCTGGGCACTTATATTTGTGGTCGATTATGCCAAGTGGATCGATCTGTTTGAGCACGTGGGCTGCTTTGAACCCGAGTTTGTCGGGCGCACGGGCAAGGCGCCCCGCCGCGCGCCGGGTTTGGGCGACTTTGCCATCGCGGCGCAGGATGCCGTGATCGCCGCTCAAAACGCCGTGGTCGCCGCCGAATCTCTGGGGCTGGGGAGCTGCTATATCGGCGATATCGTCGAGAACGCCGAGGAAGTTGCCGCACTGCTGGACTTGCCTGCCTATACCATGCCGCTGTCGATGCTCATCATCGGCACGCCCCGTAAGGAGCGCCCGGCAATCGCGCACCCCGTGGTGAACCTGGTGCACGAGGAGCGCTACTGCCGCGCCGGCGCCACGACCATGGACGCGCAGGTGGCCGAGATGGACGCGATGTTCCGTCCGCATGCCCGCGAGGTAGGCGAGCGCGTGGTGGATATCTACACCCGCAAGCACACGAGCCCCTTTATGGCCGAGATGAGCCGTTCCATGGAGTGGTGGTTCAAAAACTGGCTCGGCAAGTAACGAATGCGGTGATGTGACAAAGGGACAGTCCCTTTGTCACATTCCATATCGCCGAGGTGGCCTAAAGGCCGTATAAATGTTTATTTAGCTGGGAAAACAGTGCATTAAAACATGGGCCGATTGCCTATAATCCCTTCGAACATTAAAGTTGGGAGGAAACCGGCTTATGGAACAAAAGGCCAAGGAGGCAGCCTCGCACGCTGCGATTCCTGTGAGCATCTCGGCGATGCTCGTCACGCTGGGCGTGGTGTATGGCGATATCGGCACCAGCCCTATGTATGTAACCAAGGCGCTCGTTGCCGGCAACGGCGGCATCGGAAGCGTTACGGAGGAGTTCGTGCTCGGCGCGCTCTCCCTTGTCGTGTGGACGGTCACGCTGCTGACCACCATCAAGTACGTGCTGATCTCGCTGCGTGCCGATAACCACGGCGAGGGCGGCATCTTTGCCCTGTACAGCCTGGTCAAGCGCTGCGGCAAATGGCTCATCATCCCTGCCATGCTGGGTGGCGCCGCGCTGCTCGCCGACGGCATCCTGACGCCGGCCGTTACCGTTACCACGGCCATCGAGGGCCTGCGCACCATCCCGGCGGTCCATGCCGTGCTGGGCGATGACCAGGGCCGCGTCGTCGCCATTACGCTCGCCATCATCATCGTGCTCTTCTTGGTACAGCGCATCGGTACGGCCAAAATCGGTCACGCCTTTGGCCCCATCATGACGCTGTGGTTCCTGTTCCTGGGCGGCACGGGTCTGTTCTTTGTCTTCCAGCACCCCGCCGTGCTGCTGTGCCTCAACCCGGTGCGCGGCATCGCCTTTTTGCTGAGCCCCAACAACCACGCGGGCATCATGATCCTGGGCAGCTGCTTCCTCGCCACCACCGGTGCCGAGGCGCTCTACTCCGACATGGGCCACGTCGGCCGCGGCAACATCTACGCTACCTGGCCGTTCGTTAAGTGCTGTCTGCTGCTGTCCTATATGGGCCAGGGCGCTTGGCTTATGAACAACGCTGCCAACCCCGAGCTCATGGGCATTGCCGATCTCAACCCGTTCTACCAGATGCTCGCCCCGGGCCTGCGCCCGTTTGCCGTAGGCCTTTCCACCGTCGCGGCCATCATTGCCTCGCAGGCGCTCATCACCGGCGCGTTCTCGCTGGTGTCCGAGGCCAGTCGCCTGGACCTCATGCCGCACATGCAGGTCTTCTACCCTGCCGAGACCAAGGGCCAGCTCTACATCCCCATGGTCAACAACGTCATGCTTGTCGGCTGCGTCATCGTGGTGCTGCTGTTCCAGAACTCGGCGCATATGGAAGCCGCCTACGGCCTTGCCATTACGCTGACCATGATGTGCACGACAATGCTGCTCTTCTTCTATCTGCACGTGGAGCGCAATCTCAAGGTCGCGCCGTGGATCTTTGCCGCCTTCTTCCTTATGCTCGAGGGCTTCTTCTTTGTGAGCTCGCTCACCAAGTTCTTCCACGGCGGCTACTTCACCATCCTCATGGCTGCACTCATCATGGGCATTATGGTGTGCTGGTACAACGGTACGGCTGTTGAGCAGCGCCAGTTTACGCTGCTGCCGCTGCGCAGCTACCTGCCGCAGCTCAAGCGCCTGCGCGATGACGATCGCTACGAGCGCCTGAGCGACAACATCGTGTACCTGACCAAGGACACCCATACCGATTACATCGACCGTGATATCGTCTACTCGATTTTGGACAAGCATCCCAAGCGCGCTCGCGCCTGGTGGTTTGTGAATGTCGAGACCATGGACGAGCCGCATACCTTTGCCTATTCGGTCGAGACGTTCGGCACCGACTACGTGTTCCGCGTGCATCTGTACCTGGGCTACAAGATCAACCAGCGCGTCAATGCCTACCTGCGTCAGGTTGTTCAGGACCTGGCTGCCACCGGCGAGCTGCCGGCGCAGACGCATGATTACTCGGTCTACAAGGATCCGGGCAACATCGGTACGTTCAAGTTCGTCCTGATCCGTAAGCTTCTGGCGCCTGAGAGCGATGTGGAGCCGAGCGAGCGTACGGCCATCACGCTCAAGTACATCATTCGTCGCGCCGCCGGCACGCCTGCACGCTGGTACGGCCTGGAGAACTCCAACGTGAGCTTTGAGTACGTGCCGCTGTTCACCAAGTTCAAGGCCGTGAACAAGATGCAGCGTCTGGCCCCCGACGAGCGCCCGTAGTCGACGTCTGCTGTTTGTCTAACGACCGCAGGCTGCAAAGGCTATACACTTGGAACCACCACAAGGAGGCAACCACCGCAAAGGTGCCTGTCCCCTTTGTGGTGGTTTTTGTTTTTGAGAGAGGGGCGGTGCGCTGATGGACGTCCATACGGACGGCGATATTGCCGAGAACTTTTGGTGGCGGCGCACGACGCTGACGCGTCGCAGCCCTCTGTATGACGCCTGCGTATCAGCGGGGCTGCTGGTCGCGGCGACGATTGTGGGCGCGCTGCTCGACCGTCCGGGTCTCGCGCCGAGCATCATGATCGTCTATGTGTTTGCCGTGCAGCTGTGCGCATTCTTTACCTGGAGCCGCCTGTATTGCCTGCTGAGCTCGGCTGCCGCCGTGGCGCTCTACAACTATTTGTTTGTCGACCCGCGCTACTCGCTGTCGCTCATCGACCGCGTCTATCCCGGCATGTTCTTCATCATGTTTGTGGTCTCGCTCGTGTCGAGCTCGATTGCGCTGGCCCTGCGCCGCGCCTTGGCGCAGGCTGCCGCCAGCGACCGTCGCACGCAGATGGTGCTCGAGACCAACCGCATGCTGCAGCGGTGCGGCGATCAGCAACAGATTGTGCATGCTATGGCAACGCAACTGGCGCGTCTTTCGGACTGTCCGGTCGTGTGGTATAGCGCCGATGCCGACGACGATGACCTGCTGCCGCGCACGATGTACACGGCCGTGGGCGATGCCGCGCCGGTGCACGAACTGGCGCCGCAGATGCCGCCGCGGCTCTCGGCGTCCGCCTATGTGGGAACGCCGCTCGATGCCACCTATGGCGGCTCGGCGTTTTATGGCATCTACCTGACGGTTCGCACAGGCGACGGCTTCGTGCGCTCGGGCGACCCTGCCTCGGTGGTGGGCGTGCTGGCTATCGTTGCCGCGCCCGACGTGCTGACGCACGAGGAGCGGACGCTTGCCGATGCCATCGTGAGCGAAGGCGAGCTGGCGCTCGACCGCGCCCGCGCCATGGAGGCCCGCGAGGAAGCGGCGGTGCTCGCCAAAAACGAACAGCTGCGCGCCAACCTGCTGCGCTCCATCTCGCACGATCTGCGCACACCGCTTACCAGTATTTCGGGTAATGCCGACGTGCTGCTCGACCAGGGCTCGACCGGCACCGCCGTGCTCGATGCCCAGACGCGCCGCGGCCTGCTTCTATCCATTCGCTCGGATGCGCTGTGGCTCAACGCCACCGTCGAGAACCTGCTCGCCATCACCAAGCTCGAGGGCGGCGGCATGCGTCTGTCGACTACGCTCGAGCTCATGGACGATATCGTCGAGGAGGCGCTGCGCCACGTGAACCCTGCCGTGCGCGAGCACGACCTTAAGGTGGTGGCGTGCGATGAGCCGGCGCTCGTCAACGTCGATGCACGCCTGATGGTGCAGCTGGTGGTCAATCTGGTGAACAACGCCATCACCTATACGCCCGCGGGCTCGCATATCATGATTTCGATTAGCGTCGACGATGGACGCGTGGCGTGCTCGGTGGCCGATGATGGTCCGGGCATCGCACCCGAGGACCGCGAGCGAATCTTTGAGTCGTTCTACACCGCCAACCACGGTCTTGCCGACAGCCATCGCAGCGTGGGCCTGGGTCTTTCGCTCTGCCGCTCCATTGCGTTGGCGCATGGCGGTAGCATAGAGGTTGCCGCGGCGGACCCGCACGGCTCGGTCTTTACGATTGAGCTTCCCGCCGCCGATGTTTCGTTTGATAAGGAGTAGCGCCGTGCCGAACTCTGCCGTGAAACCGCTCATCTTGGTCGTTGAGGACGATCCCGCCGTCCGCAACCTTATCGTCGCCGCGCTCGAGGCGCACGGCTTGCGCCATATGGCCGTGGAGACCGCACATGCCGCCATCGCCGCCGCCTCGTCGCAAGCGCCGAGCATTGTGCTGCTCGATCTGGGCCTGCCCGATATGGACGGCGTCAAGGTGGTGGAGTCGGTGCGCACGTGGTCGGGCATGCCGATCATCGTGGTCTCGGCGCGCAGCGAGGACGCGGACAAGATCCGCGCGCTCGATGCTGGTGCCGACGACTACCTGACCAAGCCGTTTTCGGTCGAGGAACTGCTCGCGCGCATTCGCACGACGCTCAGGCGCCTTTCGTATGCGCAAACGGGCGGCGTTGCCTCCGAGGGCTCGTTCGATACCGGTGAGCTGCATATCGATTTTGATGCTGGCATCGCCATGATGGATGGCGAGGAACTGCACCTGACGCCGATCGAGTACAAGCTCCTGTGTCTGCTGGCGCACAACGCCGACAAGGTGTTGACGCACCAGTTTATCCTGCACGAGATTTGGGGCACGGCGACCAAGAGCGACCTGGCGAGCCTGCGCGTCTTTATGGGCACGCTGCGCAAGAAAATCGAGTCCGACCCCGCGCATCCGCGCTATATCCAGACGCATGTGGGCATCGGCTACCGATTGGTCATCCAAGGCTAGATCGCCAACCACCATCCCAATATGAGTTGCGGTGAAATACGGTCTAAATTTGCCTAATTCCAGGCAAAACAGTCCGTATTCCACCGCAACTTTGTTATTTGCCCTTGGGCTTGCTGGCGTAGAACTTCTTCTTTTTGGGCTTGCCGGCGGAGTCAGGCTTGCCGTTGCCGCGCGGCCCCCGGTCGCCTGCCTGCGCGTGCGCGGGCGCCGTTGCGCGAGGCTTGCGGGCTTCGGGGTTGCGCAGCTCCTCGACGCGCTCGGCAATTTCCTCGGCGCTAAAGCCGACTTCGGCCATGGCGTCCTCGATGGGCAGGCGGCGCACGATGTAGCAGTGGTGCACCTTCTGGTTGCGCGCGAAGTCCTCGGGGATGGTCTGCGCCGTAATGTCCTCCAGCACCACGCCCGCGCGGGCGAGCTTGCGCGTTTCGGGGCGGAAGCCGCGCAGGTTGCAGCTAAAGATGGCATGGCCGCCCTGCGCGAGCAGGCGCGATACGCCAGCCAAAAGCTCAACATGGTCGCGCTGGACATCCCAGGTGCGGCGGCCCATCTTGGACGAGTTCGAGAACGTGGGCGGGTCGACAAAGATCAGGTCCCAGCGGTTGCGCGTCTGGCGCTGGTCGCGAATCCAGGCGAGCACGTCGTCGCGCACAAAATGATGCTGAGGCCCCACAAAGCCGTTCTGGCGCATGTTGCGCTCGGCCCAGTCCAGATAGGTATTGGAGAGGTCGACCGTCACGGTCTCCTCGACGCCGCCATCGGCCGCGTAGCAGGTGGCAGTGCCGGTGTAGGCAAACAGATTGAGGAAGCGGCGCGCCTGCTTGGCGTGCTCGCGCACCAGGTTGCGGGTGACGCGGTGGTCCAAGAAGATGCCGACGTCCAGGTAGTCGTCAAAGTTGACGGCAAAGGTGAGGCCGCCCTCTTCGATGAGCGGCAGGCGACGACGCGCGATATTGGCGCGCTCGCCCGAGCCGCCCTTGCCGGCGCCCTGCTTGCCGTACTGCGAGCCGCCGCGCGAACGCATGCGGGCCTTGGCGTGCACATGCTCGGCGGGAACATCTAGGATGCGCGGCGCGATGGCCAGAATGTCGAGCATACGGGCCTGGGCCAGTGCGGGGTCGATGGTCTTGGGCGCGGCGTATTCGGCGATGACGAGCCAGCGGCCCGGCGTCTGCGGGCAACCCTCGTACAGGTCGATAGCGGCGGAGTAGTCGGGCAGGTCGGCATCGTAGACGCGGTAGCAGCTCACGCCCTCGCGCCTGGCCCACTTGCGGCGCAGACGGGCATTCTTGCGCAGGCGGTTGGCGAACTGCTCGGACTCGGGGATGAGCACGGGCAGTGGCTTGCCGTCGCCCAGGTCGAGCATGGCGGCAGGCTCGGGCATGGCGGAAACGGCGGCTTCATCGTTGACTTCGTTGGCATCCGCAGCCTCGGCCTCGGCATCCGCACTGGTCGCAGCCTCAAACGCTGCGGCGGCGTGGTCGAGCGAAAGCCAGACTTCGACGGTCGCCTCTTCGTTGTTGGGCATGACGGCGATCGAGCGCTCGGGCTCGGTGTGGAGCGCGCGAGCCAGCAATCCGTCGCGGGTGAGCGCGGCGACCGGCGCCGCGGCAAGCTCGGGCGCGCGGCGCAACTCGCCGATGAGCGTCATGGTGTCATGCATGAGCGAAAGCGGTGTCTCGGTCGTATCCGCGACCACGGCGGCGCCGGCGACAGCGCCCGCGTGGTCCAGTACGGTGGCGGACTTGGCGGCGCAAAAATCGACAAAGCGCTTGTAGCCGGCACATTTAACCATGCGCTCAGCGGTCTTGCGGGCGGCGGGGTCAACATCCACGGCCACGATGCGCGCCTGGCGCTCGCGCGCTGCCGCCTCGCGCTCGCGCGCCTCGGCAAGCAGCTGCTCCCACAGGGCGGCATCGTGCAGCTGCCAGCCCTCAAAGCCCCAGCGCTCGCGTGTGGCGCCCGGGGCGCGGTCGGTCAGAATGTTCACGGCCTCCAGCAGCAGACCGCCGCCGGCGCACGAGGCATCGATCAGCGTGGGAAGGGCTTCGTTCTCGTAATCGTCGGCCGTCAGCTCGCGCTCGCATAGTGCGGTCCAGCCGACCTGCGCCAGCACCAGGGCGGCGTAGTCGGGGCGCAACACGTGTGCGCCCTCGCCGGCACGAGTCGCAGCGGGCGGCAGGCGTTTGAACAGCGGGTCGCCCGAAAGGTCCAGGCTGATGCTCGCGCGGCGCTGACGCAGCGAAAGCAGTAGGTGAACATCGGGGTCGGCGGCATCGACGTCGGCGCGACGGCCCGTGGTCTCGGCAAGACGGTCGCACAGCGCGTCCTTGGCGCGCAGGGCCGAGAAGCGCGTGTTGCGCAGCTGCTCGGTCACGCCGCGGGCGGTGATGGCGATGGTAGCGCCCGGGTGAACGATGCTTTCCCAGGCGATGTCGTAAACGCCGTCGTACAACTCATCGGCATCCTGCGCCTCAAAGCGCCCAAGCACTACAAACACGCGGCTGGCCAGGCGCGACCACAGACAGGCGCGGTAACCTTCTTCGAGCTCGCCCTCAAATGTAGCGCGGCCCTTCAGGCGGCGGACATGCGAAAGCCCGAGGCGTTTAAGCTCATCGGCGAGTGCGGACTCAAAGCCCTCGGGGCAGCTTGCGTAAAATTCCATGGGTGACCTCTCTGGTTGCGTCGCTCCATTATATGATGGATGCTTCGTTTGCCCTTATCCTCGAAAGGAACCCATATGATTGATGCGTGTCCCGAACCCGCTGTGCTCTTTTTTGACGTGGACGGCACGCTGACGTCGTTCGATCCCGACGATATGACCGATAAGGACTTCAATGCAATCCATCCGTCGAAGGCCGTTGTCGATGCATTTGGTCGCCTGCGCAATGCGGGTCACCAGGCATTTATCTGCACGGGTCGCCCCTTGTGGCTGATTGCCGATGGCCTGCGCGCGCTGAATCCGGCGGGTATCGTTGCCATGGCGGGGGCCACGCTCGAGGTCGAGGGCCGCGTGGCACACGAGGACTGCATTGACGAGGACATTGTTGAGGAGCTCGCGCGTCGCATTACTGTGGCGGGCGGCGAGGCGTTGTTCGAGACGAACGGTGCCACCTATTCACTTGAGCCAGTTGGTGTCGAACAGTCATTTCTGCTAGGCGCCGGCGTGGTGCATGGCACCGACCAGATGCGCGTCGATGGCCGCTTGCGCGTAGGCAAGGTGTGCATTAACGCGTACGACCTGGCTCGCGTAGCCAACGATGACGGCTTTATCGAGCGCGAGTTTGAGCTGTGCAACACCGGTGGTCAGAATCGCGAGCTGAGCCCCAAGGGCATCGACAAGGGCGTGGGCGTGGCGCGAGCGCTGGAATACCTGGGTCGCACCGGCAACGCGCGCACCTTTGGCTTTGGCGATTCCGGCAACGATCTGGGTATGCTCGCCGCCGTCGAGACGGCTGTAGCCATGGGCAACGCCATGCCCGAGGTCAAGGCGCTCGCCGACTACGTGACCGACGATGTGACACACGACGGCACCGTCACCGCGATGCGCCACTTTGGGTTGATTTAATAAATGGCCGGGTCACCCGCAGTGGGGGCGACCCGGCCATTTGAGCTATTTTGCAATATAGAGCTTGGGATGACTGCGACTGCTCTCGATCGCCGCCGTCATGATGCCCTCGTCGTCTCCATCAACGATGATGCCGTCGAGGTCATCGATTTGCGCGGACTGATAAAAACTGGTCTTGTTGAACTTTCCCTGGTCAACCATCATGTAGCCCTGGTTTGAGTTGGTCAGGTACATATGCTTGATCATGGCCGAGAAGTCGTGCTCGACGGTAAAACCGTGGTCGGGGTGGAATCCATCGGCACTGACAAACGCCTTGTCGGCATGTAGTTTGCTCATGCAGTCGAGCGTTAGTGCGCCCGCGAGATAGAGGTGGCCCTTGCGCACGGAGCCGCCCAGCAGCACTACCGAAGCGTTGGGGAGATTGAAGCTGGCGTAGTTCGCGATTGCAAGATCGCCGGTGATAATGGTGATCTCGCGCTTGTCCATGAGGGCCTTAGCGAAGTAAAAGCCTGTGGTGCCGATATCAATTACCAGAACATCGCCATCATCAACAAGAGTTGCTGCGGTTGCGGCGATGGTCTCCTTGGCCTCGACTTGGACATTGATGCGCTCCTCGGGATACGAGATTGCGTTGGAGCGAGAAAGCGATACCGCTCCACCGCGTACGCGACGCAGCTTGCCTTCGGATTCCAGCGAGATGAGGTCGTGCCGTGCGGTGACTTCCGAAACCGAAAAACGGCGAACGATGTCGGATACCGAGATATTTGGCTTTTCGGCCAGCCAATTCATGATAAATCGCTGACGCTCGGCCGGTGAAAGGTCTGAAGTAGATGCCATATGCCGCTCCTTTTGAACAAAAGGTAAAAGATGCGCCTTTCGTAATCGAAATATAACGTATCGATATGAAAAGAACAAGGCAAATTCGAATGAATCAAAAGAACGGAATGGCATGTCACAAATGCATGCGTAGCAGATAGTTCGCACGTAAACGGGCTATAAAGAGTCTCATTCTGAAGGTGCCGCCCAAAAGAAGTACGTTCACGCCCGATATTCGACCGTTCACGGAAAGTTGACAATTGAGCTTTCGATAGCTTTTGAAATAGTTTATAAAAGAAAACCGAAAAGCTTTTGAAACAAAGAAGAAGGCTTTCGATAGCAATAGTGTTAGATGAGAAAGGACCGAACATGGCGATCAAGGTGTTTGCCGACGGCGCTAACCTCGAGGGCATGCTTGACATGCATGACAATGGCAACGTTCAGGGCTTCACGACCAATCCTTCCCTTATGAAGGCCGGCGGCGTGACCGACTACCGCGCTTTTGCCAAGACGGTTCTTGAGCACATTACTGATGTGTCGGTCTCTTTTGAGGTATTCGCCGACGACGAGGCGGGTATGGAAGCCGAGGCTCGCGAGATCGCAACCTGGGCAGACAACGTCTACGTTAAGATCCCGGCGCTCAACACCAAGGGTGAGTCCACTGCCGCGCTGGTCAAGCGCCTTTCTGCCGACGGCATCAAGGTGAATGTCACCACTATCTTCACGCCCGAGCAGGTCGACGAGTTTGTCGATGCCGTCTCTGCTGAGACCCCCTCTATTCTGTCCATCTTCGCCGGTCGCATTGCCGATACCGGCGTCGATCCGCTGCCCCTCATGGCGGAGTCCGTAAAGAAGGCTGCCGTTAAGCCTGCTGCCGAGGTTCTCTGGGCGTCTACGCGCGAGGTCCTCAATATCTTCCAGGCGGAGTCCGTTGGATGCCAGATCATTACGGTCCCCAATGCCCTTCTTGCCAAGCGCAAGAATTTCGGGAAAGATTTGCTTGAGTACTCGCTTGATACGGTCAAGGGTTTTGCCCGCGACATTCAGGCGCTTGGTTTTCATATCCTGCCCGAGGAGTAGGGGACGAGCATGCTGACCGATCTTCTTAAGCCCGAGCTTGTTGCCTGCCACGTCGAGGCCTCCGACTGGGAGGAAGCGATCAGGGCATGCGGTAAGTTGCTCGTAGACGCTGGCAAATGCGATCAGAGCTATGTTGACGCCATGATTTCATCGGTTCACAAATTCGGCCCCTATATGGTCTTGGAAGAGGGCATCGCCATGCCCCACGCTCAGGCAGATGGCAATGTGAGCGAAGCGGGAATCTGTATCGTCACGCTTGACCCAGCCGTTGCGTTTGGACACGAGGATTTCGATCCGGTTCACGTGCTCGTGGGTATTTGCGCACCCGACCCCAAGGCTCATCTTGGCTGCTTGGCGGAGCTTTCGCAGATGTTCGAGGACGAGGACTGCGTTGCCAAGCTCAGCGCATGCGATACGCCCGAGCAGGTTTTGGAGACCATGCGTTCATTCTTTTAGGCCTTAATGGCACGGCGATGCGTCGCCGCTTTTGGATAGACGGAAAACCGTCACGTGTAGGAGAGGAAGGTTGCCATGCATATCATCACCGTATGCGGAAACGGCATCGGGTCCAGCCTGATGCTCGCTGGCAAAGTCGAGGAGCTTTGCGAGGAGGAGGGCATCAAGGCCGACGTTGAGTCTATGGACCTGAACGGTGCTTCTTCCGCAAATCCGGATCTGTTCATCACCGTTAAGGAACTCGCCCCCGAGCTCCACGGCAACGTTGTGATTGTTCGCAGCTATGTGAACAAGAAGAAGATCCGCGAAGACGCCCTCGAGGCAATCAAGGCGGCCGCCGCTAACGCCTAAAGCGGCACAAAAAAGGGCGGTTCCCTGTGGAAGAGGGAAACGCGCCCACGTTAGAGAGAAAGGAAGCGCAGATGCAAGCCATCCTTCCCATACTTGAGTTTATCCAATCGATTCTGACCAAGCCAGCGTGGATTATGGGTCTATTTGCCTTTGTGGGCCTTGTCGCGCTTAAGCGTCCTGCCCACAAGGTGATGACGGGCACCCTGAAGCCCATTCTTGGTTACATCATGCTGTCCGCCGGCGCCGCTGTTGTTCAGGAGAACCTTGCTCCGCTGGGTACCTTCATCGAGACCGGTTTCCACATCACCGGCGTCGTGCCCAACAACGAGGTCGTCGTTTCGATGGCTCAGAGCGTGCTCGGCGTTCAGACCATGATGATCCTGATTCTCGGCTATGTCGTGAACATTATCATTGCCCGCTTTACCAAGTTTAAGTACATCTTCCTGACGGGCCATCACAGCATGTTTATGGCCTGCCTGCTGTCTGCCGTTCTGCAGGCATCTGGCTTCCAGGATGTCCAGCTTGTCATCGTGGGCGGCATGTTCCTGGGCCTCGTGAGCGCTATGCTTCCTGCCGTTGGTCAGCGTTTCACCGAGAAGGTTACCGATGGCGATGAAATCGCCATGGGCCACTTCGGTTCACTCGCCTATTACATCTCCGCTGCAGTCGGTACGCTTTTTGCTAAGGACGCCGAGGAGAACAGCACCGAGAAGATCGAGGTTCCCGAGAAGTTCGCCTTCCTGCGCGACACTACCATCTCCACGGCTCTTACCATGGCCTTCTTCTACCTGGTTACCGCTTTCGCCGCTTACATCGCAGATCCTGCGGTCGTTACCAAGACCGCTGGCGGCGACAACGTGATTGTCTATGCCCTGACCTGCGCTCTGTCTTTCGCCGTTGGTGTCACCATCGTCTATAACGGCGTTCGTATGATCCTTGCCGACCTGGTCCCGGCTTTCCAGGGCATCTCCAACAAGCTGATCCCCGGTGCCATCCCCGCCGTCGACTGCGCCGTCTTCTTCCCCTATGCTCCCACCGCCGTCATCCTCGGCTTTGTCGCTTCCTTTATCGGTGGCGTGGTCGGTATGTTCATCGTGGGCGCTACCCTGGGCATCTTCATCATCCCGGGCATGGTTCCCCACTTCTTCTGCGGTGCTACCGCGGGCATCTACGGCAATGCTACCGGCGGTCGCAAGGGCGCAGCTCTTGGCGCTTTCGTCAACGGCCTGCTCATCACCTTTGCCCCGGCCCTGCTCCTGCCCGTTCTTGACGTCTTTGGCTTCAAGAACACTACGTTCGGCGACTTCGATTTCTCCGTCATTGGTATTACGCTTGGCCGCGCTGCCGAGGCCTTCGGTACCACCGGTGTCTACGCGATTCTCGCTGTCCTTCTGGTCGTTGCCTTCGTCCCCAACTTCATCCACACCAAGGGTGCTGTGATCAATCACGTTGAGGAAGAGTAATCCAGGCATACGTTAAGCCCTAATCGGGCGGAGCTCCGATAACCGGCTCCTACACGGAAGCGGTGACGTCTCAATCGAGGCGTCACCGCTTTTTGCTTTGGAGCGATTGTGAATATGAGCCGGCGAGGCGCTGCTTCTGTTCCGTGAACGGAATCAAACGCAATGATCGGCAAAAACGTTTTGCCGCTGGGGCGTCGATATAAAAATGGTAAATCTGCAAAACCGATCGCCGAGAAGATAAAAAACCGCAGTTCACGCCTTGATAAACGTAGATAAAGTGTTTAGCAGTTTATCGGCCGTATGCTAACGAAAGGAATCAGGCAGATGGCAATCAAGGTGTTCGCTGACGGTGCAAACCTCGAGGGCATGCTCGACATGTACGAGAGCGGCAACGTTCAGGGTTTCACGACCAACCCGTCCCTTATGAAGAAGGGCGGCGTGACGGATTACCGCGCGTTTGCCAAGGAGGTCCTGGCCCACATCACCGATGTGTCCGTGTCGTTTGAGGTCTTTGCCGACGACGTCGAGACCATGGAGGTCGAGGCCCGCGAGATTGCTGCCTGGGCCGAGAACGTCTACGTCAAGATTCCGTGCGTGACCACCAAGGGCGAGTCCACCGCCGAGCTGGTGCACAAGCTTTCGGCCGACGGCATCAAGGTCAACGTCACCACCATCTTTACGCCTACGCAGGTCGACGAGATGGTCGAGGCCGTTGACGCCGAGACGCCGTCCATCATCTCGCTCTTTGCCGGTCGCATCGCCGACACCGGCGTCGATCCCATTCCGTTTGTGACGGAGTCGGTCAAGACGGCCGCCGCCAAGCCCAACTGCGAGGTCCTGTGG
The DNA here is from genome assembly GCF_003465825.1 of Collinsella sp. AF02-46-1. GTDB lineage: Bacteria > Actinomycetota > Coriobacteriia > Coriobacteriales > Coriobacteriaceae > Collinsella. The sequence continues at coordinate 72,476 of NZ_QSBV01000003.1, forward strand.
GCATCCACGCGCGAGCTCATCAACATTTACCAGGCGCAGGCCTGCGGTTGCCAGATCATCACGGTGCCCAACAGCATCCTGGCCAAGCGCAAGAACATCGGTCGCGATCCGTACGAGGTCTCGCTCGACACCGTGCGCGGCTTTGCCAAGGATATCGCCGCTTTGGGCTTCCATATCTTGCCGTAACGCGAACACTGGCTGCGCCGCGGGTTGTTCGCCCCGGCCTTTCCTTTCCCTATCGCTCACGCGCTTCGCGAGGGTCGCGCTAGGTAAAGGAAAGGCCGGGGCTGCCGACACGAGCTTGCCGGCAAGTTAGCACTCGGCTTCCATATCCTGCCGCGGGCAAAGGTACCCCCGCCTGCGACGTGCAAAATTGAGAGTATTCAGCAAGGTAAAGGTTTTTACCAGCTGGCTGAAGCACGGAACAGCCCCCGTTTTGGCTCTGACGACGCTAAAACGGGGGCTGTTTGTGACTTTATTGCCTCTGAGGGGCGTTCGGAGCGGCGGAAATTGCAGAATACTCGCGATTTTGCACGCTGCTACAGGGGGTACCCTTGCTTTGGCGGTTTATTTCCCCTGCACCATGGTGAGCGAGATCTTCTTGCGGTCGCGATCGACCTTTTCGACCCACACCTTTACCGTGTCGCCGACGCGCACCACGTCGCTCGGGTGCTTGACGAAGCGGTTGGCCAGCTTGGAGATGTGCACGAGGCCATCCTGGTGCACGCCCACGTCGACAAAGGCGCCAAAGTCGACGACGTTGCGCACCGTGCCCTTGAGTTCCATGCCGGGTTCCAAGTCGTCAATGGAAAGCGCCGAGCGGCTAAAGACCACCTCGGGCGCGTCGTCGCGCGGGTCGCGGCCGGGCTTCTTGAGCTCGTTGACAATGTCGATGAGCGTCAGGGTGCCGCAGTCCAGATCGCTTGCCAGCGCCGAGATGCTGCCCAGGCGGCGCTCGATGTCGGGCACGCCGCCGCGGCTGAGCTCGCTTGCCGCTACGCCGGCGCGCTCCAGGACGGCCGTGGCCACCTCGTAGCTCTCGGGGTGGACGCTTGTCGCGTCGAGCGGGTTCTTGCCGCCGCTGATGCGCAGGAAGCCCGCGGCGTTGAGGTATGCCTTGGGTCCCAGCTTGGGGACCTTCTTGAGCTGGCGGCGATCGGTAAAGGCGCCGTTTTCCTCGCGGTAGGCCACGATGTTCTTGGCCACGCTCGGCGTGATGCCCGATACGTATCCCAGCAGGCTCGCGCTCGCGGTGTTGACGTCGACGCCCACGCGGTTGACGACGTCCTCCACCACGTGGGCCAGGGTGCGCGAAAGCTCGGCCTGGTCAAGGTCGTGCTGGTACTGGCCAACGCCGATGGACTGGGGCGGAATCTTGACGAGCTCTGCCAGCGGGTCCTGCAGGCGGCGGCCCAGGCTCATGGCGCCGCGCACGGTGACGTCCAGGTCGGGATATTCCTGGCTGGCGAGCTCGGACGCGGAGTACACCGACGCGCCGGCCTCGTTAACGATGGTGTAGCGAAGGCTGGGCGCCTGCTCGGCAATGAACTCCGAGACGACTTCTTCGGTCTCGCGGCTGGCGGTGCCGTTGCCGATGACGATGGTGTTGACGCCGTCCTTCTTGACGAGGCGGGCGAGCTCACGCTTGGTGCCGGCGACGTCGTGGCGCGGCTTGGTGGGGTAGACCACGCCGTGGTCGAGCAGCTTGCCGGTCTCGTCCATGACGGCGACCTTGCAGCCAGTGCGGTAGCCCGGATCGAGCGCGAGCACGCGGGCGCCGCGCACGGGGCGCGCCGAGAGCAAGCCCTCGAGATTCTTGGCAAAGACATTGATGGCCTCGGTCTGCGCGCGAACGGTGAGTTTGGCGCGGGCCTCGCGCTCCAGCGAGGGGGCCATGAGGCGCTTGTAACCGTCAGCGATGGCGGCATCGAAGATGGGAGCAAACACGCCCTGACGACGGGGCCAGCGGCTGCCGAGGCGCGCCGTGGCAGCGGCGCCGTCGACGTTTACACGCACGCGGAGCTTGCCCTCGCGCTCGCCGCGGTCGATGGCCAGCACGCGGTGGTTGGGAATACGGCGCAGCGGCTCGTCAAAGTCGTAGTAGGGCTCGTAGGGAGTCTTCTCGGCGGGGTCGGTTGCCTCGACGACGATGTCGGCGGTGTTTTGCGTAAAGGCGCGCAGGTCGGCGACGTTCTCGGGGTCCTCGGCTACCGTCTCGGCCACGATGTCGGCGGCGCCAGCGAGCGCCTTCTCGGGCGTGTCGAAGCCGGCCTCCTCGTTGACGTATGCCGCGGCGGCGTCGAGCGCGCTGCCCTTGGCCGAGGCCTGCATGATGATCATGTTGGCGAGTGGCTCCAGGCCTGCCTCGCGGGCCTTCTGCGCGCGGGTCATGCGCTTTTTGCGGTAGGGCTTGTAGAGGTCTTCGACGCGCTGGAGCTGTGTGGCCTCGCGAATCTGCTGCTCGAGCTCGGGCGTGAGTTTGCCCTGGGCGTCGATGAGCAGGATGACGTCCTCTTTACGCTGTTCAAGATTGCGCAGGTAGGACAGGCGCTCGTCGAGCGCGCGCAGGGCAACGTCGTCCATGCCGCCCGTGGCTTCCTTGCGGTAGCGCGAGATAAAGGGGATGGTGTTGCCCTCGTCGATGAGCTTGACGGCCGACTCGACATTGGCGGCCTTAAGGTTGAGCTCGCGGGCGAGCTGGGCGATAAGATCCATGGAACTCCTTGCGTTTAAGGTACGTTTGCAGCACAGGGCTACCAAGGATACCACCCGCCACTTCGCTCAAAAAAGACTGTTTTGGCGTGGAACCACGAAAGCGGCCTATCTACTACGTTTGAACCGTGTGGGTCGACCATCCCCCGGTTTTCCGAAAATTGGCAAGCCGTTTACCTGCGGTTTTTATTTCGCGAAATTCGGTATGGTTGAGGGTGGTCGGTTAAACGTAGTAGATAGACCCATTTCGTGGCGAACGAACCAGGCTGAGGCGCAAAATAGCCCTCGCTCCAGAAAAATCATTGGCAACGTAGCAAAATGCCCCGCGGGCAGGAGGCTGCTCGCAGGGCAAAGAAGAGGGGCTTATTTGTGGCGGACCGAGGGGCTCGGCATGGGGTTTCTGTCGCGGCCGCTCTTAAGGCGTTACAGCTCGACGAGCTGGCCGGTCTCGGCGGCCTCCTTGACGGCGTTGAGAAGCGTGAGCGTCTTGACGTTGTCGGCCGGCGTCACGACGGGCTCGACCTCGCGGCGGACGACCTTCACAAAGTGCTTGAGCTGCATCTTGTGCGGCAGCGCCGGGTCCACAGCCGGGATCTCCATCTGCAGCGGCTTGTGCCAGTTGGAGGCACCGTCGTAGGAGAACTGGTGCAGGCGGGGCAGCGAAAGGGCGCCCTTGGTACCGCCAATAAAGTAGGCATCGGCGTCGAAGGGGCGGTACTGCGGGTCCTCGCGAGCAGTCGCCTCCCAGTTCCAGGGGCTGGCGGTGGCATCGGAGATGGTCATGCTTGCGAGCGCGCCATCGGCAAAACGGACGTTGACCACGGCGGAGTCCTCGGTCTCAAAACCGCGGGCGGCGCTGGACTGCATACCCTGGACGGCAACGGGCTCGCCCAGCAGGTAGCGGAGCAGGTCGACGTCGTGCACCAGGTTGACCAGGATCGGGCCGGCACCCTTTTTGCGGCGCCACTCGACATCGAAGTACTCGTCGTTCTTATAGATCATGTAGTGGAAGCTCGACACGGTGAGCTTGCCCAGCTCGCCGGACTCGATGATCTCCTTGGCCTTGTTGACGAAGGGGTTGTGGCGACGGTGCTGACCCACGAGCACGGGCACGCCGGCGGTTTCGGCCTCGGCGGCGAAGGCCTGGGCATCCTCGAGATCGTTGGAGATCGGCTTTTCGACCAGCGGCACGATGTTGCGCTTCACAGCCTCGCGGGCTACGCCCAGGTGCAGGTCGTTGGGCGTGGCGATAATGACGGCCTCGGGCTTGACCTCGTCCATCATCTGGGCGGGATCGGTGTAAAACGGCACGCGGGCGGCCTCGGCCGTGGCACGGGCGCCTTCAAAGGCGTCGGCGATGGCGACGAGCTCGGCCTCGGGCTCCTCGGTGACAAAGCGGATGTGGTTGCGGCCCATGGCGCCGGCGCCGATAACGGCAATGCGGACGGGGTTGAGCTCAGACATTTCGACTCCTTAATACTGGTGACCGGTGGAATGCGACAAAGGGGCTGTCCCTTTGTCGCATCGGTAAAACTAGGCGGACTTCTTCTTGCTGTCGGAGACCATCATGTAGACGGTGAGCACGACGGCGATGGCGGCGATCACAATGGCGCCGTAGAAGGACTGCTGGTAGGCGGCGCTGCCGGCCTCGGCGTGATACAGCACGGCGGTGATGGGCTGGCTGATCCAGGTGGAAGCGGCATAGCCCAAAAACATGATGCCGTAGTTGACGCCGATGTTGCTGGTGCCAAAGGCGCCACCGGTGAGCGGCGGGTAGATGACGAGCAGGGCGCCAAAGCTAAAGCCGAGCAGGGCGAGCGCCACAAAGAACATGCTCTGCGTAAAGCTCATCGACATGATGACGAGCGCGACGATGGTGACGACAAGGCTGATGAGCAGCGACTTATAGGCGCCGAGCTTGTCGATGATCTGGCCAAAGGACAGACGGCCAACCAGGTTGGCGCAGGTGTTGACGGAGACCACCACACCGCCGAGGGCGACGGCCGCGGCGCTCGTGGGGTCGGCGAAGAGCTGGACGGCGGCGATGGAGGCAACCTTGCCCACGAGCAGGGTGCCCGCGGTGGCGGCAAAGGCGAAGGTGACGATGAGGACCCAGAAGCGCGGGGTCTTGACCATCTCGCCCGGGGTGAGGTCACCGAAGGTGCCGGCATGTGCGCCACCCTTGGGGGCCTCGAAGCCCTCGGGCAGCCAACCGGCCTCGGGGGCCTTCAGGAACAGGGCGGAGGCGGCGATCATCACAAAGAAGATGACGCCGAGCGCCTTAAGGGCGCCAAAGATGCCCAGGCTTGGGATGAGCAGCGAGGCGAGCACCGGGGACAGCACGGCGGGACCGGCGGTCGAAGCGGCCAGGGTGATGCCGGAGGCAAGGCCCTTCTTGTCGATGAACCACTTTTGGCCGGTGGTGAGCGCCGGGTTGTAGCCCAGGCCGTTGCCGATGGCGGCGACGAGCGAGAACCACAGGTAGAACTGCCACGGCTCGGTGACGGTGCCGGACATGAACCAGCCCAGGCCGTAGCACACGGCGGCGGCGATCACGACGTTGCGCGGGCCGATCTTATCGGAGATGCGGCCGGCGAAGATGCCCGTTACGGCCATGATGGTCTGAAAGACCGGGAAGGCCCAGGTAAGGGCACTCGACCACTCGGGGTAGACGGCGAGCAGATTCTTGCTCACGACGGAATACAGCGCGATGGAGCTAATGAAGAACATGGTGACGCACGCGGCGGAAAGCACGACGGCGCGACCCTTGTTGGAGTTGGTGGAAGCCATTGGACTCTTTCTAATCGATACGGGGAGGAGCGGGCGTGTCCGCGGGGCCTCCCTGTCAGGTTGGTTTACTGGTCAGTCGGCTTGGCGACGCCGGACTCATCGGACCAAAGCTCGACACCCTTGTTCTTGAGGTAGTTGTCGGCATAGGCGCGACGGCCGCCGGGCTTGGCGGTGAGGTCGCCCATCATATTGGAGAAGCCACCATCGACCTTGATGGCGTCGCCGGTGGTAAAGTCCGAGCGCTTGGACGCCAGGAACATGACGGCGTTGGCGATATCACTGACCTCGCCGATGCGACGCGTGGCGATCAGACGGCTGCGGCTCTTTTCGACCTCGGGGTCGGCGTAGAAGTTGGCCGACATCGGGGTCTTAACGAAGCAGGGCTCGACGCAGTTGGAGCGGACGCCGTAGGGGCCCCACTCGGCGGCGAGCATCTTGGACATCATGTTGACGCCGGCCTTGGTGGAGCTGTACGCGCCCGAGAACGTCTCGGGGGAGTGGCTGGCGACGGTCGAGATGTGCACCAGGCGGCCCTGGCCGGCCTTGATCATCTCGCGACCAAAGCGCTGCGAGGTGATGAAGTAACCGGTGAGATTGACGTTGAGCACCTGCTCCCAGTCGCTCAGCGGCAGGTCCTCCATGGCGGCGAAGCGCAGGATGCCGGCGGTGTTGACGAGAACGTCGACGCGGCCGAAGTCGGCGATGGTGGCGTCGACGGCGGCCTGAACCTCGGCCTCGTCGGTGGCGTTCATCTTGTAACCCTCGGCGTGGATGCCAAACTCGGCGGCGAGGTCGGCGGCAGCGGCCTTGACCTTTTCTTCGTCTAGATCGAGCAGGACGACGTTGGCGCCGTTGCGGGCGAACTCGCGGCAAATCTCGACGCCCATACCGCCGAGTGCGCCGGTCACGGCGCAGACATCGCCCTCGAGCTTAAGCCAGTTGCTCATAGGAACTTCCCTTCTTGTGCCTCCCGGTGGGTCGCTCCCATTAACCGACCCACGTGGTTTTCGCTGGTTATCGTATGCTTTGCGTTTGCGCAGGTGAATTGCATATTTGTTAGAATGGCGTTAACCGTAGGTTCATACCGCTTGATGCGATTTGTATCCGATTGAGCGCGTGACCTGCGAAAACGACCCCCTACGGCACCGTGTGGCCGTACGTGCGAAAACGGAGAGATGACGTGTACGATCGACGACTTGAGGCTATTTCGGCCGCCGCGGAGCTGGGGAGCTTCTCGCGCGCGGCGGCAAAACTGCGTGTGTCGACCCCGGCGCTCGTCAAGCAGGTGTCGGGATTCGAGGCCGAGTTTGGCATCACGTTGTTTGAGCGCTCACATTCGGGCGTCAAGGTGACGCCGGCGGGGGCGCTGCTGGTAGACGATGCGCGCTCGATCATGCGCCAGTCCGAGGATGCGTTGCGCCGCGCCCGACGCGCAGCGGGCGATGGCGGCGCCGTGCGCCTGGGTGTGTCGATGATGTGCCCGGGGCGCCAGACGCTGTCGATGTGGACGGACGTGCACGAGCTGGAACCGTCGTTGCGCTTCGAAATTGTCCCAGTGAGCGACCTCTATGACGAGCGTGAAACCGTCATGCGCAGCCTGGGTCGCGAGGTGGATGTGGTGCAGTCGAGTTTCTCGACCCCGCGCTGGGGCGATGCCTGCCAAAAGCTCCGTATCGTCAACGTGCCGTTTTATATCGACGTGCCGCGCACAAGCCGACTCGCGCGCAAGACGCGCATCACGGTTGCCGACCTAGAGGGCATGCGCTTGCGCGTGCTTCGCCACGGCAACGACGCCATGGACAGCCTGCGTATCGATCTGTTGGCCGACGGCGGCGTGGATGTGATCGACGTGGACAGCTTTGACTTTGCGCTCTTTAACGATGCGGAGGAAAAGGGTGACGCGGTGCTCACCTGCGGAGCGTGGTCGGGCGTGCACCCGGCCTTTGTGGGCGTGCCGTTCCTGTGCGGCCGCGAGGTGCCGGTCTTTCTGCACTACCCGCTCGAACCCACCCTCCAAGTCCAAAAATTCGTCAACGCCATGGCCCAACTTCTCAAATAGCTATCGTGTCGATGATTCTTTAATCCCCGTCCTAGAAAAATCATCTGGTAGAGTTGACCTCACGTGAATTTCAGCACACTGTGTGCTACCTGCACTTTTGCCATTTAGGGGAGTAAACTTGTGAATACTTCTGTCGCCAAGAAGGCCAGCCAGGCGGTGCGCCTGCTCATGATGGTGCTCACGGCAGTTCTCATCTTCTTCTTCATCAATGTTATGCTGCTCGTCTCCGATATCCAGGGCACGGCGCGCGTGGTCAACTACGCCGGTCTGGTGCGCGGCACCACGCAGCGAATCGTTAAGCTCGAGGACGCGGGCCAACCTCAAGATGACCTGCTCAAAGCCGTGGATTCATACATTAACGGTTTGCGTTACGGAAGTGACGACCTTAACCTCGTCCGTCTCGACGACGATGAGTATCAGACAAAGATGACCGAGCTTGCAAACTATTTTGATAAGCTTTGCGCCGAGATTATCCGCGTGCGCGAAGTCGGCTACGAGAACACCGACATCATCTCCATGAGCGAGGAGTTCTTTGGCATTTGCGACGATGCTACGCGACTCGCAGAGGACTACTCTCAGGAGAAGGCGTCGGCGCTCAACTATCTCGAGGGCTTGGTGATCATCGACATCGTGGGCTTGGTGACGACCTTTGCGGTCGAACTTGTTCGCGCGGTACGCACTGCCGCGCTCAATCGCGAGCTGCAGAGCAAAGTTTATCTCGACGAAGCTACGGGACTGCCCAACAAGAACAAGTGCGAGGAAATCTTGGGCCAGGAGCATCCCGTTTCCGCTGAAGCGCCCGTTGCGCTGTGTGTCTTCGATCTAAATAATCTGCATACGGTCAATAACCGCTTTGGCCACGAGAAGGGTGACGAATACATCCGTTCTTTTGCCCAGCAGCTGGGCGCGTGGCGTCCGAGGCCTGCTTTGTGGGCCGCGACGGCGGCGATGAGTTTATCGCGGTGCTGTGGGATGCCGATCGAGCTGCCGTGGAGTCCCGTCTCGCTCGGGTCCGTGCGAATGTGAACGAGTATTCCGAGGCTCACCCCGACATGCCTATTAGCTATGCGGTGGGCTACGCGCTTTCCAGTGATTTTGATGAACCGCCTACGATGCGCGAGCTCTTTTCCCAGGCCGACAAAAACATGTACATCGACAAGAACCGCGTGAAGACAGCCGAGGCGGCCGTGCCGCAACGCGAGGAACGGTAAGCCCGTAAAAAGAGGCCCTGGCCAACCGGCCAGGGCCTCACTAACTTTTATTCCGTTTTTAATGACGGGCTGATCGCGCGCAGGAGGGCGCCCCGGGGGCGGCGGGGTATTTCCTCCGCGCGCAGTTTCGCAGCGCAGCGAGAATGTTTGAGCACGGAGGAATTACCCCGCCCGCCCCGGGGCACCCTCCGTCAGTAGCCGGTCCTACTCCAGCTCAAATGCACCCGTATACAGCTGGTAGTAGTACCCGCGCTTGGCGATCAACTCGTCGTGGTTGCCGCGCTCGATGATGCGGCCGTGGTCTAGGCAGATGATCGCGTCGGAGTTGCGTACGGTGGAGAGACGGTGTGCGATGACAAACGTCGTGCGACCCTCCATGAGCTTGTCCATACCCGCCTGCACGATAGCCTCGGTGCGGGTGTCAATGCTCGACGTTGCCTCGTCCAGGATCATCGCCGGCGGATCGGCGACAGCGGCGCGCGCGATCGAGATCAGCTGGCGCTGGCCCTGCGACAGCTGCGCGCCGTTGCCGGTGAGCATGGTGTCGTAGCCGTCGGGCAGGCGGGTGATAAAGTCGTCCGCGCCCGCGAGCTTTGCCGCCGCGATGCACTCCTCGTCGGTGGCGTCCAGGTTGCCGTAGCGGATGTTATCCATCACGGTGCCGGTGAACAGGTTCACGTCCTGCAGCACGACGCCCAGCGAGCGGCGCAGATCGGCCTTGCGGATCTTGTTGACGTTGATGCCGTCGTAGCGGATCTTGCCGTCGGCGATGTCATAGAAGCGGTTGATGAGGTTGGTGATGGTCGTCTTGCCGGCACCGGTGGCGCCGACAAACGCGACCTTCTGGCCCGGCTTGGCAAACACGGACACGCCGTGCAGCACCTCGTGGTCGGGCGTGTAGCCAAAGTCGACGTTGTCCATGACCAGGTCGCCGCGCAGCGGCACGTACTCAATCTCGCCGGTTGCGCGGTGCGGATGTTTCCATGCCCACATGCCGGTGTGGTGGTCGGCCTCCTCGAGCTGCCAGGTATCGGGGTTCACCTGCGCGTTGACGAGCGTCACATAGCCTTCGTCGGCCTCGGGCTCCTCGTCGATGAGCTCAAAGATGCGGTCGGCGCCGGCGAGGCCCATGACCACGGCGTTGATCTGCTGCGAGATCTGGCCGATCTGTCCGCAGAACTGCTTGGTCATGTTGAGGAACGGCACCACGACGGCGATGGACAGCGTCATGCCCGAGATGCTCAGGTTGGGCACGCCCAGCGCCAGGAAAATGCCGCCTGCCAGTGCGACTAGCACGTAGAGCAGGTTGCCCAGGTTCATAAGGATAGGCATGAGGATGTTGGCGTACATGTTGGCCTTCTGCGAGACCTCGAAGAGCTTTTCGTTGCGCTCGTCAAAATCGGCTTCGGCGGCAGACTCGTGGCAGAATGCCTTGACGACCTTCTGGCCGTTCATGACTTCCTCGATATGGCCCTCGACCACGCCGAGCTCGGTCTGCTGCGCAATAAAGAAGCGCGCGGAGTTAGAGCCGAGCAGCTTGGTCATAAAGGTCATAAAGGCGACGCCGGCCACAATGACCAGGCACATCCACACGCTGTAGTACAGCATGATAAAAAACACCGTGACGATGACGATGGTCGTCATGAGCAGGTTGGGCAGCGACTGGCTGATCATCTGGCGCAGCGTGTCGATGTCGTTGGTGTAGTGGCTCATGATGTCGCCGCGCTGGTGCGTGTCGAAGTAGCGAATCGGCAGGTCCTGCATGCGGTTGAACATCTTCTCGCGCAGCTTCTCGAGCGAGCCCTGCGTGACGATGGCCATGGCGCGGTTCCAGAACAGCGAGGACAGGATGCCGACGCCGTAGATGCAGGCGAGGGTGGTCACGAGCTGTGCGATCTTGGGCTGTGCGGCTTCCCAATCGCCCGACTGCCACGATTCGCTAATAATCTGCAGAGCGCTCTGAAGGAAGGTCGCGCCGATGGAGTTGATGATGGCGCAGAGCACCACGCCGACGACGACGAGGGGCAAAAGCACGGGGTAGAAGCCAAAGAGCGTCTTGATGAGGCGCGACATGGTGCCGCCCTTGCGGTTGAGTGCGCGCTCAGCGGTCGTTGCCTTACTCATGTGCCTCGCCTCCTTCCTGGGTCTGAGCTTGCGTTACGGATGCCTCGGTGTCGGCCTCGACGGCCTCTTCGCCCTCGGCAGACATCTTGTTCTGCGAGGTAAAGGTCTCGCGGTAGATCTCGCTCGTCTTGAGCAGCTCATCGTGGTTGCCGATCTGCGCGATGCGGCCGCCCTCCATGACGATGATGCGGTCTGCATCCTGCACGGAGCTAATGCGCTGGGCGATGATGAGCTTGGTCGTGTTGGGCAGATAGCTTGCCAACCCTGCGCGAATCTTGGCGTCGGTCTTGGTGTCGACGGCGCTGGTGGAGTCGTCCAGGATTAAGATCTTGGGGCGACGCAGCAGGGCGCGTGCAATGCACAGGCGCTGCTTCTGACCGCCGGAAACATTGGAGCCGCCCTGTTCGATCCAGGTGTCATAGCCCTTGGGGAAGCCATCGACAAACTCGTCGGCGCAGGCCAGATGTGCCGCCTCGCGGACCTCTTCGTCGGTGGCGTTCGGGTCGCCCCAACGCAGGTTCTCGGCAATCGTGCCGCTAAACAGCACGTTTTTCTGCAATACCATGGCCACTTGGTGGCGCAGAGCGTCCAAGTCGTAGTCGCGCACATCCACGCCGCCCACGCGCACGGTACCTTCGGTGGTGTCGTACAGACGGGCGATGAGGTTTACAAGCGTGGACTTGGCCGAGCCGGTGCCGCCGATGATGCCGATGGTCTCGCCGCTCTTAATGTGCAGGTCGATATCGTCGAGCGCCTGGCGCTTCGCATGCGCGGAATACTTAAAGCTCACGTGGTCAAAGTCGATGGAGCCATCGGCGACCTCGAGCACGGGCTCGGCGGGATCGGCGATCGTGGGCTCGGCGGCCAGCACCTCGGTGATGCGGTGCGCCGATTCGTCGGCCATGGTCACCATGACAAAGATCATCGACAGCTGCATCAGACTCATGAGGATTTGGAAGCCATAGGTAAAGATCGAGGAGAGCTGGCCCACGTCGAACAGCGTGCCCTGGCTCGTGATGATGAGCTTGGAGCCCAGGTAGATGATGACGACAAACGCGCCGTTGACGCAGATGTTCATCATGGGGTTGTTAAAGGCAAGCAGCTTCTCGGCGTGGGTGAAGTCCATCTGGACGTCGCGCGCAGCGGTCGCGAACTTCTCCTTCTCAAAGTCTTCGCGCACATAGCTCTTAACTACGCGCATGCCGGTGACGTTTTCCTCGACGGACTCGTTAAGGGCGTCGTACTTGTGGAACACGCGCGAGAAGATGGGGCGCACCTTAAAGATGATAAAGAACAGCCCAAAGCCCAGCAGCGGAATGATGATCAGGTAGACCATGGCAACGCTGCCGCCCATGATAAACGCCATGGTAAAGGCGAAGATCAATACCAGCGGCGCGCGCACGGCGATGCGGATGATCATCATAAAGGCCTGCTGCACGTTGTTGATATCGGTGGTCAGACGCGTGACGAGCGAGGAACTCGAGAATTCATCGATGTTGGCAAAGCTGAACGTCTGGATCTTGTAGAACAGGTCGTGACGCAGGTTCTTGGCGAAGCCGCAGCTCGCATGGCTGCAGGTGACGCCGGCAGCGGCGCCAAAAGCAAGCGACGTCAGCGCGATGAGCACCAAAAAGCCCGCGGTGGGAAGCATCTCGGCTACGGTGGCGCCGTCTTTGATGGCATCGATCAGGTTGGCGGTGATAAATGGAATCAGCATCTCGCAGAGCACCTCGCCAAGCACGAGCAATGGCGTGGCAACAGTGACTTTCATATAGTCGCGGATGCTGCCCATGAGGGTTTTAATCATCCAGTTCCTCCCAGGTTACACGGATTTTCTCGAGCATTTCGGCGAGCTGCTCGCGCTCGTCGTGGTTGAGGGCGCTAAAGGCCTGCTCCCTAAAGCGGATGCGGGCGGCTTGGTCGATGCGGGCCTTCTCCCAGCCGATCTCGGTCAGGCGAATGGTGAGCTGCCGGCGATCTTTTGGATTGCGGCTGCGCTCGATGATGCCGGCGCACTCGAGCTTGGACAAGATTTCGGAAAGCGACCCCGGCTTGAGGTCGAAGTGCATGCCGAGTTCCTGCTGCGACATCTCGCCGTTTTCCTGCTTGGCAAGCAGGCAGACGATGGGCGCCTTGCCGGACACGCCGCCGCCGTGAAAGTGCATGTAGTGGCCGCAAAAGCCTAGGCCGCTCAGGATGCGCTTGGCGAGCTTGTCTTCGCCGTTAACTGCTTCGGGCACGTCTGCCGGCTGCGACGGGTCGCCGCCGGGCTCGTGCGGACGAAGGTTAAGGGGTTCATCGCACATGAATTCGTATCGCTCCTTTCTTTAGTTAGGTAGTGGGATTGTTTTGTGCCTAACTAATCTAGGAGTGCTATACAGGAATGTCAAGGTACCAAAGTAGTTGTTGCGCGGTTTTACCAAACCTATTGGTCCCGCCGTTCTAACGAACGGCGGACCAGCCGACGCTGCGCGGGCCGCATTTGGACAATCTGACGTTCAACTTCAAGGGCGCGACCAGAAGGTCAGCACCCTTTCGTTTCACGTCACCTTGCCTCAAATGCGACCCGCTCGCTGGCATTGCCAAAACATCGACGTTTACATGTTGGAATGATCCGTGGGGGACGGAGGAAAAGGGATCATTTTCCGAAACCTTTCCGCAACAATGCGCTCTTCGCGGCCCTGGCGCCTGCTCGCAACGGTCCCTGCGCTACACTTAGTCGCACTGTGGCGACTTTGCGCCGCTCCCGACCCAAGGGGGGACTCTCATGAAGAACACTCAGCTGCTGCTGATCAACGATATGTGCGGCTACGGCAAGGTCGCGCTTTCCGCCATGCTGCCGGTGCTGTCGCATATGGGCTACCGCATCCACAACCTGCCGACGGCGCTTGTGTCCGATACGCTCAACTACCCCAAGTTCTACATCCACGACACCACGGAGTACGTGCGTCAGAGTCTCGCCATCTGGGAAGAGCTCGGCTTTGAGTTCGACGCCATCTCCACTGGCTTTATCGTGACCGAAGAAGAGACGCGCATCATCTCAGACTTTTGCCACCGCCGCGCGCAAAAGGGCACCAAGGTATTCGTCGACCCCATCATGGGCGACAACGGCAAACTTTACGCCGGTGTGCCCGAGTCCACGATCGGTCTCATGAGGCATCTGCTCGAGTGCGCCGACTATGCGGTGCCCAACTATACCGAGGCGTGCCTGCTCACCGACACGCCCATTGCCGAGCAAATCACGCCTGACGAGGCCCACGCCCTTGTGGACGCCATGCGCGCGCTGGGCGCCAAGTCGGTGGTCATTACGAGCGCTGTGGTCGACGGCACGAACGCCGTCATCGGTTACGACCACGTGGCGGGGGAGTACTTCACGATTCCCTTCGACCTGATCCCGGTCTATTTCCCGGGCACCGGTGACACGTTCTCGGCGGTGCTCGTCGGTCGCGTTATGGCTGGCTGGAGCCTGCAGCACGCAACGGCCGATGCCATGCGTGTGGTGGCCGAGCTTATCGAGCGCAACGCTGACCAGGAGGACAAGTCTGCCGGCCTGCCCATCGAGGCCTGCCTGGATGTGATCGACCATGAGTAGCGCCAGCGAAAGCGGCCCCGAGCCCGCGAGCGAGGGCAAGTTGCTCGGCGCGCCACGCGGCAAGCGCCCACGTATCCGCATTAGCTGCGTGGACCAGCTGGGCACGTGCCGCTGCCACCATGGCCACAAGCCCGGCGACGTCTTCGACTTCGACCGCGATCGCGGCAAGATGTGCTCCATGGCCTGCCATGTGGGCTTTCCCTATATCGACATCCTGCGCTACGGCGGAACCGTGCCCGGCAACGAGCCCGGTACGGCAAAGTTCTGCTGCCCCGAGGTCGATACGTTGAACGTCTGGCTCGCCGAGATCGTCGACGAGTAATCGAGCGTGGATTTTCTCCCACCAAGATAATGAGCGTGGATAATCTCCCGTTTAGAGCGCCGTTTTGCGTTCAAAGTGGGAGATTATCCACGCTCAATTTGTATGCGGGAGATTATCCACGCTCATTTTATGCCGATGGCGTGGCTCACGCATCCGCGCCGCCCGGGCGCCTACAGTTGCTCGAGCATGGCCGTGCAGCCGGCGAGCACATCGCGGTAGGTGGCATCGAAGTTGCCGGTGTACCAGGGATCGGCGACGTCGCCGGGGCGATCGGTCCAATCCAGCAGCCGCGAAATCTTGCCGTCGGCATCGTCGCCGAAGATGCGACGCAGGCCGCGCGCGTTCTCGGCATCCATATAGACGATGCGGTCCCAGTCACCATACTCCGCGCGACGAACCTGGCGCGCGCGGTGCGCAACGACGGGAATCCCGACCTCGCGCAGCTTGGCGACGGTGCCATGATGCGGAGGGTTGCCAATCTCCTCGGTCGAGGTCGCGGCAGAATCAATGACGAACTCCGCCTCGCGCCCAGCACGGCGCACCAGCTCGGCAAACACCGACTCAGCCATCGTCGAGCGACAGATGTTCCCATGACAGACAAATAGGATTTTGCGCATTGGCTAAAACCTCTCGAATATCAGAGTTTTCGCAGATAATCGCACTGCTTTTTGATCCCTCGTCAAGGACAGAATATCAAATTGATTCATAAATGAGCGGATTATTCTTCTTTCCAGCGTCGTAAGAATTGTCGTAAAGAACGAGGGTTTACGACTTGTTGTCACAATGTTGACCGTCCTTTGCATCCAATTTTCAGCATATCCTCTCTGACGTCGTCGAAATCAAGATGGGTGTATGTGTTAAAAGTCACGTTGATGTCGGAGTGGCCCATGATGCATTTTAGCTTCGCAGGGTTCATTCCCCTGCGTGCCATCTTCGAGCAGAAGGTATGTCGGCAGACATGTGGTGTGATTTTGGGAAGCTCATCCTTGTAGATGCGATTATGTTTCTCTATCGCGTGGTGGAAGTACTTCTCCCAGTGCAGGGCAACACGCGGCATCTCGTTTTTATCAAGAAACAGAAAACCGCTAACACCGTCAACGACCGGCTCACTCGAAGGCTTTAGACGTTGCGCAAGGATACTCCTGAAACACTCTGTCACGGCTTGAGTCATGGGAACATAGCGGATCCCGCTCTCCGTCTTGGGACGTTCGATGTAGTATCGCATGTTGCTGGTCCGCTGAAGTTGCTTGTTTACCCGAATGCTTCCGTTTTTGAAATCAAGGTCTTCGACGGTAAGACCGCAGAATTCAGAAATGCGCAGGCCCGTATTTAGAAGGATGTAGATGGCGTCACGATAGCGGTGAAAGTGTTCATCGCCCTCCACGAAAGCAAGAAATCTGCGTTCTTGGTTAGTGGCCAAGGCCTTGCGTGTAACCATGTCGTTTGTCAGTATCGTTGCGAGCTCGAAATAGAAGGGATTTCGGCGAATCAGGCTGTTCTCCTCTGCCAGTTGAAACGCCGGTCTCAGAACACCACGGATGCTATGGATTGTGCTATAGCGCTTGCCGTGGATTTTTTGCAGGTTGATGAGCCATTCCTTGGCATCAAGGGAGGTGACACCGCATATTCGTCGCGAGCCGAATTCATCTGTAGCAAGAAAATTGAGGATTGTCTTGTAGGCGGCTCGAGTGGATTGTTTCACGGCAGTCTTTGTTTCAGTGTAACGAGATGCGAGTTCGTAGACTGTCATATTGTTCGGCGCGACCTTATCAAGCAGATCGCGCTGGATCTCATGCTCCAACGCGCGCAAGCACGGACTGGCTTTCTTCCCCTTCGGAGTTAGATCATGAGTTGTCAAGGTCCACGAGTAGACGCTCCGCGTTTTACCTCTTGCATCCACATACTTGAAGCAGTAACGGCCGTTTTTTCTCTGGCTTTCCCCGCGTCTGAGGATTCGCCCTTTGCTGTCTTTTCTCACAGTCACTAGCAGGCTCCTTCCTGTTCAGAAAAGAGCCCCGATGCGATATTTCAAGATTATCGCACGGGGCCCGATTGGTTAAGCTGTCAAGTGCGAAACGGTGTCGAGAAGCTCTTTATAAAGAGCGTTGGCGCAGGACGAGGGGGCGAGTCCTCGCGCATAACTCGAATATGGGTTTGTACGAGAGGAACCTTCGACCGGCCAGTATCCGTCGAGATCGTGCCTAAACTCAGAGAGACAGATCTCCCTCGTCTGCATCTCCGCAACGACGGAGAGGCGCCTCTCAAGTTGACCAAATCCGTCGACATCGTTTTGCGGACGATAAGTCGCGGATCGGCGCATCTGTTCTCCATAGAATTCCAAGGGGCTGTAGGGCGTCGTGACGATTACGAGATCGGCGGCTATCGCTTTGTCGGAATATCGGGACGGTGCCATCACCTCATGCTCCATCGCATAGGGATCCGTGATGCGAAGCAGGTCGGCGTAGGGGATGGATGAGGGACGAAGTTCGTCAAGAATCACCGTGTGCTTGCCCTCATACCCCTGAAAGATGTCTCTCGTAGATCCAGAGACGAAGAACGGTTCGCCCTTCCGCTTCGCATAGAGCTTTGCGAGGGTGGACTTCCCCGTTCCAGCAGGCCCGAAGATCCAAACTGATTCCACCCTTCTTTCGCCCTTGAGCATCAACCCCCGCCATTCCCGGGCCTGAACCTGAAGGCGGCGTGCATAAACGTCTTCGATCTGACGCTATGTCCGGGCATATTCGGATCCGGAGAGCTGAGAGATCAAGGACTCCTTGTCGATACGACCTTCGAGAAGGTCATCGAGAAGGACTTTGATGCTGCTATGGGACCTCGTTCGAGCAACGCGCGACTCAATAGAAGCAAGTAGCGCTGGGTAATCGAAATTGGAGCGCACGATTTTGGGGTCGTACTGATGCTTGGATCGTGCGCCATCCGTTCTGTGGCACAGGTAGGAAAAACCGTTTTCCACACCTGCCTTCCAAGCCTCGATGCGCTCAGGTTTATCTCCAAGGAGCTTCGCGATGCTATTGAGCGAGCGCGGATTCTGGAACTCCATCATCACGTGAAGATGCGCGGCTGCCGGACGTCCCGCGTCCGTCGTGTCGCTGTCGTGCACGATGCCCGCATAGCGCTTCGGGGCGAGTGTTTCGATTCTTCGGTACATTTCGTCCACAAGACGGGGCAGGTGATCGAGCTGCTGCTCGTACATCATCGCGCGGGTCTTCATGGGCAGAGAATTGGTCATGGTTCCGAGTCCTTTCTCGTAAATGAGCTATTTCGGGACGATTTTGGAACGCGCCCGAGGGTGCGCCTTGGGATAACAAGCTCCCCAAGGCGCATAAATGAGCAGAATTTCAAGTAATGGAACAATCGACGGGGTCCGCTTTTGCTGCGCGAAGCGGACCCCGCGGTGGTTATTCTCTGAAGTACAGGTCAAGGAGCCGCCCAAGCTCGCGGTACACGGGGAAGTCCATGATCGGAAAATGCACAAAGCCGATGCGGTCGTGCGCCCCGTCCGTACTGCTGAACCAAGCGTCGCCCGGGGAGAAGGTGCGAGGTGCACCGAGGTCGAGCAGGCGTTCCGCGCCCCATATGAGCCGCGCCTCGGGAAGCGTCGGCTTGAAGAGGACGCGGGTGCTGCACGCCGAGCGCAGCATCGACGGCAAGCCCCCCTCCTCAACAGACGCCTCGGCGATCGAGATGATGGCGTAGCAGCCCGCGCTCGCCCCCATCGTTACGATGCGCTTCACCAGCCCATCAAACGTCGCGAGGCAGTAATCGGGGTCCTCCTTGCTCGCGCGCTTGGGAAACAGCGTGCGGAGTGCCACGTACTCATCCATGAAGAGAAGCGAAACGTGAAGCCCCGCATCCCACCAGTGCACGGCGTCTCCCGTCTCTGTCGACCTGTCGTTGAGGAAGCTCTGTCGCTCTTTGATGCTGTCGGCGAACCGTGATAACGCAGACAGGATTGCGCGAGCGTCCCCGTCAGCATTCAGTGAAACCACGCGAGGAAGTCGGGAGGGCTCGGCCTGCTTGGGGTCTATGATGAGGACTTGCGATCCGTGTCCGTCAGGACCAGCCAACAGGGCTTGGAGCAAGAGGGCGATCACGCCCGTGGTCTTTCCAGCGATGAGCATGGAACCGGAGGTGCGGAGGTCGATGCTCGTGCCGTTTTGAACGCGGAATTCGTAGGCGTTCGCCGGGCACAAATCCTCGACACGCGATGCCTTGATCTCTCGATGCAACGTCACATCTTCAAGGAAGAAGGTCACTTGATTGCATGCGACGTCTGCTTCGGCAAGTACGACGGCGTAGCGGGAGAACCTTCCGCGAAGTCGGGAGCTAATGCTAGGTCCCATCTTCGATATTTCTTCTGCCGTTGAGGATGAGGTTGAGATGGCGAGCTCGAACTGTCCAGGAGCCGTCTCTTTGCAAGAGATGTCGGGAAGAAGCTCGCCTTCTCGCAGGTGTAGAGGATTCCCGTAACGTGGATCAAAGAGCCCCTTCCTAATGCGTGCATGCAACCGTGTTGATTCAGATAGCATGACGTAATGTGTGATCCCTCCCGCAAACAACATGGTCCCAGCGAGGCTAAGAGTGGCCGCTGCGGAGGTAAGGTTGCCGCCAAACGCCATCACCGTACTGGGCTCTATGGCGATGGGCGCAAGAATGGTGTTCACGAATAGCCCGATGCAATAAACGCACGCGGCGACCGCAAATAAAGCGACCCCCAGCACACAAAGCTTTGCGCTGGGGGTCGAATACACGATCGCCGGTGCGCCACTGGAGTAACGCACCACAATCACCTAGCCCTTCGCGGGGATGACGGTAATGCCGTCCGCCGTGATGGACAACTGGTTGCGATAATCACCGTAAACCTTTGCGACCACGCCGGTGGGAATGACGTGCTGATTGACGGGAATCTCGATATCGTTCGAAACCTTGATGGAAAGCTTCTCGAAACGATTGCTGACCACCTCGCCTTCGTTTTGGTGATACTGCGTGTTATCGGTTGTGATCACCACGTCGATCTTGGTGCCGCGATGCTCTTTGGTGTTTTAATCAACCCATTTACCACCTCCGACACAAAGGAAACGCTTGCCTTTCGCAAAAGCTTCCCAATCGAACTTCATAAACTGATTCAATTTCCTCATACTCGAACTCCTCTCAATCCAATTATTTGCTGACTCCGCGTTGCGGCTCGCCGTGGACATCGAGATAGAGGCGCAGGACGTTGCGCAAGATCTCCTCGACATTTCTTGTTGCGGCATGAAGATCATCGTCCCCAAACATTGCCCCATGGAGCTTCGTGTGGGCACAAAGAATCTGGCGATACATGACGCGAGAGAACATCTCTTCGGCCTTCAGGGCATGTCGAACAGCTCGTTCAGAACAAGTCGGCATGCTCGCCGAAGACTCCTTTATAGACGACATTGCCGTACTGGTTGTTGAGATGGAGCCGCATTCAAACGGTCCGCGCATGATCTTCGGTCGGGTCATACACACCTCTTTCCTAAAATTGGATATTACCGACGATTCGTCAATCGTCATCGAGCATTCGGTGAGCACATCATGCCATAAGCTTCTGAGCTGGGATTATTTCGCAAGGACCTGTCGTTCTCGACGTCCTCTGATGAGAAGAAGTGGGGCGTAATGATGACAAAGTATTCAATCACGGAACAAACACAATTTAATAATCACCCAGATGGGGCAAATATGGACATCCAGATATTGAATCGTCGGTATCGTTGGTGTCGCTGAGCCTTCAGGCTGAGGGGGATGGGCCATTTGCGCTGAGTTGCTTGCAAAACGGGGGAGGGGATATCAGAAGAAGGCGGCTTGCAGAAGACATGCCTGAGCGCTAGAGGAGGGGCTGACCAATAGTGTGCTCCTCTTCTGGGGCCAAATCCAAGCGGAGGGGGCATGAGGCCGAGAGGAACTGCTCGTCATGGCTCACCAAAACAAGCGCGCCGGGAAAGGCGGAAAGCGCTCGCTCGAGTGCCTCCACCGAGTGCAGGTCCAGGTGATTCGTGGGTTCGTCCATGACGATGATTTCGGGGGCATCTAGTATACCGCGGGCGAGCATGAGCTTCCGCAGCTCCCCCGGGCTGATGTTCTCGCCGGACAATATTCGTTCGGGATCCGAATTGAGTTGCGCAACGATCGAAAGCAGGGCTCCACGTTCGGCTTGGGGCAGGTCCTTGATTTCCGAGAGGAATTCAATTGAGGATGAATCGTCGACTTCCTGAGGGATATACAGCGTGCGAATGTCCAATCCCGTGGCCTTGCGGCCTTCCAATATCTCCAGGATATGCTTGACCAGTGTTGTTTTCCCCGCTCCGTTGGGGCCGCTTATGCCCAGATGATCGGTATTTCCCAGATAAATCTCGGGAACCCGCAAAGATTGCCTCGGGCCGCACGGTATGCGATCTGAGCTGACGTGAATCAGTGTTTTGCGCGGGCTGGGTTGCGCTTCCATCCACAAGGTGCTTTCGTAGCGCTTTTCGACATGGTGGGCGTCGACGGCGGCTTGCGCGCGCTGGATTCGGGAGTCCATGCGCGAAGCGAGCTTGCCCGCAACGCCGTCTCTGCCAGTGAGAATGGCGAGTTTGATTCGTGCTTTCGCGTCGTGATCCTTCGGATCGACATGACGGGCGCTTCTCTTGGATGCGGACCGTGAGGCGTTTTCAACGCGCCTGATATACTCAGCCTTCATGCGCTTTTCTTCGGATCGCGCAATCGATTTGGCCCGCGCCGCGCTTTCGCGCTCCAGATTCGCCTGCGAGCGAGCTTGGGAGTAGTTGCCGGGGCGCATGGTGACGTGCCCCGACTCAAAGCACAGGCAGTCCTTTGCCAAGGAGTCGAGCAACGCACGGTCGTGCGAGACGAGGAGGCCAATACCCTTGTACTCGGCGAGTGCTTTGCAAATCTGCCTTCTGCATTCTGCGTCCACATGGTTAGTCGGTTCATCCATTGCCAGAAGATCGGGATTCTGCCAAAGCGCGACGGCTATTTGAATTTTCTTCTGCTCGCCACCGGAGAGCTCGGAAAAACGCCAGAGCATATCATCGGTGATGCGGAGCATCCTTCTGAGGTGCGTGGTCGCCGGGGCGAAGTCGCACGCAAAATCGAAGAGCATGGGCGGTTCGACTCCGGCTTCTTGCGCGCAATATGCGGAGACGAGACGCGGTGAAACGACGCCGCGATCTGGAATCAGAAGTCCGCACGCAATGCGGACGAAAGTTGATTTCCCGCACCCGTTGTCTCCGACGATGCCGTGCCAGCCGGGGGCAAATGTCGCCGACACGTTGTCGAGTGCGGGCATTGCGCTGCCAGGATATGCATAAGTAATATGGGAAAGAACGAGGGTGGTGGAGCTGTTCAAATTGGTTCTTGACATTGTGCCTCCTCGGCATGGGAGGCCGCGTTTTGCCGCATATGCTCTGATTGGCTCGTTCCGACCAACGTGAACGCCCGTCGACTCGAGTCAAGCTGAAAGAAAATGAGTCGACGGCAATGCTCGCAAAGGTAGTGTTTAGGATATACGAGGATCAGTGAAAAGACGATACGACAAATGTGCAGCCAGATTTATTCTTGGATAGATGGCAATTTGCAAATTGGCGTCGATATGTATCGTCTACAGCTTCACGAATCCTTTTCCTTTCCGGGGCGCTGGCTTGGCATATGGGCCTGCGCTGAATTCTTCCGTAGAGTCTAACAAAGCAATAATGCGGACGCAAGGAGGCGTTGCGTCTGAAAGCACGCCATTGCGTTGGACGCTTGAAGGGGTTTGCAAGTCGATTGAAAGAATACTAGTGCATCCGCTTCTTGTAACTAGCATGCGATGGTGGGCGTCGTTGTTAGCGCCGGGCGATTTTAGCCGCTAATAGTCAACCGATTTTGACCAATCCCGGTCACCGAATAATGGCCACCGTGCCTCCCCGCCGCCACTACGCTGGTGGCGCCAACACGCCGCCCTCGACAGGCTGCTCGACAAGGCGTCGGTGTTCGTGATGCGGGGCCCGAGCTACCGCGGCAGGGGGCTCGACACGTACTCGGTGGAGGCCGTCCCCCAGGCGGTGAAGGTGAGGGGGATCCAGCCCGAGGGGATGTAGGAATGCGATAGGAAAGTCATAGATGCGGGCGTGTTGGCCAAAATGGGTCGGCCGGGATTGGTCAATCTCGGCCGACTATATTTGGCTAAATTTTTCCGACACTAACATCGTGAATGTTGAGCGAGGTCATCGACTTGATTTTTCTGGTGTTTGAGATATTAGCTTTCGCGATTTACCCTCCAAATTGCAGAGGTTTGAGACGACCGGAAAGGAATGCTTATGCTCGATTCTCCGTTCTTCAGCTACTGGGGAAAGGCGAAAGGAGTTGCTTTTCTCCATCACGGCAATATCGCATCGGGGCTCAAAGTCGTAAAAACGTCGTAAGGTACGCGATATGGTTCGCCGGGATCCTAACTAGCTAGGCATTTTTCTGAATCTGCAGATATTCCCATGACAGATAAACAGTACGCGTTGCATAGAACGATACCTTTCATATAGAAGGCTGCTAAAGAGTCGAAGCCGGGCGCATACAGAGTTTTATTTCTTAGCCAGTTTGAAGTAGCGCTCAAATATCAATTCGAAAACGTAATAGAACATTAATCGACTGTCGAGGTCCATGCTGCCCAAGCGGATTTCTTTTTGCACGGTGTAGATAGGGTAGTCGGCTAGTTTCGAGAGAGAATTTCGAGAAAAGCCGGTGAGTGTGACGACCTTGCATCCGCGCGTTTTGGCTATCGATGTGGCGTCAATAGACACCTGCGTCTCGCCGCTTACGGAAACGCTGAAGACCAGGTCGTTTTTGCCAAGCAGTTCTGCGTAATGCCTCATGACATGGCGTTCGCTGAGCGTATCGGTGTTCTTGCCCATTATTTTGAGCTTTTCAGCCATCTCGAGGCACGGGTATTTCGAAAAGCCCGAGCAGAAGAACACGATATGCGAGGCGTCCTGGATAAGGCTTACAACCGAGTCGATGACCCGGTCGTTAATCAGGTCTTTTGTTTGTACGAGCTGGGTATCAAGAGGAAGTGCCTCGATAGTGAATCGATTGCGATCGAGCGAGGCGGAATACGATTGTTTGAGCTCCGTAAACCCCGAGAAGCCAAGCTTATGGGCAAGCCTTACGATCGTGTTGGGAGCGACAAAGAACCGTTCAGCAACGCCCTTAAGCGTGACATCGTCAATATCGTCACGCAGCTCGATGATGTAGCGCATGATCTCGCTTTCGAGATCGTTGAGCTTGCTCTCGCCAGCTCGCACATGATCATAAAAAGATTCTTGATCTTTCATAAGATGTTTCAGCCCCTCGCACCTCGCCGTACATATGGTACCGCTTTGTGTAGCCAGGTGAGAAATCGGTAATCGGTCAAGATTGCCTATTACCCATGAACTGGGCAAACGTACGTGTCGGCCTACACATATCTGTGTCGTGAACGAAATCATGTGTCCCCGTTTCGCATTGACCTGCGCAGGGGCTTGCAAATGATCTCAAGTCGCAAAATATCAATCGAAACGAAGCAAGCCGAGGACAACCGCGGAGCCCAAGGTCTTCGAGAACACCGATCAGCCAACCCTGGAGGGACGGAACATGAAGGATAAGCTCAATATTGTGATCGTTGGCGGCGGCTCCACGTGGTGCCCTGGCATTCTTAAAGCCCTGACCAAGCACATGGACATTCTGCCGCTGAACCGCGTGATGCTCTATGACATCGATGCCGAGCGCCAGCGTCCGATCGGCGAGTTTGGCAAGATCCTCTTCGCCGAGGAGGAGCCCGGTGTGGAGTTTGGTTACACCACCGATAAGGACGAGGCATACACTGACGTTGACTTTGTGCTCTGCCAGATTCGTACCGGCGGCTACGAGATGCGCAGCAAGGATGAGAAGATTCCGCTGCATATGGGAATCATCGGCCAGGAAACGGTGGGCCCCGGCGGCATGGCTTACGGTATGCGCTCCATGCATGACATGGTTGAGATCGTCAACGACGTTCGCGCTCATAGCCCGGAGGCGTGGATTATCAACTACACCAACCCGGCTGCTATTGTGGCATATGGTCTCGAGCGCGTTCTGCCCGATGAGCATCGCGTCCTCAACATCTGCGACCAGCCTGTCAACCTCATGCGCTCTTACGGTCGCCTGCTCGGTCGCGATATGAGCAAGACGGAGCCCGTGTACTTTGGCCTCAATCACTTCGGTTGGTTCAAGCACATCTACGATGAAGAGGGTCATGACCTCGTCCCGCAGATTAAGGAGTACACGGAGAAGAACGGCTTCCTTCCTGCCGATGCCGAGCAGCGTGACCAGTCCTGGCTTGATACCTACGCCATGGTCAAGGACATGCTCGAGGACTTCCCCGACTATCTGCCCAACACTTATCTGCAGTACTATCTGTATCCCGAGTACAAGGTCGCTCACCTCGACCCCGACTACACTCGCTCCGATGAGGTTATCAACGGCCGTGAGAAGCGCGTGTTCGCCGAGTGCGAGCGTGTTGCCAAAGTCGGCACCGCAAAGAACTCCTCGGTTGTGCAGAACGATGCTCATGGCGATATGATCGTGGAAATCACCTCGGCCATTTATCGCAACACCAACAAGACCTTCATTGTCATTGTGCCCAACAACGGCATTATCGAGGGCATGCCCGATGACGCCATGGTCGAGGTCGCGGCAAGCGTGGGCGCCAATGGCCCGCAGCCCTATGCTGTTGGCAAGATTGGCACCTTCTATCGCGGCCTTATGGAGAACCAGTACGCCTATGAGCGCCTGACTGTTGAGGCTTGGATGGAGGGTTCCTACGAGAAGGCTCTGCAGGCACTCACGCTTAATCGTCTGGTCGGTGATGCTAAGAAGGCTCGTAAGGTGCTCGACAAGCTCATCGAGGCGAACAAGGATTATTGGCCGGAGCTTAAGTAACTAGTTCCATATCGCTTGATAACTGTTATGGGGCGTGTGGATTGTAGAGCCGCGCGCCCCGTTTCTTTAAGAGGGGTATCCCATGAACAAAGATGAGCTGCTGGCAAAGTTCCAGCGCCTGGGCAAAGTCCTCATGACGCCCGTGCTGATTCTGCCAATTGCCGGCATCCTCCAGGGCTTTGGCAATGCCTTTACCAGCCCCACCCTTACGGCAGCTGTTCCCTGGCTTGCTGCTCCGGGCTTTGCGATTTTCTTTTCGATTCTCAAGGCCGCAGCCGGCATCGTTATGAACAACATCCCGGTTATCTTCTCGATTTGTCTCGCCTATGGCTTCGCCAAGTCCGAGAAGGCTACCGCGGCGCTTTGTGGCTTTTTGGGCTACATGTGCATGAATTCCGTGATGGGCACGTTCCTTACGGCGACTGGCGTTATCGATCCCGCGAATCTTACGACGGGCCAGAGCACGATTCTCGGTATCACCACGCTCGACACTGGCGTTATCGGCGGTCTTCTGGTGGGCGCAATCGTCGCATGGTTGCATAACCGTTACTACAAGATTGAGCTGCCCGCCGTGTTCTCCATCTTCAACGGTACGCGCTTTATTCCGGCGGTAACGCTGCTCTCATGCAGCATCCTCGCATTGGTCATGTCCTTTGTTTTCCCGTTTATTCAGAACGCTCTCGGTGCGCTGTCCGAGTTCATCAAGACTACGGGTGCCTTTGGTGCATTTGTCTACGGTGCCGGCGAACGCATGCTCCTGCCTTTTGGCCTGCATCACTTTGTCTATTTGCCGTTCTTCTTCACGTCGCTCGGTGGCGTCGAGACCATCGACGGCCAGACCGTTCAGGGCGCTATCAATATCTACAATGCGATCCTGGGCTCTCCCAGCACGCCGTTTAACATCGAGGTCAGCCGTTTTGTCATGAACGGCAAGGTTATCTTCGCCATGTTCGGCCTGCCCGGCGCTGCACTCGCCTTCTACAAGACGGCGCTTCCCAAGAACAAGAAGAAGACCGCAGCGCTCATGATCGCCATCGTGGTGCCTTGCATCCTCTCCGGCATTACCGAGCCGCTCGAGTATTCCTTCCTGTTTATCGCGCCCATCCTCTACGTGTTCCACGCTCTCATGGCTGGTCTTGCCTATGCACTGACCTATGTCCTGCAGTTCAACGTGGCTGGTTCCGCGTCCTTCGGTGGCCCGCTCTTGTCGTTGATCTTTAACGGCATTATGGGTGCAGCCAAGGGCTCCAACTGGCAGGTTATCCTGTTCCTTGGCCCCATCTACTTCGTGGTGTACTACTTCGTCTTCAAGTTCATCATTCTTAAGAAGGACCTTAAGACCCCTGGCCGCGAGGAAGAGTCCGACGACGAGGCCGAAAAGGCTCCCAAGACCGTGATCAGCGACCTCATTCCCGCCATCGTTGAGGCAGTGGGCGGCGACAACAATATTAAGTCTGTCGAGGCTTGTTTCACCCGTCTGCGCATCCAGCTCAATGACTGTGACAAGGTGGTTGATGACGCCGAGTTTACCGAAAAGCTTGAAGCGCGTGGCATCGTGCATGTCAACGGCGGCGTGCAGATTGTCTACGGCAACATGGCATCTAACTACGCAACTCAGATGCGCGAGCTGCTGGGTATGGAGTAAACGACTCAACCACACGATCAAGATTAATACAGGTCGGCGTCCGATTCTTCAATCGGGCGCCGACCTGTGCTGTTTTGGGGCGAATGGGCAAGTACATGACGTGCTCGCTGCTCTCTTTTGGCACTGCCTATCGTGTATTCGGACGCCTTGCGACGGTGAGGTGCGTTCTTTTCAGTTCTAGCATGTTTGCGGCTAGCGCTGCGCCCGAAGTCGATTTGCACAGCTGATATATAGAGCGTTAACCGCGCTTTGTAGGCTCATGCCCTCAACCAAGGCGGTCGAATACTCGCTGAGTGACTCCGTGCTCACGGGTAGCAAGAGCTCACGCGCCCCGTTGTTATCGAATGCCATGTTGCTCGATATCCAAATAACGCGGCAACCTCGCCGCTTGGCCTCAACGTAAAGATTGAAGATATAGCTCGTCTTTCCTGAGAACGATACAAAGATGGTTAGATCGTCGGGTTGGAGCAGACAGAGTGACGTCTCCTGTCCCTTGACGGAGCCAAATGAGAAGCACAGTCGGTTTACGCGGCTCAGCTTTTCGCAGAGTGAGCGGGCGGCGAGATTGGAGAATGAGCTTCCGTATACGTAGACATTTTGCGCATCGAGAAGCCAGTCAACGGCCTGCTCGAGTCGATCCTCAGTGAGCAGGCGTTTTGTTTCAAGCAAAGAGGTCTCTACGATATCGAAATACCAGGGTATATCGATTTGCTTATGAGCCCTTGCCTCGGTTGTCTCACGCTGGAGCCAAGCGTTGAAGTCGTCAACTTGCTCTTTGAACGATCGAAAGCTCGAGCCGTTTACGCGCCTGCAGAAGCGTGAGATGGTCGCGGGCGATGTATTGCACGCGCGGGCAAGTTCTTCTATTGAGAGCTCTGGGACCTCGTCGTGATGGGAAAGGGCGTAGAGTGCGATGTGGGCGTCAAGGCTGCCGCCCTTCTCGACGTCTTCGATACAAGACCTGAGGTTCGAATAGACCTCGTACATCGACATTCAAATCACTCCAAACAATAATGCCCCGGAGCGGATATGCCATCTCCGGAGCATTGTGGTGAAGCTATGGGACGGATTTATTCCATGCCCAAGTATTCTCTCATTTCGACTTTGTAGACAGAAGCTTTATTGCCGTAAACGATCTGAACACCGCCGCCAACGTGCACGATGGCACTGGCGCCGAGGTCTTTGGTGAAGACGCTATCGTCCTTGACTAGGGCGGTGTCTTTGAGGCTGAGCCTCAGGCGAGTGAAGCAGGCGTTGACACCCGAGATGTTATCGGCGCCGCCCACGGCTTCCACGATCTGTGGGATGAGCTCGCTTACCTGGACAGGTGCTTTGGAGTCGATTGCCGACGTGTCATCCGCTGCCTGCGTGTCATCATCCTCGCGGCCCGAGGTTTTGAGGTCAAATTTCTTGATAAAGGCGCGGAACAGCACGTAATAGATCCCGAAGTAAGCGATGCCGAGCGGAATAAGCCAGAACCAGTTGGAGCCTTTGTCGGCGTTCATGATGCCGTTGAAGATCCACGAGAGGAGCGGTCCGCCGAAGGCGGAAGGCCCGGGCACATTGAACTGTACTAGGTAGGTGAGTACATACGCGATGCCGCACAGCAGGGCGTGGACCACATAGAGTACGGGTGCTACAAAGAGGAAGGAGTACTCGAGCGGTTCGGTTATGCCCATGATGGCGGCCGGGATAACGGCGGCGATCATGAGGGAGCCGACCTTCTTTTTATTCTCGGGACGGGCACAGTGGTAGATGGCGAGTGCCGCCGCGGGCAGGCCGCACATGGCGAACAGCACCTTGCCGTTCATGACGTATTTTGAGATGTCGATGTCGTACATCATGCCGGGCGTGTTGAGCATGGCGTTGTAGATGTTGACAGCACTTTCGACGGTCTGGCCGTCAACCTGGATGCTACCGCCCAGAGAAGTGAAGAAAAACGGCAGGTAGATGAAATGATGCAGGCCGAAGGGCAGAAGCATGCGCTCGGAGAAGCCATAGATGAACGCGCCAAACACCCCGGTGGAATCGATGAGTGTCGAGGCGGCCTTTAGGCCGGTTTGCACAAATGGGAACACGAAGGCGAGTGCAACGCCCACCAGGCTCGCGAAAACGACGGTGAGGGCGGGGACGCAGCGTGTGCCGTTGAAGATGCCGAGCACCGGCGGAAGCTGCACCTTATAGAATCGGTTGTGGATCCACGCGACTACCAAGCCGATGATGATGCCGCCGAATACGCCGGTGTCGAGTGTGGTTACGCCCAGGATGGCGTTCTGACCGGTCTGCAGGTTGGCGGGATCGATGGTGCCCAGCAGGATAAGCAGCTGACCCATGATTGTGTTCATGGTCATATAGCCGATGAAGCCTGAGAGTGCGGCGGTCGCCTTCTCGGCCTTGGCGTAACCGTAGGCGATGCAGATTGCAAAGAGAACCGAGATGTTACCATTGATAACGTTGCCGGCTGCTTTGATGAGTGTGCTAAAGATCACCATTGGCTCGGTGCCCAAAAGCGGGCAGAGCGAGATGAGGTTAGCATTGGAAAGGGCGGAGCCCAGACCGACCAAAATGCCGGAAACGGGCAGGAGGAGGACCGGCGCCATGAGCACCTTGCCGAGTCTCTGGAACTCGCTGTAGAGCTTGCTTTCTTTCATGATGTTCCTTCGATGCGCGGGGAGTTAGGACAGGGTCGGCCAATAATCGCCGTTCGCTTCGATCAGGTCGTCGAGGATTTGGCGCGCGACGGTAGTCGAAGGGACGGTCTTGTTGATCGCGATGGCTTCGAGCGCCTTCTGGTAGGAATGCTCGTAATATGCGTCGACGGCGAGCTTCTCGCTGGCATTCTGCTCTTCGATAAGCCCCTTGTAAAAGGTGGGGATAGCAGGCTGGCTGATGGGTTCAGGGCCCCAAGAGCGCAGGTAGGCGGGGACCTCGACCATGGCGTCATCGGGCAGATTGGGGATGGCGCCGTTATTCTCGACGATTACGAGATAACGTTCGCACTTGTTGTAGGCGATAGAGGCGGCTGCGTCGACGATAAAGTCGCCAAAGACCGTGAAGCTCTGTACGGGGCTCTTGTAATTGGCGGGATCTGCCAGGTACTTGTCGTGCTCGGCAAACATCTCCTTCTCGCGTCCGTTGATGACGTTGTCGGCGCGCGTCCAGTTGGGGTCCATGTCATCTGCCATGTCTTTGGAGTACAGGTAGTACTGCAGGTAGCTGTTGGGCAGATACTCGGGATAGTCCTTCACAATCTTGACGTATTGACCCCAGGTGTGCATCCAGTCCTTGTCCTTGTGATGCTTGTCGCTCACGGCCATGCCGTGCTCGAGAATCATCTGACGGAGCTCCGGCAGACGATCGCGTCCCTGCTTGTCGTAGATTTTGGTAAACCAGCCAAAGTGATTGAGTCCAAAATACATGGGGTCGATATCGCGCCAGCTGGGAAGTCCGAGCATCTTAGAGTACGAGAGCAAGATAGCCGTGGGCATATCGCAGATGTTAAGGATATGGTCGTTGTTAAACTCGCGACGTGTGGCCTCGGCGACAACTGCGGCGGGGTTGGAATAGTTGAGGATCCAGGCGTCTGGACTGTATTTCTTGGCGTAGCGTACGAGGTCGAAGACGCCGGGGATGGACCTGATGCCATAGGAGATCGAACCGCCGGCGCCGCAGGTTTCCTGTCCTACACAACCGTACTTGAGAGGGATGCGCTCGTCCTGGCGACGCATCTGAAGGCCACCCTGGCGGATTTGTGCGAAGACGAAGTCGACATCGGTGAATGCCTTTTCGGGATCGGTCGTCACGACAACTTCAATGTCAGGAGCTTCCTGCTCGATGAACTGCTTCATGATGTCGTAGACGAGATGCATGCGCTTCTCGTCGATGTCGTACAGGGCGAGTTTGCGCAGCGGCAATTCGTTTTTCTTCTGCAATAGGCTCTGGATGATGCCGGGAGTGTGGGTGCTGCCGGCCCCGGCGATTACAACTGCTTTCTTGTCCATGTGGTAAACCCCTTTCGTGTGGATTGACCACTTCAGACTACGAAAGCTTTACCTGCGATTCTACCGATTTTCAGATTGCGAAAAACGATAGCGGTAATCTTAACAGGATGCGTTTTGCGTGGTTAAATAGCGCCGGGAAAGATGCTGACTTGGGCGACGTGTTGCATGGCTGCGGGAGCGAACGCCAGGCGGTCAAAAGATGGTGGGCGGTGCTGCGGCTTTTGGCTGCAATTGCGCTACCCGCGACGACGCTCCCAGCGAGCCAACTTAATCGTCACCAGCGTAAGCGCCCAGGCCACAAGCGAGAACGCGGCGCCCACGGCACCCACGTACGCAATGCCAGCGCTGCTCACAACGGCGCCGCCTACCGCGGTGCCAAACGAAATGCCGACGTTAAACGCCATGGGCTCAACCGAACTCGCGAGCACCATCGACTTGGGATGGCGGCTGCGTGCCACGTCCATAAAGTGCGTGATGCATGACACCGAGAACAGGTACATGAGCAGCGCCAAGCTAAAGACAAAGACCAGCGCGAGCGGCATGGTGCCGCCCACGGCAAACAGCCCGAATAACGCCGCGGCCTGCAGCACAAACGTCACAAGCAGCGCCTTCATGCCAAAGCGCGCATCGATCCATCCGCCCAGGATGTTCGAGATCAGGCAGAACACGCCGTAGGCCATAAGGGTGGTGCTGGCCTCGACCGTGCCCATGCCCAGCACCTGCTCAAGATAAGGCGTCACATAGCCGTAGAAAACGTAGACCGACCCCACGCCAAACAAAAAGATGAGCATGCCGGTGATGATGCTCGGCTCGCGTAGCAGCCCCGCCTGCTCGCGGAAGGTGGCGGGCTCATCGGTCTGACCGGAGCGCGGCATAAACGCCACAAGCGCTCCGCAGATCAAAACGGCAAAGGTCAGCGTGCCGTACATGGCCACGTGCCAATCGAGCGTGTCGGCCACAAACTTGCCGATCGAAGTGACAAAGACCATTGCCACGGAAAACGCACCATATACCACCGAGATGGCAAGTGAAGTTTGCTGCGGAGACAGCAGCTCGGGGATGTACGTTACGCCCACGGCGAGCAGCGCGCCCGAGACGGAGCCCAGGACAATGCGCGAGATAAACAGCACCTGGAAGTTGGGCGCCAACGCCATGACCAGGTTGCCGAGCACAAAGACGATGCTGTAGCACACGAGCAGCTGGTAGCGCCGGAAGCGTCCCGTGCTGAGCGCAAGCACCGGTGTGGCGATAGCGTAGACGAGCGCGAACACGCTAATAAGTTGGCCTGCGGTGGCAAGCGATACGCCGAGTTCCGTTGCCAAGTCGCTTTCGATGCCGATGACCACGAACTCGGAACAGCCGAGCGAAAAGCCTAACAACACGAGTAACGCCAGACAGAGCTTGGTGCGCGCAGGGGAGAGCGCGGCGGCGGTTGACTTGCTTTTAGGCGTGGTTGCGGCGATCAAGGTTGTCACTCCAATGTCGCATGAATAAGCGGGATTCAATCCCTGCAACTCTAACAGAATGTGACAAAGGGACAGTCCCTTTGTCACATTCGCGGCGTGGCTGCCGCCCAAACCGTCACAACATTCGATGAAAAGCTCGAAAACGAGGAAAAGCGTCGAATGTTGTGATGGTTTTCCTATCTGTGCCGGCGAGCCGCCGTGCCGTCTGGGGGTATAAAACTAGCAAGTGTTTATTTGCGAGGCCTAAGGGGCGCCCCGTATGGATATCGATAACTTTGAATGGTGGTACAGCGAGGGTGAGGCTCCGGACGAGGGGTGGGACGAGCCTGCGCCGCGTGACGTGTCGATCGACGAGGACGAGACTGGCAACGACGTCGCCGCCGACTCGGACGCCGCCCTCGGCCCTGTCGATCCCCTGACCTTCGAACAAGCTTGGGCCCAGGCCGAGGCAGACGAGGCCAAAGCCGATGCTACGGCCACGCTCGGCGAGCCAGCCGACATGTCGATCTCGCCGGCAAAGACCCCGCAGCCGC
The DNA here is from genome assembly GCF_003465825.1 of Collinsella sp. AF02-46-1. Lineage (GTDB taxonomy): Bacteria > Actinomycetota > Coriobacteriia > Coriobacteriales > Coriobacteriaceae > Collinsella. The sequence goes on from NZ_QSBV01000003.1 coordinate 105,899, forward strand.
GCCACACCATCGACCCCGACAGCACGGCATCCTTCAGCATTCTCGACGTGCCCTCGCAGGGTGCCCAGGCGCTCGCGCCCACACGTCGCCCCAATCTGTCTCACGAGGAAGATGCGGGACGTCGCTCGCCGCTCGGCCCCATCCTTATCGCCTTTATGGCCGGCGTTATCGCATGCTCGGTAATTGGTAGCGTTTGGAGCCATGTTGAACAACAGCGAAGAGACGCCGCCAAGGTCGAGATGTCTGTCGAGCAATCGCTCGGCCGCACGCGCTCGGTACATGTGTCGGTCGAGGTCAAGGACGGCGCGACGTGGGACACTGCGCGCGGCGACAGCCAGATGCTCGTCCATATTGTGGGTCGCACGCTCAAGGGGCAAGCGGTCGACGAGTACCAATACGTCAATTCCGAAGGTGACGGTATCGAGCTCAAGCCTGGTGACTACGAGCTCACGGTCGATGAGCCGCCCGTCGCCACCGACGGTACGCGTTTCCGCGCCTCAAAGCGCATGGTTCCCGTGAGCTTTAACTCGCAGGCGCCCGATACGGTCGACACCACGCCGCAGGGCGGGTTCGACCTTTACGTGGATACCCAGTAGGCGTTTGCCGCTCATTCCGCTATGGCTACTCAATAATCGCCTGCCGTCCCGTCCCGCCGCCAAGAGTGGGACAATAGCCCTCGACACTATTGTTTATTTTTGGAGGAAGTAGCATGTCCACCGTCACTACCATCAAGCGCGGCGGCCTCACCGCGGCCATCGATTCCATGGGAGCCCAGCTCACGAGCCTTGCTCTCGACGGCAACGAGTATCTGTGGCAGGGCGACCCCGCCTTTTGGGGCAAGCATGCGCCCATCCTGTTCCCCATTGTGGGCTCGCTGCGCAACAACACGGCAACGTCTGCGGCCGGCACCTGCGAGATGCCGCGCCACGGACTCGCGCGCATTGTCGAGCACAAGCTGGTCGAGGTCTCTGAGGATGGCTCGTCTGTCACCTACGAGATTACCGACACGCCCGAGTCGCTCAAGGCGTTCCCGTTCCACTTTAAGCTCAACATGACCTATGCCCTGACCGGCGACGCCACCCTCACGCAGACCTTTGCCGTCACCAACACCGGCGACATGGACCTGCCGTTCTCGGTGGGCGGCCACCCCGCATTTAACGTGCCCGCCCCCGGTGCCGAGGACGAGGCGTTCGAGGATTACGAGCTGGCGTTTACCGAGGCCTGGACTAACGAGGCCCCCGTCATCACGCCCGATGGCCTTATGACGTTCGAGGGCAGCTACAAGGCCCCCGATAACTCGGACGTGCTGCCCATCACGCACCGCAGCTTCGATAACGACGCCATCATGTTCACCGATACCCCGGGCTCCACGCTCACGCTGCGCGGTTGCAAGTCTGGTCACGGCGTCAAGATCGACTTTGAGGGCTTTAAGTACATCGGCGTGTGGTCTGCCGCCAACGACGCCCCGTTTGTGGCGCTTGAGCCTTGGACCGGTCACACCACCATGGACACCGAGGACGACGTCTTTGAGCACAAGGTCAACACCATCGTCGTGGCCCCCGGCGCCACCGACGAGCGCTCCTTTAGCGTTACCCTGCTCTAGAGGTTCCGCCGTTCTAGCGAACGGCGGGCCGGTCGACGCTGCGCGCCACCCAGAGCGAACAATTTGTCATTCAAAAGGCAAGGCATGACCAGAAGGTCTACGCCTTGCCTTTTTCATGCCAACTTGTTCGCTCTGGGCGGCGGTCGCGACGACCTGTCCGATTCCGTGATCGGCAAGGACAAGATCCGCATCGGCATGGAGGCGGCCTACGCCCCATACAACTGGCAGGTCTCCGAGGCCAGCGAGTTCACGATCCCCATCGATAACGTGCAGGGCGCCTATGCCGATGGCTACGATGTTCAGATCGCAAAGATCCTCTGCAAGGCCCTTGGCGGCGAGCCCGTTGCCGTCAAACAGAGCTTCTCGGGTCTCATCGATTCGCTCAACAACGGCCAGATCGACCTCATCATCGCCGGCATGAGCGCCACGACCGAGCGCGAGGAGTCCGTCGGCTTTTCCGACCCGTACTTTATCGGCTACTTTGGCCTGTTCGTAAAAGAGGGCTCGCCCTACCAAAATGCGACCAAGCTCAGCGACTTTAGTGGCGCCACGGTGCTCGGCCAAAAGGACACGATGCTCGATACCGTCATCGACGAGATCCCGGGCGTCGTCCACAAGAATCCGGTCGATTCGGTGCCCACGGTGTTTTCGAACCTGCTACAGGGCACCTGCGACGCCGTGACCTACAACACCGAGAGCGAGAAGGGCTATATGGCCCAAAACCCGGGCATTGTCCCCATTCATTTTGCCGAGGGCGAGGGCTTTAAGCAGGAGGTCGCGGCAAACGTCGGCTGCCGCAAGGGATCGGACAAACTGCTTAAGCTCATCGACAAGACACTCAAGGGTGTCAGCCAGGAGGAGCGCGACCAAATGTGGGACGCGTGCCTCGACCGTCAGCCGGCATAGGGAGGCAGCATGAAAACCATCAATCGTCTGGCCTCCTTTATCAAGGCCGACCACCGTTATGTGTACCTGGGCACGAGCGTTATCGCGGCGCTCGGCCTGGCGTTTAGCCAGCGCAACCCCACGCCGCTGAGCTTCTTGGCGCCCACGGGTGTGTTCCAGGACTGCCTCTGGGCGATTCTGTGGGCTTGGATTGTCGTATCGGCGGCAGCGCTCGTCACCAAGCTCATGCATTGGAACGACTATCGCCAAAAGTCGCCGTTCGCATCTGAGCGCTTCCGTCGTAGCGCGCGCCTGGGCAGCTATGTCGTGGTTGCCATCGCGGCGATCTTCTTTATCGACCGCTGCGTCATGTCGTTTATCGACCTGGTGCAGGTGAGCATTGTCTCGGATTCCAACCCCAGCGACTTTTTGTCGAGCTTGGTCTACATGACCTACAAGAGCGGCGACTTCTTCATCCGTGGCATCGAGATCACCATCGCGCTTGCCACCTTCGGCACCGTCATCGCATTCTTCCTGGCGCTGCTCTTTGTGTTCCTGCGTATTCAGACCTTCGACCGCGTAGACAACGACCTGGTGCGCTTCTTTAAGAGCATCGGCCGCGGCTTTGCGACCGTCTACTCCACCATCGTGCGCGGCACGCCCATGATGGTCCAGGGCCTGCTCATCTATTACGCGGGCTTCACCGTTTTGCGCGGCATGGGCTTCGAGACCGCCCAGGCCAACCAGATTTGGAGTACCTTCACCGCCGGCCTCGTTACCATCTCGCTCAACTCCACCGCCTACATGATGGAGGTCCTGCGCGGCGGCATCGAGTCCATCGATCCCGGCCAGGCCGAGGCAGCGCGCTCGCTGGGGCTTTCGCAGTGGCAGGCTATGCGCAAGGTCGTGTTCCCCCAGGGCATTAAAAATGCGATTCCGGCGCTCACCAACGAGCTCATCATCAACATCAAGGATTCGTCGGTGCTTTCGGTCATCGGCGTGTTCGACCTCATGTACGCCACCACCACCGTCGCCGGCGTGTACTACCGCCAGATGGAGGTCTACTGCGTGGCGCTCGTGGTCTACCTGATCCTGACGCTCGTGGCGAGCCGCCTGCTCGAGGCCTTTGGCAAAAAGCTCGGCGCCGAGGCCCCGGCAACGCTGCCCAGCTCCAACTAGGCTCAAGACGAGGAGAATCATCATGGCAGATACCGCCACTACCGGCACCGCGGCCGCCGCACAGACCAATGAGCCGCTTATCCGCGTCGAGGGCCTGCGCAAGAGCTTTGGCTCGCTCGAGGTGCTTAAGGGCATCGACCTCGCTGTCAATCCCGGCGAGGTCGTCACCATTATCGGCGCCTCGGGCTCGGGCAAGTCGACCTTCCTGCGCTGCCTCAACCTGCTCGAGACCCCGGACGCGGGCCACATCTGGTTCCACGGCCAGGACCTCACGGCCGAGCGCTGCAATATCAATAAGCTGCGCGAGGACATCGGCATGGTGTTCCAGGGCTTCAACCTGTTCAACAATATGGACGTGCTCGACAACTGCACGCTCGCGCCCGTCACGCTCAAAAAGATGAGCAAGGCCGAGGCCGAGAAGGTCGCGATGGAGCATCTGGCGAGCGTGGGACTCGAAAAGTTCGCGCACGCCGCCGTGGGTCGCCTGTCCGGTGGTCAAAAGCAGCGCGTGGCCATCGCTCGTGCCCTGTGCATGAATCCGCAGATCATGCTGTTTGACGAGCCGACCTCGGCGCTCGACCCCGAGATCGTGGGCGAGGTGCTCGAGGTCATGCGCAAGCTCGCTGCCGACGGCATGACCATGGTCGTCGTCACGCATGAGATGGCCTTTGCCCGAACCGTATCCGACCGCGTGGTCTTTATGGACAAGGGCGTGGTACTCGAGGACGCCGCGCCGGCCGAGCTCTTCGGCAATCCCAAGCACCAGCGCACTCGCGAGTTCCTCTCTCGCTATCTCGAGGACAAATAACCGGCGCAAACGCCTACGTTGCAGGGCCGCTCCCGTGGGGCGGCCTTTGTCGTCACAATCGAAAGGATGTCATGGCCGAGGTTTGGCGCTTCTTTGCGCATGAGGACGATTTTGCCGATATGGACGAGGCCGGCGCGTGCGAGCGCTTGGGCCGCGTGCTGTCGTTTCCGACCATCTCGAGCATGGATGCCGAGGCGGTGGACTGGCAGCCCTTCGACGACCTGCGCGCCTATATGCAGCAGGCCTGGCCGCGCGTGTTTGCGGCGGGCGAGGTCGAGCTTATCGACCACTCGCTGTTGGTGACGCTTGGCGGTTCCGACTCCGCCCTCAAACCCGTCATGCTCATGGGCCACATGGACGTGGTCCCCGTGGTGCCGGGTACCGAGGCCGACTGGACGCACGCCCCCTTTAGCGGACAGGTGGACGACACCTACATTTGGGGTCGCGGCGCTATCGACATGAAGGATCAGGTCGCAGGCATTCTCGAGGCGGTTGAGTATGCGTTGGCGCACGGCTGGGAGCACAAGCGTTCGCTGTTGCTCGCCTTTGGCCAGGACGAGGAAACCACGCAGTACGGCGCTGGAGCTATCGGCCGCGTGCTCGAGGAGCGCGGTGTTGAACTTGAATATCTGATCGACGAGGGTGACTACCGTATTGTTTCGGCTGCCGAGTACAACGCGGGCGAGGGTTGGCTCATGCACGCCGACCTGGCTGAGAAGGGTTATGCCGACATTGTGCTCAAGACAAAGAGCGCGGGTGGGCATTCTTCCAACCCCTACGGCGGCACGTCGCTCGAGGTGTTGAGCCGTGCCATCGCCGCAATCTGCGATATCGAGTGGCCGACGCGCGTGACCGATTTGCTTGCCGCGCAGCTTGTCGAGCTGGGGCTCTACACGGCGGATGAGATTGCCGCCAACAAGGACGCCATCGTGCGCGAGTGCCTTGCCAGCAAGAAGCTCTATCCGCTCGTGACCACCACCTGTGCACCGACCCAAATCGAGGGCGGTAGCACCGGTGCCAACGTGATGCCGCAGGATATGTGGGCCAATATCAATTTCCGCATGCTCGAGGGCACGAGTGTGGCCGATGTCGTGGCCTGCTGCCGCGTCGCCGTTGCCGAGGCGGGGCTCGCCGACCGTGTCGAGATCGAGCTCGGCCCCGGCAGCTCCGAGCCTTCGCCGTCTCCGCGTGTCGGCGGGCCGGGGCTCGAGGCCGTCCGTGCCATCGCCGCCCGCTATTTCCGTGATCCAGAGGGGACGGAGGAAAACGGATCATCAGCGGCGGGCGGAGCTCCTATCGGTATCGTTCCCTCGACCGTGATCGGCGCGACCGATGCTGCCAACTACCAGCGCATTTGCCCCGAGTGCATTCGCTTCTCGGCCTTTGTGGTAGACGATGACGAGTGCGAGCGCGGTGTCCACGGCACCAACGAGCGCATCACCCGCCGCGCCTACCTCCAGGGTGTTCGCTTCCTCATCGCCCTGCTCCATATGCTCTAGAATCCGACAAAGGGACTGTCCCCTTGTCGGATTCCGTGCGGGTTATATGCAGGTTTGCCTGCGCACGCTATCATGTATGGGTTAGACCGCAACTATGTACCCCATACGCGAAGGGATGCGCATGTATCTGAAGATCGACATGTTCTAGCCGGGCTTACCCCCGCAGTGGCGCCGTGCGCCCCATCAGCTCTGCCGATTTTCACCTTCACGCATATAAAGGAGTCCCGCCATGCGCGACAAGCTCGAAAAGATTATCAAGGCCTACGAGGAGCTCGAGAAGAAGCTTTCCGACCCGGCCGTCGCCTCCGATATCAAGGAGTTCACGCGTCTCAACAAGGAGTACGCGCACCAGTCCGACCTCATCGCCGCCTCGCGCGAGTATATCGGCGCGCTCGATGACATCGAGGCTGCCAAGGAAATGCTCCACGATACGACCGATGCCGATGAGAAGGAGATGCTCCAGATGGACATCTCCGAAAACGAGGCCAAGCTTCCCCAGCTCGAGGAAGACATCAAGTACATGCTCATCCCGAGCGACCCCAACGACGATAAGAACACCATCGTCGAGATCCGCTCCGCCGCCGGTGGCGACGAGGCGGCCATCTTTGCCGGCGACCTGTACAAGATGTATCAGCGCTTCTGCGAATCGCGCGGCTGGAAGACCACCGTGCTCGATTCCAGCCCCAGCGAGGCCGGCGGCTTTAAGTCCATCGAGTTCAAGGTCGAGGGCGACCGCGTCTACTCCGTCATGAAGTTCGAGTCCGGCGTGCACCGCGTCCAGCGTGTCCCCAAGACCGAGTCCCAGGGCCGCATTCAGACCTCCACGGCTACCGTCGCCGTACTTCCCGAGGCCGAGGAAATCGACGTTCAGATCAACCAGTCCGACCTGCGCATCGACACCTACTGCGCCTCCGGCCCTGGCGGTCAGTGCGTTAATACCACTTATTCTGCCGTGCGCATCACCCACCTGCCCACCAACACCGTGGTGCAGTCGCAGGAACAGCGCTCCCAGATCCAGAACCGCGAAGTCTGCATGCAAATGCTGCGCGCCCGTCTGTACGAGATGGAGCTCGAGAAGCAGCAGGCCGAGCTCGGTGCCGAGCGCCAAAGCCAGATCGGCCACGGCAACCGTTCCGAGAAGATCCGTACCTACAACCAGCCCCAGGACCGCGTGACCGATCACCGCATCGGTTTCAACTCCACCTACAACGGCGTCCTTCTGGGCGATCAGCTCGGCACCGTCATCGAGGCGCTCGCCGCCGCCGAGCGAGCCGAGAAGCTGGCACAGGCAGTCTAAGTTCCGCCGTTCTACCGAACGGCGGACCAGCCGACGCTGCGCGCCGTCCAGAGCGACAATTTGTCATTCAAAAGGCAAGGCATGACCAGAAGGTCTATGCCTTGCCTTTTTCATGCCAACTTGTTCGCTCTGGACGTCGCTCGCTGGCATTGCCAAAACATCGGCGTTTCCTTGGTTGTCAAATGATCCGTAGGGAGTCATTGGGGACATTGCTTTGAGATGTTGTTCAATCGGTTTTGATGGCCTTTGAGCTGCTTACCTGCTTAAAGCAATTAACGGCATGCATCTGCAATTGAAAATATTGCTCGAAAAAACGTCCAAGAAATCGCGGGGCGATTTTTGATGGGTCGTGCGTCAAGCGATGTGGCAAGTTCTTGGTTAGATATTGGTCAGTTTTGGGGCAACCTTGCCAAAAGCTTGACGGATGCAGATTTAGACGTCGACGAATGAACACTCTAGGCAGGCTCCAAGCAAAATTCTGGGCTGATTCTCGATAATCGCCTTTAATCGCCCCTTGCCAAGCGCTGGCCTCGCTTACAATCTGCTCCGACATTCGCGCGCCGTCCGGCGCTTAAGAGGGGAGGGCCCCCATGGCAAACGAGATTTGGACCATCAAGCGTTGTCTCGAGTGGACCAAGGAGTACCTGGCCGAGCGCGGCGAGGAGCATCCCCGTCTTTCTGCCGAGTGGCTGCTGTGCGCGGCCACGGGCCTGGCGCGTATCGACTTGTATATGCGCATGGACGAGACGCTTAACGCAGCCCAGCTCGAGACCATGCACGCGGCCGTCGTTCGTCGCGCCAAAGGCGAGCCGCTGCAGTACATCACCGGCAGCGCGCAGTTTCGCATGATCGACGTCGCGTGCGCCCCCGGCGTGCTCATCCCGCGCCCCGAGACCGAGATGCTCGTCGAAGAAGTCCTGAACTATCTGGATACCGAGGTGCTGAGCCCCGAGGCCGCTGCCCGTCAGCGTGTTGAGCTGCCTTGGAACGATGAGGTCGAGCAGGCCCGCAAAGCTGAGGCGGCGCTGGCCGACGAACGCGCAACCGCCGAGCGCCGTGCTGCCAACCTGACGGCCGCCGATGAGGCTGCGCTGGGTAGCGACGTGCTCGGTAGCCGCGCCTATGCCGAGGAGCTTGCCGATCGCGAGGCCGAGGAAGCCGCCGCGCAAGCAGCAGAAGCCGAAGCCGCAAAAGCCGCCGAGCCCGAGCTCGACGAATACGACATCGCCATCGAGGGCGCCGACCAGGAGACGGTTTCAGCTCAGGATGCCGCTGCGCCTGCCCCAGCCGAGCCCCGCACTGCCCGCGTTCTCGAGGTCGGCTGCGGCACGGGCTGTATCTCGCTCTCGATCGCCTGGGAGCGTCGCGGCCACGTCACCTGCACTGCTACCGATATCGAGCCGCGCGCCATCGACCTTGCTACCAAAAACCGCGATGCGCTTGGCCTCACGTCCGACGAGGTCGCCTTCAGCCTCACGAACCTGGTGAGCTCCATTCCCCGTGAAGAGTGGGGCACCTTTGACGTACTCGTCTCCAACCCGCCCTACATCCCCACCGATGTCATGCGCTCGCTGCCGCACGAGGTCAAGGACTTTGAGCCCGATCTGGCGCTCGAGGGCGGTGCCGACGGCCTCGATATCTTCCGCCGCCTGCTCAACGCGGCGCCCTACATGTTGCGCGCTGGCGGCCTCTTTGCCTGCGAGCTCTACGAGGGCGCGCTCGACGCTGCGGCCGAGCTCTGCCGCCAAGCGGGTCTGTCGGACGTGCGCATCGTCCACGACCTCACCGATCGCCCCCGCATCGTCCGAGCCATCGTCACCGAGCCCAAACAGCGCCAGTAATATTTATTAACTGGTTAGCAAAAATTATAAATTAATTTATAATTAGGACGGCTGAAAGAGGTCGGCCCATGCAACCTCCTACCTTTCGGGAAATCATTGCCCTACTCAAGCACGATGGATTCGTGAAGGTCGCGCAAGTCGGTAGTCATGCTAAGTATGTTTCTGGTGACCGTGTTGTCACCGTGAACGGCTCTGGTGGTGATCGACCAAAGAAGGGCACGTGGGCAAGTATTCGTCGCCAAGCTGGATGGTAGTTGGAGGCAAAATGAGGCAGCGATTTACCTATGACTGCGTTCTCATAAAAGAAGACGACGGTTACTGCGCCAGCTTCCCGCAGATTCCCGGCGCCTTTGCCGATGGCGATACGCGCGAAGAAGCGATTGCCCATGCCACCGAGGCGCTGATGGCGTTTTTGGCCGACGACCTCAACAACGGTTTGACTCCGGCAGGGTACGAACGCTCGGCCGAGGTCGTGGCCCTTTCAGTCGAAATCGACCACGAGGACGCTCGGGAAGCGGCGTGCCGAACATTTAAAGACGCAGCGCTGGACCTCAAAGTCTCCGCTCCGCGGATTACCGCGCTGGTCAAAGCCGGAAAACTCGTTGTTGAACTCGTCGATGGCCGTCGGATGATAACGATAGACAGCATCGAGCGCTACGCAGCCCAAAAACGCCACGCCGGCAGGCCAAAGAAGTTCGTCGCAGTCCAATAACCCCCTCACTTTCACCGACTACTAGAGCCGCTCACCAAACCAACATGCGCTCTGGTCAAATAGGTTGAACGTTTCGTGCGAGAATGCCCCACAGTAAACAAACTTGCACCAGAGCGTAAGGGGCTGGCATACACATGCAGACGGTCTATCGGGTATACGAGGGAACGCGCGAGCCGCATCGGCTTGCCGTCGAGCGCACGGCCGAGGTGCTCGACCGCGGCGGCCTGGCCTTGATCCCGACCGAGACGGTCTACGGTGTCGCCGTGGCGGTCAACGCCTTTTCGGACGCCGTGCCTCAAGATACAAGCGAATTCCCATCGTGGCCGCGAGATCCGCAGGCCACCGTCAACGGCGCCGCGGTCCCCGCACTCGGTACCGGCTATCGTCGTATCTTTACCCTCAAGCAGCGCGAGCTCACCCAAACGGTTGCCTGGCTGGTCGATGATGCCGAGGCACTCGACCGCTATGGCGTGGATATCCCTAACGAGGCCCGCGTGCTCGCCCGACGATGCTGGCCGGGCGCCCTGACTATCGTGGTCAAGGCGGCCCCCTGCGTGCCGACCTTTATGCGCGCCGCCGACGACACGGTGGCACTTCGCGCTTCGGCCTCGCCCGTGGTGCAGGCGCTCATTCGCGCCTGTGGCAGCCCCCTTGCCTGCACCAGCGCCAACACGCACGGTGCGCCCTCGCCGGCAAGCTTTGCCGCCGTCGAGGGTCGCATCCTGGAGGGTGTCGATGTTGCCGTCGACGCCGGTGAGACTCCGTGTCGCGATGCCTCGACCATCGTGTCGCTCCAGCACGGCGGGCTCCAGATCCTGCGCCAAGGCGCACTTCCCGCATCAGAGATCGAACGGGTCCTGTCCGACCCGATGCAATAGAAAGGTGTAAGCGATGTCGTTGAATCTGGGCAGCCTGGGCATGGAAGATGCCTCGTTTAACTTTGGCGGTTCCTACATCATGGCGCTCGACTGCGGCACCACCTCGGTACTTGCGACCATCGTCGACGAGTACGGATGCATCGTCGCGCAGGCACGTCGCAGCGTCAAAACCAGTTTTCCGCGTCCCGGTTGGGTAGAGCAAGACCCCATGGCGGTCCTTGCCAGTCAAATCGCCGTCATGATGGAAGTCCAGTTTAAGAGCGGTATCCACTCCGACCGCATTGCCGCCATCGGCATCTCCAACCAGCGCGAGACCACGGTGGTTTGGGATCGCGTGAGCGGTCAGCCGATCTATAACGCTATCGTATGGCAGTGCCGCCGTACCGCGTCGACAATCGAGGCGTTGGTTGAACAGGGTTGCGAGGAGCTGGTGCGCTCCCGCACGGGACTCACGCTCGACCCGTATTTCTCGGCCTCCAAGGTACAGTGGATTCTCGACAACGTCGACGGCGCACGCGAGAGCGCGGCGGCGGGCGACCTCATGTTTGGCACCATCGACACCTGGCTCATCTACAACCTCACCGGCGGCCAGGTCTTTGCCACCGACTACACCAATGCCAGCCGCACGGCACTCTTTAATATCCATACGCTCGATTGGGACGACGACCTGCTGGCGCTCTTTGATGTTCCACGTTCCATGATGCCCGAGGTTCGCTGGAGCTCGGGCGACTACGGCCGCGTCGCGAGCGACATCATGACCAACATGCCGCCCATCATGGGTGTGGCGGGCGACCAGCAGGCGTCGCTGTTCGGTCACTGCTGCTTTCATCCCGGCCAGACCAAAAACACCTATGGCACGGGCTGCTTTATGCTCATGAACACCGGCGACGAGATCGTCGAATCCAAGAACGGTCTGGTCTCCACCATCGGTATCGCTGCGAACGGGAAGATCAGCTATGCGCTCGAGGGCTCCATCTTTGCTGCCGGTTCCACCATGAACTGGCTTCGCAACAACATGTGCATCATCTCGAGCGTGAGCGAGTCGGCACAACTCGCCGCTTCGATTAGCGACAACGAGGGCTGCTACTTCGTTCCCGCCTTTGCGGGTCTGGGCGCTCCCTGGTGGGACCCGCATGCCCGCGGTATCGTGTGCGGTCTGACCGGCGCCTCGAGCCGTGCGACCATCGTACGTGCCGCCTGCGAATCCATGGCATATCAGAGCTACGACGTGCTGCGCGCCATGGAGCAGGACGTGGGGCTTTCGATCGAGCGCCTGTCTGTCGATGGCGGTGCCTCGCGCAACGAGTTCATCATGCAATTCCAGGCCGACCTGCTGGATATCCCCGTGCTGCAATGCGAGACGGTGGAGACCACGGCAATCGGTGCCGCGTACTTGGCGGGTCTTGCCGTCGGCTATTGGGAAGACCTGGAAGAGCTGGAGCAAAATGCCCAGATCGTTAGGACCTTCCTTCCCCACATGTCCGCCGAGCGCCGCGAACAAAACCTTGCGGGCTGGTGTGATGCAGTCAGGCGCTCGCTCAGTACCGCACAGTAGGGCTGCGATGGGCTGCTCGATACAACAAACCGCTAAACTAATGCATGGCGTGCGGCGGCAACATTGCTGCGCGCCTTGTCAGCAAGGCCGTTTTGCGGCCGCAACGAAAGGGGCAATCAACCCATGACCGTCACCTATGATGCGTCCCGTGTGACGCTTGTCGATCACCCGCTCGTTCAGCACAAGCTGTCGATCCTGCGCGATAAAAACACCGGCACCAACCAGTTCCGCCAGCTCGTGCGCGAGCTTGCGCTCTTTGACGGCTACGAGGCCATGCGCGACCTGCCTATGGAAGACGTCGAGGTCGAGACCCCCATCACTACCGCCACGTTCAAACAGCTTGCCGGCAAGAAACTCGCCATCGTGCCCATCCTGCGTGCGGGCCTTGGCATGGTCGACGGCATCCTCGACCTGGTGCCCTCCGCTCGCGTGGGCCACATCGGCATGGAGCGCGACGAGGTCACCCACGAGCCGCATGAGTATTACTGCAAGATGCCCAAGGATATCGACCAGCGTATCTGCCTGGTTGTCGACCCCATGCTCGCCACGGGCGGTTCGGCCGAGATGGCCATCAGCTACCTGCGCGAGCGCGGTGTCAAGGACATCCGCATGCTGTGCATCGTCGCCGCGCCCGAGGGCCTCAAGTCGCTGACCGAGAAGGATCCTGACGTACATATTTATACGTGCGCCATCGATGACCATCTCAACGAGGCCGCCTACATCGTTCCCGGCCTGGGCGACGCCGGCGACCGCATCTACGGCACGCTCTAGTTGTCGGGCCTTGTCGGCTACGGTCACAAATACGAAGAAATGGTGCGCGCGGGCGAGCAAAAGACGTCCACGCGCACTCCTGTTAACGGACGTTTAGCCTAGAGGGGTTCGAGAAAAACGTATTACCTACCTGCGGCATAAAGAAGGTCTTAAGAAAACGAACAGGTGCGTATTAACCGATGCTTTTTCGGTTGTACTTTAGCGATTGGCTCGTACAATAGTCACCAATGTTTGGCGGGAACTGTTCTGGGAAGCGTTAAAAAAGGAAAGTGAGGACGCCAGTGTTTCAGATAGCCGATCTGCTCGCTATCGTTGCAGGCGCCATCGCGGGCGCAATTGCCTTCCTTCCCTTTGTCTTTACGCTCAAGCCGGTTCTTGACGATAAGCAGAATGCGGACATGCTCAAGGGTATGGTGAGTCTGGCGGTCTCGGCAATCGCCCTGCTCGTCTTTACCTTGGTTGTGTTTGTGTTGTTCGGAGAGGCATTTCGCATGTTCCTCCTGGGCGAGGCGATCGGCTTCGTGGCCTTTATGGCCGCCTGCGCGGTTCGCGTCGCCAAGGCGCTGCGAGATCCTCATGAGGTCGAAAGGTAAGTCGTGGAAATTTTTGAAAAGCTGCCTGATGAGATTAATCATCTGGTCAGCGAGTTCAGCTCCACCCCTGTCGTGGGCGATCTGAGCTGCGGCATCACGCAGTACTCGTTTTGGCTGATCGTCTCCACGATCGTGCTCCTGATCGTCCTGGCCGTGTTCAAGAAGAAGCAGACCCTGGTTCCCAAGGGCTTCTTCGTCAACGGTTTCGAGTACATCATCGAGTACGTCGAGAACGATATCGGCAAGGGCGTCGTGGGTGAGAACTGGAAGAAACACTTCCCGTTCCTGTGCTCGCTTTTCCTGTTCATCCTGATCAATAACATGATCGGCCTGATTCCGGGAATGAAGCCCGGCACCGGCGCAATCGGCTCCACCGCCGCGCTCGCCATCTTCGCCTTCGTGTACTTCATCTACTACGGATGCAAGGCTCACGGCGTGATCGGCTACATCAAGAGCCTCGCCCCGCAGGGCGTAAGCTTCCCGATGAACGTGCTTGTGTGGGTCGTCGAGCTTTTCTCGACCTTCCTGCGTCTCATCACGCTTGCCGTCCGTCTGTTCTGCAACATGTTCGCAGGACACGTGGTCATGGGCTCGTTCGCCATCATGGCGAGCATGTTCATGCAGCCGCTGCTTCAGCAGGTTTCCGCGGCCCACGCCGTTGGCGCCCTGCCTTCGCTAGCCTGGCTTGCCATCCTCATCCTGATCTATGCGATCGAGCTTGTGGTCGGCGCCATCCAGGCTTACGTCTTCACGGTCCTTACCGCCGTGTATGTCTCCGAGGCAGAGGAGGTCGCGGAGGAGGAGTAGCCTTCCGCTCGCGCCTTAAAGGTAAGCAATTCGTTAAACCGCCGGTGCCCGTACCCATGGAGCCCGGCAGTTATAAAAAAGGTTATCCTGCGTGAAATAAGACACGCACGACAAAGGAGGAATCGTGGGAGTTATCGGTTACGGTCTCGGTGTTATCGGCGCTGGTCTTGCTATCGGCCTGTCTGCTCTGGGTGCTACGGGTGCTATGGCCCGTCAGCCTGAGGTCCAGGGCCGCGTGTTCACCGTCTTCATCATGGGCTCCGCCTTCGGCGAGGCTCTGGCTCTGATCGGCTTCGTTGTCGCGCTGATCGTTAAATAGCACGGAGCGTCAAGTATGAATCTTTCATCCCAGAAGAGCGCGATCGCACTCTCCGCGTCCGCGGCCGCGCTGCTCATGCCGGTTTCCGCGTTCGCCGAGGACGGCGCCGCCGGTGCGGACATCCTCATCCCTAAGATGGCGGAGTTCATCCCGGCGCTTATCGCCTTCCTGATTATCTGGATCGTGCTGGCCAAGGTCGCCCTGCCGGGCATCATGAAAACCATGGAGGAGCGCGGCAAGAAGATCGAGGAGAGCCTCGACGAGGCCGAGAAGACCAAGCAGGAGGCTATCGCCAAGCGCGCTGAGTCCGACTCGATCGTCACCGACGCCCGTCGTCAGGCTGCCGACATCGTTCTCGAGGCCCGTAAGGACGCCGAGTCCGAGCGCGCCCGTATCATCGAGGTTGCTCACAAGGAGGCCGAGGAGATCATCGCCAAGGCCCATACGACCGTCGAGGACGAGCGCAAGTCCATTTACGCCGGTGCCGCGAGCTCCATCGCCGACCTGTCCGTTGCCGTCGCCACCAAGATCGTGGGCGAGGCACTCGAGGACGATGCCGAGCAGAAGAAGCTCATCGAGCGCTACATCCAGGAAGCAGGTAGCCTGAATGCCGACTAGCCGCTATCAGGACAAGGTGCTCGAGACCTACGCGCGCTCCCTTCTGGAAGCCGCTAAGGCCGAGAACCATGTGTTCGAGGACCTCGAGATGATCGAGCGCTTGGCTTCTGCCAGCCCCGAGATCATCGCCGTGCTCGACACCATGTCCAAGCGCGACCAGCTCGACCTTCTTCCCAAGGTGGCAGCTGCCTTTAAGTATGTTGCCGAGGAAGACGAGGATGTAGTGGGCGTGACCGTCACCACGGCGATCCCGCTCGACGACGAGCTGCGTCAAACCATCACTAAGAAATGCGAGCAGGACTTCGGCCGCAAGGTATTCCTTATCGAGCAGGTCGACCCGTCTATCGTGGGCGGCCTGGTGCTCGAGGCCCGCGGCGAGCGTCGTGATATTTCCGTCAAGACGCAGCTGCGCATCGCGCAGGAGACCCTCGCAAACTCTGCTAATTCGTACGGAGGTGAAGCCTAATGTCCGAAACCCTCAATGCCCAGGATATCGCCAAGAAACTGCAGGAGCAGCTCACGAGCCTCTCCGCGACGGTCGATACGCATGAGGTTTCAACGGTCGACGAGGTAGGCGACGGCATCGCGCGCGTCTCCGGCCTCAAGAGCGCCATGGCAGGCGAGCTTCTGGAGTTCAAGAGCTCCGATACCGGTGAGACCGTCTTCGGCCTTGCCCAGAACCTTGACCGTGACGAGGTCGGCGCCGTTCTGTTCGGTGCCGTCGACTCCATCAAGGAAGGCGACGAGTGCCGCACCACTGGCCGCATTATGGATATCCCCGTGAGCCGTGCCATGCTCGGCCGCGTCGTCAATCCGCTCGGCCAGCCCATCGACGGCCTGGGCGACATCGTCGCCACGCACCGTCGCCCCATCGAGTTCAAGGCTCCCGGCGTCATCGATCGTACCCCGGTGTGCGAGCCGGTTCAGACCGGTCTGCTCGCTATCGACTCCATGGTGCCTATTGGCCGCGGTCAGCGTGAGCTCATCATCGGCGACCGTAAGACCGGTAAGACCGCCATCGCCATCGACGCTATCCTCAACCAGCGCGGCAAGGGCATGGTCTGCATCTATGTCGCCATCGGCCAGAAGGCCTCCACGGTTGCCAACATCCGCGAGACCCTCGCTCAGCACGGTGCGCTCGACTACACCATCATCGTTTCGGCCACCGCTGCCGATTCCGCCCCTATGCAGTACATCGCGCCTATGGCCGGTGCCGCTATCGGCGAGTTCTTCATGTACAACGGCGAGGACGGCAAGCCCGCCAGCGAGACCAACCCCGGCGGCCACGTGCTCGTCATCTACGACGACCTGTCCAAGCAGGCTGTGGCCTACCGTCAGATGTCGCTGACGCTGCATCGTCCGCCCGGACGCGAGGCCTATCCTGGCGACATCTTCTACCTGCACTCTCGTCTGCTCGAGCGTGCCGTCAAGATGTCCAAGAAGAACGGTTACGGCTCCATGACGGCACTGCCGATCATCGAGACCCAGGACGGCGACGTCTCGGCCTACATTCCGACCAACGTCATTTCCATTACCGATGGTCAGATCTACCTGCAGTCCGAGCTCTTCTTCCAGGGTCAGCGCCCGGCAGTCGACGTGGGCATCTCCGTGTCCCGCGTCGGTGGCGATGCGCAGACCAAGGCCATGAAGCAGGTCGCCGGCAACCTCCGTCTGGACCTTGCTTCGTACCAGGAGCTCGCCGGCTTCACGCAGTTCGGCTCCGACCTCGACGAGGCCACGCAAAAGCAGCTGACCCATGGTGCTCGCATGACCGAGCTCCTGAAGCAGCCGCGTTACAAGCCGTTTGAGGTTGGCGAGCAGATCGTTACGCTGTTCGCTGGCAACGAGGGCTTCCTGGATGACCTGGAGATCGCCGACGTGCTGCCCTTCCGTGCCGAGCTCATCGAGTACATGGACAATGGCTTTGGCTCGCTGCTCGACAAGGTTCGCGCCAAGAAGATCGATGATGACACCAAGGCTGAGCTCTTGCGCGTCATCGGCGACTTCAAGCAGCAGTTCATGGCCAAGCACCATTCGGATGTTTCTGGATCAGAGGAGAACTAAGCCCCATGGCTAACCTTCGCGACATTAAGAAGCGAATCTCCTCGGTTACCACGACCAAGCAGATCACGCGCACGATGGAGATGGTCTCTACGGCCAAGATCCGTCGTGCCCTCGATCGCTCCAAGCAGGCCGAGCCCTATAAGGAGGCGCTGACCGACGTCATGTTGACGGTCGCCGGCGACGCCTCCTGTTCGGGCACCGATCCCATGCTGCAGAAGCATGAGAGCGTCAAGCATGGCCTGATTGTCGTTATTGCCTCGGACCGCGGCCTTGCCGGCGGTTTCAATACGACGGTGGAGCGCACGGCCGAAAAGCTCGCCGCTTCTTGGGCGAACGACGGCATCGAGTGCGAGATCATCGCGTGCGGGCGTAAGCCGGCCACGTATTTCCGTGACCGCGCAAACGTTGTCATGCACTTTGAGGGCAACTCCTCTGAGCCCGATTTCAATCAGGCCCGCATGATCTCCTCTCATATCTGCGATGCGTATCGTGCCGGTGAGCTTGACCGTGTCGAGCTTGTCTACCACCACGCCAAGAACCGCGTGGATCAGGAGCTTCGCGTCGAGCATCTGTTGCCGCTCGACCCCGAGATGATCGCTATGGCCCACGGTCCGCGTAAGAACGAGACCGACGCCCCTAAGCGCATCTCGTCCACGTTCGAGTTCGTGCCCTCTCCCGAGCATGTTCTCGGCAAGCTTGTGCCGTCTTACATCCTGACGGTCATCTACCAGGCCCTGATCGATTCGGCGGCTGCCGAGCAGGGTGCACGCCGCAAGGCCATGCACTCCGCGACGGAAAACGCCACCGCGATCATCTCGACCCTTACCCGCACGTATAGTCGCGTGCGCCAGGCTTCGATCACGACCGAGATTAACGAGATCGTCGGCGGAGCCTCAGCATTGGAGGAACAGTAATGGCTAATAACACCGTAAAGCTTGCGGTCGAGGAAGCCACCAAGAAGACGACTGCCGGTGATGGTCGCATCGTGCGAATCATCGGCCCTGTCGTCGACGTCAAGTTTGACGGCGCGGTGCCCCCGATCTACAACGCGCTCACGGTCGAGGCCGAGACCCCGATCGGTCATCTGAGCACGATCCTCGAGGTCGAGAGCCAGCTTCCGGGCGGCGTCGTCCGCACGGTCGCCATGTCCTCGACCGACGGCCTGCAGCGCGGCCTCATCGCCACCGATACCGGTGAGCCCATGAAGATGCCCGTTGGCCCCAAGACGCTCGGCCGAATTTGGAACGTTATGGGCAAGCCCGTCGACGGCAAGCCCATGCCCGAGGTGGAGGAGTTCTACCCCATCCACCATGCAGCGCCCCGCTTTGACGAGCTCACCACCAAGACCGAGATCTTCGAGACCGGCATCAAAGCTGTTGACCTGCTCGAGCCCTACATCCGTGGCGGCAAGACGGGCCTGTTCGGCGGCGCCGGCGTCGGCAAGACCGTTCTGATTCAGGAGCTCATCAACAACCTCGCCCAGGAGCACGGCGGCACCTCGGTGTTCACCGGCGTCGGCGAGCGTACCCGCGAGGGCACCGACCTGTTCCTCGAGATGAGCGAGTCTGGCGTTATCGACAAGACCTGCTTGGTCTATGGTCAGATGAACGAGCCGCCCGGAGCGCGTCTGCGCATCGGTCTGGCCGGCCTTACCACCGCTGAGTACTTCCGCGATCGCGGCCAGGACGTTCTGCTGTTCATCGACAACATCTTCCGCTTCTCCCAGGCAGGTTCCGAGGTTTCCGCACTGCTGGGCCGTATGCCGTCCGCCGTTGGTTACCAGCCCACGCTGGCAACCGAGATGGGCGACCTCCAGGAGCGTATTACCTCGACCAAGACGGGCTCCATTACCTCCGTCCAGGCTGTCTACGTCCCCGCAGACGACCTGACCGACCCGGCGCCTGCCACGACGTTTACGCACCTCGACGCCACCACGGTTCTTTCGCGTAGCATTTCGTCGCTTGGCCTGTTCCCGGCTATCGACCCGCTCGCATCTTCCTCCGACGCTCTCGATCCCTCGATCGTCGGCGAGGAGCACTACCGTGTCGCCGTCAAGGTCCAGGAGCTCCTGCAGGAGTACTCCGACCTTCAGGACATCATCGCCATTCTGGGTATGGACGAGCTGTCCGAGGAGCAGCGCCTTACGGTCAACCGTGCCCGTAAGATTCAGCAGTTCCTCTCGCAGTCCTTCCACGTCGCCGAGAAGTTCACCGGCAACCCCGGTGTCTACGTCCGCGTCGAGGATACCGTCCGCTCTTTCGCCGAGATTGTCGACGGCAAGGCCGATGACCTGCCCGAGCAGGCTTTCCGCTATGCTTCCACGATTGAGGACGTGCGCGAGCGCGCCCGCAAGATGGGGGAGAAGTAGGTTATGCGTATCCGCATCGTGTGCCCCGTGAGCTGCGCCTATGAGGGCGACGCTGCGTTTGTGTCGATTCCGTCCACGGATGGCGAGTTTGGCGTCCTGCCTGCTCACTCCAGCGAGATCTGCACGATCGACCGCGGTTACGTTCGCGTTTCCGATAAGGCCATGGGCACTGTCGACCACACGTTTGCCGTGGCCGGCGGCTATGCCCAGGTTGCGGACGATGTCGTGACCGTTCTCGCCGAGCGCGCTTGCGATTTGGCGACCGTCGATGCCGACAAGCTTAAAGCTGATATTCAAGGTTTTGAAGAGAAGCTGGGTAATTTGTCGGAGGATGATGCACGCCGCGCCTACCTCTATAATGAAATCGCATGGTGTAAGCTCAAGCTTGCCCAATAGTCAAACGATTTAGCGTTCGACCATTTGCGAACACATCATGCCCGGGATGGCCCAGCCACCCCGGGCATGCTTTTTGAAAGGGTAGACCTTGGATATTATCCGCGTTGAGGGTGGCCACGCCATCGGAGGCTCCGTGCCCGTCTCGGGCGCCAAGAACTCCGCGCTCAAACTCATGGCGGCAACGCTTCTGGCGCCGGGCAAGACGACGCTGCAGAACGTGCCCGATATTTCCGATGTCCACGTGATGGGCAAGGTGCTCAAGGGCATGGGCGCTACGATCGATGTTCTCGACGAGCACACGCTCGAGATTGATACCTCTCAGGTCGATTCATGGGAGGCCCCCTACGAGCTCGTTGCCAAGATGCGCGCTTCCACCGCCGTCATGGGACCCCTGCTGGGCCGCTTCCATCGCGCCAAAATTGCCATGCCGGGCGGCTGCAACCTGGGTGCTCGCAAGATCGATATGCACATTCTTGGTCTTGAGGCCCTGGGCGTTGAGTTCGATACCGCCCACGGTTACATCAACGCTAATGCGCCCCAAGGTCTGCGCGGTACCACCGTCACGCTCGAGTTCGCCAGCGTCGGTGCGACCGAGAACCTCATCATGGCCTCTGTGCGCGCACAGGGCACCACAGTTATCGACAATGCCGCCCGCGAGCCCGAGATCGTCGATCTCGCTAACATGCTCAACGAGATGGGCGCCAAGATTGTTGGCGCCGGTACGCCCGTCGTGACGATCGAAGGCGTGGAAGAGCTCCATCCCGTTACCCATCGCGTGGTGGGCGACCGCATCGAGGCCGGTACCTTTATCGTTGCCGGTGCGTTGATGGCCGACGATCGCGGTGTCGATGTCACGGGCATTTGCCCCATTCACTTGGGCATGGTGCTCAAGAAGATGGAGCTCATGGGTATCGACTGCGAGCGCGTCGAGGATGGCGTCCATGTGAACCGTGCCGAGCGTATCAAGCCGGTCGACATCCAGACGCTTCCGTTCCCCGGTTTCCCGACCGACATGCAGGCGCAGATTATGGTGCTCTCCGCCCTTGCCGACGGCAGTTCTGTTATTACCGAAAACATCTTCGAGAATCGCTTTATGTTTGCCTCTGAGCTGGTGCGCATGGGTGCCGACATTCGTATCGAGAGCCATCATGCCATGATTCATGGCGTCAAGGGCTTCTCGGGTGCACAGGTTACCTCGCCCGATCTGCGCGGCGGAGCGGCCCTCGTCGTAGCGGGCTTGATCGCCGACGGGACGACCGAGGTTTCGGCTATCCATCACATCAAGCGCGGCTACGAGCAGTTTGTCGAAAAGCTGCAGGCGCTCGGCGCGCATGTCGAGCATGCTACCGTCCCCGATCCCGTCATCTACTAATACAGGTTGCCTATGTTTAATAAAAAGCCCCTCGCAGATACCACCACCCGAAGACCCTCAACTGGTGCGCAGGCCAAGATCTACAGTCGCGATAACGTGGCTCGCTATTCCGAGCGCGCTCGCCAACGTCGTCGTAGCCACACGATTCGTCACGTCGCGCTCATTGTCGTGCTTGGCGTGCTGTTGAGTGCCACTACCGCTGCCGGCCTGTGGTTTGCCACCATTATGGGCAAGCTCGGCGATTCTAATGTCATTACCGACAATCTGCGTCGGGTTCTGGTTGACACCGATGAGGCAAAGGATCCGTTCTACGTGCTGCTTCTTGGCACCGACGGCCGTCCGGGCGAGGATACGTATCGTGCCGACTCGATTATCCTGGCACGCATCGACCCCACGCAAAAGCAGGCGACGCTCATTTCCGTTCCGCGCGACACCAAGGTCGAGTACAAGGGCGAGACCATGAAGATCAACGCCTGCCATACCGTTGGCGGCGCCGAGGCCATGGTCGAGGCGGTCAACGAGCTGTGCGGTGTTCAGATTTCCCACTATGCCGAGGTCAGCTTCGACGGTATGCAGGCGCTGATTGATTCGGTTGGCGGTATCGACATTAACGCAACCGATGATGTTGACGACCCCGAGCACCTGGATATTAAGATTACCGCTGGCCAACAGCATATGGACGGTGCCACCGCCCTTACCTATGCCCGCTGCCGCTACACCTATGCCGACGGCGATTACACGCGCATGCGCCACCAGCGTCAGGTGCTTGGCGCCCTTGCCAACCAGATTCTCAATAACTTCGATGCCACGAAGATCTTTGGCCTGGTTAATTCGCTGTCCGATATGCTCGTAACCGATATGAGCGTTCAGGATATCGTGGCTACGGTCAATGCCATGCGCGGTATGGATGTCGACGGTATCTACTCGGCCAACCTGCCCTCGTACGCCGACGACAGCACCATGATCGACGGCGTGAGCTATGTCTTTGTCTACGAAGACGAGCTTAAGGAAATGATGGCCCGTGTCGACGCCGGCAAGGACCCCAAGGGCCCCAACACCATGGGTCTTTCCGACGGCTCCAGCTCCACGATCGGTGACCTCAGCAACAACACGTCTGACGACTACGCAAACGGTACCGCAACCTCATCGGTCAGCTCTGACGATTCCGATGACTCAAGCGATTCGAGCGATTCGGACTACTACGAAGAGCCCACCGGCGACGGCAACGGCTACGAAGCCAACTACTAAGTTACGGCGTTTTACCAAACGCCGTAACGACTCGACGCTGCGCGCCGCCCAAGGCGACAATTTGTCATTCAAAAGGCAGGGCATGACCAGAAGGTCAATGCCCTGCCTTTTGAATGACAAATTGTTCGCCTTGGACGTCGCTCGCTGACGTTGGCTCAACCTGCGATGTTGACTACTCCCCTTGTATCAAAAACCGCCCCGTTCTCTGTAGAGGACGGGGCGATTCGTCTTTTGGGCTTATGCAGCCAGGCTTATGCGAAACGGGCGACGAGCTCCTGCAGGACGTCGGTCATCTTGACGAGCGAACTGACCGGGACAAACTCGTTGACGCCGTGGTAGCAATAGCCGCCGGTGGAAAGGTTGGGGCAGGGCAGACCGCGGAACGACAGCTGCGCGCCGTCGGTGCCGCCGCGAATCGGCAGCACTTGGGGCTCAACGCCGCAGGCAAGGTAGGCTTCCTTGGCAACATCAATAAGCTCGGGATAGTCACGAACGATCTCGGCCATATTTCGATACTGCTGCTTAATCTCGACCGTCACGCGCTTGTCACCCAAGCGCTGGTTGAGCATCGAGGCGGCGGCATCAATAAGGTCGAGTTTCTGCTGGAACTTGGCTGCGTCATGGTCGCGGACGATATAGCGCGCTGTGGCGTGATCGACGGTTGCAGATACACCCTCAAGGTGATAAAAGCCCTCGTAGCCTTCCGTATACTCCGGGCGCTGCACGTAGGGGAGCAACGCGTTGAAGTCGCAGAACAGATTGCCTGCGTTAACCATACGGCCTTTGGCGTCGCCCGGGTGGATGGACTGGCCCTCAAAGCAGACGGTCGCCTCAGCGGCATTAAAGCACTCCCACTCCAGCTCGCCGATGGGGCCACCGTCGACCGTGTAGGCATACTTGCAGCCAAAGGTATCGATATCCAACAGCTCGGCTCCGTGGCCGATCTCCTCGTCAGGGCAGAAGCAAATGCCGAGTGCGGGATGGGGCAGAGAAGGGTCCTGAGCGATACGCGCGACAAGCGACATGATCTCGGCGACGCCTGCCTTGTCGTCCGCGCCCAGCAGCGTGGTGCCATCGCTGCAGACCAGGTCCTCACCCGCGAGGTCGTTCAGGGCGGGAAGCTTGGCGGTACTCATGGCAACGGGCTTACCGTCAACCGTGCCGCAGACCAGGTCGCCGCCTTCGTAGTGCACGATGTGCGGCTTCACGCCGGCGCCCGGTGCAACTTCGGTGGTGTCGAGATGGGCGATCAGGCCCAGGGCGGGCTTGTCCTCAGCGCCCACACTTGCGGGGATATGCGCGCAGACATAGGCGTGCTCGGTCACGTGGGCATCTTCCGCACCAAGCTCGCGCAGCTCTTCAGCCAGCACGTTGGCAAGGTCAAACTGAACGGCGCTCGAGGGTACCTGGTCGCAGTTTGCATCCTCGGACTGCGTGTTGATCTGGACGTAGCGCAAAAAGCGCTCGAGGACATCGGGGTTCGTGGTGGTGTTTTCCATAAAGACCGCTCCAATCTTGGTCGTCGTGTGCAACAAGAACTCTAGCACGGTATGCCACGGCATACCGCGACGCTTGGATGGGGTAGAATCAGCCAATGAATGCAGAAGGGACGGAAGATCATGGATACGACAAATAGCTCGCGCGAACTACATCTGACGGTGGCGAACGAAGACTACTTGGAGTGCATGGTTCGCATTGAAAGCGAAGAGGGGGAAACCAACGGCGTGCGATCGGTCGACATCGCGCAGCGCCTTGGCGTCTCCAAGGCATCGGTCAATAAAGCGGTTTCGGCGCTCAAAGCATCCGAACTTGTCGAGCAATCGCACTACGGCAAGGTAGTCCTGACCGATCGCGGCCGCGAGGTTGGTACGGCTATCTGGTACCGTCATCGCCTCATCCGCACGTTTTTGGTTCAGGAGCTCGGTGTCGAATTTGAGCGAGCCGATTCCGAGGCCTGCATGATGGAGCATGCGCTATCCGAGGACACGATGAACCGCTGGCTCGCCTATCTCGAAAAGCAGGGAATCAGCGTCGAGGAATAGCGGGATATATATGGATACGAGTTATTACAACCGCTTTGGTGCCGAGGAACTTACGCGCCGCTTGTCGAGCGAGACCTTGTTGGCGCAGGGCCCCATGGGCAGTGTTCTGTTGAGTGAGTACGATGCCGCCGACATTCCACCGGCGTTTTGGAATCTGGCAGAGCCGCAGACCGTTTCTCGTATTCATCGCTTGTATGTCGCCGCCGGCGCGCAGGTGCTCATTACCAACACCTTTCAGGCATCGAGCTATGCCCTCAAGCACGATCAGATTGCGCCGTCCGTGGCGGAGGTCAATCGCGGGGCCGTCGACGATGCCCGCCAGGCGCACCCTCAGCTGCTACTGGGCTCGATGGGCCCGATCGGTATTGAGTGGTTTGCCGAAGACTCTGTCGAGTATCGTGAAATCCGAGGCATTGCGCGCGAACAGGCGCACGCCTTGCTCAATGCTGGTGTTGACGGTCTGCTGATCGAGACGGTGACGTCTATCCGTAATTTGCAGCCCACGCTTGCCGGCGCCCGAGATGCCGCCGACGGCATGCCTGTCCTGGTGAGTTTTGTCGTTGACGATAAAGGCGACCTGTTGGGCGATGGCCTCAACATCGAGGCAGCCGTTTTGTACGCCGAAAAACACGGCGCAAACTCGGTTGGTGTTAATTGCTGTTCGCTTGCGGCCGCGAACGCGGCGGTGCCCAGGATGGTTGCATCGGCGACTACTCCCGTCACGGTGCGTCCCAACGTAGGCGATCCGGTCCAGACTCAGGATGGCCCCGTATGGCACGAGAACCCCGAAGCTTTCGCGCGCGCATGCATCGAATGGAGACATGCCGGTGCCGCAATGGTGGGCAGTTGCTGTGGAACCACGGCAATCACTACGGCAGCGATGGCCGAGGCGCTCGATATATAAAGGGCAAAACCGCTCCATACGGGGCGGTTTTTTTTATTGCCTGCATGTCCTCGGCAGCATTTGCCCAAATGGTGAATGCTGGTACCGGCAGGTTGCCGGGTGCGTGCTGCGGGTATACCTCATGCGTACCATGATCCAAACACTGCGAGGTGTCTGCGCGTGTGCGCGATAATTCATTTTGGAACTGACGGTTGGCGCGCCCGCGTCGACGACGACTTTACCGTCGACAACGTTGCCCGCATTGCCGATGCCGTCGGCGAGTTGTGGCAAAAGATCAATCCCGGCAAAACAGTATATATAGGGTTCGACACCCGGCCGCAGGCGCGCGAGTTTGCTGAGCTTGCGGCAGGCGTGCTTGCCGCTCACGGATTGGACGCAGTGCTCGCATCTCGGCCTGTTCCGACCCCCGCCCTTACGTGGGCGGCGGCGTATGACGGCGAGGCCTGCGGTGCGCTCATGGTGACGGGATCCCATCATCCGCAGGGGTATCTGTGCCTTAAGCTGCGCATGGGAGATGGCTCGACGGCCAATCAGGATGTCATCGAAGAGCTCGAAGAGACTATGGCCCCCGAGCCGATGGGGATCGAGGAACGCTATCGCACCGCGGATATTATTCCTGACTATATGCAGGCGGTGGCATCGTTTGTCGATGCCGAGGCCATTCGAGCCGCTCACCTGCGTGTGGTAGTTGACCCCATGGGCGGCGCGGCCCAGGGATATCTTGCCGACCTGCTGCGGGAGCTAGGCGTCGAGGTGCATGAGATTCATGCCGGACAGTCGTCCGATCAAGAGGACATTTGCCCCGACCCTGTTGAGCCGTGGGTGGACGCTTGCGAGCGTGCGGTTGTCGAGGACGGGGCGTGTGCAGGCCTGGTGACCGACGGCGATGCCGACCGTATCGGTGCGGTCGACGAACGCGGTAGATATATTCATCCGCATCAAATCATGGCGCTTGTTTTGGGCGACCTCGTTCAATTCCGCAATTTGGAGGGGCGTGTCGTCGTCAATCTCTCGTGCTCGACGCTCGTGCGTCGCATTGCCGAGGCGCTTGGCTGTCGTGTGACCGTTAAGCCGGTCGGTTTCAAATATATAGCTGCAGAGATGAAGAAGGGCGGCGTCCTCATGGGAGGCGAGGAGGCCGGCGGTATCGGCATCGCCGCGCATATGCCTGAGCGTGATGGAATCCTTGCTTGTCTGATTCTGTGTGAGCTTATGGCAAAGACGGGCGCGCCTTTGGGCGTTTTGGTCGATCAGCTCGAGGCCAGTTTTGGTAAGACGAGCTATGGGCGTCGCGATTTGCGCCTTGAGGCCGAAGACGCCGAATCGCTGCGAACGCTGCTTCCTGGCATGAATCCTAAATCGATTTGCGGCAAGGCGCCGCAGGCTGTAAGCCATATGGATGGTTTACGTTTGGCATTCGAGGATGACACCTGGCTGCTGATCCGCCCCAGCGGGACCGAACCGGTGGTTCGCGTATACGCCGAGGGGTTCTCGGTGGAGGAGCGCGATGAGTTGCTCGATGCCGGCTGTGCCTTGGCTAAGGGAGCCTATCAGCTTTAGCCATATGACGCTTCACTATAAAGAGGCCCTCGGTGAGCGGTAGAGAACGGCTGGCAAACGTAAGCAGGGTTTTAATATGTGTAGGAAATGTGTACGCCCAGATTCCCGCCCCCGGCGC
>NZ_QSBV01000030.1 GCF_003465825.1 Collinsella sp. AF02-46-1
GCACATTAAGTGCTCTCCTGTTCGTGCGGAACTCGCGACAAACTTAACCCCTGCCCCGGCACCCGGCGGGCAAACGTCGTTGGGCTTATCACTGACATGAAATGGGCGCTTGCATATCGTCCGCTAGCTTGGCACGGTACAATGCTTTCAGATTTCAATTTGTAAATTAGTGGGGTTAATTCATGGCAGAATCTCGTGCGGAGCGTAAGGCTCGTCGTGCTTTGGTGGAGGCGGCTGAGGGGTCGAAGAAGGAGAAATCTTCTACGAAATCCAAGTCTTCTAAAGCTGCAAAAAGCAAATCGACTAAGAGCAGGACTAAGGCCAAGCGTCCCGGCTCTCGTCGGGGCGGGGATAAGGCGCCTCAGGCTCGCTCCAAGCGTCCGTATAGTGATTCGGCTTCGTCTGCGCGCAAGGCTGTGGATCCCAAATCTCCTTGCTCCATCATGAAAGCTTGTGGTGGGTGCACGGCGCTCAATCGTCCTTATAAGAAGCAGCTGGCGGCCAAGCAGGCTGCTATGGAAGAGCTGTTTGCTGAGCTCTGCGAGCGCGAGGGTATTGCCGTTGATCCCATTCGCGGTATGGGTGTTACCCTGGGTGACCCGGGCAAATATCCTGCGCCGCGTGGCTTTCGTCATAAGGCTGCCACTCCCTTTGCTCCCGGTAAGGAGGGCGCTGTCCGTTGCGGTTTCTTTGAGCGCGGCACGCACAAGATCGTTGCCGTACCCGAGTGTCCTGTCGAGGCGCCGGGTGCCCGTCAGATTCTCAACGGCATCGCCCGCGAGGCCGAGCGCCTACGCATTGCCGCCTTTAACGAGGACAAGCACCTGGGCTTGCTTCGCTATGCCGTCGTCCGCTGCGGCTGGCGTACCGACCAGGTCATGGTTACGCTCGTGACCGCCCAGCGTGACTTGCCGCATGCACAGGAGTTCTTTGAGGCCGTCGCGGCGCTCGATTCGCATATCGTCACCGTTGCCCATAATATCAATGGCCGTCCCGGTAACGCCATCTTGGGTGAGGAGACTCGTATCGTCTATGGCGCCGAGTGCATGCGCGACCAGCTGCTCAGTTGCGAATTCGATATCTCCCCTACCGCGTTCTATCAGACCAATCCGCAGCAGACCGAGCTGCTCTATCAGCTCGCGATTGACGGCATGGATCTGCAGCAGGGTGACATTCTAATGGACGCTTACTGCGGCAGCGGCACCATCGGTCTGTGCGCCGCGAAGGATGCCCAGGACAGGGGTATCGGCATTATGCTGCTCGGCGTGGAGCGCAACCCGGCGGGCATTGCCGACGCACGTCGCAATGCCGAGCTCAACGGCCTCACCCGCAGCGCCTGGTTTATGGCCGACGACGCCACCGACTACATCCTCGATGCCGCCGACAACAACGAACGCGTCGACGTCCTTTCCATCGACCCGCCGCGCGCCGGCTCCACCCCCGAGTTCCTCGAAGCCGCCTGCGCACTCAAGCCGCGCCGCATCACCTATATCAGCTGCAACCCCGTGACCCAAGAGCGTGACCTGCACCAGCTCCTCGACGGAGGCTATCGCCTGCTCAAGATCACGCCGGTCGACATGTTCCCCCACACCGACCACACCGAAACCGTAGCGGTCCTCGAACGCCGCTAACCCACCCCGGTAGATTTTTGAGACAAGAAAGGGGGCGGCCCGTCTGGACCGCCCCCTTTCATTGGGTATATGAGCCCGTTACATGCTCTTGCGCAGGTCACAGACGCCGGCTGCCGCCATCTCGCGCAGCAGCGTCTCGCGGTCGCGCGTCACGATCAGATCCAGCGGGAAGTGAATCTCATCGAGCATCTTGCGCGCATGATCGAGCTTGCCAATTGCCATACCAATATGCGCGTCGGTCGAGACGCCAATCCCCACGCCCAGTTCGGCGCAGCGCTCGGCAATCTTGCGGCACACGCCCCAATGCTCGGCATCGGTACCACGCTCAAGACTATGGTTGTTGATCTCGATGATCTTATGCTTGGCCTTGGCCGCCAACAACACCTCATCGATATCAAACGGAACGCCCGAGCGACCCGCGTGGCCCAGCATGAACACCTTGGGGTGCTCCAGAGCATTGATATACATCTCGGTCGTCTGGGCGAGCGTCGCGCCTTCAGCGAGCTGCGGATTATGCACACTCGCAACCAAATAATCCAAATTGCGCGTAACCAAATCGAACAGCGAATGCTCACGACTATACGAATCGCCGGCGATATCGAGCGAAACGGGAATGTCCTCGCCAAACAAGCTGCCGTCCAGCGAAACGATATCGGCCTCGGCGCCGCGAAGCACCAGCACGCCGCTCCAAATGCGCGGCCAGATATCCTGGTTAATAAAGAACTGGTAACTGCGCAGGTCATTGGGGCAGGGTGAAACCATAGAGCTCAGATGGTCGGCAGATCCGAGCACCTGCAGGCCACGCTCTGCCGCCCAGTACACATTCTCCTCAATGGTCGAATATGCATGCGCAGAGAACATCGTATGGGTATGGATATCACAGGAAAGCAGGTAGGGCATCGGATCTCCTTATCCGGCATGGCCGTCGCGTATATTCATTGTACGCATAGCCTTCGATAGTCGTAAAACCGCTCCATCCCAACGACACAACATACATGACAACGGGGTCCGGCTTAACACCAAACCCCGTTTCACGTAAAACATTACAGGCAGAGCGCTTTGCTTTTAACGATACTCGTCTGCCAGCTGCTTCCAGGCAGGTAGCGAATTGATAATCGTCTCGTAACTCACGCAATAGCCAAGGCGGAACCAACCCGGCATACCAAAGCTGTCCGAGGGAACCGCGAGCAGCTCGTACTTCTTCGCGCGCTCGCAAAATGCATTTGCATCGGGCTCGAGCGCCTTCACCCACAGGTAGAACGCGCCATCCGGCTCAACATAGGTGTAGCCGTACTCCGCCAATGCATCGGTGAGCGCCGTACGGTTGCGCGCATAGGCCTCGACATCACTCGGCTCATCGATGCAGTCGATAATCACGCGCTGGAAGAGCGCCGGTGCGCACACAAAGCCAAGCGTACGGGCAGCACCGGCAACAGCCGGCATTAGATGAGCTGCCTGAGGATTCGTATTGGGAACCAGAATCCACCCCACGCGCTCGCCCGGCAGCGACAACGACTTGGAGTACGAATAGCACACGACGGTGTGCTCGTAAATCGAGGGCACCCAAGGCACCTCGGCACCGTATACAATCTCGCGATACGGTTCGTCCGAGATCAGCATGATCGGGTTCTCGGGATCGCGCTTGACGTTGGCCTCGCGCAGAACATTGGCCAGTCGCGTCAGCGTGTCGCGCGTATACACGGCGCCGGTCGGGTTGTTCGGCGAGTCGATGATGACAGCTGCCGTCTTATCGGTAATCGCCTTGAGCACGTTATCCACGCTCAGCTGGAACGTATCTTCATCGGCGAGCGCCTCGACACACGTACAGCCGGCCTTCTCAATCCACACGCGATACTCCGGAAAGTACGGGGCGATAACAATGACCTCGTCACCCGGGTTCGTAACGGCGTTGAGCGTACAGGTGAGCGAAGCCGCCGCGCCCACGGTCATAAAGACATCCTTGCCCTCATAGCTCGTACCGAATCGACGGTTAAGCGACTCAGCCACGGCGGCTCGACATTGCGGCAGGCCCGGAGCGGGCGTATAACCGTGCAGCTGGTCACTCGGCAGTTCAAGCGCCTTTTTGATGGACTCCGCGACGGCAGCGGGAGCAGGAACGCTCGGGTTGCCCAGCGAGAAATCGAACACGTTTTCCGCGCCGATTTGCGCCTTGCGCTCAAGGCCATAGCTAAAAATCTCGCGGATGATGGAGCTTTCCGCACCGCGAGCATACATAGTTTCGTTGATCATCTGTTCCCCTTTCGCATAGGCGCTATTGTACGCTTTAGTCGAGCAAAGCGCCGCAGCAATGTTGATTGGGGACAGACTTAAATGCGTGAAAACGCTCATTTAAGTCTGTCCCCAATCAACAAAGGAAAAAGCCTCCGCAGGTTTCCCCGCGGAGGCTTTCGCCACAAAGACTATTTGTCGGTGTCGGCATCGGCATCGACATCGACGACGGCATGGTCATCGCCAGCATCATCGGATGCGGCTTCGGCATCCTCCTGCATGGCCGCCTGCGCAAAGGCCGCGGCATCAGCCGCCAGCTCCTCCTCGCTCATGCGAGGCGCGCGCTTCTTGGTCGGCATGCCGGCCGCCTTGGCATTGCGCTCCTCCTTGGCCGCCAGGATATCGCCCTCGCGCTCAAGGTAGGCGTCCCACTCGTTGTCGAGCAGGGCGTTCACGGCATCGCCCTCGACGGTCTCGCGCTCGAGCAGCACCTTCGCCATCAGATCGAGCTGACCGCGACGGGCATCCAGAATCTCGACCGCACGGCGATGGGCCTCGCGCATGATGCGCTGAACCTCGATATCGATGCGGCGTGCCGTCTCCTCGGAATAATCCTGGTGATCGGCGTAATCGCGACCAAGGAACACCTGATGCTGCGCCTCGCCAAACACTTGCGTACCCAGCTCCTCGCTCATGCCCAGACGCGTAACCATCTCGCGCGCCATCTTGGTCGCACGCTCCAGGTCGTTGCTCGCGCCCGACGTGATGTCATCGCACATGAGCTCCTCGGCAACGCGACCGCCCAAGAACACGGCGAGCTCGTCGAGCATCTCGTTCTTGGTCTTGAGGAAGTGGTCCTCCTGCGGAAGCTGCAGCGTGTAGCCCAGAGCCTGACCGCGGCTGACGATCGAGATCTTGTGGACCGGATCGGAGTGCTCCAGGATGTGGCCCACCAGGGCGTGACCGCTCTCGTGGTAGGCAATCGTGGTGCGCTCGGCCTCGGTCATCACGCGACCCTTGCGCTGCGGTCCGGCAATCACGCGCTCCATCGATTCCTCAACCTCGTCCATCGAGATCACAGAACGATGACGGCGGGCAGCCAACAGTGCAGACTCATTGAGCAAGTTCGCCAGATCGGCGCCGGTGAAGCCAACGGTCATCTGGGCGAGCTTCTCAAACTTCACGTCCTCGTCCATCGGCTTGTTCTCGGCATGCACGCGCAAGATCTGCTCGCGGCCCTTCACATCCGGACGGTCGACCGTAACCTGACGGTCAAAACGGCCGGGACGCAGCAGCGACGGATCCAGAATGTCGGGGCGGTTGGTCGCGGCGATCAGGATGACCGACTCGCTCTCCTCAAAACCGTCCATCTCGACCAGCAGCTGGTTGAGCGTCTGCTCGCGCTCGTCGTGGCCGCCGCCCAAGCCGGCTCCGCGCTGACGTCCCACGGCATCGATCTCGTCAATGAAGATGATCGACGGGGCCTGGGACTTGGCCTCCTTAAAGAGGTCACGCACACGGCTGGCGCCGACACCCACGAACATCTCGACAAAGTCGGAACCCGAGATGCTAAAGAACGGCACGCCCGCCTCGCCGGCAACGGCCTTGGCCAGCAGGGTCTTACCAGTACCCGGAGGGCCCACCAGCAACACGCCACGCGGGATCTTGGCGCCCAGCTTGCGATAGCGGTCCGGATCGCTCAAAAAGTCGCGGATCTCCTCGAGCTCCTCGACCGCCTCGTCCACACCGGCAACATCCTCAAACTTGACCTTGGGGCGCGTGGCCTCGTTGGTCTTGGCGTTAGTCTTGCCAAACTGCATGCTCCTGTTGTTGGCGCCCATCATCTGGCGCATAAAGTAGAACATGATGGCGATCAGGGCGATCGTCGGAAGCACGCTCATCGCCAAGTCGCCCCAAAAATCAGGATCGTTGGTGTTGACGATGTACTTGGTATCGGGGTGCTCCGCCATAAGCTCGGCAAGCGAATCGGAGCCGACATAGGTCGAGGAGAAGCTCTTGAGCTCGCTCGTATCACCCTTGTCCTTTTTCGTCTTCCAGTAATGACCCGCCACGCTTCCGTCTTGAACCGTATAGGTCAAATCTTCGACACGGTCCTGCTTGATGGCGCTGACCATCTCACTCGTCGCGAGCTTTACGGTATTGCTGGAGTTGGCAAAGCCGGAGCCCATGTTAAAGAAGGCGTAACCCAGGAGCGCGCAAGCCAAAAGAAAATACAGCCAGCCCGTACGCGTGGGCTTCTTGCCTCCGGGCATCCCCGGGATCTTTGGGTCCCGGGGAGTCTGGGAATTGTTGTCGTTACGGTCGTCGGGCATCTTACGAATAAACCTCCGGTTTCAAAATGCCCAGATACGGAAGGTTGCGATAGCGCTCGGCATAGTCGAGGCCGTAGCCCACCACAAAGGCATCGGGGCAATGGGTTCCAACATACTTGGGCGTGACGGCCGAGACGCGGTCCTCAACGTCCTTCCACAGGAAGGCAGCGACCTCCAGCGAGGCGGGCTTACGGCTCTCGAGATTCTTCATCAGGTACTTGAGGGTCAGGCCCGAGTCCAGAATGTCCTCGACAATCAGCACGTCGCGACCACGGATGTCGATATCCAGGTCCTTAATGATACGCACGATGCCCGAAGACTTCACACCGTCGCCATAGCTCGAAACAGCCATGAAATCGATGTTGGTCGGCAGCTCGATCTTGCGCATCAGGTCGCCCATAAAGACCACGGCGCCGCGCAGGACCGCAATCAGCACCAGATCCTTACCCGCGTAGTCGCGAGTAATCTGCTCGCCTAGGCGAGAGACGATACCGTCGATATCCTCCTGCGTAAACAGAACCTTCTCGATATCCGGATGTTGAGAAGCCATGACAACCCTTTCTTGTGCTTATCGCCCACGCACCGCCGCATGGACGCGAACTACACATTCTAGCAGCGCACGGGGTATATTTACCAGCACGTGCGCCATCAGCGCGGGAATACCGTCAACGTCGCACAGAATAGCTGGCGCGAAGCGCTATTCCGCATCGACCACACGAAGCAGATATGCCACGCGCGTTGCGGCCGTGCATTTAAAACGCTCGTCCGCGCGAACGCCCGCGACCCATACTACGGCACCTCCCGGAGCCGTTCTTACCACGGGTACGCCAGAGCGGTCTGAAACAGGAATGCGCGCCTCGTTTAACAGGTCTGACACTTTCTTGCTTCGGCCGTTCATCCCCAACGGGCACATCACGTCTCCCGGCACAGGGCTATCCACCCACAGGCGCGCCGATCGTGCCTCGGTGGGGATCTCCCCGCGCGAGCCGGCTAACATCCGCTCGCCATCGCGGTCGGCAAACCCCAGGGCCGCCGCATCCACCAAGGCCGCAACCTTTCCGGCAGCAGCAAGCTCGCGGGCACGGTGCACGATATCGCACCCCGGCTCCACAGCCATCGGCTCCGCTGTCAGCATATGCCCCGCCCCCAGCGGCAGACAACCGGGAACGGAGATCCAATCGGCCACTAAACCCTCGCGCGCCGCCGGGGCCTTGAACGCCAGCATGCCAAACTCCACACGGGCATCAATTCCCGCAGGAAGCGTAACCGAGCCCGAGCCCGCAGCGACGCAGGCGAGCACGCGCTCCACGTGCCGCATCTCCGGTCGCGCGTCGGGATCGATGCGCTTAATCGCCAACCGCACGATACGCCGTGCAATCACAACCTCAGCGGCGGCAAGACGGCGCGCATCGAGCACCAGTGCGCCCGCCGCTTCCTTGCGCAGGCAGCTTCGAAACGCCTGTGCCGAAAGCTGGGAAAGAAAGGCGTCTTCGTCGCCCAGAATTTCGCAAGCGGCGCCAATCGTCTTACAGACGCTCGCGTTGCGCCGTGCCACCACCGGCATCACCCGATGGCGTACATAGTTGCGCAGGTACGAAACGTCCTCGTTGCTTTCATCTTCCCGCCATGGCTGACCGTGCACCTGCAGATAGCTCACGAGCTCATCGTGCGTGAGGTCGAGCAAGGGGCGAACCACAATGTTCCGACGGCGCGGAATGCTCGATAGACCCGCGGGACCCGACCCTTTAATGGCATTCATCAAAAATGTTTCCGCGCGGTCCGACGAAGTATGCGCGGTACAGATACGAGCCGCCGTCCGCGGTGCGCCCGATTCAGCACAAAGTTCGCGAACATATCTCCGTGCCGCGGCATAGCGCACCTCGCGAGCCGCAGCCTCGATATTGCCCGATTCGTCATCAAAATAGGCATGCTCAACACACAGCGGCAAGCCGTATTGCGCGCACAGGTCACGTACAAAGGCCTCGTCGCCATCGGATGCCTCCCCGCGCAGATGATGGTTTACATGCAGCACGTGCAATCGCTCGCGCGCAATGGGAGCGACGCCGCGCCCGTCCTGGATATCCAGCTTTGATGTGCAAGCCATAAGGAGCAGCGCCGTCGAGTCCGCACCGCCTGATACCATGAGCACTACGGGGGCAGCGGCCCGCCGCGTTGCCAGGGCGCTCTTATCCGTCCTCGGCGCGGCATGATGTCCATAGTGCTGAGATACCGTTGGCATTCGCTTCCTCCTCTATTCGTCCGCACTCATTGTATCCTTTGGAATCTTATGTCTCGCCTGCACCTTCATATCCTCGGCAGCGGCTCAAAAGGCAACTGCGCACTCGTCGAGGGGCCTCAGGGGCTCATCATGATCGACAACGGCCTGTCCCGCCGCGAGACACTTAAACGCATGGCGGAGCTTGGCCTCTCGGCAGACGACGTCGCCTCTCTTGTAATCACCCATGAGCATGGTGACCATATCAAGGGGCTCGATGTATGGTGCAAGCACTGGCATGGTCCCCTCTTTGCCAGCAGGGACACCCTTTCATGCAAAGAAAACCTCGCGCACCTGCCCGTAGAGGAATTTGACCCCGGCGACACGCTCCCCATTGCCGGCATCCACGTGCAAACCTACTCAACATCGCACGATGTCATCAATCCTGTCGGCTATCGATTTAATGCTCTCGATGATTCCATTGGGTTTGCCACCGACACCGGAGAGTTATCGAGCAAGGCCATAGGCATCCTCAAAGACTGTCGAGTTCTCGCGCTCGAAAGTAACCACGATGTAACTATGTTGCGCGAAGGAGCGTACCCCCGCTTTCTTCAGGAGCGCATCCTGTCCACAAAGGGGCACCTCTCCAACAACCAGGCCGCCGAAGCCGCGCGCGAACTTGTTACCGATCGCACCGAACAGCTCATCGCCATGCATATCAGCCAGGACAATAATCGTCCAAGCCTTACCGTCAAAAGCTATGCCAACGCGCTTGATGCAAGTCTCGATGATGAACTCGGCAGTTCTGCCACCCGTCTTCAAGGGCCACGGAAGCTCTCGATACGCCCTGCAAGCCAGTATCAACCGACAACCATTCAATAGCCCCTCAAGACAACAAAAGGGGGCTGGGAATCACTTCCCAGCCCCCTTAACTCATACTCTCGATTGAAGCAGAGCCATCGTTAGTCGATAGAGATCTTCGTGACGTTCTTCTTCTCGACAATCTTGGGAACCGTAACGGTCAGGATGCCGTCAGCATACTTAGCCGAAAGGCCCTCGCTCGAAGCGTCCTTCAGATACACGCCGCGCGTCGCACTGTACGAGCCGAACTCCTTCTGGAGGAAGTTCTTACCCTCGTTTTCGGCGCTCTCCTCGACGTTCACGCTGATGGACAGGCGACCCTCATTGAGCTCAACGTCGATGTCATCCTTGGCGACACCGGTCAGATACGCCTTGACCTCGTAGCCATCGCCCTTGTCCTCAACGTCAACGGGGAACGCCTTGGAGGCAATCGAGTTGTTTGCAAGGTCGGTCATATCATCAAACAGATCGAACAGCGAGCTAGCAGAAGGACGAACGCCAAAAACCGAACGATAAGGAACCATGCTTGCCATGTTTACCACTCCTTTTAAGGACTGCCGAGCCATCTTCTAGGTGACTGGGACTTCTTTTGACGCTCTTATATATGCCCACCCAGTGCTCATATATACATCGACTATAAAGTTTTTTGAGTCCAGTACTATAAGCATATCTAAGTGTGTATGACTCAGGTCTTAGTAAGGTTAAGGTTCTTTGAACCAGAGCTTAAATAAGAAGTATGTTCGCAGCTACAAATAACAAGGGGCTTACAATGAGCGCGTACACGTTGTTGGTAACGAGCTAAAGGGCATCATGGACGACCAAAACCAGAACAATATGTTTATGCCGACGCAGGGCGAAGATACTTCTACGCAGCCGCCACGGTTCCATCGCCCCCACATCTCGCAAGAGCCCATTAATGATCCTGAGCCCGATTATGTGACGAGAAATCGATATCAAACGCTCGAGGATGCCCAAACGGGACGTAAACATATGGGCGTTGCCTCGGGAGACCCTGTATATCTGAAAGACGCACCATTATCTAAAAACAGCGCAGCTAGCGATGAGCCGATGAAAGCATCCGCCGCTCATCAACAAAGAGGGCCTCGACCCAAGCAAACCTTGACGCATTCGGCTCGCTATCTCGAAACGCCAAAACAGGGAAAATCAATCTTCGTTTCGTCAAGTAAACGACGCAAGCAGCATCAGCTGACAATTCTGCTTTTGATCATTGCGGCCATAGCAGTTGCCCTTGTTATACGATTTATTTTCTTTAAATAAAGGCTCAATACCAAAAACAACAAGATCGTCTGGTGTAATTGAGTCATTTACACCCCGTAAACGCAAAAAAGGGGGAGGCCGCGAGGCCTCCCCCTTCTT
>NZ_QSBV01000031.1 GCF_003465825.1 Collinsella sp. AF02-46-1
CATTCCACCCCCAATATGTTGTAAAACACCCCCGAGCATATGTTCGAAAACACAATATGTTGTGTTTGCAGCAAAGGCGGGATGCCACCTGTAGAACCACGCCCGCGAACCTCAACCTTCAAGTTGACCTTGAGGCGATTTTTACGTCCCTTTACACGCTGTTCACATCGCCCCCAAACTCCCCCACCCACGGTACACACGGCCCACCGCCGCGTCGGTGTCTAGCGAAAAATGGGACGAGCCCCAGATTGCCCATGCGCGCAAAAGTGCGTCTCAGCAATCTGGGGCCCGGCCCCTTTAGTATTTATAAATATGCAGGTCAGCGAGGTGCTAGCGATGTGCTAGCGGATGCGCCGCCAGATAGACCTCGGTCAGTTGCGTTCGGTCGACATGCGTGTAGACCTGCGTGGTCGAAATATCGGCATGGCCCAAAATCTCCTGCAGCACACGCAGGTCGGCACCGCCCGCGAGCATGTGGGTGGCAAAGGAGTGGCGCAAGGTATGGGGATGGAGCCCCACCAGCCCCACCTGACGCCCATACCGCTCGCATATCGCATGCACGGCCTGGCGCGACAGGCGACGTCCGTTCTTATTTAAAAAGACCGCCGAGGTCTCGGTTCCGCGGGCATGGGCCGCCAAGCGAGAACGTCCCTCAGTTACATAGAGCGTCAGAGCTCGCGCCGCGCTTCCCACCAGTGGGGACAGGCGTTCCTTTGAGCCCTTACCGCGAACGAGTACAAAGCCATCGTCAATATGGATATCGCCCACATCGAGCCCAACCAGCTCACTCACACGCAAACCGCATCCGTAGAGCACTTCCAAGATGGCATGGTCGCGCAGTCCCATCTCGCCCTCGGGAAAGTCTTGATCGAGCAGCGCCGAGACATCCTCCACCGATAGATACTCCGGCAAACGCTCAGCCTTTTTAGGCAGGCGCAACGCCGCCGTCGGGTTTTGGGCCACGGCCCCATCGCGCACCAAAAAGGCATGCAGGCCCTTCACGGCAGCAAGCGCGCGCTCCACCGAGGCGTCGGAATAGCCTCCGTCGCGGCGATCGGCGACAAAGCCCTCCACGACCTGACGGGTCACCTCTTCAAAAGACACAATACCCGCCCGCTCCAGATAGGCGCAGTACGTCGTCAGGTCACGACGATAGGCCACAATCGTGTTGCGCGCCAAGCCCCGCTCGACCGCGAGGTAATCAAGATACTCCCCCGCCGCCACGGCGAGCGACGAGGGAGTAGCTTCGGTATGTTCCTTATTCGCCGGCACCCTTAGTCCGTAGCGAGGTTCATGGGCGTCACCTGCAGACGGTCGACACCCTCGTGCTGGCCGATCGAGGCACGCACGAACTCTCGGAACAGCGGCTGCGGGTTGGTCGGGCGGCTCTTGAACTCGGGGTGAGCCTGGGTTGCCACATACCACGGATGCACGTCGCGCGGCAGCTCGACCATCTCGACCAGGCGCTCGTCGGGCGACAGACCCGAGATAACCAAACCGGCGTCCTCGAGCTGGTCGCGGAAGGCGTTGTTGAACTCAAAGCGGTGACGGTGACGCTCGTAGACGAGTTCCTCGCCATATGCCTCGCGAGCAAGAGTATCGGCGGCGAGCTTGCACGGATAGGCGCCCAGGCGCATGGTGCCGCCCTTCTCGGT
Source organism: Collinsella sp. AF02-46-1 (assembly GCF_003465825.1). Lineage (GTDB taxonomy): Bacteria > Actinomycetota > Coriobacteriia > Coriobacteriales > Coriobacteriaceae > Collinsella. Next base: position 1,656 of record NZ_QSBV01000031.1, read on the forward strand.
CACGTCCTCCTGCGAGCTCATCAGATCGATGACGCTATACGGACCGTCCGGATCAAACTCGGAGGAGCTGGCACCGGCAAGGCCAACGACATTGCGGGCGAACTCGCACACGGCGACCTGCATACCCAGGCAAATGCCCAGATACGGAATCTTGTGCTCACGGGCAAACTCGGCCGCGAGGATCTTGCCCTCCAGGGCGCGCTTGCCAAAGCCGCCGGGAACCAGGATGCCCGAGGCGTCGCCCAGAACCTCGGAGACATTCTGCTCGTCGAGGCTCTCGCCGTCGACCAGCTGGACGTCCACATGGCGATCGTAGAAGACGCCCGCATGGTGCAGGGCCTCGATAACCGACAGGTACGCATCGGGCAGCTGCGTGTACTTACCCACGACGGCGATCTTCACCTTGTCGGCGTGATGGTTGGCGTGATTCTGTTTGCGCAGGAACTCGTTCCACTCGCTCATGTCGCGCTCACGCGGATCCAGACCAAGGCGCTCGCAAATGCGCAGGTCAAAGTCCTGCTCGGCAAGCAGCTGCGGAACATCGTAAATGCTCGCGCAGTCCTCGTTGGTAAAGACGCAATCGGTGTCGACGTCGCAGAAGCTTGCGATCTTTCCGCGGATAGCGTCATCGATATGGTGGTCGGAGCGCAGCACGATGATATCGGGCTGGATGCCAAAGCTGCGGAGCTCCTTGACGGAATGCTGCGTGGGCTTGGTCTTGACCTCGTGGGCGGCGGCGATATAGGGAACGAGCGACACGTGGATGTAGCAGACGTTCTCGGGGCCGGCCTCCTTGCGGTACTGACGGATGGCCTCGACAAACGGTTGGGACTCGATGTCGCCGATCGTGCCGCCCAGCTCGGTGATGACTACATCGGAGCCGGTCTGCTCCTCGATGCGGCGAAACTTGTCCTTAATGGCATTGGTGACGTGGGGAATCACCTGCACGGTACCGCCCAAAAAGTCGCCGCGACGTTCACGGGCGATTAGGCTTTTGTAGATGGCACCGGTCGTAAAGTTGGAATCGCGGGTCAGGTTCTCATCAATAAAGCGCTCGTAATGACCCAGGTCCAGGTCGGACTCGTAACCATCCTCGGTTACAAAGACCTCACCATGCTGGAACGGGCTCATGGTACCGGGGTCGACGTTCAGATACGGGTCGGCCTTCTGCATCGTTACTTTGTAGCCACGCGACTTGAGCAGACGGCCCAGCGAGGCCGCGGTGATACCCTTGCCCAGGGACGAAACCACGCCACCGGTTACGAACACATGCTTGGTCATATTGAGTTACCTGCGCTTCCCGTAGAAGTTGTTTATCCACATCTTACGGGTCTTCATTGTAATACTCGCGCCGCGGACCGTCCGCAATTTTTCTCGCGTGCGATTGCATTTCTCAATCTTGAAACAAAACGCCGCCCGGTTTCCCAGGCGGCGTCGCTATGGCAAGGGTTACATGCTGCTATCGATCAGCAACCTCGTCCTCAAGCATTTCTTGAACGAGCATGCCGGTACGGACGCCCTCAAGATACCACTCACCACGTTCGGTGAGGCAAATGCCATTTGCAAGCTGACCGCCGTCGTCGCTATAACGCGAGACGACATCAATCATACCTTCGGAATCCAAGCGATCGATTGCGGCGCGGGCACGATACGGCGAAACCCCCACGCGCTCGGCAAGCGTTTTGCGCGAGAAACCATACGGCCCGCCATTGTCTTCGGTTTGCTGGTCGATCTCCATCAACACCAGCACCTCGACACGCTTCATATCGTTGACACTCGCACGACCCTTGCCCGCCATAGCAGCCTCCTCAAACCGAGCACGAGCATCTAACGCGCCGTGCGCGACCGACACACCTCACGATGGCAGGTAATATCCATCATGCGGCATCCCGCTAAGGATGAAACAGTTACGGTTATTGTATACCGCTCAAATTGTTTCTAGGCAGGTAAACAGCTATTTTTCGCCGAAATAGACGCTTTATTGATCAAAAAGCCGTACCGGGCGCTAACCCGATACGGCCAAAATGCAATGCAATTACCGCGGTGCTTCAAACTTAGCGATGGAAGAAACCGCGGCGCTCAAACTTGGGCTCGCAGCACACGTTGATGCCCAACTTGCGCAGTACCGTCTCGTCCGTCGGCGAGATAATCACGCTAAAGAAGGCATCGCAACCGCGCAGCTGCTCCAGGCCCGAAAGGACGCGAGCGGCCGTCTCACTCGTGGCCGAGGTGATCGACAGCGCCATAAGCGTCTCGTCGGTGTGGAGGCGCGGGTTTTTGCTGCCCAGGAAATGCGTCTTGAGCTTGCTGATGGGCTCGATCGCCTCATCGCTAATGACCTCGAGCTCAAGGTCGACGCCCGAGACATGCTTGAGGGCGTTCATAATGAGCGAACTTGCGGCGCCCAGGCGCGTGGAGGTCTTACCGGTCACCACGGAGCCATCGGGCATGACCATGGCACCCACGGGACCACCCGTCAGCTGCTCCCTGGTGAGGGCCGCCGAGCGCGCCGGTGAGTAGTTCTTATCGATGCCGGCTTTCTTCATAATAATCTTGAGACGGTCGACTTGCTCATCGCCCACGCCGGTACGGCGCACATTTTCGACCGCGGTAAAGTAGCGGCGAACGATCTCCATCTTGGAAGCGTCGCGGCAGGCATCGTCATCGGTGATGGCAAAGCCGACCATATTGACGCCCATGTCCGTGGGGCTCTGGTAGGGGCTCTTGCCCAGGATCTTTTCCATCAGGGCACGGACCACCGGGAAGGCCTCGACGTCGCGGTTGTAGTTGACCGTGGTCTTGCTGTAGGCCTCAAGGTGGAACGAATCGATGATGTTGGCGTCATCGAGGTCAGCCGTGGCGGCCTCGTAGGCAATATTGACCGGATGCGTCAGAGGAAGATTCCAGACCGGGAAGGTCTCGAATTTGGCATAGCCGGCGGCGGTACCGTGCTTATGCTCGTGATACAGCTGCGAGAGGCAAGTGGCGAGCTTGCCCGAGCCAGGGCCGGGCGCCGTCACGACGACGAGCGGACGGGTGGTCTCGACAAACTCGTTCTTGCCATAGCCGTCGTCGGACACGATCAGGTCGACGTCGTGCGGATAGCCCTCGATGGGATAGTGGAGCTTGGCGGGAATGCCGAGCGCGTTCAGGCGATTGCGGAACACATCGGCGGCGGGCTGGCCGGCGTACTGGGTGATGACCACCGCCGCGACAGCGAAACCGTTGCCGCGGAACAAGTCGACCAGACGCAAAACGTCCTCGTCATAGGTAATACCAAGGTCACCACGAGCCTTGTTTTTCTCGATGTGGTTCGCGTTGATCGCGATGATAACCTCGACATCGTCGGCGATGCTCTTGAGCATGCGGAACTTGCTGTCCGGTTCAAAACCCGGTAGCACGCGGCTCGCATGATAGTCATCGAACAGCTTACCGCCAAACTCCAAATAGAGCTTGCCACCAAACTGCGAGATGCGCTCCTTAATGTGAGCAGCCTGCAGCTCGATATACTTCGCGTTGTCGAAACCCTGGCGCATGTATGGCTCCCGTCCCGTTTCGTAAATTAAGTTCCTACGCGATTATAACGGAGCCCGCCCTCCCCGATAACCAGACCATCAACAGGCACCAACCAAACACGCCATCGATAAGTTGCGGTGAAATAGCTCCTGTTTAACCCCTCAAGACGGCCAAACGGGAACTATTCCACCGCAACTTCCCCTTTTGGCGCAAATTAACCTGACCCCTTTGCACCAACAGCAGAAACGTCGCGGGCAGAGAACGGACAGCGAACAGGCGCCAGAGCGAGCAAGCCGCCCCCTGCGCCAACAATGGCAGCGCCGCAGGTTGAGCATAAGTCAGCGAAAGCCCACCAGGGCGAGCAAGGTGACGTGAAAGAGGAGGGCATAGGCCTTTTGGCCATGCCCGACGATTGAACGTCAGATTGCCGCTCTGGCGGGCTTGCAGCGTCGAGTGGTTCCGGCGTTTGGTAAAACGCCGGAACACAAGAGCGCCCCCTCCCGCGCACGGAACGGGAGGGGGCCAAAGGTAGGAGTCTACCGGTGGGGTTACCCCACCGGACAGACGATGACCAGGTGATCCGTTATAGGATCGTCATGGTTTCCGTGGGGTACCCAAGGGGTACTTAGAGCATCACGCAAGCAACGGTCAGGATGATGGCGCAGACGACGGAGAGAGCGACGATGAGCTTAAGAGCAAACTTGAGCCAGGTCGTCCACTCGATCTTGGCCAGGGCAAGACCGCCCATGATGGCGCCGGAGGTCGGGGTGAACAGGTTCACGACGCCGATGGCGGCGGAGAAGATCATGACCATGACCTCGGGCGAGAAGCCGAGCTTAACAGCCAGCGGTCCCATGATGGGCATGGAGACAGTAGCCATACCGGAGGTCGAGGGGATCAGGAAGGACAGGCCGAAGTAGACCAGGAAGCTCATGGGAGCGAAGATCACGCCGGACAGGCCAGCCAGAGCATTGGCGGCAGCGTCGAGGACGTAGACGTCGAGGCCGGTGCTAGCCATGAGGACGGAGATACCACGGGCGAGGGCGATGACGAGGACAACGGACATCATGTCGGCAGCGCCGGTGATGAAGGTGTTGACGATCTGCTTCTCGGACAGGCCGCCGATAATACCGATCAGGACAGCCATGAGGAAGAACCAGGTGGAAGCCTCGTCGAAGTACCACTGACCAATGGGCAGGCCGGTGATCAGGGCAGACCAGCCCTGAACGATGGCGTTACCGTCGGCGTCATAGACAGCGCCAGCATCGAAGAAGTTGGCGACGCCCTCGTTGAGGTCGGCCAGCGGGATGAAGCCGACGATCATGACGACGAAGGTGAAGGCAAAGGCGATCAGAACACCCTTCTGACGACCGGTGAGCTTGACCTCCTTGTTAACCTCGGAAGCAGCCTTGCCGTGAGCCTCTTCGGCGTCCTTGAGCTCCTGCATCGAAAGGATGGTGGAACCCTTGTCAGCCTTGACCTTCTTGGCATAGCTCATGACGAAGAAGATGGACATGGCGGTGGTAACAATCCACAGGACGGCACCGAGGCCGATGATGATGGACTGGTTGACCTCAATGCCAACGCCGGTCAGAGCGTCGACGGCAGCGCCGACGGCAAACGGGTTAACCGTGGAGCCGAGGCAGCCGCAGCCAGCGCCGAGCAGGACGGTTGCAGCGCCGACCATGGGGTCGAAGCCAGCAGCCATCATGGTAGCGGCGAGCAGGGCGTAGAAGGGAACGGTCTCCTCGCACATACCATAGGTGGTACCACCGAGGGAGAAGATGAGCATCAGCACGGGAATGAGCATGATCTCATTGCCCTTAAGCTTCTGCACCAGAACGGCAATGCCGTTGTCCAGGGCGCCGGTCTCGGTCATCATGCCGAGGAAGCCGCCGAGGATCATAACGAAGAGGCAGACGGGCAGAGCGTCAGCGAAGCCCTTGACCGGGGCGGTGCAGAAATCGCTCAAGCGGGCAGCGGTAACCTCGCCACCGGACGTACCGGAGACGATAACGGTAACAACCGCGACGATTGCCAGCAGAGCAAGAAGAATGGTGAACGATGAAGGCATACCGCGCTTTTTCTTAGCGGTCTCAGTCATAGTTCTCATCCCCCCTTCATAAATCATTTACTGATCTCGCCCGAAGCGGCTCTTCCGTGCCGTGCATGTCGCTCAGTGCGAGATTTTTACCAGACAAAAGCGCTCGGGGTGCGCAGCAATGCACCCCGAGCGAGATGCTAGAAGCTCTTACTTGAGCGTAGCGTACATGACAGCCTTGATGGTGTGCATGCGGTTCTCGGCCTCGTCGAAGACCTTGGAAGCGGGGCTCTCGAAGACCTCGTCGGTGACCTCCTGCTCGGTGATGCCGAACTGCTCGCACTTCTCTGCGCCAATCGTGGTGTTGGTGTCGTGGAAGCTGGGCAGGCAGTGCAGGAAGATGGCACCCGGGTTGGCCATAGCCATGACCTCGGAGGTAACACGATACGGGGTGAGCTGAGCGATGCGCTCGGCCCAGACCTCGTCGGGCTCGCCCATGGAGACCCAAACGTCGGTGTAGAGAACGTCGGCACCGGTGACGCCGTCCTTGACGTCGGTGGTCAGCTTGATGGTGCAGCCGTTGGCCTCGGCGATGGGCTTGCAGGCCTCGATGACGTCATCGGCGGGCATGCACTCCTCGGGGCCGCAGGCCACGAAGTTCATGCCGAGCTTGGAGCAGACAACCATGAGGGAGCGAGCGACGTTGTTCTTGCAGTCGCCCATGAAGACGAGGGTCTTGCCCTTGATGTCGTAGTTGAAGTTCTCCTGGACGGTCAGGATGTCGGCGAGCATCTGGGTGGGGTGCCACTCAGTGGTCAGGCCGTTCCACACGGGCACGCCGGACTTAGCGGCGAGCTCCTCGACGTCGTCCTGGGCAAAGCCGCGGAACTCGATGCCGTCATACATGCGGCCGAGAACGCGGGCGGTGTCCTCGATGGACTCCTTCTTGCCCATCTGGGACGAACCGGGATCGAGGTAGGTAACGCCCATGCCCAGGTCCATGCCGCCGACCTCGAAGGCGCAGCGGGTACGAGTGGAGGTCTTCTGGAAGAGCAGGACGATGTTCTTGCCCTCGAGATAGCGGTGCGGAACGCCAGCACGCTTCATGTCCTTGAAGTTCTTGGAGAGCTTGAGCAGGTACTCAATCTCCTCGGTGGTGAGGTCGAGGAGCTTGAGGAAGCTACGGCCGGAGAGGTTAACACCCATGGTTCGTTTCCTTTCGAAGAAATGAATTACGTAAGTATTAGTGTTGCCCGTTTGACGGGCGAAACCGGTGCGGTTGTAGGGAAACCGCACCGGAAACTGAAAGACTTAGAGGTCCTCGCGCCAGAAGGGCATGCTCATGCAGCGC
>NZ_QSBV01000032.1 GCF_003465825.1 Collinsella sp. AF02-46-1
CCTATTTGCTCAATGTGTTCGGCTGAGATCGGAAATCAACCTCTCACCGGCCGGGCGCAGGGTTACCTCCCAAATCGTCCTCGCGCATGGCCGGCATTTGTCCTGCTCCTGCGGAGCTGCGGACAAACGCCGGCCTGCGCTGCGGAAAGATTTGGGAGGTAACCCTGCGCCCGGCCTGCGGCTACTATGGGGCCGACGCACCAACTTGAGATGCTGCGCATACAAAGTTGGAAGGGTCTGAATTGCACTTTGTTGGGATGGGCCCGTTTCCCCATGGGAACTTTGCTTGGCAGGACTCTAATTTAAATTCAGCATAAACAGGGGCGCCCTCTTTGAGGACGCCCCTGTTCTGGCTTGTTTGCGGTTGTCGAAGCGATGCTTTGCCTCGCCTTGCCTTATGCCAAGAACTCCTTGGTGGTCGCCACGATGTTGGCGGCGTCCAGGCCGTACTTGTGCAGGAGCTCGGCACCCGGGCCAGACTCACCGAAGGTGTCGTTGACGCCGATCTTCTTGAGCGGCGTCGGACACTGCTCGCACAGGACGTCGGCAACGGCGCTGCCCAGGCCACCGATCACAGAGTGCTCCTCGACGGTCACGACGTGGCCGGTCTTGGTGGCGCTCTTGACGATCAGGTCGGCATCGATGGGCTTGATGGTGTGCATGTTGATGACCTCGGCGTCGATGCCCTCGGCAGCGAGCTGCTCGGCGGCCTCGAGAGCCTCGCCGACCATCAGGCCGCAGGCGATGATGGTCACATCGGCGCCCTCGCGCATGACAATGCCTTTACCCAACTCGAACTTGTAGGTCTCGGGGTCGTTGATAACCGGCGAGGCCAAACGGGCGAAGCGCATGTACACCGGACCGTCGCACTCGTAGGCGGCGCGCGTCACGGCGCGGGCCTCCACGTCGTCGGCGGGAACAATTACGGTCATGCCGGGGATGACGCGCATGAGGGCGATATCCTCGCAGCACTGGTGCGTGGCGCCGTCCTCGCCCACCGAGATGCCGGCGTGCGTGGCACCGATCTTAACGTTGAGGTGCGGGTAGCCGATGGAGTTGCGGACCTGCTCAAAGGCGCGACCGGCAGCGAACATGGCAAAGGTACTCGCGAAGGCAACACGACCAGTGGTCGCGATACCGGCGGCGACGCCCATAAGGTTGCTCTCGGCAATGCCCACATCGAAGAAGCGGTCGGGGCAAGCGGCCTTAAACTTACCGGTCTGCGTGGCGGCGGCCAGGTCGGCGTCGAGGACCACAAAGTCATCGTGCTCGTTGGCGAGCTCGACGAGGGCCTCGCCGTAGCTTACACGCGTGGCGATTTTCTTGACGTCTGCCATCCTAGAGCTCCTCTCCGGCGGCCGTGAGCTCTGCCATGGCCTGCTCAAACTGTTCATCGTTGGGGGCCTTGCCGTGCCAGCCAACCTGGTTCTCCATAAAGGACACGCCCTTGCCCTTTGTGGTCTCGGCGATAATGGCGGTCGGCTGCCCCTTGGTGGCGCGAGCCTCGGCAAAGGCGGCGCGGATCTGGTCGAAGTCGTTGCCGTCGGCGAGCTCAACCACGTGGAACTTGAACGCGCGGAACTTGTCGGCGAGCGGCATGGGGTCGTTGACCTCCTCGACGGGACCGTCAATCTGAAGGCCGTTGTGGTCGACGATCACGCAGAGGTTATCGAGCTGCTGGTTGCCGGCAAACATGGCGGCCTCCCAGACCTGGCCCTCCTCGCTCTCGCCATCACCCAGCAGGGCGTACGTGCGATAAGTATCGCCCCAGTGCTTGGCGGCAACGGCCATGCCCACGGCGGCGGAAATGCCCTGGCCGAGCGAGCCGGTGGACATGTCGACGCCCGGGGTGTCGTTCATGTTGGGGTGACCCTGCAGGTGGCTGCCGATGTGGCGCAGCGTCTCAAGATCCTCCTTGGGGAAGAACCCGCGCTCGGCGAGCACGGCGTACAAGCCCGGAGCGCAATGGCCCTTGGAGAGCACAAAACGGTCGCGATCGGCCTTGCGGGGATCGGACGGGTCGACGTTCATTTCCTCAAAGTACAGATAGGTCATGATGTCGGCAGCACCGAGCGAACCGCCCGGATGGCCGGACTTGGCAGCGTGCACGCCGGTGACGATGCCCTTCCTTACCTCGTTGGCAACCTTTTTGAGCTCTTCGTCGCTCATTGTGCCTTCCTTTCATCCTCTTTAGACAAGATGCGCACGGCACCGAAGGTAATCCCAACACAGCCGCAATGCACGTACGTCATTCATTATGCTGGAAACTGATGGCTTTACCAGATTTTTTATCATTATTTGAACAATTTAGCAGGCAGAACCGCTGATGAAACGGTTTATCAATGTGAACGTCTTTTGGATGGAACGCGGTCGCCCCTACGCGCTAATGTCCTTGAATCCCTCGCCGAAGGCTTCCGTAACGTCAGCGACCGTCACAATGGCGTGAGGATCGCGCTCGCGCACGATCGTCTTAAGGGTATTGAGCTCTCGACGGCTCACGATGACCATGATCACCGGCTTCTCGGCACCCGAATACATGCCAGTCGCCTTAAACTTGGTACAACCACGACCCAGGCCATACATAATATCGGCAGCGATATCAGGGAACTTGTCCGAGATGATGAGTACCATACGACGCTTGTTGCCACCATCGACCACGGCATCGATCACGTAGCCGCTAATGACCATCGAAAGGCCTGCATATAGTGCATTTTCGATTGAAAAGACCGGAGCCGACAGCGCACATACGGCAACATCGATCGCCATGACGGTCGAGCCCACGGGCAGCGAGGTATTACGCGAGATGATTTGGCCAATCGTGTCCGAGCCGCCGGTGTTGGCGCCGGCGCGCAGCACCATGCCATAACCGATGCCCGTGATGATGCCGCCCCACATAGCGGGCAGCATCAGATCGGCATGTGCCAGCGGCGCCACAAACGGAGCGAACAGGTCGGTGAAAAAGCCCAGCAGCACAAAGCCTGTCGCCGTCTGCACCACGTAGAACATGCCGCCCTCGCGCATAACGACCAGCAGCAGCAAGGCGTTCATCACGATCGTCTGAATACCAACGGGAAGCGATAGACCGCGCGATGCGCCGACCGCCTGGATAATGGTGGCAAGGCCCGTAACGCCACCGGCAGCAAGGCCGTTAGGAATCAAAAACAGGTCGGTCGCAATAGCGGCCAGAGCGCACCCCAACATAATCTGGGGCAGGTCGTGAAAGAAGTTCATCGAAAGAATGCGCTTAATGTCCAGACGATATGCCATGCTGCCTCCCTCAAAAAAGCGCACCCCATCGGATGCGCTTTGAACTTCTTCTTGTATTCGATTCTACCGATTCGCCGGACAAAAACCACCCCTGCGCAGGGTTTATTCCGAATACAAACCCGTCCAACCGTTGGGCTTAGCATCGGCTTGAAGCCGCCCGATGTTTTAGATCTCCGAGCCTTCTACATCGGCGTTGCCGGTAGCCCAACGGTGATAGCCAATCACAAACGGATCCAAATCGCCATCGTCAAGAACGGCCTCGACGTTGCTGGTCTCCACGCCCGTACGCAGGTCCTTAACCATCTGGTACGGGTAGAGCACGTAGCTGCGGATCTGGTTGCCAAAACCAATCGTGGTCTTGGGTCCGCGAATCTCGTCCAGGGCCTCGGCACGCTTCTCGAGCTCAATCTCGTACAGGCGAGCCTTGAGGATCTGCATGCACGCGGCCTTGTTCTGGATCTGGCTGCGCTCGTTTTGGCAGGTAACCACAATGCCGCTGGGGAAATGCGTCACGCGCACGGCGGAGTCGGTGGTGTTTACGCCCTGGCCACCCGGGCCACTTGCGTGGTACACGTCGACGCGGATGTCGTCGGGGTTGATCTCGATATCGATATCGTCGGGCAGCACCGGAATGACCTCGACGCCGGCAAACGTGGTCTGGCGGCGCTTCTTGTCGTCGGTGGGGCTAATGCGCACCAGGCGGTGGACACCGGCCTCGGCGCGAAGCATGCCAAAAGCATCCTTGCCTTCGACGGTAAAGGTCGCGCGATCAATGCCAATGACCTCGGCCGCGGGGCAATCGTTGATGGTGACCTTCCAACCGCGGCGCTGGCAGTACTTCATGTACATCTTAAAGAGCATGAAGGTCCAATCCTGGGCCTCCAAACCACCCTGCCCGGGCTTGATGGTCACAATCGCGTCGCCATGGTCGAACTCCCCGGTAAACCAGCTCGCAAGCTCAAGCTCGTCGATGGCGCGGGCCAGGCGTTCTGCCGTAGCGGCAGCCTCCTCGCGCAATGCGACGACGTCGGGGTCATCCCCCATCTCCTCGGCAAGCTCCAGCGCAGCGCGGGCATCGGAAAGCTCGCCGCGCGCGGTGTCCACGGCAGCGATGTCTTCCTTGGTGCGCGCGATCTCCTCCATCGTGGCGCGAGCGGCATCGGCGTCGTCCCAAAAGCCCGGGGCGACGCTTTTGGCCTCGAGCTCCGTTACGCGGGTGCGCTTCTCGTCCAAATGGAGGTACGACTCAACCTCACCGAGCCGGTCCGCAAACGCGTCCAGCTCGGCGGGCGTTACCTCTAAAGCCTCAGCCATTAACGATTCCTGCCGTGGCAGTACTTGAACTTCTTACCGCTACCGCAAGGGCACGGGTCGTTGCGGCCCACGTTGACGTACGGATCGTCGCTCTCGGACTTGCGGTAGGTCGTCACCTTGCCACCGTTGTTGACGGCAGCCGGACCACCCTGGACAGCCGTGCGGGCCTGCACCTGCGCCTGCTTGCGCAGCACCGAGTCGCCGTTGTCACCATCGACCTCGGCAGGACCGGAGAAGTGCGCACCCTCGAGCGCGGGCTCCTCCTTGTGCTCCACGACACGCGGGGCAGCCTTGATCTCGATGCGCAGAACCGTGCGCAGGTAATCCTCGTACATGGTGTCGACGAGTATCTGGAACGCGCCGTAGGCCTCGGTCTTGTACTCGACCAGCGGGTCGCGCTGGCCAAAGCCGCGCAGGCCGATGCCGGTCTTGAGGTAGTCCATCTCCTGCAGGTAGTTCATCCAGCGGGTATCGATGACGCGCAGCATGACCTGGGTGTTGAGCTCGCGCATCAGGTCCTCGCCCAAGCGCTCGGCTTTCATGTTGTAGCACTTCTCTACGTAAGCCAGGACATCGGCAGCTAGGGCCTCATAATCCTCGTCGGGGAACTTCGGCGTATCGATGTGGCCGGTGAGCTCCACAACCCACTTGCGCAGGCCCTCCAGGTCGCGCTCGCCATCGTGACTGTCCTTGGTGCAGAACTCCTGCACGCAGCGGTACACGGTATCGTGCATGACCTCGGTGATGTGGTCGGTCAGATCCTTGCCGTCCAGAATCTTATTGCGCTCGGCGTAGATGACCTGGCGTTGCTTGTTCATGACGTCGTCGTACTCAAGGACGCTCTTACGCATGGAGAAGTTGATGCTCTCGACCTTGTGCTGGGCGCTCTCGACAGCCTTGGAGATGATCTTGTGCTGGATGGGCATATCGTCGCCCATGTCAGCCGTGACCATCATCTTGGAGACGCGGTCCATCTTGTCGCCGCCAAACAGACGCATCAGATCGTCCTCGAGCGACAGGTAGAACTGGGTCTCGCCCGGATCGCCCTGACGGCCGGAACGGCCGCGCAGCTGGTTGTCGATACGGCGGGACTCGTGGCGCTCGGTGCCGATAACGGTCAGGCCGCCGGCGGCAAGAACGCGCTCGCGCTCGGCCTTGCAAGTCTCCTTGGCCTCGGCGTTAAACTGCTCAAGCTGCTCGGGCGTTACGTCCTCCATGGTCAGGCCCTCGTACTCCAGGCGCTCGCGCACCAGCTCGTCGGGGTTACCGCCCAGCAAGATGTCGGTACCGCGGCCGGCCATGTTGGTAGCGATGGTCACGGCGCCATAGCGACCAGCCTGGGCAACGATATGGGCCTCGCGCTCGTGGTGCTTGGCGTTGAGGACCTCGTGCGCGATGCCGCGCTTGGTGAGGGCGGCCGACAGTTTCTCGGAGCTTTCGATGGAGACGGTGCCCACCAGGACCGGCTGGCCCTTGGCGTGACGTCGCTCGACGTCGTCGGCAACGGCGTTGTATTTGGCCTGGATGGTGCGGTACACCAGGTCCTCGTGGTCAACACGCTGCACGGGCTTGTTGGAGGGGATGACCTCGACGGGTAGCTTGTAGATCTCGCGGAACTCGGCATCCTCGGTGAGTGCCGTACCGGTCATACCGGAGAGCTTGTCATACAGACGGAAATAGTTCTGCAGGGTGATGGTTGCCAGCGTCTGGTTCTCCTCGCGCACGAGCACGCCCTCTTTGGCCTCGATGGCCTGGTGCAGGCCCTCGGAATAGCGGCGGCCTTCCATGATGCGGCCGGTAAACTCGTCGACGATCTTAACCTCGCCGTTGGTGACCACGTACTGCTTGTCGCGATGGAACATGTACTGGGCCTTCAGCGCCTGCTGCAGGTGGTTGACCAGCTGGCCCGAAAGGTCGGCGTAGATATCCTCGATACCCAGACGGCGCTCGATCTTCTTAAGGCCGCGCTCGGTGGCGGCAATGGTGTGCTTGGCCTCGTCCATGACGTAGTCGCCCGTGGGCTCCACATCCTCGGTGGCGGTGAGCATGTCATGCGACACGTCCTCGCCGCGCTCCAGGCCGCGCACGGCGCGCGCAAAGTCCTTGTAGGTGCTGGCCGACTTGGTGCCGGCGCCCGAGATGATGAGCGGCGTCCTGGCCTCATCGATCAGGATGGAGTCGACCTCGTCGACGATGGCGTAGTTGTGGCCGCGCTGTACGCGCTGCTCGGGGCGGGTGACCATGTTGTCGCGCAGGTAGTCGAAACCGAACTCGGAGTTGGTGCCGTAGGTGACGTCTGCCTGGTAGGCCGGACGCTTGAGCTCGAGCGGCATGTTGTTCTGGAGCAGACCGACGGTCATGCCCAGGTACTTATAGATGCGGCCCATCCACTCGGAGTCGCGCTTGGCAAGGTAATCATTGACAGTAACGACGTGCACGCCCTTGCCGGCAATAGCGTTGAGATAGCCAGCCAACGTGGAGACGAGGGTCTTACCTTCGCCGGTCTTCATCTCGGCGATGTGGCCCTCGTGCAGTGCCATGGCGCCAATGAGCTGCACGTCAAAGTGGCGCATACCCATGGTGCGCTTGGAAGCCTCACGCACGGTGGCAAAGGCCTCGGGGAGCATGTCGTCAAGCGACTCGCCGTTGGCGTAACGCTCGCGGAACTTATCGGTCTGGCCGCGGAGTTCCTCCTCGGTCATCTTCTCAAACTGGGGCTCAAGACCGTTGATCTGGTCGACGATCTTGTAGTAGCGCTTAAGGTCCTTATCGGATCCAAAGGACAGCAGCTTTGACATGAATCCCATGTGGTTTTCCTTTTTGGCCATCGCCCACGCCGTGCAGCTGCGGGCGAGTTAAACACAGATGATTGTACTTTAGCCAAACAAGGCGCGGCCTATACGGTCGACCTCGACCGCCACGTAATAACTATGACCAACCTGCCACAATGGGACAGGTTTATTTTGGCAAGTTTTATCTGAGCAAACGCCGTCTCTCTGCCATGTGGTGCCACGGGGACAGGTTAGTTTGCACCAATAAAAAGAAAAGGGCCGCGCACCCAAACGGATGCACGGCCCTTATGCCATGAATGCGAGTGATTCCGCGGCGAGCTATTTACTCAGCAGCCTCGGTGGTCTCGGCCTCGGCAGCGGCCTCCTCGACGGGAGCCTCTGCAGCCTGCTTGGCAGCCTCCTCGGCGAACTTAGCAGCACGCTTAGCCTTCTCGGCGGCCTTAGCCTCAGCGGCGGCCTTGCGAGCGGCCTCGGCCTCAGCAGCCTTGGCGGCCTTGGCAGCCTTGGCCTCCTCAGCCTTCTTGAGCTGGGCGGCAGCGGCGCCACCGAACTTGTCGGCGAAGCGCTGGACGCGTCCACCGGTGTCGACGAACTTCTGCTGGCCGGTGTAGAACGGGTGGCACTCGTTGCAAAGCTCAACCTTCATCTCGGACACGGTAGCGTGCGTCTTGAAGGTGTTGCCGCAGGAGCACGTCACCGTGCACTCGACATACTGGGGATGGATACCCTGCTTCATGGTAGGACTCCTTATTGGTCAGGCGCTGGTTACCGATCAGCGCATAAGGCGTCTTGGTTTCCGACCAAGACAACAAACTCGGCTATGGTACCACGGCGCCGCGTGTCCCACAAAAGGTTCACGGTCTTTTCGGAACGACACGAGCTGGACCTTAAATATCAACTTCATCCGAACACTCCCCCACATTCATCTCTCGTATGTATCGAGGTATTCCTGCTTGAGCGTCTGCGAGGA
>NZ_QSBV01000033.1 GCF_003465825.1 Collinsella sp. AF02-46-1
CGCCGCTGACCGGTGGACGGCACCGAGCCGTCGGATGACTTGAAGAAGGGGGAGGCCTCGCGGCCTCCCCCTTTTTTGTATCTCGGGCAATTTGTCTCACATAGTAGCTGTGTTTTATAACCCTCGTTTGTCGCATCTTCTGCGAACGGGCTACAATAACTTAGTCTGTGCGATATGGAGGTGAACATGGCTGAAGCTGGTATCGGCGTTGATATCGTCGAGATTTCCCGCATGAAATCAATTCTTGAAAAGACGCCGTCGTTTGCTCGGCGTGTGTTTACCGAAGAAGAGCGTGCGTATTGCGATGCATCATCGCGTCCCGCTGCTCACTATGCGAGCCGCTTTGCTTCGCGCGAGGCGGTGCTTAAAGCTCTCGGCACGGGTTTTAGTCAAGGCGTGGGTCGCAAGGATGTTTCGGTAACGCGTGATAAACTCGGCAAACCGAAGGCGCTGCTTTCGGGCCGTGCTCTCGAGATCGCTCAAGAACTGGGCGTTGTTGAGGTCGCTCTTTCCATTACGCTTACGGGAGACTTGGCCGTTGCGAATGCCATCGCGATTACCGAAGATGCTCGGCCTAAGCCAAAAGATGAAAAGGTGAGCACCAAGAAACGCGTTGCGCAGACATTTAAAGAGGCTCGCTCTGTATTAGATGAGCTCGAGCAGCTGCAGAATTCAGCATTGACGGAGCACCTGGGCGATGCTTCGCAAGATACGCTAGGAGCATAGATGAAACCGGTTTTGAGTACCGAAGAAGTCGTTCGTCTCGAGGATATCATCGAACGCGAAGGGACTTCGAAGGCCGAGCTTATGGAGCTAGCGGGTGAGTTTGCCGCTAACGAGGTCTTGAAGCTCAATCCCGATCGGGTTCTCGTTTTGGTCGGTTTTGGTAATAATGGCGGCGACGGTTGGGTTGCCGCCGATATCCTGAGCCATAAGGGTGTGGACGTGGATATCGTTTCTCCGGTTGAACCGGATGAGATTCCTGCTGCTCTGGCACGTCATGTTGCTCGTCGTACTGCCGGCCGCGATGTGCACGTTTGCGTCGGCCCCTCGCGTGATGAACTCGAGGTTTTGATCGATAAGGCCGATGTTGTTGTCGATGCCATTTTTGGTACCGGTTTCCACGGGAATCTGCGTGCGCCGTTCTCCATTTGGATTCCTACGGTCAATGAATGCGCCGATTGTGTCGTATCCATTGATGTCCCCTCGGGCCTGAATGCAGAGACGGGCGTTGTTGATGACGACTGCATTCGTGCCGAGCGCACGGTGACGATGATTGCGCCCAAGATTGGTCTGTATAGCGCTGATGGTCCTGAGTATGCTGGCGATTTGATCTGCGGCAATCTTTACGACCGTCTTGACGAGGTCATCGATGATGTCGACCACGCCGCCGAGATTGTCGAGCCCGGTGACTTAGTTGATTACTTTGCTCCGCTACCATCGAATATCGATAAGTATTCCCGTGGCTCCGTGCTTATTGTCGCCGGATCTGCGCAATATCCTGGTGCTGCCATTATGGCGGCCAAGTCTGCAGCTCGCGCGGGTGCTGGTTACGTGGCAGTCGCGGCTCCTGACGCCTGCGCCAATCTCATTCGCATGGCACTTCCTTCGATTCCGGTCTTTGCTATTCCGTCTGATTCCCGCGGCTCCTTTGGCGCCGCTGCGCGCATGACGGTGTGCGAGATCGCAAAGAAGTACAGCTGCGTGCTGTGCGGTCCCGGTATGACGACGTCTGCCGGCGCTATGCAGGTGGTTTCGGGCTTGCTCGAGCTTGATGTACCGCTAATTTTGGACGCCGATGCACTCAACTGCCTTGCTAAGATTGCCATTGACGGTATTGATAGTAACCCCGAGATGTATCGCCGCGAGCAGCCGTTGGTTATGACGCCGCACTATCGTGAGCTTTCGCGCCTGGTTGCCGGTGACGAGGTGAACGACCTTGGTACCGCGATTGCGGCCGCGCAGAAGGTTGTCTGGGCTGCAGGCTCCGACAATCTGGTGGTCATTGCCAAGGGGCCGACGACGGCTATCTGTGGCGTTGAGCGTGTGCTGCTGCCGCTCTCGGGTCCGGCTTCTCTGGCAACTGCCGGTTCGGGTGATGTTCTCGCGGGTATTTTGGCCGGCACGCTTGCCACCATGCGCGACGAGATGGATCGTTGGGAGTTGCTGTATTCGTACGCCGTCGCACTTCACAGCTACGCCGGTTTTGCCGCGGCGACGGAGTATGGTGAGAAGAGCGTCATCGCGACCGATCTTATCGACTTGATCGGTCCTGCCATGGAGCTGGCGGCAAAGGATGCGCTCGAAGATCTGGGAATCATGGACGAAGGGTCGGATGACTAAGCATGAATAAAGCCGATTTGACGCGCTGGTCCTGGGTCGAGATCGACCGCGGGGCGCTCCGTCGCAACACGAGGGCCTATAAGAACTTGCTGAATCCACGTCAGCGCCTGTGCTGTGTGGTCAAGGCCGATGCTTATGGTCATGGAGCTGTTGAGTGCGCCAAGATCATGTATTCGGCCGGTGCCGACATGTTTGCCGTGGCGACGGTTAACGAGGGCGTTGGGCTCCGTCAGGGCGGGATTACTAAGCCCGTCCTGATTCTAAGCGAGCCGCCTATCGAGGCTATTCCGACGTTGCTCGAGTTTGATATCATGCCCTCGGTCTATACGTCTGACTTTGCTCTTGCGTATGGCGAATGTGCCGTCGCGGCGGGCAAGGTGGGCAAGTATCATCTCGCCATCGAGACGGGCATGAACCGCATTGGCGTACATTACACGCAGGTGCTCGACTTTGTCCGCGGTATTAATTTCCATCGCGGTATTCAGTGCGACGGCGTATTTACGCACTTCGCCACGGCCGATGAACCTTCGGGCTGGGACTACAAACTGCAGTGTCAGCGCTTTACCGAGGCCGTTCAGGCCATTAAGGATGCGGGCTTTGAGTGCGGTATCGTGCACTGCGCCAATACGCCGTCCTCGATGCTCGACCCCTCGATGCATTTTGATATGATTCGCGCCGGCGTCGGCTTGTATGGCATGCAGCCGTGCGAGCTGAGTGGCCGCGTGATGCAGCTTGATCCCGTTATGAGCGTCCATGCGCGCGTGACGCGCGTGGCACACCCTGCGATGGGCGAGGGCGTGGGCTACGGTTTTACCTACCGCGTACCGCGTACGCGCGTTCAGATCTGCACGCTGCCGATCGGTTATGCCGATGGCCTATCGCGTACGCTTTCCAATCGTATGGATGTGCTGTATCGCGGCGAGCGCGTGCATCAGGTTGGCAATATCTGCATGGACCAGTTTATGGTCGCCATTCAGTCCAACCCGGCACACGAGATTCCCGAGGCCGAATATGGTGACGAGATGATTATTGTCGGCCGCGATGGCGATGCCGAGATCACTATGGACGAGATGGCCCGACTGCGCGGCACGATTAACTACGAGGTCGCCTGCGGCTTTGGCATGCGCCTCGACAAGGTCTACGTGTAGGAGTCGCCATGGGCGTCATGCACATTCCCGGCCATACCCATCAGGCGCCACGTGAGGTCGCACTCGAGGAAATTGAGGCCGTTCTGGGCGATTGTCACCTCTGCCAGCTCTACCAGTCGCGCCATAACATCGTGTTTGGCGTGGGAAACCCCCACGCTCGCGTGATGTTTATTGGCGAGGCGCCGGGCCGCAATGAGGATTTGCAGGGCGAGCCCTTTGTGGGGGCGGCAGGCGAGGACCTCAACGGCATTTTGTCGCTGGCGGGGCTCAAACGCGAAGACGTCTACATTGCCAACGTGCTTAAGTGCCGCCCGCCGGGAAACCGCAATCCGCGTCCCGAGGAAGTGCTGGCTTGCTCGCCGTTTTTGCGTGAGCAGATTCGAAGCATCTGGCCCGATATTATTGTGACGCTCGGCAACCCCGCGACGCACTTTGTGCTAAAGACCGAGATTGGCATTACTAAGCTGCGCGGCAGGTTCCACCAGATGGGGCATTTTGTGGTAATGCCCACGTTCCATCCGGCAGCAGCGCTGCGCAATCCGGCGTGGCAGGAGCTGCTGGAGGAAGACTTTAAGATGCTGGGCGACTATCTGGAGCGACATCCCGCGCCAGAGGACGCCTCGGAATAATAAGGAGCATATATGTCCCTGGAGCGCCTGGGGGTAGGTACTTACAAAACGACTTGCGCTGCCGATACGGAGTACTTTGGCGAGCTAATTGCACCGTGCCTTGAGGACGGCGATGTGCTTATCCTGACCGGTGGCCTGGGAGTGGGCAAAACTCACTTTACCAAGGGCGTCTCGCGCGGGCTGGGCGATGGGCATATGGTTACGAGCCCTACGTTTGCGCTCATGGCCGTTCACGATCAAGGTCGTATTCCGCTGTTTCACTTTGATCTATACCGCCTGGAGCATGCCTACGAGCTCGAGGATACGGGCATTTTCGATGTGCTGGGCTATGAGGGTGCTTGCCTGCTGGAATGGGGCGAACAATTCCAAGACGAGCTGACGGATGAGTATCTTTCGGTGACGCTCAAGCGTGATGAGGGCGACAGCGATGTGCGAACGATAACGCTCGAGGCGCACGGTGACCGCGCAATGGAGCTTTCCCATTTGATTGATAAGGCTGTACAAGATGAGCTTGCATAACGACAACGCGCTGGTGGTGGCGCTCGATACCTCGACCGACATGCTTGCCTGCGCGGCAAGATGGATTGATGGGCAGACGGGCGAGACGAAGCTCGTGAGTGGCGATCACATGTGTCGCCGTCACGCCAACGTTGAGCTCGTGAATACCGTTGATGGCGTGCTGGCTCAAGCCGGTCTGGATCGCAGCGATGTTGGTTGCTACGTGGTCGGCCGCGGCCCGGGGTCGTTTACGGGCGTGCGCATCGGCATCTCCACTGCCAAGGGCCTCGCGCGTGGTGCCAATGTTCCGCTACTGGGCGTGTCGACGCTCGATGCTTGCGCTTGGACGGCGTGGAAGGCTGGCGTGCGCGGCAAGCTTGGTATCTTGGCCGATGCTATGCGCGGCGAGGTATATCCGGCGCTGTATATGCTGGTCGATGAGGGACCCGAGCGTCAATTTGAGCGCGAACACGTGGTCAAGGCCGCCGTGGCGCTCGATGAGTGGCGCCGAGCAGCGGACTGGGATCAGGTTCAGCTGACCGGTGACGGTCTCGTGCGCTATGGCAAGCTGCTGGGTGAGGACGAGACCGCCCGCTGCGTGGAGCGAGACCTGTGGTGGCCTTCGGGCGAGGGCTTGCTGCTCGCGCACGCTGCGGGTGACGGCGATCCGGCTCGCGTCCTGCCGATTTACACGCGCCTTTCGGATGCCGAGGAAAACGAGCGCAAGCGTCTTGGTCTTGCTGAGAGTGCACAGAGCGAAATTACGGGCGTTGCCGATGAGCTCGCCGGTCGTCATCTGCAGTTCCGTCCCATGGGCGCGGCGGATGCCGAGGGCGCGAGCGCGCTAGAGGCTGCCTGCTTTGAAGGTGCCGGACACGAGGCGTGGACGCCGGGCATGTTCCTGTCCGAACTGGGCGAGGACGTCGCTGCGCCGCGTAGTTGGTGGGTGGCACACGACGACGGCAAGCTGCTGGGCCTTGCCGGCGGTATGGTCGTGGACGGTGATGTGCAGATTCTGGATGTCGCCGTCGACCCGGCACATCGCCGTGAGGGCATTGCCCGCAAGCTGCTGTCGCATGTGAGCTATGATGCCCAGATGCTCGGCTGCACTACGGCTTCGCTCGAGGTCGAGGACGGTAACGAGGGAGCGACCGCGCTTTATAACGCTCTGGGCTTTACCGAGGCTGGCCGTCGCCGCGGCTACTATGGTGCCGGCAAGGACGCCATCGTCATGACGGCTCAGCTGCCCCTGGTGCTTCCGGTCGATAATGCTTCGCCCGAGCCGACGGCGGCAGAGCAGCGCGTATGGCCGCTGCCTGCGCCTGGGCGCTCCGAGGGGGAGCGTGCCGAAATTGAGCGCCGCCGCCTAGTGCTCGCTATCGAGAGCTCCTGCGACGAGACGGCCGTGGCGATTATCGATGCGGATGGCAATATGCTGGCCAACCAGGTGTCGACACAGATTGATTTTCACGCCCGCTTTGGCGGCGTGGTGCCCGAGATCGCCTCGCGCAAACACGTTGAGGTGATTGTGAGTGTCGTGGATGCGGCGCTCGAGGATGCCGCAGCATCGCTTGGTCTTGAGGGTGGAGCCATCGCGCCGAGCGAACTCGCCGCTGTTGGCGTGACGCAGGGTCCGGGCCTGGTGGGTGCTCTGGTAGTGGGCGTCGCCTTCGCCAAGGGCTTTGCCTATGCCGCCGGCAAGCCGCTCGTGTGCGTCAACCATCTGGAGGGCCATCTGTTCGCCAACCTGCTGGCGCAGCCCGATCTCAGGCCGCCGTTTATCTTCACGCTCGTCTCGGGCGGTCATACCATGCTCGTGCACGTGAAGGCATGGGGCGACTACGAGGTACTTGGTGAGACACTCGACGATGCTGTGGGCGAGGCCTTCGACAAGGTAGCCAAGGCGTTGGGTCTGGGCTATCCCGGTGGCCCCATCATCTCCAAGCTGGCCGAGACGGGCAACCCCCGCGCGATCGATTTTCCTCGCGCGCTTAACAGCAGGGGAGACTATCGTTTCTCGCTTTCGGGTCTTAAAACGGCCGTGACGCTCTACATCGAGCAGGAGACCAAGGCCGGGCGCACGATTCACCTGCCCGATCTGGCGGCTTCGTTTGAGGCAGCCGTCTTTGACGTTCAGTACAAGAAGGCCAAAAACGCCCTGCATGCCACCGGATGCAAGGAATACTGCATCGGCGGCGGCGTCTCGGCTAATCCGCATCTGCGCGAGATGATGATCAAGAAGCTTGGGCGTCAGGGGATCCGCGTAACGGTGCCACCGCTTTCGGCGTGCACCGACAACGCCGCCATGATCGCAGAGGTTGCTCGCCGTAAATTCGACCGAGGAGAAATCTCGCCGTTCGACGTCGATGCCGATCCGAACATGACGCTGTAGTCGCAAAGGTGCGATCCCCGGCGCTGCCCGGGCGCCAACGGCCGCATATGAACTTTCCTGCTCTACAGTCCTGCTCACGACGGAGGCCACATTA
>NZ_QSBV01000034.1 GCF_003465825.1 Collinsella sp. AF02-46-1
GGCGAGCGCGCCCCCGAACACGCTGAGCGCCACGGCCAGCGCGCCCGCGCCGAGCGCCGCAAGGGCGAGCAGCTTCGCCGCGACGGCGCGCCCTCGCGAGGGGACCGCCGTGAGGTTGGTGAGGCGCCCGGCAGCGCGCTCCTCGTCCACGGTGAGCCCGCAGACGATGGCGGACATGAGCGGCATGAGGGCGCCGAGGAACTGGGCGTAGGCGTCCGCGCCCAGCGCCGGGTCCCATCGGGTTACGGAGAAGTACTCGCCGCAGGCAAGACCGGCCGCCAGGCCGCAGGCGAGGTGCACCGCCGCGAGCGGGGAGCGCGCCAGGCGCAGGGCCTCGGAGAGCAGGGCCCGCGGGAGAGTCATGCGCGGCGTCGGGTCGGAGAGTCGTGTCATGGCCATCACCTCTCCTCGGAGCGCGCGAACCAGGCCGCGCCCGCCGCCGTGAGCGCGGCGAACGCGAGCGCGCAGACCGCAAGGCCCGCCAGCGTGAGCATGCCGTCCGCCATGAGCGCCCCGCCGAGCGCCATGTCCGCCGCGAGCGGCTCGCCGCTCGGCAGCACGGGGATGAAGCTCGTGGGGATGACCATGTTCGCCGACGGCGGAAAGAGCTGCAGCAGCGGCACCAACGACCAGGCGAACCCACCCACGAGTTGCGCGGCGAGCGGGCAGAAGATGCCCGCGAGCATGCCGAGCCGCGCCGTGAGGAAGAGCCCTGCGGGGATCATCCACGCCGCGGTCACCGTGTTGGCGAGCGCGCAGAGGAGCATCGTGAGCGTGCCCGCGGCCGTGAGACCCTGCGAGGAGAACGCCGATCCCGCGAGGTAGATGCCGAAGACCACGAGGTTCGAGAGCGTGCAAAGAGCGAGGCACCAGAGCGCCTTAGCCCACCAGGCTCGCCCGAGCGGGAAGCCCAGGCCCAGAAGCCCCCGCATCCGCGTGCGAGCGTCCGCCCGCGCGACGCACGCCACCACAAGCGATAGAGACACGGGCAGGAAGAGCGCGTACCAGTAGTTCCACGCGCTAAAGATCTGCACGCCCCGGTAGGGCATCGCGCCGAGCAGCGGCATCGGCAGCGCCATGAGCACGGCCAGGCGAACCGGTGCCGCGTGGCGCGACTTCAGGGCCTCGGCGCGCAGGCCCGCGAGCAGGCCGCCTTTCTCACCCGTCATGCCGCCACCTCCCCGCGCGCTCGTCGCCCTTCCCGGCAGAAGCTCATGAAGAGTTCCTCGAGGTCCTGTCCGGGACGAAGCGCATCCTCGTAGGCGAGGCGCCCCCCGCAGATGATGCCGATGGTGTCCGCCATCTGCTGCACCTCGGAGAGGATGTGGCTCGAGACGATCACCGTCGTACCCGCCGCCGCGAAGCCGCGGATCTGGTCGCGCAGCTCCTCGATGCCGATGGGGTCGAGGCCGTTGGTGGGCTCGTCGAGCACGAGCAGGCGTGGCCGGGCGATCAGCGCCAGTGCGAGCCCCAGGCGCTGCCGCATGCCCATCGAGAAGCGCCCGGCGCGCTTCTTCCCGGTGTCCGCGAGGTCCACGGCGGCGAGCACCTCATCTATGCGGCTCTCGGGAAGGCCCAGCAGCGTGGTGCGCACGCGCAGGTTCTCTCGCGCGGTGAGGTTGGGGTAGAGCGGCGCCTCCTCGATGAGGCTGCCGATTGCGTAGAGGTCCTCGCGGCGCCAGGCGTGCCCGGCAAAGAGGATCTCCCCGGCCGTCGGCCGCAGCATCCCGCAGATCATCTTGAGCGTTGTCGACTTGCCGGCGCCGTTGGGACCGAGCAGCCCGTACACCTCGCCCTCGCGGATATGAAGGCTCACATCGGCCACGGCGTCCTGCGCCTGGTCGCCGCGGCCGAAGCGCTTGGTGAGCCCACGCGTCTCGAGCATGTAACCCATGGGTTTATCCTTTCTCTTCCGGGAGCGCGGGCCGAGTCACCGTGCCCGCGCGCCTTACCTTTCGGGTTCACCATCCATGGTGGGGCGCGTTTCTAACGAAGCCGTAACGGCCGTTGGGCTCTTTTGGCGCCAACCCTTCTCGACCCGCACATCATGAATTAATTTGCTTAAGGCAACAACTTTCCCGATCGATGTAATCACCGAATCAAAACGTGTACATCAGCCATCAAAGATGCCGAAAAATGTCATATTTGGAGGCTGATGTACACAAATGCAGAATCCCGCACAACCCAGTAGCATCCTCCATATGTCTGGACTCTCTATGCATACGCTGGATAGACATCGCCGGAACGGGTATAGTATCGAAAGTTTTGTCGTTAACCAGCGGGGGAGTCCTGTGGGCATCAAAAAGAAGATCAAAAAGGAGCTTATCGGCACTTCCGATTACCCGTCGAATAAGATCTTTACGATCTCCAATTTCATCACCTTTACGCGCCTGATCCTCACCCTGGTATTTCTGTACCTGTTTGTGACGGATAACAACCGCGTCATCGCCATCGTTATCTACGCCGTTGCCGCCTCTACCGACTGGATGGACGGTCAGATCGCCCGCATGACCAAGACGGTCTCGTGGCTCGGCAAGGTCATGGATCCCATCTGCGACCGTGCGCTGCTGTTCACCGGCGTACTTGGGCTGGTGGTCCGCGGAGAGCTGCCCATCTGGGTCTGCGTGCTCATTATTGGCCGCGACATCTATCTGGGCATCGGCACGCTTATCGTGCGTCATTATCACCGTCGCCCCATCGATGTCGTCTTTCCCGGAAAGATTGCCACTGCACTGCTCATGACCGGCTTCTCGCTCATGCTGCTCGGGTTCCCCGTTATTGACGGCCTGCATCTTTTACCTTCAACCCTTACGGCCTTCCCGGGCCTCAACGGAAGCTCGGTGCCCCTCGGCATCTTCTTTGTGTACGGCGGCGTGATCTTCTCCATGCTCACGGCTGTCATCTATTCCATTAAGGGCGGAGTGGCCATTAAACAGGCTCTCGCGCATCCCGAGGACGAGGACATCGACTTTCTGAACCCTGAAATCGAAGACTGATTCGTTGGGGTATGATTACGTACGGTTCATTATTTGCGGCACGTCCGCGATAAGTTAGGGGTTGTCATGGACAACATGGTTAACAATATGCCTCAGAATGATAAGACTGCTGACGCTACCTGCGTATTCCGCGTGCCTTCAAGCGACGTCACCGTTCCCGACCTCATGGCCAACGTGCGCATCACCGCACCCGTTCTGTCCATCGTCAAGGGTCCGCAGACTGGTGCCGCCTTTGAGCTCGAGGACGACGTGACCACCATCGGCCGCGATCCTGCGAACGGCATCTTCCTCAATGACATGACCGTTTCGCGTAGCCACGCGCGCATTATTCGCGAGGGCCTCGGCGCTCGCATTGAGGACCTGGGCTCGCTCAATGGCACCTGGGTCGACGGCGCCATTGTCAACGCGGCCCCGCTGCACGATGGTTCTTCCGTCCAGATCGGTACGTTTACGCTCATCTACCACGAGAGCACGCCGGAGCGCATCGAAACCGGTGAGTAGGGCATGGCCGAACGCAACTATCTGAGTATCGGCCAAGTCGTCAATCTACTTCGAGGCGCATACCCCGATCTATCGAACTCAAAAATTAGATTTCTAGAAGATGAGGGGCTCATCACCCCTCATCGAACGCCTAAGGGGTATCGCCAGTACTCCAAGGAAGACGTTGACCGTCTCGAGGTCATCCTGCACCTGCAGAAGACCCGCTACATGCCGCTCAACGTCATTAAGCAGCGCTTGGAAAACGCAACGGACCTGTCCACTTTGGCTTACGAGGTGGGTCTTCTGTCCGATGTTCCGCTTAAGACGGAGCCCAAGGAGACCAAGCAAAAGCTGCACCCCATCGAGACGATCCCCGACATGCTCGGTGTTGAGATTTCGTTTATCCGCTCCCTTGCCGAGAACGATCTTATCCGCATCATCAAGAGCCCGCAGAACCGAGAGCTCGTCGATGGCAGAGATTTCCCGATTATCCGCTACTGCTCGGAGCTGTCGCGCTTCCACATTGAGCCGCGCAACCTGCGTCAGTACGTATCGTCGGCAAACCGCGAGTCTTCGATGTTTGAGCAGGTTCTCGTGAGCATGCTCGGCATGGATACCTCTGATGATGAGCGCGACGCCAAGCTCGAGCGCGCTTTTAAGAAGCTGCACGACCTCACCGAGGGTGTGCATACCGCGCTCCTTAAGAACCGTGTCTTTGAGTCGCTCAACGCCGTGGTCGAGGACGCCGACATTGATGCACTCGATGAGGAGATTGCACGTTCCGAATCCACCAAGGCTAAAAGCGATGGGGCAAGCGTCCCCGCGGTTGCCGCGCACGAGGAGTCGCTCGTGCAACCGTCCAAGGTCGTCGTCCCCTCGCATAACCCGTCTGCTAACACGGGTAAATAATCGCCGTCCACCCGGCAATCCATGAAAGGTCACGCCATGTACGACTTCGAATCTCATATCGTCGATATCCCCGACTATCCCGAGCCCGGAGTCGTCTTTAAGGACATCACACCGCTCTTTGGCAATCCCGAGGCCCTGAGGGCCATGGTGGATGCCCTTGCCGAGCATTTTGCCGATATGGGCATTACCAAGGTCGTAGGACCCGAGGCCCGCGGCTTTATGGTCGGTGTGCCCGTGGCCGTCGCCCTAGGTGCCGGCTTTGTACCCGCACGTAAGCCCGGCAAACTGCCGCGCAAGACGATAAGCGAGAGCTACGAGCTCGAGTATGGAACGGATTCTATCGAGATTCACGCCGATGCCATCAGCTCTAAAGATACCGTGTTGATTCTGGACGACTTGGTCGCGACGGGCGGAACCGTCGAGGCAACAGGTAAACTGGTGCGTGATATGGGCGCAAAGCTTGTGGGCTACGGTTGTATCCTTGAGCTTGCGTTTCTCAACCCGCGCAAGAAGCTCACGCCGACTGACGACGATGTTGAGCTCTTTAGCCTGGTGACGGTGGACTAGCCGTTACCCTTAGTTACTGGAAAGGAAGCTACATGCGCACAGCAAACACGCACAGAAACATGGCACGCTGCGCTGCTACGGCAACCCTCGCTTGTGTTTTGGGCCTGGGCCTCGTGGCTCCGGCCTACGCCGATACCGCATCCGACCTTGCCGCTGCTCGTACTAAACTCGAGCAGATCGGCACGCAAACCCAGCAAATTCACGATGAACTCTCCGCACAGACGCAGGAGCTTGATCAGACTGCAGGCGAGATTACGCAAAAGCAGCAAGAGATCGCCGAAGGCCAGGCAAAGCTTTCGAGCTACGTTGCCGGTGAGTACAAGACCGGCGGCCTGAGTCTCCTTCAGGTCCTGACGGGTGTCGACGATCTGGGCGATATGCTCAACCGTCTGTTCTACTACGGCAAGGTGTCCGACAAGCAGGCCCAGACCATCCAAGAGGTCAAGGACCTTAAGCAGCAGCTCACCGATAAGCAGGCCGAGCAGGAGAAGAACGTCGCCGCGACGCAGAAGAAAGTCGACGAGCTCAATGCCCAGCAGGCTGAGGCCCAGAATGTCGTGAACTCCCTGGATTCACAGCTGCAGGCCGAGCTTGCTGCCGAGGCCGAGGCCAACGCTGCGCTGCAGGCTGGCATTAATGCCAGCACCGCCGAAAAGGCCACGGTGAGCAACGACACCGCCGGTACGACCGAGAACACCAACAATGGTGGCGGTACGACCAACAACGGCGGCGGCAACACGCCTGCGCCCGCGCCCGCTCCTGCCCCCACGCCGCAGCCCGTGACGCCCGCTCCGACTCCGACGCCTTCCGCACCGAGCCAGTCCGTTGACGGCGGTACCGTTGTTTCTCGCGCTTATAGCAAGCTGGGTTGCGCTTATTCTTGGGGCGGCATTGGACCGAACAGCTTTGACTGCTCCGGCTTTGTAAGCTATTGCCTCACGGGCCGCTACTGCCGTCTGGGCACCACCGGCACTTTCATGGGTTGGACCCGTGTGTCCGATCCGCAACCCGGCGATGTTGTGGTTAACTCCTACCATACCGGCATCTATATCGGTAATGGCCAGATGATCCATGCTTCCGACTACAAAACGGGCGTTATCATCAGCTCCGTCGCAGCCGGTATGAACAACAACTACATCTTCGTACGCTACTAATTTATTACTACAGCGAACGAACATGGGCCTCGCGATCTTGAGTCACGAGGCCCATTCTTTTTACCCCTACCGTTTGCCATAAAATCAGGGGTTGATTTCCGATCTCAGCCGAACACATTGAGCAAATA
>NZ_QSBV01000035.1 GCF_003465825.1 Collinsella sp. AF02-46-1
ACTTAATGTGCTCTCCGTGCGAGCAGGACTGTCCGAGCAGGCGACCAAACCCCGCGCCCCGTCCCGGCGAGCGCTCGGGGACCGGTAGCTTACAGGTGGCTGATGATCAGTTCCATCTTGCCTTCGAGGTCGATGGAGCTGACGGTGCTCGGGGCTAGCAGGTGGCTTCCCTTGTGGACGGGGTCGCCGCAGACGGTGCCTTCGCCGTCGATGACCGACAGACACATGAAGGGCCAGTGCTGGTCGAGGGTCTTGCTGCCGTTGACGCGCACGCGATCGACGGTGTAGCAGGGGTTGGACTCGAGTTCGGTCACGCCGTCGACTTCGGGCGCGGTCACGGTGCCGTCGGTCGGGGCCTGAGAATCAAAGTCGATGCAGTCGAGACTCTGCTCAATGTGCAGGGGACGCAGTTTGCCGTCGGTGCCGGGACGGTCGTAGTCGTACAGGCGATACGTCACGTCGCTCGACTGCTGCGTCTCCAAAATGAGCGTGCCGGTCTTGATGGCGTGGACGGTACCGGAATCAATCTGGAAAAAGTCGCCCTTGTGGATCGGCAGCACGTTGAGCATGTCGTCCCAGCGGCCGTCTTCGATCATCTGTGCAGCCTCGGCGCGGTCCTTGGCGCGCTGGCCGACGATGATTGTGGCGCCGGGCTCGCAGTCCAGCACATACCAGCACTCGGTTTTGCCCAGGCTGCCGTTCTCGTGCTCGGCGGCGTACTCGTCGTTGGGATGGATCTGGATCGAAAGGTCGTCCTTGGCGTCCAGAATCTTAATGAGCAGCGGGAACCCCTTGCCCTCGCAGTTGCCAAAGAGCTCGCGGTGCTCGGCCCACAGCCATGACAGCGTGTGACCGGCGTACGGGCCCTCAGCGATCTGGCAGTCGCCGTTGGGGTGTGCCGAGATGGCCCAGCACTCACCGATGGGACCCTCGGGAATGTCATAACCAAATACGGTTTCGAGCTGGCGGCCGCCCCAGATCTTCTCGTGAAAGATCGGCGTCAGTTTAATCAAATCGGACATGTTCATACCCCCATGGTGTTGCGCGGCCGCCCACTCTAAACGAGCCGTAACGAGCGCCCGCATGACTACAAAAACCTATGCCAACGTTACGTTGTGCAGCTCAAAGCGGTCACCAACGTTGCGCGAGATCGAATGCTCAAAGGCGGTGCCGCTATCCAAAAAGCCAATCTGGTTGAGCTCGAGCAGGGGAGAGCCGGGTTTGGTGTCCAGGCGCTCAGCCTCTTCCTCGGTTGCCGCTACGGCGCGAATGGTGCGGTGGAAGCTCGAAATCTTCAGCCCGCATTGCTTGCGGATGAAGCTGTAGACCGATCCATACAGGTCTTTCTTTTTAAGGCCCGGAATCAGCTCGAGGGGCATGTAGGTGTACTCGATAACGATGGGCTTCTCGTCGACCTGGCGCACGCGCACGATGTGATAGGCAAAGTCGTCCTCGGCAATTCCCAGCTGGGCAGCGACGTCTGCTGGCGGATTGACAATCGAGAAATCGTAGACCACCGAGGTCACCTTCTCCCCGCGGTGCTCATACGAAAAGCCCTGGGAGCGATCGTTCTTGCCCTGGAAAAACGCCTGGCCGGGAAGCCCCGCCGTGTCCTTAACGTAGGTGCCCGATCCGCGCCGGCTGGTAACAAGACCTTCATCGGTAATCTGCTCAATAGCTCGTTTGACGGTGATTTTGGAAACGCTATAGAGCTCGCAGAACTCAACGACGGTGGGCAGCTTGTCGCCCGGCTTTAGAGCGCCGTCCTCGATGCTTCGACGGATATCTGCAGCTATTGCCTCGTATTTGGGAATCATGGAACCTCCTTTCCGGCTTGATTGAGTACAAACGAAAGTATAGTCCACGCCTAAGCATCCCTATTGCGTTTTTGAAAAGTTCGAGAAAGAGATAATTGAAAAACGCTTCTCTTTAACAACTAGAGCGCTCTAAATGAATATGCACTCTAATAATGTGGTATTGAGCAAATTGATTGGCTCGAGGACGGGGTTGGGCCGTTTTGCCGCCCAGCGAACCGAATTTCATGCCTTGCGTTTTCCCAGATAAAACCTGCCAAAACAAACCTGTCCCTTTTTGACAGGTTTTTGCCTGGGGAGCGGTACCATACAGGCAATGTTTAAACGAGAAAGGTGGGCTCCCATGGAACCTAAGCAGTACTATATCGGCATCGACGTTGGCGGCACTTCGGTTAAGGAAGGCCTGTTCGACGAGGACGGCAACCTGCTTGCCAAGGCCAGCGTGCCCACGCCTCCTATCGTTGACGCCGCGGGCTTTGCCGCGGTGACCGAGGCTATCGACCAGGTGGTCGCCAAGGCCCAGATTCCGCGCGCCTTTGTGGCGGGTATTGGCCTGGCCGTTCCGTGCCCCATCCCGGCATCGGGCGATGCCAAGGTCAAGGCCAACATTGCCATTAACCTGCCCGAGCTAAGAGTCGCCATTCAGGAGCACTGCCCCGACGCGGTCGTTAAGTACGAAAACGATGCCAACGCCGCTGCCATGGGCGAGGCCTGGCTCGGCTCTGCCAAGGGCGTACAGAACGTGGTGATGGTCACCATTGGTACCGGCGTGGGTGGCGGCGTTATCGTCAACGGCGACGTGGTGTCGGGCGTTGTGGGCGCCGGCGGCGAGATTGGCCACATGTGCCTGAACCCCGAAGAGGAGCGCACCTGCGGCTGCGGCGGACATGGCCACCTGGAGCAGTATTCCAGCGCCACCGGCGTGGTGAGTAACTACCTTGCCGAGTGCAAGAAGGCGGGCGTCGAGCCCATCGAGCTCACCGGGCCTTCTGATTCCAAGGACGTGTTCCAGGCCTGCCGCGAGGGTGACAAGCTCGCGCTGGCAGCTGCCGATACCATGGCCGACTATCTCGGCCGCGCCCTGGCGCTTATTGCCAACGTGGTCGACCCCGAGATGTTCCTGATCGGCGGCGGTGCCTCCGCTTCGGCCGATGTCTACCTCGACAAGGTTCGCGAACACTTTAAGCAGTACGCGCTTTCCGCCTCGCGCGAGACGCCCATTAAGGTCGCTTCGCTCGGCAACGACGCCGGCATCATCGGCGCTGCTTACGTAGCCCTGCGCGCCGCCGGTAAATAGCTGGTGCAAGGGGGACAGGTTACTTTGCACCAACATGGTGCGAAAGGGACAGCCTTGGCCCCCATGCTTGCCACAAAATATGCCGTGGCCCTTCCGTCTGCGAAGGCTCGGCATCGGCGTGCTACCATAGCTACGTCCAAGTACACATATCAAGTGGAGGATATCCATGGCAAACGTTCTTGTCTTTGGTCACCAGAACCCCGATAACGACGCCATTATGAGCGCCGTCGTCCTGTCCCAGCTGCTCAACCAGGTTGAGTATGCCGGCAACACCTACGAGGCCTGCGCTCTGGGCCAGCTCCCGGCCGAGTCCGCCAAGCTGCTTGCCGACGCCGGCATTGCCGAGCCCCGCGTGATCGAGTCCGTCGAGGCCGGTCAGCTCGTCGTCCTCACCGACCACAACGAGTCCGCCCAGTCCGTCGCCGGCCTTAAGGACGCCACGGTCTTTGGTGTCGTCGACCATCACCGCATTGGCGACTTCGAGACCGCCGGCCCGCTGCACTACATCTGCCTGCCCTGGGGCTCCAGCTGCACCATCGTCACCAAGCTCGCCGGCGTGCTCGGCGTTGAGCTTTCCGACGTTCAGGCCAAGCTGCTGCTCTCGGCCATGATGACCGATACGCTCATGCTCAAGAGCCCCACCACCACCGATGTCGACCGCGCTGTCGCCGCCAAGCTCGGCGAGCAGGTGGGCGTCGACCCGGTCAAGTTTGGCATGGATGTCTTCCTTACCCGTCCGTCCGGCTCCTTCACCGCAGCCGAGATGGTCGGCAACGACATCAAGATGTTCGAGCCTGCGGGCAAGAAGCTGCTCATCGGCCAGTACGAGACCGTCGATAAGAGCCGTGCGCTCGGCATGATCGACGAGATCCGCGAGGCCATGCGCGCCTACGCCGCCGAGAAGGGTGCTGACGGCATCGTCCTGTGCATTACCGACATCATGGAGGAGGGCTCGCAGGTCCTGCTCGAGGGCGAGACCGAGGCTGCTCAGAAGGGCCTGGGCATTGCCGACGAGCACGACGGCGTCTGGATGCCGGGCGTCCTCTCCCGTAAGAAGCAGGTCGCTGCCCCCATCATGGCCGCCTGCTAGGTTTAGTTGACCAAACGCCCCGACCGGATCGCGGACGCCCCGCGCTCCGGTCGTTTTTTTGTGCACGTCGCCGCGTCGTCTCTTGGACAGGCGTGCCTGTGCCGTTGAGCAAATAATGTTCAACCTGTGGTTCCGCTTTTCGGCCGCGCTTGCGCGCTTGTCGCGCAGGGTAGGCTAGATGCAAGCGTAATACGTTAGAGCGCGGCGCCGCCATCTGGGCGGGCCGTGCTTTTTTAAGACGGGAGCTTTCCCGTGAAAGGAGCCGCCCATGGCAGCAACTGAGCAGCTGTTCAATGTTCGTGAGCGCAAGCGCTTTGAACGTCACGACATCTGGGAGCGCATTGCCGAGAACGGCACCATTTCTGCCGCCGTCATGGTGATCGCCGCCATCGCCGCCGTTATCTGCGCCAATACCGATGCCTACGAGGCCATCCATCACTTTTTGGAGACCCCGCTGTATGTGGGTCTGGGCAACCTTACGGCTGGTCTCACCGTTGAGCTTTTCGTCAACGACTTCCTCATGGCGATTTTCTTTTTGTTGGTGGGCATTGAGCTTAAGTACGAGATGACGGTCGGCGAGCTCAAGAATCCGCGTCAGGCCATGCTTCCCATGCTGGCGGCCGTGGGCGGTGTCGTCGTTCCCGCCTGCATCTACCTGATCTTTAACCATGCCGGCGCGCACAACGGCTGGGCCATTCCCATGGCAACCGATATTGCCTTTGCGCTGGGCGTGCTGTCGCTTTTGGGCAACCGCGTGCCCAACGGCGTGCGCGTGTTCTTCTCGACGCTCGCCATCGCCGACGACCTGATCTCCATCGCCGCCATCGCCATCTTCTACGGTCAGAGCCCCAATCCGTTTTGGTTGGGCGCCGCCGCGCTTGTGACCTGCGCGCTCGTGTGGCTTAACAAGACGCAGCATTACCGCCTTGCCCCGTATTCGGTACTGGGGCTGCTGCTGTGGTTCTGCATGTTCAAGAGCGGCGTACATGCCACGCTTGCTGGCGTCATCTTGGCCTTTACCATCCCGGCCAAGTGTGGCGTCAAGCTCGATAGCCTCACCGATTGGCTGGGCGAGTGCCTGCCGCTGCTCGATGACCGCTACGATGATGAGGCACACATCCTGGGCCAGCATGACTTTACCGTCTCGACAACCAAGGTCGAGCGCGTCATGCACCGCGTGACCCCGCCGCTTATCCGCATGGAGCGTCTGATCTCCACGCCGGTCAACTTTGTGATCCTGCCGATCTTTGCGTTCGTAAACGCTCAGGTTCGCTTAGTGGGCGTGGACATGAGCACGCTGCTCACCGACCCGGTGACGCTCGGCGTGTACTTTGGCATGCTGCTGGGCAAGCCGATCGGCATCTTTGGTATGACGTTTGCCCTGGTTAAGCTTAAGGCCTGCGAGCTGCCGCACAATGTCAACTGGCACATGATTGCCGGCGTGGGCATTCTGGGCGGTATCGGCTTTACCATGTCGATTCTCATCAGCGGCCTTGCCTTCCCGACGGCCCAGTTTGAGGTTCTTGCAGCCAAGGCCGCTATTCTCGCCGGTTCGGTCACCGCAGCCGTGCTCGGCATGATCTACATGAGCGTGGTCTGCAAGCATCCCTCGCCCAAAGACGAGTAAGAGCGCGAAAACCGGCTCCAGAACCGATTCGGGCGCGTTCAAAATGCGGATTCGGGCGGTGCTTGCCGCCTGCCAGACACGCCAGTGGTCAAAAAACGCCGTTTGTGAGTACTGTCACAAACGGCGTATCATTTTAGGTGCGGAAAATAATGAACAAAGTTATAAGAACTGTACGTTAATGAGTGACCATCGACTTCCAATTTGGCGCTAGCTGACGGTGATTAGGAAGTTTCAAGGTGGCGCGCGCAGACGTGGTGTAAGAGCGTCCCGAGGTC
>NZ_QSBV01000036.1 GCF_003465825.1 Collinsella sp. AF02-46-1
GCCGGACGCCTGCCGCTCGGGCCCGCTCCGCTTGCGGCCGCCTGGGCGGGCATCGTGCTGGGCAGCTTGCCCCTCTACGCGCTGGGGCTCGGCGTGGCCCTGCGCCTCGGCCGCAACGCCGCCATCGGCGGCGGCGCGGCGGGGACGCTCCTCGCGTTCTTCTCGGTGGGCGGACTTGCACACGGCCTCATGACCGGCGAGCTCACCGGTGCCCTGGCGACGCCCCTGGGCTGGGTGCCGCTCGCCTGGCCCGCGCGCCTGGGGTCGCTCGTGGTGGAGGCCTTCATCGACGCCGCACGCGCGGCGGGCCCTCTCCTCACGACTGCGCTCGCTGGCCTCGCGCTCACCCTGGCAGCCGCCGCCGTCCTTCTCGCCTGGTTCTGCCGCTTCGAGGACGGGAGGGCAGATGCGTAGGAAGGCGCTCGCCGCCATGCTCGTCCTCCTCTCCGCAGCGCTCGTCCTGGGTGGGAATGCCCTGCTCGACGCTGCGGACGACAGGGGCAATGTCCGAGAGCTCCAGCTCATCTTCTTCGGGCGGGAGTCGGACGGCGAGGGCTGGCTCGAGATCGAGGCGCGCGGCGGCTCGGGCGTGCGCTACCACGCGTGCGACGCGGCCGAGGCGCCCGCGGCTGCGCGCAGGGCTCTGGACCGCTGAGTGCGGCGCTAGTACAATTCCGACGAGAGTTTCAGGAGGTCGAACATGGCGAGGATACTGGCAGTGGATGATGAACGGGCGATCCTCGACGCGCTCGCGCGCGTCCTCGGCCGCGACGGCCATGAGGTCGTCAGGGCGGCCGACCCGACGACAGTCCCGGGGATGGACCTCTCGCGCTTCGACCTCGTGCTCTGCGACGTCATGATGCCGGGGCTCGACGGCTTCGAGCTCGTGCGGCAGATCCGCCCGGACTTCGACGGGCCCATCGTCTTCCTGACCGCGCGCGTGGCCGAGGAGGACGCCGTGGCCGCCTACGGCCTGGGCGCCGACGACTACGTCCGCAAGCCCTTCGGGGCCGCGGAACTGCGCGCCAAGGTCGCGGCCCATCTACGCCGTGAGCGCCGGCCGCGCTCGCACGCCCTCTCCTTCGGGGAGGTGCGGATCGACCTCGGGGCGCGCGACCTCGCCGTGGGCGGCGAGACCGTGCCGCTCACTCCCACCGAGTACGCCATCTGCGAGTACCTCGCGCGCCACCCCGGGCAGGTCATGAGCCGCGCGCAGATACGCGAGGCGGTGCTCGGCTGGGAGAGCGACGCCGACGACGCGGCCATATCCATGCAGGTCAGCCGCGCCCGGAGGAAACTCTCCGAGGCCGGCGCCGATCCGATCGCGACCGTCTGGGGGATGGGGTACAAGTGGCAGCTCTGAGGACCGGGGCGCGAGGTCGCGGGGGCATGCCGCTCTCCTTCGTCATCGCGCGCTACTTCGCCTACGCGTTCGCGGCGGTCGCCACGGCGTGGCTCGCCTCGTTCATGGCGCTCTCCGCGGCGATCAATGTGGGCTTCGTCTACGAGGCAAGCTGGGGGCCGGCCAATGCACGCGAGGTCGCGGAGGGCCTGGCACGCGACGGCGTCTGCGGGCAGCAGGACGTGCCGACGGCGTACCGCTACCTCATCCTGAACAAGGACGGATACGTGCTGATGACAGACCTCGAGGGCACGCGGCTCGAGGACGCGACGGAAATGGCCAGTACGGCACTCGCCGCGGATCCGGGCACAGTGGAGATCGAGGGCGGGGGCTCGGGCCTCACCTACGCCGCGTTCCCGCTCAAGGGCGGCGGGGCATGCGCGCTCGTCAGCGAGTACCTGCCGCAGTGGGTCTCGCGCGATCTCGCCGGCCTGCTTCCCAACCCGCAGAACCTCATGCTCGTCGGCGCCGCTGTGGGAAGCGCGCTCGCGCTCGCGCTCGTGGCGCGCCGCGCGAGCCGCGTGATCTCGCGCAAGATGGCGCCGCTCGCGGAGGCGGCGGGGCGCGTCGGCGCGGGGGAGCTCGACTTCGCGGTCGGCAGCACCAACGTGCGCGAGGTGAACGACGTCCTCGCCGCGATGGACGCCATGCGGGCCTCCCTCGCCGAGTCGCTCGAGGCCCGCTGGGCCGCGGAGCGGGGGCAGCGCGAGCAGGTGGCGTCGCTCGCCCACGACCTCAAGACGCCGCTCACCGTGCTGCGCGCCAACGCCGACTTCGTGGCGGAGGAGCTGGAAGACGAGAATGACAGCGACCTCTCGGCCGCCGCGCGCGACATAGCCGGCGGTGTCGAAAGGCTCGACGGCTACGTGCGCCTGCTCATCGAGGCCTCGCGCGGGTCCGGCGGGGCGGAGAGGGCCCCCATGCGGCCGGCCGAGCTCTGCGAGCAGGTCCTCGCCGAGGCCGCCCAGATCGCCCGGGCGCGAGGCGTGACGCTCGACGCGGCCACGGGCCCCGCTGTCGTGGGCGCGCCCGAGGCCCCGCTCGACCGAACCGCCCTGGCGCGAGCCGCCGCGAACCTCGTGGCCAACGCCGCCGAGCACGCGCGCTCGCGCGTGGCGGTCTCCTGCGACGTCGCGGGCGGACACCTCGTCATCGAGGTGGCCGACGACGGACCGGGCTTCTCTCCCGCCGCCCTCGAACGCGGCTGCGAGCGCCTCTTCACAGACGACTCGTCCCGCTCCTCGCGCGACGGAGGCCGCCACTACGGGCTCGGCCTCCACGTCGCCTCCGAGGCCGCGAGCGCCCACGGGGGCTCCGTCTCGCTCGCCAACAGCCCCTCGGGCGGCGCGGTGGCCACCATCGCGGTCCCCCTGTGCGGGGCCTGACGAATCAGGCCCTCACACCGGCATGCCTCGCAACCAAACGCTTCCCGGATAATTCATGAGGCCGTACTCGTATTCGAGCCTGCCTATCTCTGCGGCAAGCGCCTCCGTCATGTAGAAGGTTTTCGTGCGGCCCGTCGACTTCGCCAGGCGGTCGTACCTGTTCGCGAGGTCCTCGGGGGTTCTCAGGGCTGCGGTGGCGGTTGCCATGATGCACCTCCCGGTTAGATGTAATACGTGTATTACTTTCTATCACATCACCCGAACCCCGCACCGGCGTACGGTCGTATCTGCTATTTTACCTTACATTTTGTCAACCGGCCCATGCTCGGCTTGTTCAGCCAGATTAAATCAACTGTTAAATCAATCCAGGCCTGTAGGGGGCGGTGGAAATCTTTCGAGGACTGGGGGCGCCGTCCCTGGGTCGGCTCCTCGATGGCCGCGGCTGAATTCCCCTGCCATCGGCTGCGTGGGTTCCGGCACGGGGCTCTGGCGCTGCTCGAACTGGGCGCAAGACTCGGCTGTTGGTCGTACCGGACGGCATACGTTTTGAGACCGGCAAGCTGATGCCGGCTCGAGGACAGCGGCCCGGTGCACCGGGCCGATCGATAGCGGTCTCAGGTTCACAGCGCAGCTTCTCAGGGCTCGCATATATAGGAAGACTTGATTGGCAATCGATTTTAATGAAGTCGGCAGCGCATGTCAGAGTTTTCAACAAATTTAACATGCCACCCTTTATATCCGCACGCGCGTAATTCAACTCATAAGGACCGGCTATCCCTTACCAGTGACACAATCTCAAACGCACAGAACAGAATCATCAGTCCAATCATCGCATAAGAGGCAGCCGAACCTTCAAGCACTATTCCACAAAGAACAATCTCCGCGCCGCCAATAAGAACTGTTATCAGGCGCTCTGCCTTTTTGCTCTCGCCGCTCGCATAAAAAGGCGGCAAAGCGCACAAGATCACATATAGCCCGGGAAGGGAATACAGGATCGATAGTCCAAGCCCCCCATCAACCGCAGTGCTTTGCGTAAGAATCAACTGAACCCAAACGGCAATTATCACTGAGCAGGTTGTCGATAAAAGAAGACTAGAAATATAGCACGCAACAAAGTCCCGTCGCATTCGAACAGAGAAATCCGCGAACTCTCTTCGCCGCGTGGAAACAATAAGGTACACAGAAATTGCAATAGAACCAATCAGGGAAAACAGCGGAACAACCAGCAATTCAAGCTTATTACCCCATCGATCAACCACACCCCCACTCCAATGAGCGGGAATTGTATCAGGGAGGACTGACCAAGCCGCCCATAGAATCAGAAATGGAAGAATAGAGAGGATGAAAGATGATAACACTGCAGTAATTTTTTTTGAGGCTCTCATCGATTCCGCATCTCCTTGCGCGCCCACATTCCACTCCGCCTTAAATCAAGTATACGTTTTGAGACCGGCAAGCTGATGCCGGCTCGAGGACAGCGGCCCGGTGCACCGGGCCGATCGATAGCAGTCTCAGGTTCACAGCGCAGTTTCTCAGGGCTCGCATATATAGGAAGACTTGATCGGCAATCGATTTTAATGAAGTCGACAGCGCATGTCAGAGCTTTCAGCAAACCGCAGGTAAATTCGTATACCAAAAATTGGTACACGGATTTACCTGCGATGTTCATGCTTGGTCAAAAGCCTATCAAGCGATATATCCATTATTTTAATGCGCGCGCCTGAGCTTTTGACTGAAGTGGCAGTCCGACCGCCGGCAGGCGGCCACGCTATATCCAAAGGCCACGCCTACTCCCCGTGCCCGGCTACGTCGACGACCCAGTGCTGCCCGTCGAGTTCCTGCCGCAGAGCTACATCAGGGACGTTTTATTGGGGGACGACCACATGGAACCCCGGGAGATCAAGCTGTACGGCTGATCCATCCGTCAACAACATGTCAAAGCCCCAAAACCCAACAGGATCGCGAACGAGGGGATGAATTGACCGCCCGGGTATTTGCGCCAGGGCGGTCAATTTTATCAACCATGGGTGCGATTCTGTGAGGCCATTTTTCTGGCATCCGCCGTTTGCTCCGGTCTCAACGCACCCATCGACCGTTCAGTAATCTTTGCGAACGCGACCACGTGCGCATTTGTCGAACAATCAAATGTCCGACAATGTCTGACGGAGCTGTCAGATATTCACGCACGAACAGGCGAGCTTCGCGAGCGATTGTAGGCAACTAGTAGCCCCAGCTGCGTCTTTGGCGCAGGTTCGACGTCTGACATCTTGAATGTCTAACGTTGAACGAAGCTGGTTGATAACAAGCAGGTGGAATAAACATGGAGCCCGACACCTCTCGCGCAATCGGCGCGCGGTAAGGGTCTGGCCCATCTCATATGTTGCCAACGCTAACGGTGAACCTGAGCGCCCGGGCACATTCTTTGTTGGCTGAAACCGGCATAGCAACTAGCGGAAGGCATCATCGAAGGAGTGTGCTGGAAAGCACCCGTCTCCTTAACTGTTAGAAATGCAGGTTAATAATCTATGTGGTCAATATAATACCGTTGAACCCGCATATCGATACCGCTCAGCCATTCGCCTCGCCCCCGTCGCAC
>NZ_QSBV01000037.1 GCF_003465825.1 Collinsella sp. AF02-46-1
AGCACATTAAGTGCTCTCCGGCTCGTGCGGAACTCGCGATCGACCAAACCCCGCGCCCCGTCCCGGCGAGCCTCCGACTAGCAACAACAATCACAACGCAACAAGGGGCTCCCCCGTTCATCAACGGAGGAGCCCCTTGCCATATCTAGCTATCAGCCCACCCGGCTCTCCAGACCAAAAAACGAACGAGCAAAGCGACGTTCGCAAGCAGCGTTATCAAAGGACCTGGGAGGGCGTATGGGGCAACATCGATCGCGAGTTCCGCACGCAAAGGAGAGCACTTAACGTGCTCTCCGTCTTGCGCAGGACTGCCCGAGCAGGCGATGTTGCCCTATACGCCCACCCAGGTCCGCCGGGATTACGACAGCTTGACGATCGGTGCAAAACCTTTCATGAGCTTTTTAGTCTGGCCGGTTTTTTCGAATTGAACCTCGATCATGTCTCCGGCGACCGAGATCACGGTACCGGTGCCAAAGGTCTTGTGGCTCACGGTATCGCCCGCGGCAAAGTCCTGCGACGCGCTGGCGCGGTCGACCTTGCGCTCCACCGTCGGCGATACCTTGGACGACGGCTTTTTAGCTCGCGGCGCGCCCGAGCCAAAGGTCGAGGCAACACGGCCGGCGTCGGGCGAGACCCCACGATGGCGCTCGGTCCCGTAGCTGCTGCCACCAAAGAAATCGTCGAAGCTCGATCCGCCGCGCGATCCGGAGCCGCCGGTCGAGCGCGTATGCGAACCGAACACCTTGCCGCCATACATATCCGAGCCCATGCCCGAGCCAAAGGTGCCGTGACGGTCGCCGCGCTTCTCCCAGCCCGTGCCCTCAAAACCGGCAGAACCGATACCGCTAAACTCGATATCCTCAAACGGAATCTCGTTGAGGAAGCGCGAGCGCGGGTTGGCAGAAGTCGAGCCGTAAGTGCGACGCGTGGCCGCATAGGTCAGGAACAGGCGCTTACGGGCACGCGTGATGGCAACGTAGGCCAGGCGACGCTCCTCCTCGAGCTTGCCCGGATCATCGCTGCCGCCAAAGTCGTGCACGTGCGGGAAGATGCCCTCCTCCATGCCGGCCACGAACACCGCCGGGAACTCCAGGCCCTTGGCGGAGTGGATGGTCATCATGGTAATGGCATGCGTCTCGCCTGCCAGGGAATCCAAGTCGGAGCGTAGGGCCAGCCACTCCATGAGTGCCGGCAGCGCCTTACAGGTGAGCGGACCG
Source organism: Collinsella sp. AF02-46-1 (assembly GCF_003465825.1). GTDB lineage: Bacteria > Actinomycetota > Coriobacteriia > Coriobacteriales > Coriobacteriaceae > Collinsella. The sequence continues at coordinate 1,218 of NZ_QSBV01000037.1, forward strand.
TAGGTGCGCTCGATCTCGTCGGCATGCACGGCGCCCGCCGATAGCTCTGTTGGCACGGCATACGCGTTGCCCGCGATGGCGGCGGCCAAGGCATCCTGCGGCGAGAGCGCCGGGGCAGCTAGGCTATCGAGCGGATTGGAACCCGCGGCGTCACGAGCGCCGACGAGTGCCTCAAACGAGGATGCCGGTGCAGACGGCCCCGGCTCAGGCGTGGGCGCACTCACCACGACGGGCTCGGACTCGGCGCCGGCAGGCACGTCGGCAACACCGGCTGCGCGCAGCTCTTCTAGACTCTCGAGCGTGCCCTCGATATCCTCGTGCGTCTCCTCAAATTCGGCGGCGACGCCCAGGAATTCCTGGATGTTCTCGGCGCGGCTCTCGGACTCCATGGTGCCCTCGGCGCGAAACGCCTGCAGCAGGCCCGTCTTGTCGACAATCATCTCGACGACATCCTTGAGCTCGCCGTCCATGCGACGGCCCTCGCGCACCAGCGCCACAAAACTCGACAGGCCGTTGCGCACCTTGGCACTAAACATGCCCGTCTCGGCTGTTGCGATCTCGCAGGCCTGGAAGAACGAGCAGCGGTTGTCGCGCGCCAGCTGCTCGATCTTTTGGATCGAGGTGGAGCCGATGCCGCGGCGCGGCGTGTTGATGACGCGCTTGACGCTCATCTCGTCGGCCGGGTTCACGATCATCTTGAGGTAGGCCATGACATCGCGGATCTCGGCGCGGTCGAAGAATCGCGTGCCGCCGACGATCTTGTAGGGCACGCCCGCGCGCAGGAACATATCTTCGAGGATACGCGACTGGGCGTTGGTGCGGTAGAACACGGCGATATCGTCGTAGCTCGTACCCTTGGCATGCAGCTTCTCGATCTCGCCGGCAATCCAGCGACCCTCGTCGCGCTCGTCGCTTGCCTGGAAAGCCTGAATCTTCTCGCCATCGCCCTCGGCCGTAAACAGGCGCTTGTCCTTGCGCTGCGAGTTGTGGCGAACAACGGCATTGGCGGCGCTCAGGATATGGCCCGTAGAGCGATAGTTCTGCTCCAGCTTGACGGTCTTGCAGTTTTTAAAGTCCTGCTCAAAGTCCAGGATGTTGGTGATGTCGGCGCCACGCCAGCTGTAAATGGACTGGTCGTCGTCGCCCACGACCATAAGGTTTTGGTACTTGGCGGCCAGCAGGTTGGCGATCTCGTACTGGACGTGGTTGGTGTCCTGATACTCGTCGACGCTAATGTAGCGGAAGCGCTCTTGATACTTGTCGAGCACCTCGGGGCGGGTGCGCAGCAGCTCGAGCGTGCGCACGAGCAGGTCGTCGAAGTCCATCGCGTTGGCGGCGCGCAGGCGGCGCTCCAGCTCCAAGTAGACCTGCGCGGCCTTTTTGTCATTGGGGCTGTCAGCGGATTTGAGCATGTCCTCGGGCCCAATCATGGCGTTTTTGGCCGAGCTGATCTTGCTGCGGATCATGTTGATGGGGAACTGCTTTTGCTCAATGCCGAGCGCCTGCATAATGTCGCGCACCATGCGCTTTGAGTCGTCGTCATCGTAGATGGTGAACTGACCGGTATAGCCCAGCAGGTCGGCGTCCTCGCGCAGCATGCGCACGCACATGGCATGGAAGGTGCACACCCACATGCCACGAGTGCCGCTTGGGATGAGTGCCGCCAGACGCTCGCGCATCTCGGCAGCGGCCTTGTTGGTAAACGTGATGGCAAGAACCTGCCAAGGCTTAACGCCCAGGTCGCCGAGCATATGAGCGATGCGGAAGGTCAAGACGCGGGTCTTGCCCGAGCCAGCACCGGCAAGGACCAGCAACGGGCCCTCGGTGGTCAGGACGGCCTCGCGCTGGGCGGGGTTAAGGCTGTCGATGTCGACGAGCGGCTTGACAGGCTTGGGCGCCGGCGCGGGAGCGTCGTAGATGTCGAGCGGGACGAGCTCGGACTCCGGCGCGGCGGGGGCGGTGTATGCATCGAGCGGCACGGGTTCCGGCGCGGGCGGCACGGGTACCGCGGCATTCTTTTCCCAGGGCAGGGGCTGGGTCATGGGCGACTCCTCATCTGACGGACGGCGCGCCTGCGGGCAGCGCCATAGTTTGAGCCGTACCAGTATACCGAGCCGCACGGACACCGACGCAAATCACACCGCGACTCCGTGCGCCACCATCGGACCCACCCCATCGCCCAAAAAAGAGGGCAGCATAGACCTTTTGGTCATGCCGCCCTCGTTGAATGACAAGTTGTCGCTCTGGCCGCCGCGCAGCGTCAACCAAGTTACAGGCCGAGCATAGGCTCCAGAACGAAGAAGTACGCGAGCACCACGATGCCCAGGATGATGCGGTAGACGCCGAAGCACTTGAAGTCGTGACGGCGAACGAAGCCCATAAGCCACTTGATGGCAATGAGCGACACCACAAAGGCGACGGCGCAGCCCACGCCCAAGATGGCGATCTCGTTGGTGCCGAACGTGCCGCCCTTGATGAAGTACTTGACCAGCTTGAGCGCACTCGCGCCAAACATGACAGGGATGGCCAGGAAGAACGTGAACTTAGACGCCACCGAGCGCGTGCAGCCCAAAAGCAGGCCGCCGATGATGGTAGAACCGGAGCGAGACGTACCAGGCACCAGCGAAAGCACTTGGAAGCAGCCGATACCCAGCGCAGTCTTCCAGCTTAGATCCTCGAGCGTGACGATGGAACCAAAGTCCAGATTCTCGTCATCGTCCTCATCCTCAGCGGTAGCCGTGGCGGGCGCCGCAAAGTGCGCACCGGCGGGACGTTCACCCGACACCACAGCACGCGAACCAAACGAACCGGCAACGGCCATTTCCTCGCGCTTGCTCGCGCGCCAGTTCTCGATCACGATAAACAGCACGCCGTACACAATGAGCGCCAGCGCCACGACGGGAGCATTGTAGAAATGCTCCTCCATCCAGTCGTTGAGCGGCAGGCCGATCGCCGCCGCAGGAATGCAACCGAGCACAATCTTGCCCCACAGCACCCAGGTGTCGTGACGGCCCTCCTTGCCCTTGCTGGGCGAGAACGGATTGAGCTCATGGAAGAACAGCACACAGACGGCCAAAATGGCGCCAAGCTGAATCACGACCAGGAACATGTTCCAGAACGTCTCGCTCACGTTCATCTTGACGAACTCGTCCACCAAGATCATGTGACCGGTCGACGAAACAGGCAGCCATTCGGTGATGCCCTCGACCAGGCCCATGAAGGCAGATTTTAAAAGCTCGATGATATCCAAAGGGACCCCCTCGTTAGACACCCGCCGATATTGTTCTGCGGACGGTGCGGGCGATGTCCCATTATCAACCGTTGGCGGCGCGCCTGCGCCTACCCTTACCAAAAAACTCGCCCGTTCACAGAATTGCGAGCGGTCAAACCCAAATCCTTGGGTATAACTGCAACAAGATAAAGTGTCCGGCGGCCAACGCGCCCGCGCCCGCCCGATGCACGAGCCCCGTGCCCGTGCGATAGACCAAGGAGGAAACCATGAACGAGGGCTACACCAAGGTATTTGTTTCACTCGACGGTACTGAACAGCAGGATTTTGTGCTCGCACGCGCCATCAAGGTCGCCGCGAACAACGGCGCCAAGCTAATCATCGGCCACGTTATCGATTCCACGGCGCTCGAGAGCGCCGGTTCCTATCCGGTCGATCTGGTCAACGGCCTAGAGGAGGCATTTAAGAACTCCATCGCCAAGCAGCTCGAAGAGGCCAAGGCCAATCCCGACATTCCCGAGGTCGAAGTCATGATTCGCGCCGGCCGTATTCGTGAGACGCTCAAAGACGAGATGCTCGACGTGGTCAAGCCCGACCTGGTGCTCTGCGGCGCCCGCGGCCTGTCCTCGATCAAGTATGCGCTGCTGGGTTCGATTTCGACGTTCCTGCTGCGCAATACGGACTGCGACATTTTGGTCGTGAAGTAGCGTTGCTCCCACCGGCCGCGGGGCCTGCGGGGTTTCCACGGGCACGTCCTCGCCGCGTTGCGGCTGCGGGATGTGCCCTTAGGAAACCCCTCCCGGCCCCGCGGCCTTCGCAGCCTTACTTCAGGGCTTATAGGACAAAATGTGTGTCCCGATAGAACATCCGTT
>NZ_QSBV01000038.1 GCF_003465825.1 Collinsella sp. AF02-46-1
AATGTGGCCTCCGTCGTGAGCAGGACTGTAGAGCAGGAAACCTAAGCCGGTGTCCCCGCTCTCCCGGGGCCGGCGGAATTTAGTTGTTCAGCATGCGGTCGAAGCTTCCCGAGTCGCCATCCCGATAGTCGGCGGTCATCAGAATCTCCTGCGGAATGCGCCCGCCCTCGCGCAGCACATTGCGGAACTGCACGCGCGTGACCATGGGCAGATCCTTGATCGTCGCCGCCAAGTTCTGCGGCACGCCCTGGTTGGCAGCCGCGGGCTCGCACTCGCCGCCGGCCTTCACGCGACGCTTATGCTCGGCGAGCATGGCGCGGTACATGCCGGCATGCAGGCGAATCTCAACCACATTGGCATTGCGAGCCTGCTCGACGATGCGCGCGCCCTCGCGGTCGATATCGCCCACGTAGTAGACGTAGTTAAAGCGATAGCCGATCTCAGCCAGATAATCGTCCAGGGCATGCGAGACGCTCGCCTTGCATCCGCCGCCAAAAATCACGCCGCCCACCTTGATGCCAAAGAGCTTAGCGTGCTTGCGGCCGCGCAGGAGCTTGACGATCTCGTCATAGGTGTCCAGGTTCTCGACCATAATGAACGGCTTATCGGCGCCCAGCGTAAAGAAACCCGTAAAGTGCACGGGGCGGTTGGGGGCGACCTTAATCGCCTGCATGCTGATGCCCTTTTCGGTCATACGCCGAATTAGACGCTCGCCGTGCTTGCCGTCAAAAGCCTTCTCGTCGTTAAAAATCTGGTAGGCACGCTGGCGGCGCGAGGCAACCGGCGTATCGGCACCTCGGTTTTGCTCGATCCAAGCCTGGATGATTGCGATTTCCTCGGCAATCTTGCGGTTGGACATCTCGTTGTGCTGAGTGCGCTGCGGAGCCTTTTTGCCGTCCTTGCCCTCGACCTTTACGATCTGTGTCTGCTGCTCCTTGATCTTAGAGAGCGCCGTAGGCGTAGGGACAACTTTGAGCAGCTGCCTGCCTAAAACGCGGGCAAGGGCAAACGCCGATACCTCGCCATGGACGGCCGACTCGGGCTGCTGGGCAGCAGCATCTGCTGCGGCAGACTCCGGCTTCTTCTGAGACCTGCGCTTAGAATCGCCTTGGGAATTGCGCTCGCGCTTCGGCATAGACGCCTGCTTCTGCGGACGATCGGACTTGCTCTCCTTCGCCGGCTGGCGCTTAGGCTGCCCCGAAGAAACCTCGGCCTTCGCATCCTCGTCCTGCGGCGTGGTCTTCTCGGCTGCAGTCTCGGCATGGGAACTGCGACCCCCGCGATGGCGACGGCGGCGAGGCCTGCTCGACGCGCCCTGCTCCGTCTGCCCATCAGTAGGCTGCTCGCCCTTGGCCTCGGCAGCAACCTCAAGCTGCGGCTCAACAGGCTTCTGCTCGCGAGCCGCCGGCTCAACGGTTTTCTCGGTTTGTTCGGCCTTCTCGGCCTGAGCGGTCGGAGCCGGCTCGCCCTTCTCCTGACGCCTTACGGGATACGCGCGCCTCGCAAAACCACGCCCGGGACGGCATGAACCCGGAGCCTTCTTGGCAGACTCCTCAACATCGTCTGCAGCCTCGGAAGGCTCTTCAACCTCATGCGCGACATCCTGCTGCGCAGCCTTAAAGTGAGCACCGCGACGACGCTTGGGCTCTTGGGCCTCCACGGGCTTTTGCTCCTTCGCGGGCTTCTGCGACTCGGCAGCAACCTCGTTCTCAACAGCCTCGGCATCCGTCTCACCCTTTTGAGCAACGGCGCGACGGAAGCGCTCCTGCTGGGCGCGACGCTGCGCATCGCGCTTGCCACCCCCGCCAAAACCGCCGCGTCCTGCCTTGGCCGTAAAGGCACGCACGACGTTCTCATCGAGCAACTCATCGGTATCAACATGCTCACGCGGAGCAGCTTCTTCCACAGCAGGCACGTCAGCGGAATCCTCGACGACAAAATCTTCGACGGACTCAGCAGGCTGCTCCTGGGCATCGCGGATCTCGACATTGATGGTATAGAACGCCGGGCGCCCGTTAATGCCGCTGCCCTCGATCTTGGTCACGATATTTGCCGCGATAAGCTCATCGCGCATCGCCTTGGTGTCGCATTCCTTATCGACGGAGCGGAAAATCTGCGCCAGCGCGCTCGACTTAATCTTGAGCGCCTTGCGGCAGAGCAGGTCGTAGGCAACCAGCTTGGCGCGCTCGGCAGAAAGCGATGTCTGGCTGCTCAGACGCTCAGCCAGAGCATCGACATTGTTTTGATTATCGGAATATACCGTCTTGGCCACGGGGCCCCTTTCATATGCACACATATACGTCCATATGGTACAACGCACGAGCCTATCCACGCAAAACATCTGCGAGAACGCCCTTGCACCACCTGTTCTCACAAGAAAAAAGACCGGGTCCGCTTGATTGCGGACCCGGTCTTTCCGAGTCAAATAGATGGGAGATTCAACCCGTCCGACCGACTAGGCCTTGGCGGCCTCGGCGTCGGCAGGAGCTTCAGCGGCAGCGGCGCGACCGTACTCGGCCTTGCCCATCTCGGACCACTCGGGCTCCTCGTCGGGCATGGAGCCGGCCTCCTTGCCGAAGAACTCCTTGAGACAGTTGACGGCAACGATGAGGCCCAGGACCATCAGCAGGACGGCGAAAACGAGCTGCAGGCCCTTGGTGGCGGCGACGGAGACGGCGGCCGTGGTGGCGGTAGCCGGGATGGTGCCGAAGAAGCCGTAAGCCTGGACAGCGGTCATGCAGCCCATGGCGCTCTGGACCAGCGAGGTGAAGGTGCAGCAGAGCAGGAAGGCGACGGGCACGTAGAGCATCCAGCCCTTGCGGCCGGTGCACTTGCAGAACACGGCGAGGGTGATCATGGTCATACCGCCGAGCAGCTGGTTGGAAGCACCAAAGAGCGGCCAGATGTTGGCATAGCCACCAAAAGCAAGGGCGAGACCGGGAAGCAGGGTGACGACCGTGGCGAACCAGGGGTTGCCGAGAACCTTCATGTAGCCGGCCTTGGACTCGATGGCCAGGGCGTCGTTGGTCTGGGCAAAGAACTCGGAGAACGAGGTGCGGGCGATGCGGGCGACGGCGTCGAGCGAGGTCAGGGCCAGAGCGGAAACGTTCATGGTCATGAAGACGGTAGCGAGCGTACCGTCAACACCGAAGGCCTGCATACCGCGGGAGATGCCAGCGGCGAAGATCTGGAACGGGGTGGAAGCGACACCGGCGTTGAGGGCGCCAGTACCGGCGGTGTTCATATCGGAGAACATGATGCCGGCGACGATGATGGCAAGGATGCCGACGAAGGACTCGACGATCATGGCGCCATAACCGACCTTGACGGCGTCCTGCTCCTTCTCGACCTGCTTGGAGGAGGTACCAGAAGAAACGAGGCTGTGGAAGCCGGAGAGGGCACCGCAGGCAACGGAAACAAACAGGACCGGGAACATCATGCCAGAAGCGCTGGAGAAGCCGGTAAAGGCCGGAGCGGTGATGGTGGCCTGGCCGTTAACACCCAGGACGACGATACCGAGGACAGCGCAGGCGATCATGACGATCATCATGATGGAAGTGAGGTAGTCGCGAGGGGTCTTGAGCATCTGGATGGGCATGGCGCCAGCAAAGACCAGGTAGACCATGACAACGGCGAACCACTGGAACTTGTCCAGGTAGACCGGGAACTGCATGCCGACGGCAAACATGAGAACCATGAGCACCACGCCGGTGACGAACTCGGCAGCGCCGGTGAGGTTGAACTTCTTCTGGGCCCAACCAAAGGCGATAGCGACGAAGGTGAACAGGATGGAGATGGTACCAGCGCAGCCGGCGGCATAGGACTTGGTGAAGTCGATGGCACCGGTAGCAGCACCAGAAGCGTCAACGGCCGGGGTGAACATGAACGTCTTGCAGACCATGTCGGTGAAGGCGGCGATGACGATGATGCAGAACAGCCAGCAGAACAGCAGGAACAGGCGACGGCCGGTCTTGCCGATGTACTTCTCGATGAGCTGAGCGAGCGACTTGCCGTTGTTCTTCATCGAGGCGTACAGGGCGCCAAAGTCGTGGACGGCGCCAAAGAAGATGCCGCCGACGAGGACCCAGAGCACGACGGGCAGCCAGCCAAAGGCCATGGCGACGATCGTACCCGTGACAGGGCCAGCACCGCAGATCGAGCTGAACTGGTGCGAGAACGCGGTGAAGGCGGAGACGGGCGAGAAGCTCTTGCCGTCCTTCATGCGCTTGGCCGGCGTGAGGGCCTCTTTGTCAACGCCCCACTTGTTGGCCAGCCATCGGCCATAGCCCAGATAGCCGCAGGCGAGCACCGCCGCGGCCACAACCATGAGCAAAACTCCGTTCATTACATTTCCTCCTCTAAAAAGAACTTCTCAGACATAAAAAATGAGGGCCGTCGGTTGCGCTCGACGGCCCTCATCTTCATCAGCCGCCCGTTATCGTACGGGCTAGCTGTATGTGCTAACCCGCATCAGATAATTACTACGCTGATAATGTTTAGCTGATGCGTGAACATGTCTAAGAAATCCTCTTCAATCATGATGTGAACGATCCGTGCGTGTTCACATCCCCCAGTGGTTGAAAAGGAGTATGAAACTTTAGTTACCTAAAGTCAACGCAAATTTGTAATGAATTTTCAACTATTTTTGAATTTCTCGGTATAAAACGCCATTGACCTCGGACTTTACCCAACAAAAGTTTTTGCATGAGAGATGCCCCTCGGGAGCGGGCGGGCGTATACAAGGTTTCCTGCTCTACAGTCCTGCTCGCACGGAGAGCACATTAAGTGCTCTCCGG
>NZ_QSBV01000039.1 GCF_003465825.1 Collinsella sp. AF02-46-1
ACCTCAAGTACCGCCGCTACTACCACCAGTTCGACTACTAATTCCATTTGGGGGAAACTGTAATGAGGCAATACATCTTCGCCAGCCACGCGCATTTTGCGACCGGCATTAAAGAGAGCACCGAGCTGCTCTCGGGCGCGCGCGATAACGTTCACGATCTATCGATGTTTGTCGACGGTCGCACCGACGTCGCCGAGGAGGCCGCAAAGCTGCTGGCGACCATCGACCCTGCCGATGACGTGATCGTGTGCACCGACCTGTTTGGCGGTAGCGTCAACAACGAGTTCACCAAGATCGTTCAGACGCGTCCCAACACCTACCTTGTCGCCAACATGAACCTGCCGCTGCTGATCCAGCTACTGTTCTCGGACCAGGAGGCTCCCGCCGATCAGGTTATCCGCGAGATAATCGCGGCTGACGACACGCGCGTCAAGTTTGTCAACGATCTGCTGACCGATGCGGATGACGAGGAAGAGTTCTAGTCTCCGCCTGCTATTAATGGGGCCGGGTTTCCGGCATGAGACCTTTGGGGGTCAATCATGATTCAACTGCTTCGCGTCGACCATCGTCTGCTTCATGGCCAGGTGGCCGTCTCTTGGGTCCAGGGCCTGGGCTCCGACTGCATCTTCTGCGTCGGCGACAAGGTTGCCAACGATCCCGTTTGGAAGACCACGCTCAAGATGGGCAAGCCGGCCAACGCCAAGCTCGTCATCAAGGACATGGAACACGCCATCGAGGCAATTAACTCTGGTGTCACTGATAAGTACAAGATGATCATCTGCGTCGCCAGCATCGCCGAGGCCAAGCAGCTTGCCGACGGCTGCCCGCAGATTACCTCGATCAACCTGGGCAACACCAAGTCCAAGGACGAACAGCGTCCCGACGCCCGCCAGGTTTCGCGTCAGGTCTTTGTGACCGCCGCCGAGGAAGAGGAAATCCGCGAGCTCGTCGGTCGTGGTGTCGAGGTCGAGATTCGCGCTCTGGCCGATGACCCCAAGGTCGACGCTATGAGTGTCCTGTAACTTGGGACCACGGGGCGGCACGCATGGTGCTGCCCTATCCGTGGAGTAGCGGATAAACGCTTTACCCGGTAGTCCACCTACCGTTCACCGGAAGTACCTGCCCGTTGAGCGATTGGTATTAAATAGTTTCTGCATGACTATATAATTGGTATGAAATCATTTGTACCGGTTTAGGTGTTAACAGCACGCCGGTACAAGCTGGATCTGCCTAGGCGATTGTCGGCATGGAAAAGGGCGCGCTGACAAGTCGGGAATCGCCGACCGGATCCAAGAGGGATCAAAAGGAGGAACAATGCTTGTTCAAGCGATCCTCATCGGACTTATCGCTGCTTTCGGTAAGCTCGATTATCAGCTCGGTACGCTCTATGCGTTCCGCCCGATCGTTCTGTGCCCGCTCGTCGGCATAGTCCTCGGGGACCTGCAGTCCGGCCTCGCCATCGGCGCGAGCCTCGAGCTGCTCTTCATGGGTTCTATTGCCATCGGCGCTTACGTGCCACCTGATGAGACGATTGGCGGCGTGCTCGCCTGCGCCTTCGCTATTCAGCTGGGCCAGAGCACTGAGGCCGCTATCGCGCTCGCGATGCCCATCGCCACCCTGTGCCTGGCCATCAAGAACGTCATCAACGCCGGTATGCCCCTTCTGGTCGACCGCGCCGACGTCTTTGCCAGCAAGGGTAACCTCAAGGGTATCTACGCTATGCACTGGGTTATCGGTCTTGTGATTGTCGCCCTGGCCTTCTTCCTGTGCTCCGTCTCCTTCTATCTTGGCGCTGACGCCGTTCAGGGTCTGCTCGACTTCATCCCGACGTTTGTCCTTGATGGCTTTGGCGTCGCAGCCAACATCCTGCCTGCCATGGGCTTCGCAATGCTCGGTCGTCTGGTGCTTACCAAGCAGCTCGTGCCGTTCTACTTCCTGGGCTTCCTGATGTGCTCCTATGCCAACGTGCCCGTCCTCGGCGTCGCTCTGATCGCAATCATCATCGGCATCAACAAGTTCGACCTGCTGGGCCTTGGTGGCGCCCAGCCCCAGCTTTCTGTGGAAGGGGATGAGGACGATGACTTCTAATTCCGAGAACCAGATTACTCGCTCCGACCTCATTAAGAGCTCTCTGAGCACCGGCGCTCTGGGCATGGAGTTCTCCTGGACCTACTACAAGCAGATGAACATTGCCTTCTGCCTGATGGTCGCCAACATGCTCAAGAAGATCTATGCCGGCCGTCCCGACGATTACGCCGAGGCCCTGCACCGTCACAGCGCATTCTTCAACATCACCCCGCAGCTCGCTCCCTTCGTGGGCGGCATCGCGATGGCCATGGAAGAGAAGGTCGCTCGCGGCGAGGTTGAGCCCGAGAGCGTCAACGACATCAAGGCCGCCCTCATGGGCCCGCTTTCCGGTCTGGGTGACTCCTTCTTCCTGTCCACCCTGCGCGTTGTTGCCGCTGCCGTGGGCATCAGCCTGTGCCAGGCCGGCAACGCCTTTGGCCCCATCGCCTTCCTGCTCATCTATAACATCCCGGCGTTCCTGATTCGTATCTTTGGCGCTATCAAGGGTTATGAACTGGGCATTGGCTTCCTCAACGAGGCTCAGAAGACCGGTCTGATGCAAAAGATCATGGCCTGCGTCGGCATCGTCGGCGTCATGGTGGTCGGCGCCATGAGCAAGGACATGTTCTGGGCTTCGCTGCCCGTCGCCATCGGTCAGGGCGACTCCGCCCAGACCCTCCAGGACATCCTGGACGGCATCATGCCCGGCATGCTCGGCATGGCCGCCTTCTGGATTTACTACTGGCTGCTCTCCAAGAAGATCAACCCGATGGTCCTGATTCTCTGCACCATGGTCATCGGCATCATCGGTGCCTTCTTTGGCGTGCTTGCCTAATATGTTTAAATCGCGCTTCCATCGCGTCTAACGGTTGCGTCGATCTTTGGGGGCTTGTCGCATGTGCGGCAGCCCCCTGTTTTTTAAAAGCCCGTACGAAAGGGGAGGACTATGGCCGTACCCGAGCTTTCGCTCATGAACATCAACCATCGTTACTACAGCATCGAGACGTTCTTTAAGGCTGCAGGCGAGGCGGGTTATCGCAATATCGAGCTGTGGACTGGCTCGATGCACCTGTATGTGGATTGCCACGAGCACGATTCGGTGGATAAGATTCGCGATCTTGCCGCCCAGTACGGCATCAAGATCGTGTGCGTGTGCCCCGAGCAGAACAACCCCAAGCCGTGGAATGTCGCGGTGCGTGGTGAGGCGGGCCAAAAGCGCATACTCTCGTACTTTAAGAATGTCATTGACGTTGCCGTTGAGCTGGGTGCGCCGCAGATTCTGGTGACGAGTGGTTGGGCCTATCTGGACGAGCCGGCTGAGGACGCCTGGGCCCGCAGCGTTGCCATGCTGCGTTCGGTATGCGACTATGCCGATACGCGCGGCATTCGCGTTGCGCTCGAGGCGCTGCAGCCGTCGGAGTCCGTGCTGGTCAACACCGCGCAGGACGTCGCGCGCATCCTCGAGGCGGTCGATCGTCCCAACCTGAAGGCTTGTATCGACTTTGGCGCCATGGAAGTTGCCGGCGACACAATCGACGGCTACTTTGAGGTCCTGGGCGACAAGATCGTCCACACCCACTTTGTGGATGTCGGCGGCGGCACGACGCATCTTGCCTGGGGCGACGGCGAGCGCGATATGCGTGCCGACCTTGAGGCGCTCATGCGCCACGGCTATACGGGCTATGCCTCGGCCGAGACGTGTGACGGCCGCTACTATCAGGATCCGTCTAAGGCGACAACTCAGGTTATCGATATGTATCGTCGTGTGATAGCAGAGATGGAAGCCGAATAACCGAACTGCGAGGTTGCGCCGGAAACACTAGAGCGGGTTTGGCGCAACGTAGTTTTAGGTGGCGAGTTGCGGAGTGTTCGTTGCAGTGCTGCTCGAATTAGACAACTAATGGCGTTGTAATACCACTCGGGCGAGGAAACCGACCGTTCGCCGTAAATCTGCGTGAGTTTAGATTGGTATTAAATAATGAGCAATCGTATGGCTATAATTGGTATCAGCAAGAAGCGCGATGTATAGAATCGCGCACATGTGATGGGAGGACACACATGAAGGAGACCGAGAAGATCGAGATCATGCACTTCGACCA
>NZ_QSBV01000004.1 GCF_003465825.1 Collinsella sp. AF02-46-1
TCACGGCTCCGCAGGGTCGCGTTGAGGGAAGGCGATCCGGCCTCCCGCCCTGCGCTCCGGCTTCGGGTCGTCGCGTGCTCGTTACTGAAAAGCTGATTAGAAGTTTGTGTGCCGCCCCTTTTGGGGCGGCACGTTTTTGTGTGGGGTCCCTGTCCCCACAATTTTCGTCAAGCTTTTGGTTAGATTTTGGTCAGTTGGCGTAAGGGTGGAAGGCCAAAAGATTGTTGGCGAAAAAAGCTCAGAGAAAGTGCTGGTAGAGGAGTTGTTGAGCTTTTCGACAGCTTTTGAGCAAAAGAAACTTTGTGGCTATTGCCGGCGATTGCGTTGTCGCGGTCATGGCGGTGCGGGATGCTGGTCGTAAGCGTCGAATGCTCCGATTTTGGAGGCCAGCATGGATCTGTTTCTTGAGACTCCGCAGCAACAAGCTGAGCGCATGCTGCGTCAGCAGCAACGGCTCATGGAGATGCAAATGCAAGGGGCGGCAGCCCAGCCCTTTGCGCAAAATGTCGTGCCCGCTGCTGTACCTGCAGCTGTGCCCGGGTGTGAATCGGCGCCAGAGGCCTATTCCGTACAGCAGGATTCATATGCACAGGAGCTCGCGTTCGATAAACGTCGTGCGCGTCACCGTCGCTGGGCCCAGCGCCTGCGTACGCTGGCGATGATCGTGCTGATTCCGCTGGGGCTCGCGACAATCTTCTTGGCCTCATATGCCCTCACGTGCATCCTCAACGGCGCCTCGCCCAATGAGGTACTTCAGCACTTGGCAGCTCTTGGTCAGCGCTTGGGGGATGTCGCAGCAACCATCCGCGCCAGCTGGGAGAGCTAGCGGACCAGCACCCATAGCGCAAAGGTAACTTGTCTGCGCTCGATTGGACATGAGCTGCGTTTGACAGGGTAAGATTGATCGCGGTTTTGATTGGTGCTCGATTGGGTTTGTTGGGCGGAGTTTATGTCTGCTATTGATATTGTGCTTGTTGTGATCGCCTTGGTGGCGGTGGGGGTTGCTGTGGCTTGCGCCCTCCAGCTCAAGAGCCTGCGTGCCGAGTTGCGGGAGCGTGGCGACAGTAGCGCGGAAACGCTGGCAGCGCTCGAGCAGGCCAACAGCACGCTCGACACCCTGAACGTCGCGTTGGCCGAAACCCGCCGCACGGCCAATGCCATCGCGCAGCAGCAGACGACCGACGCCGCCGTAGAGCAGCAGCGCTACCTGACCATTGCGCGCGAGTTCTCGCAGGCGGGTGACCGTATGGATGACCTGCGCCGCGAGACGGCCCAACAGCTTGGCGCCAACCGCGAAGGCATCGAGCACCGCCTGGACAAGGTGCGCGAGACGGTCGATGCCCAGTTGGGCGCCATCCGCAAAGACAACAACGTGCAGCTCGATCAGATGCGTGCGACGGTGGACGAGAAGCTCTCCCGTACGCTCAACGATCGCCTGTCGGCATCGTTTAAGCAGGTGAGCGACCAGCTCGAGGCCGTGTATAAGGGCCTGGGCGATATGCAATCTATCGCCACCGGCGTGGGCGACCTTAAACGCGTGCTGGGCAATGTCAAGGCGCGTGGCATTTTGGGCGAGGTGCAGCTGGGCGCGATCCTGGCGGACATCCTTACGCCCGACCAGTATCTGGAAAACGTCGCCACCAAGCCCGGCGCCTCGGAGCGCGTTGAGTTTGCCGTCAAGCTGCCGGTAGACGAGGGAGACCCCGTGCTGCTGCCAATCGACTCCAAATTCCCGGGCGATGCGTATGAGCATCTGCTCGACGCTCAGGAGTCGGGCGACGCGGAGGCCGTCGCCGCCGCGCGCAAGACGCTCGACACCATGGTGAAGCGCGAGGCAAAGGACATCTGCGAAAAGTACCTGAGCGTGCCCGCGACCACCAACTTTGGCATTCTGTTCGTTCCGTTTGAGGGCCTGTACGCCGAGGTCGTCACGCGCCCTGGGCTTATCGAGACCCTGGGCCGCGACTATCACGTCAACGTTGCCGGCCCCAGCACCATGGCGGCCATCCTCAACAGCCTGCAGATGAGCTACCAGACGTTTAGGCTGCAAAAGCGCACCGACGACGTGCTACGCGTGCTTTCCGCCGTCAAGGCCGAACTACCGCGCTATCAGGCGGCGCTGCGCCGCGCCCAGCAGCAGATCGAGACCGCGGGCAAAACGGTCGAGGGCATCATCACCACGCGCACCAACGTCATGGAGCGCAAACTCAAGGACATCGACGCGCTGGAAGATGCCGACCAAGCCGATGAGATCTTGGGACTCACGCCCGCGGGCCTTCCCACAGATCAAGAAGACGAGGGCTAATTGCAACAAGACGGTGGGGCGCCGGCGTAAACGCGGGTGCCCCACCGCTTTTCGCATCGCGCTTGCCTGAAGTGCGCTTCAATGTGCAACAATGGCGTTTCGCCCTATCAGATGCGAAAGGAAGCCCATGTCTCAGAGAAGCACCAGTCCGCTCAGCCGCTCCACCGTGCGCCGCACGCTGCAGCGGTTTTGGGGTGTCACGCGCACACAGCCGCTGATTGTCTTTCTCTCGGTGCTCTCGTCGGCGGGCTACATCTTTTTGCTGACGTTTGCCAATACCTATGTGATGGCCCTCATTGTCGACCGCATTCAAGCCGGTCCCGTGGCGGGTGACCAGGTGTTTGAGGTCTTCGCCCCCTATATCCTGGCGCTCGTGCTCGTTAACCTGGTGGGTCAAATCCTCTCCAAGCTGCAGGACTACACCGTCTACAAGCTCGAGATTGCGGGCAACTATCACCTGGCGCGTCTGTGCTTCGACACGCTCTCCAACCAATCCATGACATTCCACACCAGCCGCTTTGGCGGATCGCTCGTGAGCCAGACGAGCCGTTTTATGAGCGGCTACACGGGTCTGGTCGACGTGACGGTGTATTCGCTCATTCCCACCATCACCTCGGTTGTCTGCACGGTGACGGCGCTCGCTCCGGTGGTGCCCACATTTACCGTGATCCTGGTGGGCATCATGGTCGTCTACATCGCGTTTGTCTGGCTTATGTACAAGCACATCATGCCGCTTTCGGCCGCGACGTCCGCCGCGCAAAACAAGCTCTCGGGCGTGCTGTCCGACGCGGTCACGAACATCCTGGCTGTCAAGACCTGCGGGCGCGAGGACTTTGAGCGCGACCTGTTCGATGCCGCCGACCGTGCCGCGCGCGATGCCGAAACGGTATCGATGCACGCCATGATGCAGCGCAACTTTACGACCTCGGGCCTTATCGTCATCACCATGGCCGTGGTGAGTGTGTTCGTGGCGGGCGGCAACGCGTGGTTTGGCATCTCGGCCGGCTCGCTCGTCATGATCTTTACCTACACGTATAACCTCACCATGCGTCTGAACTACGTGAGTTCCATGATGCAGCGCATTAACCGCGCGCTGGGTGACGCCGCCGAGATGACGCGCGTGCTGGACGAGCCGCGCCTGGTGGCGGACGACGAGCATGCTCCCGAGCTCAAAGTGACCGAGGGCGCGATCGATTTTGAGCACTTGAGCTTTGCATACCGTGACGCCGCGGCGGGCGATAGCGTGTTCGACGACCTGACGCTCCATGTGCCGGCGGGCCAGCGCGTGGGCCTGGTGGGTAAATCGGGCTCGGGCAAGACGACGCTCACCAAGCTGCTGCTGCGCCTGGACGATGTTCAGGGCGGCCGCGTACTCGTGGACGGTCAGGATGTCTCGCGCTGCACGCAGCAGAGCCTGCGCCGCCAGGTTGCCTACGTGCCGCAGGAGGCGCTGCTGTTCCACCGCTCCATTCGCGAGAATATCGCCTACGGCCGCCCCGACGCCACCGACGAGCAAATTCGCGAGGCGGCGCGCCTGGCCAATGCCCTGGAGTTTATCGACCGCCTACCCCATGGCTTTGACACCATGGTGGGCGAGCGCGGCGTCAAGCTTTCGGGCGGCCAGCGCCAGCGCGTGGCCATTGCCCGTGCCATCCTCACCGACGCGCCGATTCTGGTACTCGACGAGGCGACGTCTGCCCTCGATAGCGAGTCCGAGGCGTTGGTGCAGGAAGCTCTCGAGAACCTGATGCGCGGCCGCACCTCCATTGTGGTGGCGCATCGCCTGTCCACCGTGGCGGCGCTCGACCGCATCGTGGTACTGGCGGATGGCGAGATCGTCGAGGACGGCACGCATGTGCAGCTCGTCGAGGCGGGCGGCGAGTACGCGAGCCTGTGGAGCCGTCAGACCGGCGCATTCTTGGAGGCGTAAACGTCTCGGACGTGGGACAATTGTGCCCATAAGTTTATTGTGCCGTTGAGCCGAGGAGTCGTTATGCCACGCGAGACCAATGCCGCCAAGCGCGAGCGCGCCATCGAGGTGTGTGAGCGCCTCAACCGTCGCTATGGCCCGGTCGAGTGCTTTTTGGACCACGAGAATCCCTTCCGCCTGCTGATCGCGGTGCTGCTTTCGGCGCAAACGACCGATGCGCAGGTCAACAAGGTGACGCCGCGGCTGTTTGCCCAGTGGCCCACGCCCGAGGCCATGGCCGGGGCGAGCGTAGCTGACGTGGCAGACACCATCAAGTCGCTCGGCTTCTACAAGAGCAAAGCCAAGCATGCCGTCGAGGCCGCGCAGATGATCGTCGCCGACTATGACGGCGAGGTGCCGGCCGACATGAAGGAACTCGTGAAGCTGCCGGGCGTGGGACGCAAGACGGCGAACATCGTGCTCAACGTGGGGTATGGCATCGTGGAGGGTATTGCGGTGGACACGCACGTCAACCGCATTGCGCACCGCCTGATGCTGAGTCCCAAGACGCATGCCAAGGAACCGCTCAAGACCGAGCAGGATCTGCTCAAGATTTTGCCGCACGAGTATTGGGAGTCGGTCAACCATCAGTGGATCACCTTTGGCCGCGAGATCTGCGACGCCCGCAAACCCAAGTGTGACGAGTGTCCGCTGGCAGATTTGTGCCCCAGCGTGCGCGTTTTGGGGTAGCTGCCCGGTGCGCGCCGGCGCGTCCGCCCCATGCGTTACCATGACAAACAATAGTTTTGATGTACGACCCGCCGAGCCTGCCCCGGCGGGCTTTTGGCGTTGCGATGCCGGAGGACCACATGCTCATTCACCGTATAGCCGCGCAGCTCTACACTGCCGAGGCACTGCAGACCGTCGAGGCCGGACTCGATGCCGGCGAGGACGTGACGCTGGCCGTGTCGCAGTCGGGCCGCACGCTCATGGCGGCAGCTCAGTTTGCGCGCCGTCCGCGTCCCACGGTCTACATCGTGAGCGGCGAGGACGCGGCCGATCGCGCCGCGCGCAGCCTGGCCGCCTATGTGGGTCTGGCGCATGTGTGCCGCTTTCCCGAGCGCAAAGACTATCCATGGCGTGAGCAGGCGCCCGACGACGCCGTGGTGGCCCAACGCTGCGAGGCTTTAGGGCGCATCGTGCGCGGCGATAACTGCATCATGGTCGCCTCGGCCCGCGCGCTACTGCGTTGCGTGCCGCCGGTCGAGAGCCGCTATTGGGAGTCCACCACCTTTGCGGTGGGCGAGGAGATTCCCTTCGACGAGGTGCCGCAGCGCCTGGTGGGCATGGGCTACACCAATGCAGGTGCCGCCGACGCGCCCGGCCTGTTCCGTGTACACGGCGATACCGTCGAGGTGTTCCCCGCGCAGGAAAAAGCACCCGTGCGCATTGAGTTCTTTGGCGACGAGATCGACCGCATCCGCCGCATGGTGAGCTCTACGGGTCAAACCATCGGCAACGAGGACAGCATCGAGATCTTCCCGTGCCGCGAGCTGGCGCTCACCGACGAGGCCGTCCACAACATGCATGTGGCGCTCTATCGCGCCAGCCAGAGCGATAGCAAGCTGGCGGCGCTGCTCGAGATGGTGGACGCGCGCATCGTCACGCCCGAGCTCGACCGCTTTTTGCCGGTGATGTACGGCCAGACCGTGAGCCCGTTGGCGCACGTGAGCGGCAAGGCGCTTGTGGTCCTGTCCGAGCCGCGCTCGCTGTTCGATGACTGCCTGCGCGCCTACGAGGATATCGAGGCCCGTGCCGGCGAGGCGGGGATTGACCGTCTGGACGGCCTGTACGTGCGTGCCCAACAGCTCGACTTTGGTGCTCAGCAGCGCCTGAACTACGTGAGCCTGATTCGTGCCGGCGGTGCGGTTACAGCCGAGCTCAAGATTGAGCAGCCGGCCATTGCGGGCTCGGACAATCGCTTTATGACGCGCATTCAGGAGGTCGTGGGCAAGCGCTATGCCTGCGTGTTTGCCATTCCCGACCGCGGTGCGCGCGAGTCGATGGAGCTCACCTTTGGCGACGAGGGCATCACCTTTGAGGAGTCGCTGACGGCCGCCCCCGAAAACGCCGGCGTTATCGGCGACCGCGTACGCGTGGCGGCGGCAGATTCTGCCGATCGTGCTGCCCGCCAGGATGCTCATGCCTCGATTCGCGAGCGCAAGGCCGACGCGCTTAACGCCCGCTCGCTCGAGGCGGGTGCCGCCCAGGCTGCCGCCGGCGCCGCCGTGCCCACCATCTCGCGCGGACGCGTGACCTTTGTCGATGCCGCCCTGCCGCAGGGCGTGGTGGTGCCCGATGCCAACCTGGCCGTGTTCTCGATCGCCGACCTCAACGCCCGCATGGACGCCAACCGCGCGCGCAGCCGTCGCAAGGTGGACATTACGCAGATCACGTTCCCGTTTAAGCCGGGCGACTACGTGGTGCACGCTACCCACGGCATCGCACTCTTTAGCGAGATCGCGCGCCAGGAAGTGGGCGGCAAGGAGCGCGACTACTTTTTGCTGGAATATGCCGACGGCGACAAGCTCTACGTGCCGCTTGAGCAGGTCGACCGCATCACACGCTATGTTGGCCCCGACGGCGACAAGCCGCGCCTGACCAGGCTCAATACCGCCGACTGGACGCGTGCCACCAACAAGGCACGCAAGAACGCCAAAAAGCTGGCGTTTGACCTGGTCGACCTGTATACGCGCCGCTCGTCGATTACCGGTATCGCCTGTCCGCCCGATACGCCCGAGCAGATCGAGATGGAGGAGAGCTTCCCCTACGACGAGACGCGCGACCAGCTGGAAGCCATCGCCGATATTAAGGCCGACATGGAGGCGCCCAAGCCCATGGACCGCCTGCTGTGCGGCGACGTGGGTTTCGGCAAGACCGAGGTCGCCCTGCGCGCGGCGTTTAAGTGCGTGGACTCCGGCCGCCAAGTCATGGTGCTCTGCCCCACGACCATTCTGGCCCAGCAGCACTACGAGACGTTCTTTGAGCGCTTTGCCCCGTTTGGCCTCGAGGTCGAGGTGCTCAGCCGCTTCCGCACCCCGGCGCAGCAGAAGCGCGCGCTCAAGGCGTTTGCCGAGGGCACGATCGACGTGCTCATCGGCACGCATCGTCTGCTTTCGGCCGATGTGAACCCCAAGAACCTGGGCCTGGTGATCATCGACGAGGAACAGCGCTTTGGCGTGCAGCACAAGGAGCAGCTCAAGAACCTGCGCGAGCAAATCGACGTGCTCACGCTCTCGGCAACGCCTATTCCGCGAACCATGCAGATGGCCACGAGCGGCGTGCGCGACATGAGCCTGATCACCACACCGCCGACCGGGCGTCGTCCCGTGATCGTGCACGTGGGGGAGTACGACCCCGACGTGGTGAGCGCGGCGATTCGCCTGGAGGTGGGCCGCGGCGGTCAGGTGTATTACGTGTCCAACCGCGTCAAGACCATCGACGATGCCGTGGCGCGCGTGCACGAGGCCGCGCCCGAGGCGCGCGTGGGCGTGGCGCACGGCAAGATGAGCCCGCGCGAGGTCGAGGACGTGATGATTGAGTTCGCGACCAAAAAGATCGACGTGCTCATCGCCACGACCATCGTGGAGAGCGGCATCGACAACGCGACTGCCAACACGCTGATCATCGAGGATTCGCAGCGCCTTGGCCTGGCGCAGCTCTACCAGCTCAAGGGCCGCGTGGGTCGCTCTGCCACGCAGGCCTACGCGTACTTTATGTTCCCGGGCGAGCTGCCGCTCACCGAGGAGGCGACGGCGCGCCTGACCGCACTTGCCGAGTTCCAGGACCTGGGCAGCGGCATGCGCATCGCCATGCGCGACCTGGAGATTCGCGGCGCCGGCTCGCTTATGGGCGCCGAGCAGCACGGCAACCTGTCGAGCGTGGGCTTTGACCTGTTTACGCAGATGCTGGGCCAGGCCGTGGCCGAGGCGCGCGGCGATGACGATGCCGGCGTGGAGGCGGCGAGCGTGGGCATTAACCTGCCGGCCGACTACTTCTTGTCCGAGGAGTACCTGCCGGCGGTGGATCAGCGCGTGCTCGTGTACCGTAAGCTCGCAGCGGCCGAGGACCTGGAGAGCATCGATGAGGTGCAGGAAGAGACCGAGGCCGCGCATGGCGAGCTGCCGTTGGCGGGACTCAACCTGTTCAATCGCGCACGAATCCGCATTCGCGGCGAGCGCCTGGGGCTCGAGAGCGTCACGCTCAGCGGCGGTCGCATCACGTTTTTGGGCGTCGACGTGCCCAAGAAGGTGGCCTTTGAGCTTAAGACCCGCTATGGCGCGGTGAACTTCCCCAAGAGCCGCAAGCTGTCGGTGCCCTACAAGGCGGGCGCCGGCGCGGGCAGCGGCCTGGGTCGTGGCCTCGACGCCAACGACGGCACCGGCCCCGTGGCCGCGGCGCTCATGCTGCTGCAGCAGTTGGGTGCGAGCGACGACGACTAACGGGTCGACGCTGCAAACAGCCCATTTAGGCACTCTGGTTCCATCGAAAGGAAAGCATGTTCGGATACATCTATAAGAAAGATGTCGCCATGATCGCGGTTGTCCTGTGCCTTTGTCTGGGCGTAGGCAGTTTCTTCGATTATCAGATCTCGAGCGCGCTGTTCAACATCGGCAGCATGTACGGCCGCTTTATCGAGGCCGCCGGCGAGCTTCCGTTCGAGCTGACGGCAAGCGTCGCGGGCGTTATGCTCGTGCGCGCGGCGCGTCCTGACTCCAGGGGGAGCAAATGGCTCGCCGTGCTCGGCATCCTCGTCAACGTTGGCCTGGCCGGCTACGAGATCGTCTCGTCCCTGAAGGTTGGCGGCAAACTCATCGCTGTTCAGTTGGTGCTGACGTTTGTGCTGGTTATCGCCGCCAACCTTATCGTCTATCGCCTTACGCGCACGACCGAGTCCGACGAGCTCACGCGCTGGGCGTTGATGGTACTTGCCGTGTGGGTTGCTCAGGCCATTATCCTCAACGTGATCGTCAAGCCGCTGTGGTCGCGCCCGCGCATGCGCGTGATCGAGGTCACGCCGGGGCTCAATTTTCAGCCGTGGTGGGTGATCGGCAACCCCGACAAGTGGACTTATATCGCCGCCGGCGTGATCAAGGACGGCTTCAAGTCGTTTGCGAGCGGACATACGGCGCACGCGGCGACCGGCCTTATGCTCGCCGGGCTTCCCGCGGCGGCCTTTAAAGAAAAGCCCTCGCGCCGTCGCGTGGTCTTTTGGGCGGCGGCTGTGGTTGCGGCGCTCGTCGCCTTTGGTCGTATCGTGATCGGAGCGCACTTTTTGAGCGACGTGAGCTGCGGCTTTGCCCTGGTGCTGGCGCTTGAGTGCCTTGCCGCGCGCATTGTCTATCCCAACGGCGTACAATAGCCCCGTTTGAATCATCGGGCCCGTGCCCGGCTAGAGAGGATTGCCATGCTCGCGTTTAACAACGACTATTCCCACGGCGCACATCCGGCAGTGCTGCAGGCACTCGTCGACACCAACATGGAGCCGCAGCCCGGCTACGGTACCGATGCGCACACCGAGCGTGCCAAGCAGCTTATCCGCGAGGCCTGTCAGGCCCCCGATGCCGACGTGTTTTTTCTGGTGGGCGGCACGCAGGCCAACGCGACGGTGATTGACATGCTGCTTGCGCCCTACGAGGGCGTCGTTGCTGCCGAGACTGGCCACGTCGCCTGTCACGAGGCAGGCGCTATCGAGTTTGGCGGCCACAAGGTGCTCACCATCCCCGGCTACGAGGGCAAGATGCACGCCGAGGACCTCGAGAACTATATCCAGGTGTTCTACGAAAACGAGAGCTACGAGCACACGGTGTTCCCGGGCGCTGTGTACGTGAGCCTATCGACCGAGTACGGCACGCTGTACTCAAAGGCCGAGCTCGCGGCGATTCATGCGGTGTGCCAGAAGCGCGAGATTCCGCTGTTTGTGGATGGCGCCCGCCTGGCCTATGCGCTGGCGGCCGATGAGTGCGACATTACCCTGCCCGAGCTGGCGCAGCTGTGCGACGTGTTTTACATCGGTGGCACCAAGTGCGGCGCTCTGTGCGGCGAGGCCGTGGTGTTTTGCGGCATGCATGCTCCGGCGCATCCCATTCCGCGCATTAAGCAGCACGGCGCGCTGTTGGCCAAGGGCCGCCTGACGGGCGTCCAGTTTGAGGCGCTCTTTACCGATGGCCTATATTTTGAGATCGGCCGTCAGGCGATCGAGACCGCTCAGGCGCTGCGTCGCGTGCTGCACGAGCGCGGCTACCAGTTCTTCTTGGAGACGCCGACCAACCAGCAGTTCGTGATTCTGCCCAACGAGGACATGGCTCGCATTCGCGAGCATGCCTCGATCGAGTATTGGGAAAAGTGCGATGAGACCCACACAGTGGTGCGCTTTTGCACCAGCTGGGCCACGACGCAGGAGGACATCGACGCATTGGCGGCTGTCCTGTAGCTTGATGCAATGACGAGGGCCGCCTTGCGCTTGGGTTTGGCGCAGGGTGGCCTTTGCTTTTGTGGGAGAAGGGTTGTATGACCGAGATGTCCGAGCCGACGATTCGCCTGGCGACGCCCGATGATGCTCCGGCGTTGCTTGCCATCTATGAGCCATATGTGCGCCAGACGGCGATTACCTGCGAATACGAGGTGCCGAGCGTTGAGGAGTTCGCCGGGCGCATCGAGCGTACGCTCAAGCGCTATCCGTATTTGGTGATGGAGTTGGACGGGCGTCCGGTGGGCTATGCCTATGTGAGTCCGCTCAACAGCCGCGAGGCATACGACTGGTCGGTCGAGACATCGATCTACCTGGCGCGCGACGTGCGCCACGGCGGGCTGGGCCGCAAGTTGCACGATACGCTCAAGCAATGCCTGATCGCGATGGGCATCACCAACATGTGCGCGCTCATCGCCGTGCCGCACGACAAGGACGACGAGTATCTGACGCACAACAGTCAGGACTTCCATGCCCATATGGGCTACCGCCTAGTGGGCGCCTTTGACCGCTGTGCCCAAAAGTTCGGCCGCTGGTACGACATGTGCTGGATGGAGCTGGTCCTGGCCGAGCGCACACCCAACCAACCCAAACCAACCTGGTTCCCCGCACTTGTCGTCCAAGGTTTCAAACCTACCATATAGGGACAGGTTTTTGGCTGTCTTGCGGTATCAAATCGCCGCAAGAAGTGCAGCGTTCGTACGCTATTTTGACCTGAATCGTCCCTTCGGGACGCCTTGCGAGCTAAGTGAGTAGACTTTTTGGCGCAAAGCGAGCACAAAGCGTATCTGTTTTAGTAAAACCGCAGGTCACGGAGGCGGCTGTTTTGGGTGTGCTCGGCAGGTCGCGAAAAGTCTACTCACTTAGGTTTACGGTGCTGGATATTCTGAGCAGGAACAGTTGAGCTTGGACGGCGCGTATTGCCAGGCGATGCCGGCACTTGCGCCATGCTGGCTTGAGATTTAATAAAAACCGCAGGTAAAACGTTTATTAGGTACATTTTGCCTCGTTTGGTGCGCTAGCCGATGGGCTCGGTGTATTTGGCGCGGTCGGTGCGTTGGATACGCTTGGAGACATGGAGCGGGCGGCCGTCGGTGTCGTAGACGTAGTCGGTGATCAAGATCAACGCCTGCCCACGCTCAACGTTGAGCAAAAACGCCTCGTTTTGTGAGGCATAGCACACCTCAAAGGTCTTATGTCCCTGTGCCGGCGCGCGATGGAATTCTTGGCGCAGCGTGGCGTAGAGCGAACCGTTGATATCGCGATCGATGAGTGCCTCAAAGCTCGGCGGTAGATAGGTGGTTTCCAGGCACAGTGGCGCATCGTCCAGATAACGCAGGCGGACAAGTTTGACGAGCTTGCTGCCCACGGCGGCATCGAAGAACTTGGCCACGTTGCCCGTTGCCTTGGCAAAGCCCGAGTCCACCGTGCGCGTGGTGGGCTTCATGCCCTGGCCCTGGACCTGTGCCGTGTAGCTCGAAAACACCAGGTTGTTCTCGTGGAGCGCTGGCGTTTCGGCCACAAAGGCGCCGCGCCCGCGCTCGGTACGAATCAGGCCCTCGTCAACTAACACCTTAAGCGCGTGGCGCACGGTGCTGCGCGAAAGCCCCGATTCGTCCATGAGTTCCATCTCGGACGGCAGCTTGTCTCCGCGTGCGTAGATGCCGGCGGCGATGCGGTCACGCAGCGTACCCGCCAGACGCTCGTATTGGGCCAAGTTCTTTTTCGACGAAGTGCTCATGCGAACAATCTGTATCTAACCTGTATGCTTACTGAACCAAGCATGTATCCAACATGACAACAAAACCGCTGATAATGGATTGCCGAAAACTTTACCAGCAAAATATCTAAGACAAATATAGCATACAACTAGTCGACATAACCAAAACATGTATGTAACTTGTATGCCATCAAGAGCATCAAACGAGAAGAAAGGCTGATGCACGATGACTACTCAGGAACAGGTTAAGGACGTCGTCTCTCAGGTTTTGGCTGACAAGGCAGACAAGGGCGGCATCAAGCGCGTCGTGTGGATTGGCGCCGGCGGATCCAACGGCGGCAACTATCCTGCCCAGTACTTTATGGAGCACGAGGCCACGCAGGTCGTGAGCTCCAGCTACACCAGCAACGAGTTCGTGCACGCCACCCCGGCCTACGTCAACGAGAACACCCTGGCCGTCGTCGTGTCCATGCGCGGCACCAAGGAGACCATCGTCGCCGCCCAGGTCGCCAAGGACCACGGCGCCAGCACCATCGCCATCTATGTTGACGAGTCTGGCCTCACCGAAGTCTGCGACTACAAGATCCAGTACGACAGCCTTGCCATCGACGAGTCCTGCATGGGCCGCACCAACTCCGCCGTCGTGACCATGATCGCCATGGAGCTCACGCAGCAGATCGAGGGCTATGCCGAGTACGAGACCGCTATGGCCGCCTTCGACCTGGTCGATCCCATCTATCGCAAGGCCGTCGAGTACACCCGTCCGCTCGCAGCCAAGTGGGCCGAGCAGAACGCCGACAAGCCCTGCATCAACGTTATGGCTCAGGGCCCGCTCTTTGGTGCCGCCTACGTCTTTAGCATCTGCAACGTGCAGGAGATGCTGCAGATCGACTCCTGCACCATCAACACCTGCGACTTCTTCCACGGCCCCTTCGAGATCCTGGACAAGCGCACCTCGCTGTTCCAGCTCATCAGCGTCGGCCGCAGCCGCTGCAACGACGAGCGCGGCATCCGTTTCGTCAACCAGTACGGTGGCGATCGCGTCTATCAGCTCGACGCCAAGGAGCTTGGCCTCAACGACATCAAGGACAGCGTGAGCGAATACTTCAACCACCTGATCTTTGCCCCGATCCTCAACAACGTCTACATGCGTGCGCTCTCCGCCGTCACCCACAAGGATTACATGACGCGCCGTTACATGTGGAAGCTGGATTACTAAGGGATAGAGCGGCCTAACAGCCCAATACCCCTCATGAGTTGCGGTGGAATAGTTCCTGTTTGGGAGCGTGAAGCCTCTGTTTGAGAACTATTTCACCGCAACTGCTAGAGCGGCACTTGGGGACGTTCCCTTTCTGCCGGCACCTGCGACACTCCTTGTTTCAAGAGATTTCCCGTTCGCCGATTTGTGTCTTGAAAAATGTATATAACGACTATAACGTAGTATGAAACATATTGGAAACAATACCGAGGAGGCTGCGTTGAAGAGGAGCAATCTGGGCTATGTGCTGGTGCTGATCGCCGCGCTTATGTGGGGCAGCATCGGAATCTTTGTAAACGGCATCTCGGCCATGGGCGTTACGTCTCAGAGCATGGCGGCCTTTCGCCTGTTGTCGGGTGCCGTCTTAATGGCTCCGGTCTTGGCATTCATGGGTTGCCAGGGAGGTGCTCGTGAGGGAAAGGCATCGGGTCCCCTGGCACTGTTCAAGGCAAGTCCTAAAGAGCTTGTTCCTTGTGCGCTTCTTGGCATTATCGGCCTCGCCACCGCTAACACGCTTTATTACGAGTGCATGGGCGAGGTGGGCATGTCCACGGCCTCGGTGCTGCTCTACACCTCGCCGGTGTTTGGCGTCATGCTCGGCCGCGTACTTTATCGCGAGGATGTGACTCCCAACAAGCTCGTTGCCATCGCTTTTAACATCGGTGGCTGTGTACTTGCAGTGACCGATGGCGACCTTTCCGGTTTTCATTTTTCGGTTTGGGGCGTCACGTCGGGCGTGATTGCGGGCCTTTGTGGTGCGTCGCTCGCGGTGTTTAGCCGAATAGCAACCAAGACGGTCCACCCGTTGGCCGTCACGTTTTGGGGCTTTGTTTTTGGCGGTGCGGTTATGGCAGCTATCGCGGCTCCGTGGCCGGATGTCGCCGCGGCAATGTCGCCACAGCTGCTACTGCTGTTCCTTGGCTTTGGACTCATCCCCACAGCCGTGGCTTACATCTTATATATGCAGGGCCTGTCCATGGGGCTCGAGACGTCGAAAGTTCCCGTCGTAATGTCATTCGAGACAGTCGTCACCGTACTGCTGGGCATTGGTGTCTACGCCGAGCCCGCCGGTGCGATCAAAGTCCTGGGCATCGTGCTGGTGCTCGCGTCTATCCTGATTATGAACACCGACTTCTCCAAGCTGCGCAACAGTGTGTTTGTCGGTCATGTCGTTGAGAGCATGACCTTTAAGCCCAACGCGTGGTGGACGGAGAAATCGCAGGACATGGATCTGTTTAAGGAGCGCACGGGCATTGCGCTGGAGCCCACCGTGCAGGAAAGCTCCTGGTACTTCGTGCGATAAGGGATTGCGCGCGGCGTCCGACCTGGGGTTATACAGCCAGCGCCGGCCTACCCAGCCCCAACGTTTCAAGTACGTTAAACCCGTCAACGGTCGATTTTCACCCGCGAACGGTCTTTATACTAATTTGCAATATAAGCAACGTATAAGACGTTATAATGACCATAACGAAAAGGAGGAGGCAAGATGAATCAGATCATTCTCGCATCTCATGGCGGCCTGGCCGCAGGCGCCAAAGACACGCTCGAGATGGTTCTCGGCGACGTGTCGAACGTCCACGTCGTGTCGCTTGCTCGTGACGACAAGGAGCCCATCACCAATAAGGTTGAGGCTATGATCGCCACGTTCAACGCGGACGACACCGTCTATGTGCTGACCGATATGCTCGGCAGCTCGGTCAACAACAACATGGTCGAGCTTTCCAAGAACGGCACGAAGTTCACGGTTGTCAGCGGTTTCAACATCCCGCTGGCGCTCACGCTCGCTATGAGCCCCGTCCCCGTCAAGGGCGCCGAGCTCGCGGCCCTCATCAACGAGGCCCGCACCGGTCTGACCAACCCCAACGCACCGGTCGAGGCCGCCGCGGCTCCCGCCAAGAAGGCCAAGGCGTCCCGTCACAGCTCCGGTCCCGCCAAGATCGTCCTCGCACGTCTTGACTACCGTCTGCTGCACGGCCAGGTCGTCTTTACCTGGACCACCAAGGTTCAGGCCGAGCGCATCATCGTCGTCGACAACGCTGCCGCCAACGATGACATCAAGAAGGGCGCTCTTAAGCTGGCCAAGCCCCAGGGCGTGCGCCTGAACGTCTTCACCGTCGAGCGTGCCCTCGCCAAGATGGATAAACTCAACACCCTCGGCGAGCGCGTCATGTTCGTCTTTGGCAACACTGCCGAGATGCTGCAGTTCTGTCAGGGCTACAAGCTCGACGCCATCAACCTGGGCGCCACCGCCAACCACGACGGTGCCGATCAGGTCGGCGGCAAGGACAGCTCCGTCTTCCTCGACGCCACCCAGAAGGCCGACGTCAACCAGCTGCTCGACATGGGCATCAAGCTCTATGTCCAGCAGACCCCTACGTATCAGAGCGTCGACATCGACGCCAAGCTGTAATCAACCAGGCTTTTGCCTGACTGAAAGGAGAAGGGTATGAATACGTTCATCAGTGCGGTGCTCGTCGGCCTCGTCGGCGTGTTCTGCATGTGGGACTCCCGCCTGCTCGGTCGTCTTAACTTCGAGCAGCCCCTCGTTGGCGCTACGCTCGTCGGTCTGCTGCTGGGCGATGTGCCCACCGGCCTTGCCGTCGGTGCCGCCGTCGAGCTCGTGTCCATGGGCCTGGTGCAGGTCGGCGCCGCCGTTCCGCCCGATATGGTCCTGGGCGGCATCGTGGCCGCTGCCTTTGCGTGCCTGACCGATGCTTCCGCCGAGACCGCCATGACGATCGCCATCCCGGTCGCCGTCCTGGGTCAGCTCCTCGGCATCGTGTTCCGTTCCATCATCGCCGCCCTCACCCATGTGGCAGATAGCGCGATCGATAACGGAAAGTTCAAGACCGCCTACCGTATGCACATCTGCGCCGGCTCCGGTCTGTACGCCATCATGTACTTCCTGCCGATCTTCCTCGCCGTCTTTGTTGGCACCGACCTGGTTCAGGCCATCGTCAACATGGTTCCTGAGTGGCTGTCCACTGGTCTTAACGTTTCGACCAAGATCATGACCGCCTACGGCTTGGCCCTGCTGCTCACCATGATGATCAAGAAGGGTATGACTCCGTTCCTGTTCATCGGTTTCCTGCTCGCCGCTTACCTCAACCTGTCCGTCATCGCGGTCGCTCTGATCGGTGTGTGCCTGGCTGTCGTCTTCATGGGCTTCAAGTTCAACGGTTCCCATGCAGCCGCCGGTGTCGATTCCGACTACGATCCGCTCGAAGACGACGAAGACTAAGGAGGAACACACTATGGCAACCGCAACCAAGGACGTGTCCCTGAACAAGAAGGTCAGCCAGTTCTTCTGGCGCTCCTGGGCCATCCAGGCCTCTTGGAACTACGAGCGTCAGATGAACATGGGCTTCCTCTACGGCATGGTCCCCACGCTCGATCGCCTCTATCCGGACGAGTCCGACCCCAAGCAGCTCGCTGCTAAGAAAGAGGCTTACCACCGTCACATGGCGTTCTACAACTGCACCCCGCAGACGAGCGCTTTTGTCCTAGGCCTCGCCGCCTCCATGGAGGAGGAGTACGCCAAGGATCCCGAGAACTTCGATCCCGATTCGATTAACGCGGTCAAGACCTCCCTCATGGGCCCGCTTTCCGGCATCGGTGACTCTTTCTTCCAGGGCACCATCCGCGTTATCGCCTTTGGCCTGGGCGTTCAGCTGGCTCAGCAGGGCTCCATCATGGGTCCGATCCTGGCCATGCTCATCTCCATTGTGCCCTCCGTGCTGATCACGTGGTTCGCTGCCAAGATCGGCTACCAGGGTGGCCACGAGTACCTGAGCAAGCTCCAGGGCGGCGACCTCATGGAGAAGCTCATGTATGTCTGCGGCATCGTGGGTCTTATGTCCGTGGGCGGCATGATCGCTACGCTGATCGGCGCCACCACCCCGCTGCAGTTCGCTGAGGGCACCGTCGTTATCCAGGACATCCTGGACGGCATGATGCCTCAGATGATCTCCCTTGGCCTCACCGGCCTTATGTACTGGCTCATCAAGAAGAACGTCAACACCGGTTGGCTTCTCGTGATCGCCATCGTGGGCGGCATCGCCCTCTCCGCGGCCGGCATCCTGGCCTAGTCGCGACCAAGCGTCTAACCGCTTTCCCCCGGGGGCCTGCCTGGCATCCCATACCCCAGGCAGGCTTCCATCCCTATACGTGACAAAGGGCAGTCTCTTTGTCACATCCTCAACGGGCCGGCGACTCGGCCCAAACCACGGTAACCCTGCGAGCGCCCGGCAATGTGGCGCCGCAAAAATCGAAAGGAATGTGTCAGATGTACGAGATCGACCTTAACCTCCCTAAGCAGATCGTCGCTGACGTCCTGTCCAACCACGAGATCCACAGCGTCGCCTTCGTCGGCTGCGGTGCTTCCATGTCCGACCTGTACCCCGCCAAGTACTTCCTGGCCAACAACACGGACAAGCTGAACGTTCAGATCTTCACCGCTAACGAGTTCAACTATGACACGCCCTCCTGGGTCAACGAGCACACCTTCGTGATCACCTGCTCCCTCGGTGGCTCCACGCCCGAGACCGTCGAGGCCAACAAGACCGCCAAGAAGCACAACTGCCCGGTCGTCTCCCTCACCAACAAGGCTGGCTCCGCTCTGACCGTCGACGCCGACCACGTCATCGTCCACGGCTTCCACGCCAACTACGCTGCCAAGTGCGAGAAGCCTGGCTACGCCATCGCTCTTGCTCTCGAGATCCTTCAGCAGACCGAGGGCTATGACCACTACGAGGACATGATCACCGGCCTCACCAACGTCTTCGATCTCTGCGAGAACGCCGCTCAGCACTGCAAGAAGCTCGCCAAGAAGTTCGCCGAGGACTTCAAGGACGACGAGATGATCTACTTCATGGCCTCCGGTGCCTCCGAGAAGATGGCTTATTCTCACGCCGCCTTCCTGTTCACCGAGATGCAGTGGATCGACGCCGCCGCGTACAACACCGGCGAGTACTTCCACGGCCCGTTCGAGGTTTCCACCGAGGGTAAGCCCTACGTCTTCTTCATGTCCGACGGTGCCACCCGTCCGATGGACGCTCGCGCCCTCACCTTCCTTAAGCGCATGGGCGCCAAGGTCGCTCTGATCGACTCCAAGGACTACGGCCTGGCCGACGCCGTGCCGGCAAGCGTCGTCACCTACTTCAACCCGCTGCTGCACCTCGCCGTTATGCGCGAGTACGGCAACCAGATCGCCGAGGCCCGTCAGCACCCGCTGACCATGCGTCGCTACATGTGGAAGCTTTCCTACTAATCACAAGTAAGTAGACCTTACAGGTTGATTTAGAGGGGATGGGGTTTGCGCCCCGTCCCCTTTTTTGCTCTGGGGAGGGCGCGCCCGTCGCGCCGCAAAACCCCAGATAAAACCTACCAAAATAAACCTGTCCCTTTTTGGCAGGTGGGAGGAGATGCGTATGATCAAGGCAGTGCTGTTTGATATGGACGGCGTGCTGGTCGATACCGAGTGGTTCTATAACCGTCGCCGCGTGGCGTTTATGGAGGAGAAGGGGTTCCACTTTGACGAGATCCCCGATCTTTCGGGGTCTAACGAGCCTGCCATTTGGGAGGCGCTGGTGCCCGACGATATTGAGCTGCGCGAGCGTCTGCGCGTGGAGTACAAGCAGGTCTACAGCCCGGACCACCCCGTTCCGTATGCCGAGCTGCTCAACGAGCAGACGGAGCCGGTGATGCGCGAGCTGCACGAGCGCGGCGTGAAGTGTGCCATCGCGAGCTCGTCGTATCGTGAGTTGATTGACGAGCTGGTGGAGATTGCGGGTATCGCCGACGTACTGGACTACACCATCAGCGGTCACGAGTGCAGTGCGTTTAAGCCCGACCCCGAGATCTACCTGCGTGCCATGGAGGCGCTGGGTATGGAGCCTGCCGAGTGCCTGGTTATCGAGGACTCGCCTTTGGGTATCGAGGCCGGCAAGCGCTCCGGCGCCCGCGTCCTGGCACTGCGTCCGCACGAGGGCGTCAACCTGGACCAAACGGGAGCCGACGCCGTCATCGACAACCTCGCCGACATTCTGACCGCTTTGTAGCGTCAATTCGCCGCAAGAAGTGCGGATTCACACGTCTCTTGCGGTGGATTGGCTCATTTTGGCTTCAATTTAGATCCGTTTGGCTTCGACTCGGACTAAGTGAGTAGACTTTTTGGCACATGCCGAGCACAAAGCGTATCTGCCTTAGTAAAGCCGCAGGTCACAGAGGTGGCAGTTTTGGGTGTGCTCGGCAGATCGTAAAAAGTCTACTCACTTAGAATTTGGGCCTTTGGTCGTAGGGGTTGCTGGTCCCATTTTGGTTGTCGAGAGGGGGTGAATTGAAGCGCCCCCGCACGCTCCATGCTACAATCGCGGGCATGCCCCACAACTATATCTGCCTTCGAAGGGAGCCTACGTGGCGAACGCCATCGATCAGCTCACGGACCGCGTGCTCGTGCTCGGCCGCCTTGCCATCGTCCGCCGCGCCATTACTGCCGTGGCGGTCACGATTTCCGCCGTTCTCCAGACATTTCTGATCCAGGCGTTCATTCAGCCTGCCGATCTGCTTCCGAGCGGCCTCACCGGCGTCGCGGTCCTGCTCGATCGTGTTACCTCGCTGGGCGGCGTTCACATCGACATCTCGCTCGGCATGCTCGCGCTCAACATTCCCGTGGCGCTCCTATGCTGGAGCGGCATTAGCAAGCGCTTCGTCATCTTCTCGATGATGCAGGTCGTGCTCTCGTCGCTGTTCCTCAACGTCTTTCACTTCGCCCCGTTTTTGGGCGACAAGATCATGCTCATTATTTTTGGCGGCGTGGTCTCGGGCCTGGGCGCCGCCATCGCGCTTAAGTCCGGCGCATCCACCGGCGGCACCGACTTTATCGCGCTGTGGGTTTCCAACCACACCGGCAAGACCATCTGGGGCGTCATCTTTGGTTTCAACTGCTTTATCCTGGCGATCTTTGGTTCTATGTTTGGCTGGGACAACGCGGCGTACTCCATCGTGTTCCAATTTATTTCGACCAAGACCATCGACAGCTTCTATCATCGCTACGACCGCGTGACGCTGCAGATCACGACGCGCAAGGCAGACGAGGTCATGACCGCCTATGTTGACCATTTTCAGCACGGCATTAGTTGCGCCGAGGTCATCGGCGGAT
Organism: Collinsella sp. AF02-46-1; assembly: GCF_003465825.1. Taxonomy (GTDB): domain Bacteria; phylum Actinomycetota; class Coriobacteriia; order Coriobacteriales; family Coriobacteriaceae; genus Collinsella. Next base: position 20,881 of record NZ_QSBV01000004.1, read on the forward strand.
ATAGCCGCGAAAAGATGTACCTGCTGCACGCCGTTGTCTCGACCTACGAGAGCCAGGACATTATCAAGCTGGTGTGCGACATTGATCCCGGTGCCGTGATCAACGTGTTCCACACGCTCAGCTTTGTGGGCGGCTGGTGGGGTGGTCATGTCGACGAGCCCATGCCCACGGCCGTTCCCGATCCCGACAAGCCCGCACGCATGGCCAGCAGGCAGGCGCGCCTCAGCGAGCAGGACAGTCTGCAACAGGACGACGGCAGGTAGAGTGTTGGTATTTTGCCGGCACGGCGCAATCCTGTCCGCTTGAGCCTCCCGAAAGCCTCGCTGCTTTCGGGAGGCCTTCGTTTGCCCAGATAAAACCTACCAAAATGAAGCTGTCGCTTTTTGGTAGGGAGGGTGTATCGTTTTATCATTATGAGGTAACATGAAACTAGACGTTATATACGTATTAGTTATTTCGATATTTCGATAAGAGTGATCAGATATGCCCGCACCCAAAAATGCACCGCTTTACCAGCAGATTTATGACGAGATCAAGGATGCAATCGAGAAAGGGGTTTATGCACCCAAGGAGCGCATTCCGTCCGAGCTTGAGCTTGCCGAACAGTACGAGGTGAGCCGTATTACGGTGCGCCGTGCCGTCGAGGAGTTGTGCTCCGATGGCTACCTGGTTAAGCAGCAGGGCCGCGGCACCTTTGTCTCCACGCCGCACATCAACCGCCAGTTCCACGCCTCGACGCTGCAGACGTTTACCGCGCTGTGTGCCGACAATGGCATGAAGGCGGGCGCACATGTGGTCGATCGCCAGATTGTGCCGGCACGTCAAAACGAGATGGAATTCTTTGGCCTGCAGAAGGACGCGCTGCTGCTGCATATCAAGCGCGTGCGTACAGCCGACGGTGAGCCCATCTTTGAGGAAAACGTCTTTGTGCCGTTTGACGCCTACCGTGAGCTGTTGACGGCCGATCTTGAGGACAAGTCGATTTTTGCCGAGGTCGAGCGTGTTGGCGGAACGCCGATTGTCTCGGTTGGCTACCGCACGGTCGAGGCCGTTCGCGCCAATGCCGAGCAGGCGGCTGAGCTGGGCATTGCTCCGCACGATCCGCTGCTCAACCTGCGTGCCGGCTTTATCGGCCCCAATGGCGAGCCGGTCCTGATGGGTAAGCAGTACTACGTGGGTAGCCGTTACGTCATGGTGATGTAAGTTACGCGGTTTTACCAAACCGCGTAACGGGCCGACGCTGCGCGCCGCCCAGGGCGACAATTTGTCATTCAAAAGGCGAGGCATGACCAGAAGGTCTATGCCTTGCCTTTTTCATGCCAACTTGTTCGCCCTGGACGTCGCTCGCTGTCCGTCCTCTACCTGCGGCGGAGTAGTCATTGCACTCATTGGGGACAGACTTAAATGAGTAGTCGTTAGGGATATTCTTGTTTGACTAGTCATTCAAGAACGCCCCCAATGACTACCCGCAGAATGAGCGTGGCCGGCAGCCGTGCGGCACTGGTCCGCGTGGCGGCGTATAATCGGCGGCAGATGACTTGGACGTTAGGAAACCATGACCGATAGCATGCAGCAGATGGCGCTCGACACGCTCGGCGCCTATTTTGGCTACACCTCGTTTCGCCCGGGGCAGGACCGCATGGTCGATGCGATCCTTGCCGGTCGCGATGCGCTGGGTGTTATGCCCACAGGCGCCGGCAAGTCCATTTGCTACCAGGTGCCCGCGCTCATGCTGCCCGGCATTACCTTTGTGGTGAGTCCGCTGCTGTCGCTTATGGAGGACCAGACCCGCGCGCTGCTCGCGGCGGGTGCGCGCCCCAGTTATCTCAACTCCAGCCTTACTCCGGCCCAGCAAAACACCGTGCTCAAGCGGGCGCGCGAGGGCCGCTACCAACTTATGTACGTGGCGCCCGAGCGCCTGCTCGAGCCGCGCTTTTTAGCCTTTGCGCAGGAGGCCGCGGCGGACGGCGGCATTGGCGTGCCGCTCGTGGCCATTGACGAGGCCCACTGCGTGAGCCAATGGGGCCAGGATTTCCGCCCCGCCTACCTGCAGATTCGTGAGTTCATCGATTCCCTGCCGCAGCGCCCCATCGTGGCGGCCTTTACCGCTACGGCGACTGAGCGTGTGCGCGCGGACATTCAGCAGATGCTCGGCCTGCAAAATCCCGCGACGGTGGTGACGGGCTTCGATCGCAAGAACCTCTACTTTGGCTGCGAGGAGATGGGCGACAAGGCCAAGGCAGCCTGGGTGCGCGACTATGTGATTGCGCATTCGGGCGAGAGCGGCATCGTGTATTGCTCGACCCGCAAGACGGTCGATGCGCTGGCAGGCGAGCTTGCCGAGGCGCTGGGCCCCAGCGGCATTCGCGTTGGCCGCTACCATGCCGGCATGGGCAACGACGCCCGCCGTCAAAGCCAGCGTGCCTTTATTGACGACGATCTTCAGGTGATGGTTGCCACCAACGCCTTTGGCATGGGCATCGACAAGCCTAACGTGCGCTACGTGATCCACAACAATGTGCCCGAGAGCATCGAGGCCTACTACCAGGAGGCGGGCCGCGCCGGCCGCGATGGCGACCCGGCCAGCTGCCATCTGCTGTGGAACGGTAACGATTTTCGCATGCGTCGCTTTTTGATCGACCGCGGCGATGCTGCCGACGAGGCGCTCGACGACGAGCAGCGCGCGTGGGCGCTCCAGAATCGATATCGTCTGCTCAGTCAAATGGAGGGCTACTGCAATACCACCGGCTGCTTGCGCGAATACATGCTGCGCTACTTTGGCGACGAGGCCGCGGCCGGTGCGGGCGCCACCGCCACGGACGACGCCGAGGGCTGCGGCAACTGCAGCAACTGCCTCACGCAGTTCGAGGTCGAGGACGTCACCGATATGGCCCGCGCCGCCGTGCGCTATGTGGCCACGCGTCCCATGCGCTTTGGCAAGTCGCTCATCGCCGACGTGCTTCATGGCGGCAACACCGAGCGCATTCGCCAGATGCATCTGGACGAGGACCGCGGCTACGGTGAGCTGTCGAGCGAATCGGTCGGGCGCATCAAGGACATCATCGGCCAGCTGTGCGGCCGCGGTTACCTGGCCACCTCGCAGGGGCAGTACCCGGTCGTGGGGCTGGGCCCGCGCGCCGGCGAGGTCGAGGACGAGGCGTTTGCCTTTACCGTTAAGCGTCGCGCGTCCAAGCGCAAGGCCTCGGCCCGCGCCCGCCGTGCGGTGGATCTGCTGCGCGAGGAGGCCGAGCTGGATCAGCGCCCGCGCGTGGGTGACGATGCCGAGCTGTTCGAACGCCTGCGCGCCCTACGCAAGGAGATCTCGACCGAGCTGGAGATGGCACCGTACATGGTCTTCTCCGACAAGGCCCTGCGTGGCCTGTGCCGTCTGCGCCCTCAGACGCGCGATGAGCTTATCCAGGTCAACGGCATCGGCGAGAAAAAGGCCGACGCCTTTGGCGAGCAGTTTATGGCGGCGATTGAAGAGTTTGAGTCCGAGCATGCGCGGGATGGAGCATAACGATGGCATCCGACGATAAAACCGAGCGCACTGAGGTGTCCGCTGTGCCGCTGTACCAGCAGGTTATGGATGACCTAAAAGGCGAGATCGCGCGTGCCGTGTACGCATCCGGCTCGCGCATTCCTTCCGAGATGGAGCTCGCGAAGTCCTACGGCGTGGGACGCATCACCGTGCGTCGCGCCATCGAGGAGCTGTCGCGCGCGGGGTATCTCAACCGCCAGCAGGGGAGGGGCACGTTTGTGTGTGCGCCCAAGCTCAAGCGCAAGATTGTCCAGAAGGGTGACGTTCAGAGCTTTTCCGAGGGTTGCGCCGCCAACGACATGGTGGCCGGAGCACGCCTGGTGTCGCGCACGGTGGTCGCGGCGACACGCGAGGACGCGGCGTTTTTTGGGGTGGAACCCGGCTGCGAGCTCATCGTTGTCGAGCGCGTGCGCACGGCAGACGGCGTGCCCGTCATGCTCGAGAACAATGCCTTTGTGCTGGCCGACCATCCCTATCTGCAGACGCTTGCCGACAAGGACCTCACGGACAATTCCATCTTTGCGCTCGTTGCCGAGCATTCGGGCCGCGCGCCGCTCAAGTCCGATCCTTGTACCGTGGAGATTGCGCTTGCCGATGCTCAGGTGGCCTCGCTGCTGGAGGTGCCGGTCGGCGAACCGCTCTTCTATATGGAGGCGTACTTTACCGATGAGGACGAGCGGCCCTTGCTGCTCGGACGCCAAAAGATCGTGGGCTCGCGCTACGTGTTCGACATCTAACGTCCACAGATAGAACAACATAGAACAAGTTTGGTGAAATGACTTCACGTGCGTCGTTGTGCGTGCTATAAATAGGACAACATAGAACGACCGCAGGTAAGAGCTGTCGTCGTTCAAAACCGCCACACAAGGAGGAGTATCACCATGAACGCACATGATCTGGTTCAGGAAATTATCGAGCGCAAGGGCAAGATTGAGAACGTCTTTTGGATCGCCTGCGGCGGTTCGATGATCGACCTGATGCCGGCCAACGAGCTGCTCAAGCGCGAGGCAACCACGTTTGCCTCGACGGTCTACACGGCACGCGAGTTTTGCCTGATGGCTCCCAAGAGCCTGGGGCCGAAGTCGCTCGTCGTCGCCTGCAGCCACAGCGGTAACACGCAGGAGGTCGTCGACGGTTGCGAGATGGCGCTGGCTGCCGGTGCCGAGGTCGTGACTATGACCGACTATGCGGGTTCCAAGATCGACAACGGCAAGTGGGCTACCTGGGTCTATCCGTGGGGCGAGGGCGTGTCGCAGGCCGAGGTGCCGCAGGGCATCGGCGCTCTGATCGCCGCCGAGTTGCTCGACCAGCAGGAGGGCTACGAGGCGCTCGCCGACATGTACGAAGGCCTTAGGCAGATGGACGCGCTGCTGCCCGCCGCGCGCGAGAAGGTCAACGCCGAGCTGGGTGCCCGTTTTGCCGAGCTCTGCCAGCAGCACGAGTTCTTCTACATCCTGGGTTCCGGCCCCAACTTTAGCCAGACCTACGCCATGGCGATCTGCTCGCTCATGGAGATGCAATGGCAGCACTGCTGCTACATCCACTCCGGCGAGTACTTCCACGGCCCCTTCGAGGCCACCGAGCCCGGCGTGTTCTACTTTGTGCAGCTCGGATCGGGCGAGTGCCGTCCCATGGAGGAGCGCGCGCTCGCATTCCTCAACACGCATACCGATACGGTCATGGTGCTCGATGCGCTCGAGTACGGCGTGGGCGAGGTGCCGGCCAGCGTGCGTTCGTTCCTGGAGCCGATCTTCTTCTACGCGATGAGCTGCGAGTTGCGCGCCGCCCGCGGCAAGGTGTTCGACCACAGCCCCGAGGTTCGTCGCTATATGGGTGTCGAGCAGTACTAAGTACCGGGAATTATCTTTTTTGACGGGGCCTGCGCCACGCGCGGGCCCCGTTTTGCGTTCAAGACTTTAGTCTGCTGGCCGCGCAGCGGCCAGCTTTAAACCACCCGCTACGCGGGTGGAGACAAACTGCTTTACAAAGCCACCCCTCCGACCGATATTGACGATTGTTCAGGCCGTCAAGAATTCGAGTCGAAGGGGTGGTCGCCATGGCCCAGAAGGCCTACAGCCTTTCCCACACGAAGTGGATGTGCAAGTACCACATCGTGTTCACGCCGAAGTATAGGCGCAAAGTGATCTACAACCAAATCAGGAGCGACATAGGGGAGATCCTCAGGAAGCTGTGCGAGTACAAGGGGATCGAGATAATCGAGGGGCACCTGATGCCCGACCACGTGCACGTGCTGCTGGCGATCCCGCCGAAGTACAGCGTCGCGAGCGTCATGGGCTACCTGAAGGGGAAGAGCTCGCTGATGATATTCGACAGGCACGCCAGCCTCAAGTACAAGTTCGGCAACAGGAAGTTCTGGGCGGAGGGCTACTACGTGTCCACCGTCGGCCTGAACGAGGCGACGATCGCCAAGTACATCAGGGAGCAGGAGTCCCACGACATCGCACTGGACAAGCTGAGCGTGAAGGAGTACGAGGACCCCTTCAAGAGGGGGTGATGCCGCCGGTTCGACCGGCGCGCCACGGGTCAAGATGCACTAGGCCTGGACGAAGTCCGGGCCCGCGCCTTTAGACGCGAGCCCGGGGCCCGTGGGTTATACCCTAAGAGCAAACCACCCTTTTTAAGGGTGGTTCTGATCTGCGCGATCCCAGTCTTGGACTCCGCTGGACAGTTAGTTCAGATACGTATAATTCCAGACCGCAGTAGGCGCATCCGGCGCTCGTTTTGGGGAAGAAAGGGGCTCAAAACTAGGGTTCGGTAGCCATCTGGGCTCGATTTGCGTGCAATGAGTCGCCAAAGAACCCTCTCCGGGGACCATAGCGCAGCTTTATCAGCATAGAAAAATACGTATCTGAACTAACTGTCCAGCCGTCGCTGGAGAAAGGCGTTTTAGCTTTTCCGACTTCCCATCATCTTTCCAACTTTCCACTTAACTTAACACCTAAGGTGGAAAGCTGGAAAGAAAGCTGGAAAGTTAGGTGGAAAGCTGGAAAGCTGGGTAGAAAGCTGGAAAGTTAAGTAGAAAGCTGGAAAGTAAGCGGAAGACTGACATGCTAGCTCAGAGGCTGAGGGGTTAATAATTATGAAAACCATACCAAGCGAAACAAAAAGATATCAATCTGGCTGGTAAAACACCATCAATGAGCTGCGGGCTAACTAGCTGCGTAAATTAAACGTAAAGAAATGTCGCAAATTAATAGCAAATGCCCAGATGACGCCGTTGCTATTTTCAATTAACTGCTACGCGCGAACAGCAAAATGCTACTATCTAACATGCACGTAAGAAGGCAGATTAACGGTTAAGGCTAAGAAGTGGCAGGTATGTCGGAAGCAACTAGGACTCGCACGCATGCGCCCGAGGTTAGGCAGCGCGCCGTCGAGATCCTCCAAGAGGGGGTCGGTCATCGCGCCCTCGCCGCGGAGCTTGGCATTCCCCAGGCCACGGCTCGTCAGTGGGCCCGCGCGTACGCCGTGGGCGGTGCCGACGCCGTTCTCAATGCCGGTTCGCATCATCACACCTATTCGTACGACGTAAAGCTCGCTGTGGTTAAGGACCGTCTGGAAAACGGCTTGACGGTTCGCGAGGCCATGATCAAGCACAAGATTCCCAGCGAGTCTTCGGTCAAGGCTTGGTGCCGTCAGTACCGCGAGAGCGGTGAGTCCGCACTGGTCGATAAGCCGCGCGGTCGCAAGCCGCGCGTTAAAAAGATGGAATAGCAAACGGGATGGTGCGCCCACGAGGCGCATTTTTCTTGCCGCGCCAACTTTTCGGACCGCCGCGAGCCTATTGGGACATCCTCCAAAGTGGCCAGTAAGCCGCACGCGGTGGCCCGCGCGCCCGTCGCTGTGGTAAGGAAACGTCGCCCTCTGCTCCAAAGCGGACGTGCCCTTACCCCGTACGCCTAAAACTCCCCAGTTGACCGAAAACCCGCCGCCGCTACTCCTCAATTGAGCTATAACGTTAAACAATTGCAGCGTTTTAGCATGGGGGAGTGATGGTATGACGCTACTGTATTTCCTTACCCTGTTTCCGCTGGTACCGGCGCTGGGCATGCTGCTCGCGCGCGGTGACCGCGCCCGCGATGCGGCGGGGCTCATAGGCTCCGGCATTATTATGGCGGTGACAGTTGTAGTCGCCGTCATGTTTTTTGGCACGGGTCCGCAGAGCTTTGAGGTTGCCCCCGGCACCTCGCATGTGCTCTCGATCATCAGTTCCGTTATCGACGTCATCCTGTGCGCTGTCATCCTGTACAACGCGTACAAATATAGGAACGCGCTCACCACGGTGCTCGGCATAGTCCAGCTGGTGGGCTCGCTCGCCTTTGCAGCCATGACGCTGCCCGCGGCCGAAGCCGTCACGGCAACGCCACTCTACCTGGACTACATGAGCGTGATCATGGTCCTCGCCGTCGGCATCGTTGGCAGTCTAATCTGCTTGTATGCCCTGGGCTACATGAAGGACTTCCAGGCCCATGACGAGCACGAGGCCGCGCTGCGCGGGCAGACCGCGCCCGACCGTCGCCCGCAGTTCCTGGCGCTCATGTTCCTGTTCCTCTCGGCCATGTTCGTCATCGTGACGAGCGACAACCTTGAGTGGCTGTTCTGCGGCTGGGAAATCACCACCGTGTGTTCGTTCCTTATGATTGGCTACACGCGTACGCCCGAGGCCATCAAGAACGCCTTTACCCAAATCATCCTCAACATGCTGGGCGGCATCGCGTTTTTGGCCGGACTTATGTATCTGCACGTTAACGGCATGCCGCTGACCATCTCGGGCATGATCGAGCTTTCCGGCACCGGAACCGCGCAGTCCGCGCTGCTGGTGATGCCGGTCATCCTGTTGTCGCTCGCCGCGCTCACCAAGGCCGCACAGATGCCGTTCCACACTTGGCTGTTGGGTGCCATGGTTGCACCCACTCCCACGAGCGCCCTGCTGCACTCGTCAACCATGGTCAAAGCCGGCGTGTTCCTGATGGTCAAGCTGAGCCCACTCTATGCCATCTACCCCGTGACCGGCTTTATGGTCACGAGTGTGGGTGCCATCACGTTTTTGCTCGCTGCACTCATGGCCATCTCGCAAAGCAACGCCAAACGCGTGCTCGCGTACTCCACCATTTCCAACTTGGGCCTCATCAGTGCCTGCTTGGGTGTCGGCGCGCCCGAGGCCGTATGGGCGGCCATCTTCCTGATCTTGTTCCACACGGTGGCCAAGTCGCTGCTGTTCCTGTGCGTGGGCACGGCCGAGCATCATATCGGCAGCCGCAATATCGAGGACATGGACGGCATGTTCAGCCGCATGCCGCACCTGACGCGTCTGATGATGCTGGGCATTATGGGCATGTTTGTGGCGCCGTTTGGCATGCTCGTGTCCAAGTGGGGCGCCCTGGTGGCGTTTGCGCAGACCGGCAACGTGCTCATGATCATGGTGCTTGCCTTTGGCTCGGCCGCGACGTTTTACTTCTGGGGCAAGTGGCTTGCCAAGCTTTCGGGCGTCGACCCCACGGCTCAAAACGTTGAGGTCAATGTCCATAAGACCGAATGGATGGCCCTCAACACCATCGCCGCGCTGCTGATTCTGTGCTGCGTGGCGTTTCCGGTTATCTCGAGCGGTCTGGTGTCGCCTTACTTGGCCATGGTGTTTGGCCGCGTGCCGTACGTTATTGGCAAGGACGCCATGTATCTGATGGTGGTTATCGTGGCTTTTATCGCCGTGGTGCTGCTGACGTCATTCCGCGTGAGCAACAAACCGCACGTCAACGTGTACCTTTCGGGCGTGGGAACCGACAAATATCGCCATTTCCGCGGCTCGATGGGACACGAGGTGAAGGCCGAAAAGCGCAATTGGTACTCGGAGGACGCCCTTGGCGAGAAGCGTATTGGCCCCGCGGGTAGCGTCGTATGCTGCAGCATTATCTTGTTTGCGCTGCTGTGTTGCGCATGGATTGGGCCCGAGCGGCTTGCCATGAGCGCGCCCTCGGTGCTGCGCGGCAAGTATTTCGAAGGTTCGGGCGTCGTGGGCATCTTTATTGGCACCGTGGCGTTTGCCTTGCTGGCGCCGCTTGCGGGCGGCTTGATCGACGGCATCGACCGCAAACTTTCGGCTCGCATGCAGGGCCGCGTGGGCCCGCGCCTGCTGCAGCCCTTCTACGACGTTGCCAAGCTGCTGCGCAAGGCCCCTGCCAGCGTAAACACCATGGACGATACCTATATGGCGTGCGCGCTCATCTTTACCGTCGTGGGCGGCGGCATCTTTGTGTCGGGCTCCAACACGCTGCTGTGCGCTTTTATGGTTACGCTCGCCGCGATCTTTGTGGTGCTGGCGTCCGCCTCGACGCAAAGCCCGTTTGCCCAGGTCGGTGCCGACCGCGAGTTGCTGCAGGTCATGAGCTACGAGCCCGCCGTTTTGCTGATGAGCGTGGGCCTGTACCTTGCCACCGATAGCTTTGATTCCATCGCCGTGACCGGACAGTCGGCGCCCATCATCGTGTACAGCGCGCCCATTTTCTTGGCGCTGCTTGCGGTGCTCACCATCAAGCTACGCAAGTCGCCGTTCGACCTTTCGTACTCGCATCACGCGCATCAGGAGATTGTCCAGGGCGTCGCCACCGAGATGAGCGGCGGCACGCTGGCCAAGATGACCCTTATGCACTGGTGTGAGACCGTGCTGTTTTTGATGTGGGTGGGCATGTTCTTTGTTTGGGACAACCCGGTGAGCTGGGTCGTAGCCCTGGTCGTGATGGCCGCGACGTATTTTGTCGAGGTGCTGATCGACAACACCTTCGCACGCAGCACCTGGCGCAGCTGCTTTAAGCTCGGCTGGGGCGTGGCGCTGGTGTTTGGCCTGCTCAACCTTATGCCCATCCTCGTCGACGTGTTTATTTAGGAGGCGGCATCCATGGATCATAAAATGTCGCGCTCGCCGTGGGTTATTCATTACGACGGCTCGAGCTGCAACGGATGCGATATCGAGGTGCTGGCCTCGCTCACGCCGCTGTTCGATGCGGAGCGCTTTGGCGTGGTCAACACCGGCAACCCCAAGCATGCGGATATCTTTTTGGTGACGGGGTCGGTCAATGCACAGAACCTGCCCGTCGTGCGTCAGATTTACAACCAGATGCTCGAGCCCAAGTGCGTGGTGGCCTGCGGTATCTGCGCATGCTCGGGCGGCGTATTCCGCGATGCCTATAACGTGATCGGTGGCGTGGACCGCGCGATTCCCGTGGACGTGTACGCGCCCGGATGCGCCATTCGCCCCGAGACCGTGATCGATGCCATCGTGGAGGCGTGCGGCATCCTGGACCAGAAGGAGGCCGTGATGCGTGCCGGCGGCGACCCGCTTACCGTAGGCGGCGCTGCTACCTGGGATGGTGGCGTTGAGCTGGGCGAGGACGGGTTTGTGGCTGCTGCGGGTGCCGGGGCCGGTGTCGACGCAGGCACGGCTGACGGTGCGCCCGCCGCTGCAAAGGAGGCCGAGTAATGCAAAAGGCTATCTATACCACCGTTGGGATCGACGAGCTCCTGTCGCATGTCCAGGCGCTCAAGGGCGTCGGCGCGCGCTTTGTGCAGATGCACGCCGAGCGCAACGTCGACGACGGCACGTATCGTCTGGTCTATACGTTTATCAACGTTCATGCTGCTCAGGAGCATATTGCGCAGGACGGCAGCTATGCGATTGAGAACCTGGTAGTCGAGGGAATCGACCGGTACCAGGAGATTCCGTCCATCAGCTCGTATTATCCGGCGGTATTCCCGTTTGAAAATGAGGTCCACGACCTATTCGGTCTTGCCATCACCGATATGCAGATCGACTTTAAGGGCTTTTTCTACCAGGTCTCGACCGCTGAACCCATGAGCGTTATCACGCCCGAGGTGAAGGCCGCGCGCGAGAAGGCCATGAAGGTCCGCGCGGCCGCCGAGGCCAAGGCGCGCAAGGCCGCGGCCGAAAAGGCCGCCGCTGCTGCGGCTGCTGCAGGGGAGGGTGCTGCGAGCGCTGCTGCCGCCCAGCCCGCAGCGGCTGCCGGCTCCGATGCTCAGCATGACGAGGCTGCCGCCAAGGCCGCGCTCAAGGCTGCCGAGATGGAGGCAAAGCTCGCCGCCATGGATCCCGAGAAAGCGGCCAAGGTCCGCGCGGCGCTTGCCGCCAAGGCCGTCCGCGACAAGCAGAAAAAGGAGGCGTAAGGTCCATGGCTCATCGCTCCGTAATTCCGTTTGGCCCGCAGCACCCGGTGCTGCCCGAGCCGCTTCATCTGGACCTGGTAATCGAGGACGACCGCGTCATCGAGGCAATTCCGCAGATCGGCTTTGTGCACCGCGGACTCGAGAAGCTCACCGAAAAGCGCGACATGCATCAGTTTGGCTACATCGCCGAGCGCATCTGCGGCATTTGCGCCGTGGGCCACAGCTGCGGCTATGCCAGCGCCTGCGAACGCATGCTTGACATCGAGGTGCCCGGCCGCGTGCAGTATATCCGCACCATTCTGCACGAGCTCTCGCGTATTCACTCGCATTTGCTGTGGCTGGGCCTGCTCGCCGATGCCTTTGGCTTTGAGGCGCTGTTCTATCGTTCGTGGACGCTGCGCGAGCAGATTCTCAAGATCTTTGAGAGCACGTGCGGCGGTCGCGTGATCCTGTCGATTAACGAGATCGGCGGCCTTAAGCACGATATCGAGGATTCCGAGCTGGCGGGCATTGTCCAGACGCTCGATGCCATGCGTCCTGACTACGATGCCCTGGTGCATACGTTTTTGGACGACGACAGCTGCGGCGAGCGCCTGCATGGCGTGGGCGTGATCAGCAAGAAGGACGCACTGGAGCTTTCGATGGTCGGCCCGTTCGGTCGCGCCTCGGGCGTGAACTACGACGTGCGCATGTTTGGCGACGGTGCCTATGCGGATTTGGCCGCGTTTGAGCCCATCGTGGCAACCGACGGCGACTGCTATGCCCGCTGCCAGGTGCGTTGCGCCGAGGTCACGCAGGCCATGGATATCATCAAGGAGCTTGTCGGTAAGATTCCACACGACGGCATCGGCGGGCGCACCAAGCTTACGCCGGCCGACGGCGCGCGCGGCGAAGTTGTGATTGAGCAGCCGCGCGGCGAGGCGTACTACTATGTACGCGGCAACGGCACCAAGAACCTGGACCGTTTTCGCGTGCGAACGCCGACGTCGCAAAACCTGGCGGGTCTGACACATGCGCTGCAGGGCGTGCTCCTTGCCAACGTGCCCATGATTATCCTGACCATCGACCCCTGCATTAGCTGCACGGAAAGGTAGGCGCGGCATGAGTTTGCTGACATTTGCCAAGACGGCCTTGGGTTCTATGGTCAAGCAGCCGGTCACGGTGTGCTATCCGCAGGAGAAACTGACGGCGCCCGAGCGCCTGCGCGGGCATATTGTCAATGACATGGACGTGTGCATCTGCTGCGGCATGTGCGCTCGGCGTTGTCCGGCGGGCGCACTCGCGGTCGATCGCAAAGGCGGCACCTGGTCGATTGACCCGTACGCCTGCGTGGTGTGCGGCGAGTGCATCGAAAGCTGCCCCAAACACTGCCTGACTATGGATACCGCCCGTACCCCAGTCGCAGCGGATAAGACTCCCACGGTAGAAACCAAGCCGGAATAGCGCGAAGACGGGGCCGGTGGGGCATAAATGCCCCACCGGCCCCGAGCTTAAACGCGCGAGCGAGCCGCCGCGAACAAAACTATGCCGGATTACGGGGTTGGATGGCGAACCTCCGACCATATAGAAAATCGCAAAAACAAAACCGCAGGTAGATAGCCTGCCGTTTTTCAAAAAATGAAGGTATGGATGAGGGCCCCGACTTTAGCTCCGTAATCCGGCATAGTTTTGAAATGGCACCATATCCGTAACAGCTCTTGATCTCCCATGGACGGAGGAAAGCGGATCATTTTTGCCTTGCGAAGGCTGCTGCGTGATCCGGCCGCCACGAAATCGGCCCATTTACTACGTTTAGGCGGCAGCCCTCGACCACGGCAAGCAATGCGAAATGAAAACCGCAGGTAGAACGCCTGCGGTTTTTCATGAAACGCGGCTATGGTCAGGGGTATCGGGTCAAACGTAGTAGATGGGCCGATTTCGTGGTGGGCGCTGTCAGCCGATCTCCGTGGGCGGAAGAAAACGGATCATTTTGGTCTCGCGAGGTTTGCGGAGGCACTCGTGCAGGGCCGTCGCGAATAAAACTATGTCGGTTTACTACGATGAATTCGGCATTCCCGACCATGACTGCATTTTTCTAAATATTGCAAGCGTTCTACCTGCGGTTTTGGAAGCGCGCAATTTGCCGTGGTCGAAGGTGGTCGATTCATCGTAGTAAACCGGCATAGTTTTGAAATGGCATTAAATCGGTAGCAGCCATTTTGCTATGCCGGGGCGATCGGTCTTCGGGTAATTACCCTCGCAGGTAGGCGATGGCGATCTGCGTGCGGTTGCGTAGGCCCATTTTGGCTAGGATTGAGCTGATGTGGTTGCGTACGGTGCCTTCGCCCATATAAGCTGTGGCGGCAATCTCCTTGTTGTCGAGACCGCGGGCGATGAGCTCGGCGACTTCGAATTCGCGGTCGGTCAGGCCGGCAAAGGCCGCGGGCCGGCGGAGCGTGCCCGACTCGACGCCCGTTCCGTCAAAATCGATGTCCTCGATTGCCTTGCCCTCGAGTACGCGCTTACCGTCCATAACCTGCGCCAACGCCGGTGGAATGGCAGCGACATCGGTTTTAATCAGGTAGCCGCGGGCGCCCAGTTTGAGTGCCGACACAATGTACTCGTCATCCGAAAACGTTGTCAGAAACACCACGCGTGCTGCAGGATCGCGCTCGAGGATCTCGCGCGCCGCCGATAGGCCGTCGCGCCCCGGCATCTGAATGTCGAGCAGCGCGATATCGGGTGCGAGTTCGGCGTAGAGTGCCACCGCGTCGTTGCCGTCGGCTCCGGTGCCCACCACCTCGATCTGCGGCTGGGCGCCCAGGATAATCTTGAGCGAATCGACCACTAGGCGGTCGTCGTCGACAACGATGAGCCTCATCGGCCATCATCTCCTTGCTGTTTGGGAACGGTGGCAAACACGCGCCAGCCGCCGGCGCCGGCACGCGGGCCGGCGGTGAAGGTGCCGCCAAGCGCCTCGATGCGCTCGCGCATAGAGGCAAGCCCCATGCCCTCCGCGGCGCCGTGGCCGCTTGCTTGAACCCCGCCCGCGCCATCGTCGGTAACGATGAGCTGGTAAAACGACGGATGCTCCATGCAACGTACAGTGACAGCATGGGCGCAAGCGTGGCGCATGGTGTTGGAGAGCGCCTCGCGCAGGACCGCCGCAAAGCAGTTCGCGACGTTTGCGGGCGCATGTTCGGTCATAACTTCAAGCTCAATCCGCGGACCGCCGTCCGAGCGCGCGCCTTCAACGATGCGTTCGAGCTGCACGGAAAGGTCGACGGCGTTGTCGTTGAGCGCGTGGACGCTGGCGCGCACGAGCTGGAGCGCCTCGTCAACGGTGTATTTGACGTCGGCGAAATCGGCGGCAACGCCGGGCTCGTTGGCATGGACCACGCGCAGGGCTTCGGTTTGAAGCGAAGCGCGCGTGAGCTGGTGGCCCACGTTATCGTGGATCTCGCGCGCGATGCGGGCGCGTTCGGCGAGCGTCGCGAGCTCGACTTCGTAGTCCTGGCGGTCGGCGAGGTCGCGGTTGCGTGCCTCGAGTGCCAGGGCGCGTTCTTGCAGCTTGTCGCGGGTGCGACGCATGCGTTCCTGTTCGCGCTCCAGCTGCGCGGTGCGCAGCGACAGCAACGTGGCGGCGACCGAAAGGATGGCGGTTAGCAACAGCGTTCGGGTGGTGAGCGCGCCGCAGCGAAGGTCCGTGGCAAGTGCGCAGGCAAACACGGAGCCAATTGCCAGCGCGGGCCAGATGCGTTCACGGCGCACGCGTCGCGCGATGTCATAGAGGGCGAGAGGTGCGAACGGCACAAACGGCGGCACGAAGACAGCCGCGATGACGTAGGCGTAGCTGCCGGCCTCGCTGGCGCGACGGGCGCGTTCTCCCTGCGCGACCTCGGCCAGCGCGGCGATGACAACGCCAAGGCAAAACGCCGCGACCAGGCGAGCATCCACAGCAAGGCCCGTGGCGGCTGCGATGCAGCACGCCAGCACGATCGATTTGTCGAATAGCCTGTTCATACGGGTATTGTACGCGATGCCGCGCACGGGGGAGGCGCCACTCAAAGCAACCGTGACATTCCTCCCACGCGGCGGGGCGGTCGCGTCAGCAGGCTACGCGACCGCCCCGCACTCGTGACAAAGCTCACTGGTGCGCGCCGTCAGCTCCTGCGATGATGCAATCGTACCGGGCCGCAAGCAACAGAAGGGCCGCCTCATGACAGACATCGTCCACGTCGAAAACCTCGTTAAGCGCTACGACGACCTTATTGCGCTCGACCACTTTAACCTGAGTATCGCCCCCGGCGAGATCTTTGGCCTGCTGGGCCCCAACGGCTCGGGCAAGACCACGTCCATCAACTGCATCCTGCAGCTGCTCGCCTACGACAAAGGCACCATCGAGCTGTTCGGCGAGCGCATGACGCCCGCCCGCTACGACCTCAAGCGCCGCATCGGTGTGGTGCCGCAGCAGGTGGCGGTGTTCGACGAGCTCACCGTGCGCGAGAACATCGACTATTTCTGCAGTCTCTACGTCAACGACCGCAAGCGCCGCCGCGCGCTGGTGGACGAGGCGATCGACTTTGTCGGCCTGGGCGACTTTACCAAGTTCCGCCCCGGTAAGCTCTCGGGCGGCCTGGCGCGCCGGCTCAACATTGCCTGCGGCATCGCGCACAAGCCCGAGCTCATCTTCTTCGACGAGCCCACGGTGGCGGTCGACCCCCAGAGCCGCAACGCCATCCTGGAGGGCATTTGCCGCCTGCGCGACGAGGGTGCCACGGTGGTGTATACCAGCCATTACATGGAGGAAATCGAGCAAATCTGCAGCCGCATCATGATCATGGACGGTGGGCGCGTGCTGGCGCAGGGCACTAACGACGAGCTCAAGCGCATGATTCAGATGGGCGAGAAGATTGTAATCGAGGTCGGCGAGGTTCCGAGTGCGGCGCTCGGTGCCGTCGCAAGCCTGCCGCACGTTCTGGACCTTTCGGCAACGGCGGGACAGCTCACGTTTTCGTGCGAAGCGAGCCCGCACAACCTGACGGACATTCTCGATGCGCTGCGCTCGCATGACGTGCCGCTCGGCCGCATCTATTCCGAACCGCCGACCCTCAACGACGTGTTCCTCGAGATCACCGGCCGCGAGCTGCGCGACTAGGGGGCGGCCATGTTCAACACCATCATCACCACGGTCAAGACGCTGCTGCGCCGGCCGAGCACGTGGGTCTGGGGCGCTCTCTTTCCTATCGCGCTTTCCACGATGTTCATGTTTATGTTTGCGAACCTCAGCTCCGACGGCACGGTCGACCCGGTGCCGGTTGCCGTCGTGGCGGACGAGGCCTGGGATGCCTCGACCTTTAAGGATGTGGCGGCTTCGCTTGCCAAGGCAGGCGACGACCAGCTGCTCGATGTGAGCGAGTACGAAGACTTGGCTGCCGCGAACCGTGCGCTCAAGGCCGGCGAAGTCGCGGGCGTCTACACGGTCGATGCCGCGGGCGCGCCCAAGCTTACGTTGCTTTCGAGCTACGATAGCTCGCGCGCCAGTACGGCGCTCACCGACCGCAGCATCCTGGAGACGGTGGCGAGCTCGTATACGCAAAATGCCGAGCTCATGCGCCAGATTGCCCAAGACAACCCGGCGGCGCTCGCCGACCCGGAGGCGGTTGCGCGCGCCCTGTCGCTCGAGGGCGGAACCCGCCGCGTGAGCCTGACGCGCACCACGCCCGACGGCACGACCATTTACTACTACGCGCTCTTTGGTCTGGTCGCGATGATGTCTGCCGAGTTTGCCGCTTTGAGCGTCGTCGATTTGCAGCCCAATCTGTCGGGCCTTGGTGCGCGCCGCTGCGTGGGCGGCCTTTCCAAGACAGCGTCGCTGGCCGGCATCTTTGTCGGCTCGTGGCTGGTCTCATTTGCCTCGATGGCGGTCGCGATTGGCTACGTGCGCCTAGTCGTTGGCGTCGACTTTGGCGGGCGCGAGGGGCTGTGTCTGGTGGGCGGTGCTGCATCCGCGCTTGCCGCCACGGGCCTGGGGCTCTTTGTGGGCACGCTTCCCGTTAAGGGCGGCAAGGCGTCCAAGTCCGGTATCCTCACGGGCTTCGCTACCACGTGCGCCCTGTTCGCCGGACTCTACGGCGAGCCGGCGATGGCGCTTGCCGACGATGTCGCCCGCGCCTGCCCGGCCGAGTGCTGGCTCAACCCCGTCAAGCTCATCTGCGACATGTTCAACCGCCTGTATTTCTTTGAGGATCTGGGGCCCTTCGCCGTCCGCGCCGGCGCGCTCGTCCTGATGACCCTGGTGTTTGTCGTCGCCGCTACGCTGATCTTTGGAAGGAGCCGCTATGAGCACCTTTAAGACCGCGCTTCGCATGGCGCTCGCGCACCCGTTATACCTGCTCATCTATACGGTGTTCATCTCGCTCATGGGCGTATTCATCGCGGCCTCGGTGAGCTGGAACTCGTCGCAGCTTACCGAGTACAAGCCCTACGACACCAATGTGATCGTGGTCGACCGCGACAATAGCGACCTTTCGCGGGCGCTTACCAAGCACCTAGGCTCACGCTTTGACCTGGTCACGGGCGTTGGTGACGACATGTACGACCTTGCGGATGCGCTCGCCAAGAGTAACAGCGCCAAGGGCAGCGCCGATTGCGTGTTCTTTATCCCGGAGGGGTTTGAGGACGATCTTGTTGCAGCCGCGCGTGCGGGGGAAGACCTGCCCAAGCTCGATGTGACGTACGGCTCCGGCACCATGGCGGCAGCGCTTTCGTCTGCCGAGGCCTCGCGGTGGGTCTCGCTCGCGGGTACTGCGGCGGCACTTGAGCCAGCTGCTTCCGACGGCGATGTCGCCAAGGCCGCCGAGCATGCTGCCGCAAAGCGTGCGGAGGTCCAGATCGAGCAGGTCAAGGTTGACTCGACTGCCGCCGCTACACTCGAGTCGTACTTCAACTTTGGCGCGTATGCGATCATCTCGTCGGTCATCGTGTCGGTGGGGCTGGTGTTCTCGGGCATGAACGAGCCCGAGCGCGTGCGCCGCATGGAGGCCGGTCCGCTCTCCGAGCGCCAGCGTTCGCTTGCCGTGTTCGCGGCCGCCGCCGTGCTCACTGTCTGTATCTGGTTTGTGTCGAGCATGATGGGCGTCGTGGGCTTTGCCGGCGCGGTCGCCGAGGTCGGCGTGGGCCGTGTGTGCCTGGCGCTGGCGGCAACGTTTGCCCTGGCGTGCACGCCGCTGGCCGTTGGCTTTGCCCTTTCGAGCCTGGGCGCGCGCGAAGAGCTGCTCAACGGTGTGGGCAACCTGCTTGGCTTGCTCATGACGTTTTTGGGCGGCGCCTGGATGCCGCTTTCGATGATGGGCTCGGCCGTGCAGACGGTGGCGCACTTTGTGCCGACGTTTTGGGTGAACGACGCGATCGGCAAGGCGCTTGCCTCTGATTTGACGTCTACCGTGCTGGGCGACATCGCCTGCGACCTGGGCGTCACCGTGCTCTTCGCCGCCGCCATCGCCGCCGTAGGCCTAGCCCTCGCGCACAACAAATCCCACGCCTAGCCACCTAGTCATTGGGGACGTTCTTAAACGACTGGTCGCTGGGGACAGTCTTTGCCGATTCGCCGGCTCGCCGGCCGGGCTGGCAAGGACTGTCCCAATATGTCGGCACTTGGGGACGTTCCTTTCCTGCCGGCACTCATTGGGGACAGACTTAAATGAGCGATTTCACTCATTTAAGTCTGTCCCCAATGAGTAAGTACCCAATGACTGGTTTGGAAAAAATTGCGCCTGCCGCTTAAAAATAGTTCGCCGAGGTTTACTATTACCCTAGAAAAGTAGTAGAAGGCTAACAATGGGGGATGACATGGCAGCGCAGAAAGCCTACGTCCAGGTCAACGGACTCAAGAAACACTACGGCGACGGCGATGCGCGCCTGATGGTGCTCGACGGTATCGATACGTCCATCAACCGCGGCGAAATCTGCGTCATGCTGGGGCCCTCGGGCTCGGGCAAATCGACGTTCCTCAATCTCATCGGCGGCCTAGAGGATGCCGACGGCGGCTCCATCATGGTGGACGGCTGCGACCTCACGGTGCTCAAACCTACCGATCTGGGCGAATACCGACGCCGCGAGCTGGGCTTTGTCTTTCAGTTCTACAACCTGGTGCCCGATCTCACCATCAAGGAGAACATCGAGGTCACGGCGCACCTGTCCAAAAACCCGCTCAACATCGACGACCTGCTGCGTTCGCTGGGCCTCTACGAGCACCGCAACAAGTTCCCGCGCCAGGTCTCGGGCGGCCAACAGCAGCGTTGCGCCATCGGCCGCGCGCTCGTCAAAAACCCGGGCCTGCTGCTGTGCGACGAGCCCACGGGCGCGCTTGACTACAAGACGTCCAAGGAAATCTTGCAGCTCATGGAGGATGTCAACCGCACCTACGGCTGCACCATCATCATTGTCACCCACAATGCCGCCATCGCGCGCATGGCAAATCGCGTGATGCGCCTGCGCGACGGCCGTATCGTCGAGGACGAGCTCAACGAATCGCCCATCGCGGCCGCCGATCTCGATTGGTAGGCGACGCCATGACACCTCTCGCAAAGCGACTCCCGCGCGAGCTGCGCCGCAATGTCGGTAAGTACCTGGGCATCTTTTTGCTTATGTGCGGAAGCATCGCCCTCACGTCGGGCTTTTTGCTCGCGGCGCATTCCATCGGCTGCCTCATTGACGACATGCGCGATGAGTACACGATCGAGGACGGCCGCGTGACTACCTCCTTCGAGGCCACCGACGAGCAGCTCAAGGCTGCCGAAGACGCGGCTGAGGACGTCGGCGGCGTCACGCTCTACAAGAATTTCTCCATCGACGCCATCATCAAAAAGACCGCCGGCGACGACGGCACCAAGCGCACCCTGCGCACCTACGCGCATCGCACCAAGGTTGACATTGCGTCCTACTGCGAAGGCAGGCAGCCCAAGACGGACGATGAGGTGGCAATCGACCGTGTCTTCGCCACCAACAACGACCTTGTCGTGGGCGATAAGGTTGAGCTTGAGGGCCGCACCTACACCATCTGCGGCATCATGACCCAGCCCGATAGCCAGGCACTGTTCCTCAACAATTCGGACTTTACGGTGAACACCATCACCTATGGTGTGGCCGAGGTCACCGACGCCGGCTTTGCCGCGCTCGAGGATGCCGGTGGTGCACCTGCCTACACCTACTCCTTCACCTTTGCCGATCGCGACCTCCCCACCGCGGACCGCATCGATGCCGAGCAGGATATGGTCGAGGCGCTGACCGATGCCAATGCGCGCGTGGACGATCTGATCGATGCCGATTCCAACCAGGGCATTGGCTATGCGCGCGACGACGTGGACGGCGACTCCATGATGTGGATGACGTTGCTCGACATCATCATCGTGATCATGGCGTTCGTCTTTGTGGTGCTCACCGACGCCACCATCGAGGAGGAGGGCGCCATCATCGGCACGCTGCTCGCCAGCGGCTATCGCCGCCGCGAGATCGTGCTGCACTACCTGGCACTTCCCGCCATCGTGGGCGTGCTCGCGGCGCTTTTGGGCACCGCGTTCGGCGTTGCGTTCTTTACCGAGCCCATGCGCGGTCTCTACTACGGCTCGTACAGCCTGCCGCCCTTCCAGGTGTACTGGAGCTGGGAGATCTTCGTGAAGTGTGCCGTGGTTCCCGCCGCCGCGCTCATCCTCATCACGCTGGTGGGTCTGCTTCGCAAGATGGGCAAGACGCCGTTGCAGTTCCTTCGTCACGAGGCGAGCGGCAAATCGGGCACCAAGCGCGGCCTGCAGCTGCCGGAGCGCATGGGTTTTGTTTCCCGCTTCCGCCTGCGTATCTTCCTGCGCAATCTGGGCAACTTCGCCACGCTCTTCGTGGGCATCGCGTTTGCCTCGCTGCTACTGCTCTTTGGCCTGGCGATTCTGCCCACGATGACGCACTATGCGGACAATCTCGAGACGAGCCTGGTCGCCGAGCACCAGTACACGCTCAAGGCTCCGCTGGAGCTCGAGGGCACTGTCGAGGAACGCGAGCAGTGGTCGGCGCTCGAGCGCTTGCAGTCGATTGACGGCGCGCTGCTTTCTGCCGCCCAGGATGCCGATGACGAGCTTGACGACGCGGCCGATGCGGCGCAGACGGCAGCCGATGCCGTAGCCAGCTCTCCGTCTGCCGAGAGCCTGGCCGCGGCGCAGGACGCGCTCGCAAGCGTTCAGGACAAGAAGGATGCGCTCTATGCGCGCCTCGACGACCTGGCCGATGCCCTCGGCTGCGACCGCGATGAGGCTATCGACCTGATCGACAAGGCCTCTAAGATCGACACTGACAACGACGATATCCATCCGGTCAATACGACCGACAACGGCGCGGGCGCAATCGCGCAGGCCGAGAAATACGCCGTTTACCAGCTGCAATACGACCGTGGCGATGGTAATGGTGAGGAGACGATTTCCGTCTACGGCATTTCATCCGATTCGCGTTATTGGAAAGACCTCGACGTCGGCGACGGCCGCGTTGTCTTTGGCGGCGGCCTGCTCGACAAGTTTGGCTGGAGCGAGGGCCAGAAGGTCACACTCAGCGATAAGTACGAGGGCGAGCATTATTCCCTTGAGTACGCGGGCAAGGACTATGCCTGGGGCTCCAAGTCGGACATGAATATCTATATGAGTATCGATGACTTTAACGAGCTGTTCGACAACGATGCCGCCTACTTTAACGGCTATGTGAGCGACGAGAAGCTCGACCTCGACGCGCGCTACTTTGCCGGCGACACCACGCCCGACGACATGCGCGCCGTGGGTGACCAGTTCATCGGCATGATGAGCGACATGATCGGCATGATGGTCGGGCTCGCGGTGTTTATCTTCCTGCTGTTTATGTACCTGCTAACCAAGGCCGTTATCGACCATAGCGCCCGCTCGATCAGCTATATGAAGGTCTTTGGCTATCGCGATGGCGAGATCTCGCATCTGTACATCCGCTCGATCACGCTGTGCGTGGCGGCATCGCTCGTGCTGAGCCTGCCGTTGATTATCTGCTCGCTTACGGCTATTTTCCGCTCCATGTTGCTCGCCTATAACGGCAATATCGAGATTTATGTGCCAAGCTGGTCCATGGCGGCGTGCGCAGGGATCGGCTTTGCAACGTACCTGGTCGTGGCGCTGCTGCACATGCGCTCGATCAAGCGCGTCAGCCTGGCCGAAGCCCTCAAAGTTCAAGAGTAGTCATTGGGGACGTTCCTAAACGACTAGTCATCGGGGACAGTCTTTGCCGATCTGCCCGCTCGCCGGCCGGGCCGGCAAGGACTGTCCCTAGCTGCCGGCAGGAAAGGAACGTCCCCAACTGCCGGGTGCCGGATGGCGAAAGGATGTCCCTGGCGGCCGGTCATTTAAGTCTGTCCCCAATGAGTGGCCAGGCGCTGCGCTTGACTTTGACCCTGCTTCAACGGGTACCATCTCCTATGTCTGTAACGCCATATAGACCGAGGGGATATATCTATGACCGCAACTGCACCCGCAGCACCCGCCAAGGTGTACTTCACCAACCTGCGCACGCATGCTCGCGAGAGCCAGCTCGACAAGCTCAAGCGCCTCATTCGCCGCGCCGGTATCGAGCAGATCGACTTTGAGAACAAGTTTGTCGCCATCAAGATTCACTTTGGCGAGCTGGGCAACCTGAGCTTTTTGCGCCCCAACTACGCCCGCGCCGTCGCGGACGTGGTGAAGGAGCTGGGCGGCAAGCCCTTCCTCACTGACTGCAATACGCTCTATGTCGGTAGCCGCAAAAACGCGCTCGAGCACATCGACACCGCCTACCAGAACGGCTTTACCCCGTATGCCACAGGCTGCCAGATCATCATCGCCGACGGCCTCAAGGGTACCGACGAGGCGCTCGTCCCGGTCGAGGGCGGTGAGTACGTGCGCGAGGCAAAGATCGGTCAGGCGCTCATGGATGCCGATATCGTGATCAGCCTCACCCACTTTAAGGGCCATGAGCAGGCCGGTTTTGGCGGCGCCATGAAGAACCTGGGCATGGGAGGCGGCAGCCGTGCCGGCAAGATGGAGCAGCATGCCGCCGGCAAGCCGAACGTCGCGACTGAGCACTGCGTTGGCTGCCGTGCCTGCGAAAAGATCTGTGCGCACAACGCCATCTCGTTTGACGATACCCGCGAGCGCGAGCTTGCCAACGGCAACGCCCGCACGGTGCACGTGGCCGCCATCGACCACGATCGCTGCGTGGGCTGCGGACGCTGCATTGCGGCGTGCAACCAGGACTGCATCAAGCCCGACTATGATGCCGCGGCCGACGTACTCAACTACAAGATCGCTGAGTACACGAAGGCCATTGTTCAGGACCGTCCGAGCTTCCACATCTCGCTCGCCATGGACATCAGTCCCAACTGCGACTGCCACCCCGAAAACGACACGCCTATCGTTAACGATATCGGCATGTTCGCGAGCTTCGACCCGGTCGCTATCGATCAGGCCTGCGCCGATGCCGTCATGGCATCCGAGCCGCTGCCCAACACCGAACTCACCGATAGCGCGGCCAAGATGGAGCATAACCACGAGCATCTGGAGGGCGAGCAGGCCAAGGACCCCTTCTGCATCACGCATCCCGACACCGACTGGCGCGCGTGCATCGCGCATGCCGAAAAGATCGGCCTGGGCACGAGCAAGTATGAGCTCATCGAGGTCAAGTAGCACCTGTCTATTGGACATATCAAGCGCTTTTGTAGCGCAACGTTAGCAAAAGCCGCCCGTGAGCACAGCGCTTGCGGGCGGCTTTCCGGAAGTATGCGGCAAATTTCGAGACCGCCGAGCACACGACATTTTTTGGCAACAAAACCCCTGATAAATTGTTGGTAAAACTGCGGTCTGGTCGGCAGTTCCAGATTTTGCAGTATACTTCCAAAATAGGGGGTTAGATAAATCCCCAGACGCCGCTTTTTCCCTAAAAATTCCTATCGAGGAAGTCGTCGACCGTATTCCAGTAGAGCTCGGGGTCAACTTGCGCGCTCTTGGCGTGGGTGGCGCCGTGGATAGTGAGCTTCTGTTTAACCTTGCTGACGCACGCCTCGTAGTTTTGGTCGAGCATACTGTACGGCACAAAGGTGTCCTGGTCGCCGTGGATAAACAGCATGGGAACCGTCGCGTGTTTGAGTTGCTCCACACTGCTCGCCTTATGAAAGTCGTAGCCCGCGCGCACGTTGCACACCAAGTTTGCTACATCGAGCAAAGGAAAGCTGGGCAGGCCGAACACGTCCTTGAGCTGCAGAGAAAACTCGTCCCAAACACTCGTATAACCGCAGTCCTCGATAATGCATTTCACGTTTGCGGGCAGAGATTCCCCCGCGACGTTCATGGCGGTTGCTGCACCCATCGACTCGCCAAAGACCAGGATGCGCGCCTCGGGGTCAGCCTGAACGATCCGCCCAATCCATGCAACGACATCGAGCCGCTCGGGCCAGCCCATGCCGATATAGTCGCCGCCGGAGCGTTCGTGGGCGCGGGCGGCGGGTGCGAGTACGTTCATGCCGCGGTCGTGGAATCGCTTGACGTATCGGGCCATACCGATGGGCTCGTCGGTATATCCGTGCAGGCAGACGGCGTAGTCGTGTGTGCTCTCCGGGGCGGCAAAATACCAGGCGGCGAGCTCGGTTCCGTCATCTGCGGTGAGGCTGCTGCTCTTGCGGTTCTCTTTAAACCATGCCCGCGCCTCGGTATCCTCGGCATCCGGATGCTCACCTTCTTTGTCGTTCTTGCTATCCTGCATCATCTTCATGGTGTACGGCGCTTGGGGGTTCAGGGCAAAGTCAAACAAAAAGTTGCCGGCAAATCCGAGCAACGTGACAACGAGCGCCAGCGCAACAACGCCGGCTATCTTGAGCCTTCGATGGGGGTGTGCGCTTTGAGTCATAATGTCTTCTCCTCTGGGATGTTAATACGTCAACAATCAAACGAAGCGCATTATGGATGTTCGCCGTTGATGCGTCAACAGACAAAGAATGGGTAAACAAAGGGTCACGTATGGTGCAAATTTCGCACGTACCCAGACGCTTTGATATAGTGTTGAGAACTCTTTTATGTTGGAGGATGTAACCGGCATGTCCGATTCGAGCGACAGTTCCAAGCCGCGGCCCAAGACCGCGGCCATTCCGCACTACACGGTGGGCGAGGAGATCATGAACTCCGTCACCCATGGTGTCGGCTGCCTGCTGGGCATTGCGGGTCTGGTGCTCCTGATCGTATTCGCTGCCCTGCGCGGCGGCGGCCCGGCCCACATGGCCGCGGCAATTGTCTATGGCGTCAGCATTATCCTCGAATACCTAGCCTCTACGCTCTACCACGCGATTCAGCCCGCGCGCGCCAAGCGCGTGTTTCGCATCATCGACCACAGCTGCATCTACCTGCTCATAGCCGGCAGCTATACGCCGTTTTGCCTCATCACGCTCGCAAACGACGGCGGCCCCGCGCTGTTCTTTGCCGTGTGGGCCATCGCCATTATCGGCATCGCCCTCGAGTGCTTTCTGCGCGAGCGTCAACCGCATTGGGTATGCGGCCTGGTCTATCTGCTGATGGGCTGGCTCGTCGTCTTTAAGCTGCCCGAACTTGTGGCGCTGCTCAACCCCGTGGCACTTGCCCTGCTCGCCGTCGGCGGCGTGTGCTACACCGCGGGCGTGCCGTTCTATATCGCCAAAAACGTGCGCTACCTGCACAGTGTGTTTCACTTGTGGGTGCTCGCCGGCAGTATCTTCCAGTTCATGGCGGTGATCCTCTTCGTAATCTAGCGACCACGCCTGCGCGCCCGCATCCTTGTTTGGGCGCCGGTGCAATTGCCGTATCCGCCACCAACGTTTTACCCTAACGTCCCGAATCTTGGAGGTTCGAGAAACTCCCGATGGACATAACCATCTCCCTTATCACTACCCTCGTTTTGACCCTCATCAACGGTTACTTCTCTATGTCCGAGATGGCGCTCACCACGGCAAAGCGCGCTGTGCTGGAGCACGAGGCCGAGGAAGGCGACAAACGCGCCGAGCGCGCCATTAAGCTGGCCGCCGATTCCGACCAGCTGCTCGCTACCATCCAGGTCGCCATCACGCTCGTGGGCTTTGCCTCGTCCGCTGTTGCCTCGACGAGTCTGTCCGACCCGCTCGCCACGTGGCTCATGAGCTTTGGCATCGCGCCGCTCTCCGCCATCGCGCGCGGCCTGGCGCCGGTTATCATTACCGTCGCGGTCGCCTTCGTATCCATCGTGATCGGCGAGCTCGTCCCCAAGCGCATCGGCCTGGCCAATGCCGAGGGCGTGTCCAAGCAGGTCGTGGGCCCGCTTTCCGTGTTCCAGAAGATCGCCCGTCCGCTCGTGTGGCTGACCGGCGCTTGCTCCGATGGCCTGGCCCGCATCCTGCGCATCAAGAGCGCCGACGACCGCCAGAACGTCTCGGAGGAAGAGATCAAGTACATGGTCTCGGAGCAGGACGACCTGCTCGACGAGGAAAAGCGCATGATCCACGAGATCTTTGACCTGGGCGACACCGTTGCCCGCGAGGTCATGGTGCCGCGCGTGGACACCACCATGTGCGAGGACGATGAGACGGTCGCCGACGTGCTGTCCACCATGCGCCAGACCGGCTTTAGCCGCATCCCCGTCTATCACGAGGATCCCGACAACGTCGCCGGCATTGCGCACATCAAGGACCTGATTCAGCCTGCGCTTGACGGCAAGGGCGACCAGCCCATCGCCGGTTTTTTGCGCGACGCCACCTTTGTGCCCGACACCAAGGACATCCTGCCGCTGCTGTCCGAGATGCAGACCTCTCACGACCAGATCGTGGTGGTCGTGGACGAGTACGGCGGTACGGCCGGCATCATCACCATCGAGGACATCGTCGAGGAGATCGTCGGCGAGATCGAGGACGAGTTCGACCCCGACAACAAGTATCTCACGCGCCTTTCGCGCCGCGAGTGGCTCGTTGATGGGCGTTTTTCGTGCGATGACGCGATTGAGCTTGGTTGGCCGCTCGAGGAAAGCGATGATTATGAGACCATCGCCGGCTGGATCTTGGAGCTTTGTGACTCGGTGCCCGACATCGGAGAGGTGTTTGAGGTCGCGGGGTACAAGTTCAAGGTGCAGTCGATGCGTGGCCAGCGCATCTCGCTCATTCGCGTGATTGCTCCGGCCGAAACCGATAAGAAGGATTCCGAGTCCTCGGCAGAGAAGCCGGCGGCGTCGGGTGCGGGCTCTGCGGATCCGCACGATGGCGACGAGTAGGGCAAGGACGAGTAGGGGAGAGTTATGGCAGGCCTGTTCAACATCCTTAAGGTCACCGTCAGCGAGGACAAGATCTGCGCGCATGTGCTGGTGAACCCCGGCATGCCGCTCATGACCTCGGAGGACATCGAGGCCACGGCGCGCGTGTACTACCTGGTGCCTGCGATTGCCAAGCACCTGTGCCTGGGCGATTCCGGTCGCGAATTTCAGGACTGCATGGGCCAGACTGAGCTTTGCCACCTGCTAGAGCACGTGACGGTCGAGCTCATGAACGAGACCGGTCTTGCCGGCAGCATCTCGTGCGGTCGCACGCGCGTGAGCGAGCACGACGAGCGCGTCTTTGAGGTTGAGCTTTCGTGTCCCGATGACGCGTTGGCCATTGGTGCGCTGTCGTCGGCGACCTTTATGATGGATTGGGCGTACCTGCACGCCGACCAGCCGGCTCCCGATGTGGACGGTACGGTCGCGGGCCTGCGCAACCTGGTGCTGGGCATGCGCGCCGAGGCCGAGGGCAAGGATCCTCACGAGGCCGTCGCCGCTGCGAACGGCGAAGATGCTGCCGAGGACGAGGGCGCTGACGAGGGCGATGTGCCGGTCGACGCCGAGCCCGTTGCCGATGCGACCGCCGAGCCCGTTCCCACCGAGCCCCAGGGCGTCCCCAACTTTGACGACGAGCCCCAGGTGGCGATTGATACCGAGGGCGCGGTTGCCGAGAGCCACGAGGCCTCCGCTGCCGTCTTTGGCGGTGCGGCGACGGTTCCGGCAGGACCTGCGCATGAGGGCGGCCTGCCGCTCGTGGACGGCGCCGGCGAGGACCCGGGTGCCACGGTGGCCATGCCGGCTATGCCTCAGGAGTAGGCCTACGCGTTTATCACCATCACGTACCTGCACCTTTGCCGTACGCAGATGAGCGGAGCGGCAAGTGATGCGCTGCGGGTATAATGGACAGCATTCAAACGGTGGGCGCCGACGTGCCCGCAGGAGAGGAATGATCATGGGTAAGACTTTCAGCTTTGTCTCCGGCGCACTTTTTGGTGCTGCTGCCGGCGCTATTATCGGTGTTGCTCTGGCTCCGCGCTCGGGCGCCGAGACCCGCGCCATGGCTGCCGATATCGCCAACGACGCCTGGGACAATATGCGCGACACCTACGAGCACAGCGCCGAGGAGGCCCGTGCTGCGGTGAATGACTTTGGCCCGATGGTCGACGCCAAGACCGACGACCTGCGCGCCAAGGTCGACCTGGCCCGCGAGCGCATGGACCAGCTGCGTGAGCAGCTCAACGACGCCATTTCGGGTGGCAACGTGACGCCTGCCGCCGACGTCGTGGTCGAGAACGCCGTCGAGGCTGATACCGAGGCTGCGGAGCCCTCGACCGAGGCATAATGCGCGCCGGGGATTTTGTCGGCGCCAAGATTTATCGCAAGCCTACCGAGGACAAGCGCACCAAAAAGGACGGCACGCCGCGCAGCCCTAAAAAGCTCGGAAAGATTCACTTTCCGGTCTTTACCCCGGGCGGTACGCGCGTGGTCGGCTTTATGGTCCGCCAGTCCGATATCGCGGGCATGATCGAGCGCCCCGACCGATTCGTAGCGCTCGACGCCATTGGTGTCTACGAGGGTGCCATTGCGGTCGATGACGTCAAGGACACGTACGATGCTGCCGCCGCCAAGCGCCTCGACATCAACCTGGACGATTGCATCATCTGGGTTGGCATGGACGTGCGCACGGAATCGGGCGATGTCGTGGGCTACTGCTCGGACGTTGAGTTCAAGCCACGCTCGGGTGTCGTGCAGGCATTCTATGTGACCGCCGGTGCCGCTTCGAGCGTGCTGGTGGGCGACACGCAGGTGCCACCGACGATGCTGCGCGGCTACGAGAACGGCGCGATGGTCGTCTCGGACGAGGTCAAGTCGCTCGGGTATTCGGGCGGTGCGGCTGCCAAGGCCGCCGAGGCCAGCGTCGTGGTGGGCGATAAGGTCAAAAAGGGCGCCAAGGTACTCGACGATAAGGGATCGGTTGCCGTGGACAAGGGCAGCCGCGCACTGGGCAAGCAGCTCGGCAAGACGCGCGGCATGTTCAAGGCCTTTAAGGACGAATACCAAAAGGCGAGCGGAGGCTCGTCAAAAGCTACAAAATAGCGACGTACCAAATGATGGGAGGCAAGCCGGAGACCTGTTGCTCCGGCTTGCTGTGTTTATGGGGGAGGGCATATGCGCCAAAACGGATCCAACTTAAACGGGCGTTCGGGTACGCGTCCGACGGCGCGCCGCGATCTGGGGCAGCTGCCCAGCGGTCAGCGCAAGCGTCACCGTAAGCCCGGCGCGATGTACCTCAACCATAGCCGCGGCTTTAGCGATCGCAGCGCGCGCATCGGCAACAGCCGTACGCCCCGTCGTTCGTCTCGCCTGCCCTATGCGCTCATCGCCGTGGGTTGCGCACTCGTGCTGTTTATCGCTGCCGTCGTGGGCTACGTCAACCGCAGCGTGGACGTGGAACTCAACGGCCAGAAGACCGCGGTGCGCGTGGGCTCTACGCTGCAGAATCTCATAGACGACCAGGAGTTGACTGACACCTACGACGTAGGCGACCTACTGGCCGTCGATGACAGCGTGCTCAAGCGCCATGGGGGCGAAAAGCTGTCGGTGAAGGTCGACGGCAAGCGCGTGAAGCAGGGCAAATGGGATAGCCGCGAACTTGAGGGCGGCGAGAAGGTGACGGTCAAGGATGGCCGTAACACCTACGAGAAGCACGAGATTCAGGCTACGGTTATCGAGCCCAAGCTCAAGGTCGAGGGCACGGGCGCCATAGAGTATGTGCAGACGTGGGGTGTCCAGGGCCGCTCCGAGGTGTGGGTTGGTGAGCAGTCGGGCAAGACGCAGGACCGCGGCGAGGTTGTGCCCGCCACCGATTGCGTCGTTGCGTGCGCCAGCGTGGCGCCCAAGGGCAACAAAAAGTACGTGGCGCTGACGTTTGACGAGGGTCCGAGCGGCGCGACCAAGCAGATTTTGCAGGTACTCAAGGAAAAGGGCGTCACCGCGACGTTCTTCCTGTCGGGCGATGCGGCCGAGGCCTCGCCTGCTACGGCCAAGGCGATTGTCGACGCCGGGTGCGAAATCGGATCCAACGGCTACAGCGACGATTCGCTCAAGGGTCAGGACCGTGAGGCGGTACGCGAGCAGATCACGAAAGGCACCGATGCGATTAAGTCGGCGACCGGCGTGAAGACGATGCTGCTGCGTGCTCCCTACGCTGCCTTTGACGAGCAAAACTGGATTGATGCGATGGACCTGGTCTCCGCCGTGGTCTCGTGGAATATCGACTCGGGCGACTGGCTGCTCAACGGTGCCGACGAGCAGGTCTCAACGGTGCTCGATTCGGTGACGCCGGGCAATATCGTGCTGTTCACCGATAGAGACGAATGCGCCGAGCAGACGCTCGAGGCGCTGCCGCAGATTATCGACGGCCTCATTGCCGACGGCTACAAGATCGTGACGCTCAGCGACCTGGTTAAGACGGACACGTCGCTGAGCAAAAAGCTCACCTCGCTGACGAAGGTCACCATGCCCAAGGACGCCGTGTTCCCCCAACTTGCCGAGGACGATGACACCACAGAGTAGTCATTGGGTAGTCGTTTAAGAACGTCCCCAATGGCTATGTCACGGATGCGTCAGCGTTTGGTATGCCTGCAATGTGCAGCGCATAAATTCGATGCCGCAGGGCGATGCTGATGCTATAGTTACTGCGGTTAATGAGGGTCAAGAGAAAGGTTACAGGTGAAATCCAAACCTCGACCATACAGTCGATGACCCCATGCAGGTGCTTTTTGCGCATGCACGGGGTGTAAGCGTCGAGCGGCGTGCCGCCCGCGCATGCGTATACATATCCAGAAGCCCCCGGACGCCGCGCGCGCGGCCGCGTCCGGGGGAATAATGATGGGGAGCACCATTGAATTATCTGAGTGAGATGCTCAAATTGCCGGTCTTGGACGTCGACGGCGAAAAGCTCGGCGTGGTCAACGATTTTGGTATTGCTACCGGCGAAGTTTTTCCGCACGTGACGTCGCTCGCGTTCCGCGGTCCCGGCAAGACGCCGTTTATGATCAGCTGGCGCAAATGGGTCGACCGTATCGACGAGACGGGTGTACACCTTAAGACGTCGGCCACCGAAATCCGTTTTTCGTACCTGCAGCCGACCGAACTCCTGCTTGCCCGCGACGTGCTCAACAAGCAGATTGTCGACACGCAGGGCATGAAGGTCGTGCGCGTCAACGACATCAAGTTTTCCATGTCGGGCGAAAACCAGCTGCGCCTGCTGGGCGCCGAGGTCGGTGCTCGCGGTCTGCTACGCG
This sequence comes from Collinsella sp. AF02-46-1, assembly GCF_003465825.1. GTDB lineage: Bacteria > Actinomycetota > Coriobacteriia > Coriobacteriales > Coriobacteriaceae > Collinsella. The sequence continues at coordinate 53,236 of NZ_QSBV01000004.1, forward strand.
CCATCAGCCCCGCGCTCGAGCATATCGTCGAAGGCTTTATGAAGCACCTGGGCAAGCCGCTCAGTGAGGACATCATCGCTTGGTCCTACATGGACCTGCTCGACCGCTCGACCAAGAACATTCAACTCTCGGTGTCGCACAAGACGCTCGGCGAGCTGCACCCTGCCGACATCGCCGACATTATCGAGCAGCTCGACCCGCGTCTGCGTGCGCAGGTGTTTGCGCAGCTCGATACCGCCCAGGCAGCCGAAGCTATCTCGGAGTTCGATGACGACGAGCTTATGACCGAGATGCTCGAGGGCCTGTCCGACACGGACGCATCGTCGATGCTGGCCATGATGGACCCGGACGACGCTGCCGACCTGATCGACGAGCTTGATTACGAGAAGGCCGAGAAGCTCCTGCGCCTGATGGGCGTCAAGGAGGAGAAGGCGATTCGTAACCTGCTGGGGTATGAGGACAACACCGCCGGCCGCATCATGACCTCGGAGTTTGTCTCCCTGCCTGCCACGGCAACGGTCGGTGACGCCATCGAGGCGATTCGCGAGCTCGACGAGGACTTCGAGAGCGTCTACTACGTCTATACCGAGGATCCGAGCGGCATGCTGACCGGTGTGCTTTCGCTGCGAACGCTGATCGTAGCCGACCGCGACGCCACGCTGGGTCAGCTGGCCTATCGCGACCTGGTCTATGTGTCGCCCGACGAGGACCAGGAAGACGTAACGGACGAGATGACCAAGTACGACCTGGTTGCCATCCCTGTCTGCGACGAGAACCGTCATATCCTGGGTATCGTAACCTTCGACGACGCCATGGACGTTATTGCCGAGGAGCATCAGGAGGACCTGCAGATCGCCGGTGTCGGCTCGGGCGATAGCGCGTCGGACGACTCGACGAACGTGCTCAGCTGGTTCGTGCATCGCCAGTACTGGGTTGTTGTATGGGGCATCGCGTCGTGCATCATGGCGACCGTGCTGGGAACGGCGCTCGGCTCCGCGCATCTGGTGGTGTTCCCCATGTGCGCCATGCCGCTCGTGCTGCTGGCGGCCTCGCGCATGGTGTCGTTCGTCAAGAACTACTTCCTGGAGTATGACGGTCACGACGATGAGCCCAAGCCGTATCTGGGGTTCTTCTTCCAGAGCACGGGCATGGGCCTGATTCTGTCACTCGTGACCTACCTGTGCGCCCAGCTGGTGCGCACCGCTGCGTTCCCCGATGCGTCCATGTTTGAGGAGCAACTCTTTACCGGGTGCTTTAACATCGCGGCCATCGTCTGTCTGATTGGCAACATGAGCGCCGTGATTTACCTGATGGTGCTGTTCTGGCGTGACGAGCATGACCTCAACACGTCGGGCACCGCCATGAACGTTATTGCCGTCATGATCTCGTGCGTAGCGTACTGCGTCGCTGCGGTGCTGCTCACCATGTCGGTCATGGGTTAGGTGGTCGCGTGCAAGATACCAAGCAAAAGTCGGGCACCAAGCAAAAGTTGACCATCGCGGCCATCTTTGGCGCTATGGGTCCCGGTCTGCTGGCGGCGCTTTCGGGCAATGACGCCGGCGGCATTGCAACGTATTCCAGCGCGGGCGCCAGCTATGGCTATAAGATGCTCTGGATGCTTCCCGTCATGACTGTGCTGCTCATCGTGACGCAGGAGACCGCGGCGCGCTGCGGCTGCGTCACGGGTAAGGGCCTGGCATCGCTCATTCGCGAGCGCTTTGGCGTGCGCAAGAGTGTACTTGCTATGGCGGCGCTGTTGATCGCCAACACGGCTGTGACCATTTCGGAGTTTGCGGGCATCGCCAGCGGTCTTGCTCTCTTTGGCGTGCCGGCGAGCATCTCGGTGCCGTTGGTGGCGCTGCTGGTATGGATGCTTACCATGTCGGGTAGTTTCCAGCGCATCGAGAAGATTCTACTGCTGGTGAGCTGCGTGTTCGTGACCTATATCGTCGCCGCGTTTATGGCTGGCCCCAACTGGGGTGAGGTCGCGGTCGACCTGGTCGTGCCTAACATTCAAAATGACCCCAGCTACGTGTCGCTCGTGGTCGCAACGATCGGTACCACCATCGCGCCGTGGATGATTTTCTTGGCGCAGAACAACGTGGTCGATAAGAACGCGGGCGAGGACGATATCGTGCTGCAGCGCATCGATACCGTGAGCGGCTCGCTTGCCGCTGATGTCATTGCCGGCTTTATTATCATTACGACCGGTACGGTGCTGTTCCCGGCGGGTATTCAGATTAGCGATGCTGCCGATGCTGCCCGCGCGCTGGAGCCTATTGCGGGTCAGTGGTCTACGGTACTGTTTGCCTCGGGCCTGGTCGCGGCGAGTTTCTTGGCTGCCTGCGTGCTGCCGGGCGTTACGTCGAGCGCTATCTGCGAGGCATTTGGCTGGGAGCGCGGTGCCGATCGCAGCTGGGACGAGGCCCCGGTCTATCGCGGCATCATTACGGCCATCATCGGCATCTCTGCCGTGCTGGTGCTTATGCCCGGCGTCGATCTGTTCCAGATTATGATGACCTCGCAGGTCATCAATGGCGTGCTGCTGCCCGTGGTTCTGGTGTTCCAGGTGGTTATTGCCGCTGACCGTCACATTATGGGCACTAACCGCAACGGCCGCGTGTGGAATGTGCTCACTTGGGCGACTATCGGTGTGATTACGGTGCTCACGGTCGTTATGTTTGTTCTGCAGGCGATGGGTTACAGCGCTTAGCGCCTCCTTTGGACTCCAAACAGGCCGCTGCCATGGGTTGCGGACTGTATTTTGCCTGTTATAGGGGGTTAGTAATATGCGTGTGGACAAAAAATGCCAAATATGAGTACTGTTGCCTGGATGATAGTATTTACGACCAAGAAAATAATGAACATATCTAAAAATCTGTTCATTAAAAGCGAAGCTCCAAGTCTTAAGCCGGCCATTCTGGTCAACTGGAAGGGTCGCGCGCTACCGCTTGGGCGCCATTTTGGGTGGTTTTGCCTGCTACTAAAATGGTAACAGTACTCATATTTGCCCCTTTTTGTCCACGACCTCTTGGAGCCGGCTCGAAAAGAGTGATTTTGGGTTGTTTGCTGCAGGCTACTTGTCGGTGCCCAGTTTGTGCGGCTTGAGAGCGAGCGCATTGACGAGTGCGTCGGTGGCAGACTTGACGGCTGCCGGTTGCGGATCGTTGACGTGATCCTCGGGATGCACGGGCAGGTCCTTCTTGACTGCATCGTGGATCAAGTTGAGGTACTCAGTTACGCCAGTGGTCGATAGATGCGTGCCATCGCCATCGAACAGGTCGTTGCGGTTGGCGCTGTATCCGTACCAGTCGATAACGCGCACGTTCTTGTAGCGCGTAGCGGCGTTGGCGATGGCCTGGTTGGTAGAGCCAACCCACGGCTGCGGGCTGCGCGTGTTCACAAACACCACAATACGCTTATCTCCCGCATCGGCCATGATGGCGTCGATCTGGTCGTCGGTTACCAAGCCGTTGGTGCCCAGTGCAAAGACCACGATCTTGCCGGCAAGGTTCTGTTGGAGATAGCCCTCAAATGCCGCGCGGCCCGCATCGAACTGGCGGCCCTTTTCGGCATCGATGTGACTGTGGGGGAACACGCCGTCGAAGGAATCGACGGCGCGCAGCGACACGGAGTCACCGATCATCAGCAGGTCGTAGGATCCGTCGGGGAAGCCGTCGTTGTCCTTGTCGGTGTCGTCGGCCGCCTGCTGGTCGGTGGGCGCGGTGTTTTTGGCTTCCTTGTTGAGGACTTCGGCGCCCTCACCGCTCAGTGCGGAGGTCTCCGGCACAAAGATCAGGCCGCCCAGTGCAACGACCAACACGACAGCGCAGGCTGCGCAGACAGGGACGTGCGCGCGTACCCAGTTGGCGGGCGTGGTGGCGCCGTCGCGAAACTCGGATACGGTGCGCCCAAAGGCGCCCTTTCTAAACGGCGTCTCGATAAAGCGATATGAACATTCGGCTGCGGCGACCACCAACAACACCTGCAAAATGTACTGCCACCACGGCGTATCGTTGATGTTGGCGACCGGGTTCATGAGCAACAGTAGCGGATAGTGCCACAGGTAGATGCTGTACGAGCGCTTGCCAACCCACACGAGCGGCTCGGCGGACAGTGCGCGGGCAACCATTCCCTGGGGCTGCACGCAGGCCGCGATGACCATGAGCGTGAGGATGGAGCATAGCAGCGTGCCGCCGCGATACTGGAACGCGGTGTAGCCGTTGGTGAGCGCGACCATGGCGGCAAGGCCAACCAGACCCACGACGCCCAACACATCGATGGATGCGGGCGAGGACCAAAAGCGCACGAGGGCGCTCGGCTGTGCCGGGACGGTCTCGGCTGCGTTGTCGGCCTTCTCGCCAGGCTTGCCCTCGGCGTTCTTGCCGTGCTTGGCGGCGCCAGCCAGGCGATTGAGCCCCAAACGATGAGCGAGACACACCGGCGCCAGGTCGCGATCGGGGATAAAGGCCATCCAGGCGCCCAGCAGCAGCGAGAAGACGCGGGTGTCGGTGCCGTAGTACACGCGGCTGGGGTCGGCGGCAGGGTTATAGAGCACCATCATGGCGATGGCGGAGACAGCAGCCAGGCCCAGAACCATGCGGCGCGTGTTGGGCTTGCTCATGTGCATGGATACCATAGCGAGCAGCAGCGGTGGCCAAACCAGGTAGAACTGTTCCTCGATGGCGAGCGACCAAAAGTGCGTAAGCGGCGAGGGGTCGCCCAGGGCGTTGAAGTACGAGACGTCCTGCATAATCTGCCACCAGTTGTTAAAGAACAGCAGCGACGGCAGAATGTCGGGACGCATCTTGGTGAGCATCACGTGGTTAAAGATGGTGCACAGCGCGCAGGTCACGAACACTACCGTTACCACGGCGGGGACCAGGCGACGGATGCGGCGAATCCAGAAGCTCTTAAGGTCGATGCGACCGGTCTTAGCGACTTCGTTGAGCAGCAAGCGCGTGATCAGATAGCCCGAAAGCACAAAGAAGATCGTGACGCCAAGCAGGCCGCCCTGAGCCCACGTGAGGTTGAGGTGATAGAGCACCACCGCGACGACGGCAAGCGTGCGCAGGCCGTCAAGGGCAGGGATGTAGCGGGACTTGGGGCGAGCAGGCGTCTGCTCCGCGGCGGGTGTGTTGGCGCGGCCCGCGTTGTTGGCAGAAGCGCGATGGGGGCTCGCGGTGCGTCGCGGCTCGTTGGCACGGCGTTCGCCCTTCACGCGTTCGTGCGGCGCCGGCTCGTTGCCCGTGCGGCGTCGACCGCGCGAGCCCGATTGCGAGAATTGTTCCATAAAACATCATCCAATGACGAGAATAATCAGCACGTATTCATTGTAGCTGCCTGCTCCTGTGAATGCTTGCTGCTGGCGCAACCTCAAGGGTGCGTTCACATCAAAGTGAACTAAAGTTATAGAGGTGCGAGAGCGCACGATCGACGCCGACGGTGGGCGTAAGGCCTGCAGACGAGGAGGTTTCCATGGCAGACAACGGCATTGTTGCGGTGTTCGGCAGTATGAACATGGACCTTTCGGTGGCGTGCAAGCGCATGCCGCGCGCGGGCGAGACCGTCGGTGGCAGCGGTTTTATCACCAATGCCGGTGGTAAGGGCGCTAACCAGGCCGTCGCCGCCGCGCGCATGGGTGCGCGAACGTGCATGATCGGCGCTGTCGGGCGCGATGCGTTTGGCGATGTGCTGGTGGCGGGACTTCGGGATGCCGGCGTGGGCGTTGAGTTTGTGGCGCGTCGCGATGACGTGGAGACCGGTACCGCGACTATCATTCGCTGTGAGAGCGACAACCGCATCGTGCTGTCGCCGGGTGCCAACCATGCGCTTGCAGGCGATGATGTGGCCTGTGCGTTGCGCTATCTGGTGGCCGATGAGCTCGATCGCGATGTCTGCGGGCTCGCCCCCGCGGCCGGAAGCGTCTTTATCGCCCAGGGCGAATGTGACCTTGCGGCGACGGCCGAGGCGCTTATTTGCGCTCACGAGCTGGGGTTCTATACGGTCTTTAACCCCGCGCCGGCCTGCGCCCTGCCGGCGGGTGCGTGGCCCGCAGTCGACCTGGTCTGTCCCAACGAGACCGAATGCCAGGCGCTGACGGGCATTCTGCCCGCAGATGACGCGAGTTGTGTCGAAGCGCTTAATGCCCTGCTCGGCAAAGGCGCTGGCGCCGCGGTCATTACGCTGGGCGGTGCCGGTTCGGTTACGCTCGGTGATGACGGCGAGCTGCTGCGCATGCCGTCGCTTTCGAGCACGGTAGTCGACACCACGGCGGCCGGCGATACGTTTATCGGCGCGTTGGCGGCGGCTCGCCTAGAGGGCTTGCCGCTCTTTGAGTGCATGGCCGCGGGTGCTCGCGCCTCGGCAGTGACGGTGTCGCGCCTGGGCGCTCAGCAATCGATTCCCACGCGTGCCGAAGTTGAACATTGGTTTGGTTAAACGATAAAGACGGAGAAGCGGAGTAGAACAATGGCAACCAAGAAGCTGATCCTTGATCTGGATATGGGTGTGGACGATGCGATGGCGCTGGCCTATGCCATCGCGAGCCCCGAGGTGGAGCTCGTGGGCATCACCACGTGCTTTGGCAACGTGCGCGTCGAGCAATCGGCGCACAACTGCCTGGCGGTGCTCGATCTGCTGGGTCGCCCCGAGGTTCCGGTGTACCTGGGCGCCGATCGTCCCATTAAGGCGACTGAGCCCTATACGCCGCCGGCGTCCACCACACTCATCCATGGCAAGAACGGCATTGGCGGGGCGAGCGTGCCCGCGTCGCCGTACGAGCCGGTGGGGGCGACGTCGGCCGACGGTAACGCGGCGGTCGATTACCTGATTGATGCCGCGCGCACCTATGGTCCCAATCTGGTCTACGTGGCGACCGGCCCGCTCTCCAACCTGGCACTTGCCTTGGAGCGCGATGCGGCGGCGATGATGTCTATCGGCCGCGTGGTCGTGATGGGCGGTGCGCTTACCGTGCCCGGAAACGTGAGCGCGGGCGCCGAGGCCAACATGGCAAGTGATCCCGAGGCGGCCGATGCCGTGCTGCGTTCGGGCCGCAAGCTCACTATGGTGGGTCTGGATGTGACGCATCGCGTGGTGCTCACGCGTCGCGACATTGCCGGCTGGACGGGCTCGGGCACCATGGCCGGTTGTGCGTTTGCGAGCATGGTGGAGCACTACATTAGCTCGTACGAGATGAACGCCTCCTACCTGGGTGGCTGCGCGCTGCACGATCCGCTTGCCGTCGCCGTGGCGATTGACCCCACGCTCGTGGGCGCGCTCGGCTGTAACTTGCGCATCGACCTGCTTGGCGAGTATCGCGGCCGCACCATCTGCGATGAGCGCCGTGTGGCCGATCCCGACAAGAGCGCACTCGTGGCACTGACCGTCGACGCCCCGCGCTTTCTGTCCGAGTTCAAGGCGCGTATGGCCCGCGTCCTGGGCTAAATGTTTTTCACGCCCCGCCCCATGTAGTCAATTTGGGACGGGGCTTTTTTAGCTACCGAGTAAATGTGCCCGTTGGGGGAATAGTCGCACCACTTTGCTTGACAACAGGCTAAACTAGCTATTAAACATTTACTATTCTGTTTAGATTGAATTTGCGGTCGTTTAGTTATCGAGTCACGGGGCGGTCAGGCCACGATGCTCGACCGCGACCGTTACTAGGGGGAACAATGGCTAAAGCAAGTGTTCGCGAGATCAGCCGCATCACCGGTTTTTCGCCTGCGACCGTGTCCAACGCGCTCAACCGCAAGCGCAGCGTGAGCGAGGAGACCGCCAAGGTCATCCTGGAGTGCGCACAATCGCTCGGATACCAGCAGTCGACGCAGCTCGAGAGTATCCAGTTCGTGCTTGCGCGCAAGACGGGTGCCATCCTGGACGAGAGCACCTTCCATCCCGCGGTTATTGAGGGCGTGGAGCGTCAGGCGCGTCGCCACGGCATGAGCACGAGCTTTGTCTCGCTCGACTTTAGCGACCTGGACGCCGTGCGCCCGCAGGTCGAGGGCCTGATCGCCGATCCGTCCGCCGCCATTGTGCTAATGGGTACGGAGTTGGGCGAGGAGGACTACGCCCTGTTCGCTAACGCCGCCGCCCACCTGATTGTGCTCGATGGCTGGAGCGATCGCCAGTATTTCGACGCCGTGGTCATTGCCAACACCGATTCGGTGCTGCGCGCCGTGGACTACCTTATCGAGAAAGGCCACAAGCAGATCGGCTATCTGGCGGGCGACCTTCGTATTCGCAACTTTAAGGATCGCGAGCGCGGCTATCGCCAAGCGCTTGAGGACGCGGGCCTCGAGGCCAATCCGGCATGGCGTGTCACGTTGGGCACCACGCTCGAGGGTGCCTATCGCGACATGGGCGTGTGGCTCGACAGCGTCTCGCACGACGACCTGCCGACGGCTTTCTTTGCCGAGAACGACGTGCTCGCCGTGGGTGCCATGCGCGCGCTCAACGAGCACGGCATACGTGTGCCCGACGATGTCTCGATCATCGGCTTTGACGACCTATCTCTGGGTGCCTTCTCCAACCCGCCGCTCACCACGGTGCACGTTCCCAAGCACGAGGTGGGCGAGATCGCGGTGCGCCGCCTGGTGGGCAACATCCGCAATCCCAAGAGCTATACCTGCAAAACGGCCGTATCGACCTATTTTGTCGAGCGCCAGAGCGTGCGCGAAATCTAGGCAGAACGGCGCCAGACCTCAGAGCGGAAAAGTCCGCCAAAGGCAACCATATATGACGCTACCAAGAGAGAGGGTCCTACGGGGCCCTCTTTTTGTTGCCCTTGTATGTTCAGATTGTTTACATACCGTTTAGGCTGATTTCTCTACCGTTTACGGGACTTTCGCGCTAAACTACTAAACAAAAGAGTAAAACATTTAGTAAACAGAACAAAACGAAACATGCGTCTGTTTACTGAACATGTGATTAGGGGAGGACGTACATGGATAAGATCAAGCTCGGTTTCGTGCCCACGCGCCGCAGCATCTTTAGCGCGCCGGACGCGATCAAGTATCGCGGCCTTACGGCTGATCGCCTGCGCGAGATCGGCGTCGACATCGTGGATATCGACGACATCAACGACGAGGGCCTGCTGTTCGACGACAGCCATATCGCGCCTATCGTCGAGAAGTTCCGCGCCGAGGGCGTCGATGGCATCATGCTGTGCCACGCCAACTTTGGTACCGAGTACGTTTGCGCCCGCCTTGCCCGCGAGCTCGGTCTGCCCGTGCTGCTGTGGGGTCCGCGCGACGAGCGCCCCGAGCCCGACGGCACCCGCCTGCGCGATAGCCAGTGCGGCCTGTTCGCCACCGGCAAGGTCCTGCGCCGCTTCCAGGTGCCCTTCACCTACATGACCAACTGCCGCCTGACCGATCCCGAGTTCGAGCGCGGCGTCTGGGACTTTTTGGCCGTGTGCAACGTGGTCAAGACCTTCAAGCACACCCGTATTCTGCAGATGGCCACCCGTCCGTTCGACTTCTGGTCGACCATGTGCAACGAGGGCGAGCTGCTCGAGAAGTTCAACATCCAGCTTTCGCCCATCCCCATGACCGAGCTTGTCCAGGCCGTGCGCGACGCCCAGGCCGACGAGCAGGCCATGGCAGCCATGCTCGCCCACATTGCCGACAGCTTTGAGATCTGCATCCCCGAGGATAAGGTCCCCGCTGTGGCCGGTCTTGCCATCGCCATGAAGCGCTTGGTCGAGAAGTACGGTTGCAACGCCGGTGCCATCCAGTGCTGGAACGCCCTGCAGGACGAGTTGGGCATTATGCCCTGCGCCGCCAACGCCATCCTTAACGAGATGGGTATCCCCGTCGTGTGCGAGACAGATATCCACGGCGCCATCACCGCGCTGATGGTCGAGGCTGCCGATCTGGGCCGTCACCGCGGCATGTTCGCCGACTGGACCGTGCGTCATCCCGACAACGAGAACGGCGAGCTGCTGCAGCACTGTGGCCCCTGGCCCTGCAGCTGTGCGGCCGTCAAGCCCAAGCTCACCTACCCGCTGGCGTTCGATCACCCCGGCGCGCTGACGGCCGAGGCCAAGCACGGCGACCTCACCCTTGCCCGTTTTGACGGCGACAACGGCGAGTACTCGCTGCTGCTGGGCAATGCCCGCGGCATCGACGGCCCGGCCGGCATGGGCACCTACCTGTGGGTCGAGGTCGACAACCTCAAGCGCCTCGAGGCCAAGATCGTCGAGGGTCCCTACATCCACCACTGCGTCGCCATTCACGCCAACGTCGTGCCGGTGCTCTACGAGGCGTGCAAGTACATCGGCATTGCCCCCGACTTATACGACCCGATTGAAGAAGACGTCAAAGCCTACCTGCGAGGAGAGTAGAAATGGCAACTATCGAAGAGCTTGAGTCCCTGCGTTGGGACCTTCGCCGCGATTGCGTCGATATCATCATGGCTGGCGCCGGCGGCCACATCGGCGGCGACATGTCGGTGATCGACGCCCTCATGACCCTCTACGCCAACCATCTCAACATTTCGCCCGAGACCGTCGACGATCCCAACCGCGATCGCTTCGTGCTCTCTAAGGGTCATGCCATGGAGGCCTACTACGCGGTGCTCTGCCACGAGGGCTATCTGGACCTCGATGACGTCAAGGCCCGCTTCTCCAAGTTCGGCAGCCCCTACATCGGTCACCCCAACAACAAGCTCAAGGGCATCGAGATGAACTCGGGCTCGCTGGGTCACGGTCTGCCCGTGGCCGTGGGCATGGCGCTTGCCGGCAAGATGGACGGCCGCGACTACCGCGTCTGCACCATCATGGGCGACGGCGAGCTTGCCGAGGGCTCGGTCTGGGAGGGCGCTATGAGCGGCGGCAACTACCAGCTCGATAACCTGTGCGCGCTCGTGGACCGCAACCGCCTGCAGATCAGCGGCAGCACCGAGGACGTTATGAAGCAGGACTCGCAGGAGGAGCGCTGGGCCGCCTTCGGCTGGAACGTGCTCTCCATTCCGGGCAACGACGTCCAGGCCATCGACGCCGCGCTGACGCTGGCCGCCGAGACCAAGGGTAAGCCCACGGTCATCATCCTCAACACGGTGAAGGGCTACGGCTCGCCGGTTATGGAGGACAAGGCCTCCTGGCATCATCATCTGCCCAACGATGAGGAATATGCCCAGATCATCGCCGATTTCGCTGCCCATAAGGAGGCTATCAATGGCTAACAAGATCGCCAACCGCAAGGTTATCTGCGACACGCTGCTCGAGGCCGCCGCAACTGACAAAGACATCGTCGTCCTGTGCTCCGACTCCCGCGGCTCCGCATCGCTCACGCCGTTCTTCGATCAGTATCCCCAGCAGTCCATTGAGGTCGGCATTGCCGAGCAGGACCTGGTGAGCATCGCCGCCGGCATGGCCTCGTGCGGCAAGAAGGCCTGGGCCGCCTCGCCGGCGTCCTTTGTGACCACGCGTTCGTATGAGCAGTGCAAGGTCGACGTCTCGTACTCCAACACCAACGTCAAGCTCATCGGCATCTCGGGCGGCGTGTCCTATGGCGCCCTGGGTATGAGCCACCACTCCGCGCAGGATATCGCCGCCATGAGCGCGATTCCCAACATGCGCGTGTATCTGCCGAGCGACCGCTTCCAGACCGCCGAGCTTGTGCGCGCCCTGGTAGCCGACAACAAGCCGGCCTACATCCGCGTGGGGCGCAACCCGGTCGAGGACGTGTACGCCGAGGGCGAGTGCCCGTTCCAGATGGATCGCGCCACCTGGGTGCGTCGCGGCACCGATGTGACGCTTGTCGCCACCGGTGAGATGGTCCGCCATGCCGTGGACGCCGCCGATTTGCTGGCCGAGCAGGGAATCTCGGCAACGGTGCTCGACATGTACTGCGTCAAGCCACTCGACGCCGAGGCCGTGATCGAGGCCGCCGGTACCACGCGTGCCGTCGTGACGGTCGAGGAGCACAGCCCCTTCGGCGGCCTGGGTTCCATGGTCGCGCAGGTCGTGGGCGAGCATTGCCCGCGTCCGGTTAAGTGCCTGAGTCTACCCGATGCGCCGGCCATCACCGGTACGAGCCCCGAGGTCTTTGCGCACTACGGCCTGACGGGCGAGGGAATCGCCAAGACGGTCGCCGAGTTCCTCGGCAACTAGTAGAAACAGACGCTGCGCGGCCGCCAAGCACCGCACCTTGCCGTTCAAACCGTCGCTTGCGTACACAAAGTACGCGGCGGCCCTCTTTCACGGCGATCTGCGGCACTTGACGACCGCTCGCTCCTTGTCCGTCGGGTTTTAGTTTTTGAATCGACGGGGGAGACAGGAGAGTACATGAGCAAATACATCATCGGAATCGATCAATCCACGCAGGGTACCAAGGCGCTGCTGGTGGACGAGGGCGGCCATTTGATTCATCGTGCCGATCGCCCGCATCGCCAGATTGTCAACGAGGCCGGCTGGGTGAGCCATGATCCAGCCGAGATCGCCGCTAACGTGCTGGCCGTGGCACGCGCCGTGGTGGAGGAGACCGGGGTCGATCCGGCCGACGTCGCCGGCATCGGCATCTCCAATCAGCGCGAGACCACCGTTGCCTGGAGGCGCACGACGGGCGAGCCGCTGTGCGACGCCGTGGTGTGGCAGTGCGCCCGCGCCCGTGAGCTGTGCGACGAGCTGGCCGCGCGCGAGGGTGTGGCCGAGCTGGTGCGCGACACGACGGGTCTGGTACTCTCGCCCTACTATCCGGCGGGCAAGATGGCTTGGATTCTCGCGAACGTTCCCACGGCTGCCGAGGCCGCGGCGGCAGGCGAGCTGTGTCTGGGCACCATCGATGCCTGGGTGGTTTGGACGCTCACGGGCGGCGCGGAGTTCCGCTGCGACTGGTCTAACGCCAGCCGCACACAACTCTTTGACCTGCGCCGTGGCTGCTGGAGTGAGCCGGTGTGTGAGGCCTTTGGCGTCGATCCTGCCTGCCTGCCGCAGGTGACCGACTCCGATGGCATGTTCGGCACGACGGATCTGGGCGGCTTTTTGCCGGCGCCCGTGCCCATTCACGGTGTGCTCGGCGACAGCCATGCCGCCTTGTTTGCCCAGGGCTGCCACAGCCGCGGCATGGCCAAGGCGACCTATGGCACCGGCAGCTCGGTCATGATGAACGTCGGCGTCGAGTTCGTTGCCAGCTCGCACGGGCTTTCGAGCTCGCTTGCGTGGCGTATGGACGGCGTGACCGAGTATGTGCTCGAGGGCAACGTGAGCTACGCCGGCGCCGTCAAGACGTGGCTGCGCGACGACCTGGAGCTCATCAACAATCCCGAGGAAGTCACCGACCTGTGCTACGCCGCCAATCCGGCGAGCCGTGTCTACCTTGTGCCGGCGTTCACTGGCCTGGGCGCGCCGCACTGGGCGAGCGATGCCGAGGGCTGCGTCTTTGGCATGACGCGCACCACGGGCCGTGCGGAGTTCGTAAAGGCCGCCGATGAGTCGATCGCCTATCAGATCTTCGACGTCATCGATGCGATGGTCGAGGATTCGGGTGCGGCGCTGGCCGAGCTTCGTGTTGACGGCGGTCCCACGCGCGACGCGTACCTGATGCAGTTTGAGAGCGACTTGGTTGGCTCGCCCATCCGCATCGCGAGCAACGACGAGATGAGCGGCCTGGGTGCGGCCTGGGCCTGCGGCATTGCGCTGGGCATGTACACGCGCGATGTCGTCGACGTCTACGGCGCCCGCGACATCGTGGAGCCTGCCATGCCTGCCGACGTGCGAGCCAAAAAGATCGCCGGCTGGCGCCATGCCGTGAAATCTACAATCGCGTACACCGCCTAGCATGATTATTCTGAGACGGGGATTAAAAACTCATTGATCCCCGTCCCGGGCAGCTCATTTGGGACGGGGCTTTTTTGACTGGTATGATTGGTGCGACCATTCGAACCAGCTAAAAGAGCCCCGTCCCAAATTGACTACCGAGAGGAACTGCCATGGAGCGCATTGCAAGTTTTTCCGTTGACCATCTGCTGCTTGAGCCCGGCGTGTATGTGAGCCGCATCGACCGCGATCCGGCGACCGGCGCCGCCGTCACCACCTTTGACCTGCGCCTGACCACGCCCAACAAGGAGCCAGTCATGAACACGGCCGAGTGCCACACCATTGAGCATCTGGGCGCCACCTTCCTTCGCAACCATGCCGAGTGGTCGAGCCGTATCGTCTACTTTGGGCCCATGGGCTGCCGCACGGGCTTTTACCTCGTCGTTTTTGGTGAGCTGACGAGCGAGGAAATCTTGCCGCTTGTGCGTGAGCTGTTCGAGTTTGTTGCTGGCTTTGAGGGCGATATCCCCGGCGCTGCTCCCGAGGAGTGCGGCAACTACCTGGACCAGAACCTCCCCATGGCCAACTGGCTTGCGCGTCGTTATCTCGACCGCGACCTGGCCGATATCGACGAGAAGCACCTGCACTATCAGCAGGCATAGGGCCGCCCTCTGCCTCCAAACCGTTCACACGGAGATATCGACCGTTTAACTGTTTAGAAGTGTTTATTCGAGGTCATTAGCACTAGCTCGCTTAAACTAGTCCTCAGAGTGATATTCAGGCAAGGCTCCTGAAGCAGCATCTGTCGACATTGATTGTCGGATTCTGCTTCGGGAGCCTTGTTCTGTTTAGGGGGGGGACACATGGAAATTGTTAAACGAATTAATACCAGCGCTGTCCTCTGCGTCGATGGAAATGGCAGACAGTTGGTTGCATTCGGCCGTGGTCTGGGGTTTAAGAATGTCGGAGACGAGGTCCCTCTTTCGGAGATTCAACGAACGTTTTATAACGTTAGCTCTCGCTACATCGCTCTCGTTGACGAGGTCCCCGACGAGCTTCTCGAGCTTACCTCGGATGTTATTGATATGTCGACAGGTTTGCTGTCTTATGAGGTGAGCCCTAATTTGCCGTTTATCCTTGCGGACCATATCGCGTATGCGGTTAAGCGCAAAGAGCAAAATATCGTTGTCCGCATGCCTTTATCGTTTGATGTCCGCCAACAATATCCCGTCGAATTTAGAATCGGCGAGTATGCACTTAAGATAATCAGGAAACGTCTTAACGTTAGGCTTCCAGCTCATGAGGCAGTTGGAATTGCCATGGCGTTTATCAATAACATGGCCGATTCGGACTCATGCGAAGTAGTTAAAGAGTTTAGCGCGGATATCTACGATCGTGTTCTGGAGGAGTCAACCGTTGCTGTTGAAAATCGGCTTGGCATTCAAGTTGATCGGGAAGGTTTCGATTACGCAAGGTTCGCAACCCATCTTCAGTACTTATTCAATAGGTTGAACTCTGGCGAAAGCATCGTGAGCGACAACCGCAAGATGTACCTCTCGCTCAAAAAAGAATATCCGGTGGCATCAATGTGCGCCGATGATATTGCTTCTGTTCTCAGCCGACTGACGGGGCGGGAACTTATAGACGAAGAAAGACTCTACCTCATGATGCACATCAATCGAATTGCATCGAAAACAAGGTAATTAGTTGGCAAAGGCGCGCGCTTTGCTGATGGTTACATATAAAACTCAACATGGGAGAAATGGTATTTATGGCAGATACAACCAAGCTCGCTGCCGAGATTCTCGAGATGGTGGGCGGCGCAGACAACGTTACATTTGTAGCTCACTGCATGACTCGTTTAAGGTTCAACCTTAAGGACGAAAGCATCGTAGACGATGCAAAAGTCAAGGCGATTGATGGCGTGATCGACATTCGCCATTCCGCGGGGCAATATCAGGTGATTGTGGGACCTAAGGTCGATAAGGTCTATGAAATCGTTGCCAAGGAAACCGGGATTGATGCCGGAGATTCCGAGGCAAGCGAAGGAGAGACTAAGGGCTTTCTGGGAAAGCTAATGAAGCTCATCAGCGGCATCATGATGCCCGTTCTTCCTGCCTTGATCGCATGCGGAATGATAAACGCCGTCCTTAGTATTCTGACGACGGCGGGTGCTGTTTCCGCCGAGAGCGGAATATACACTCTGCTGTACGGCATGGGAAATGCCTGCATGTATTTTCTGCCCGTTCTTGTCGGATCATCTGCTGCTCAGTTCTTTGGAACCGATCGATATATCGGTGCGGTACTCGGTGCAATCCTGATTTATCCGACTTTCGTTGCTGCGGCCGGAGCGGGCGATGCGCTGGATTTGCTCGGCATGAAGTTCACAATGGTGAGCTATTCCTCCACGGTGTTTCCTGCTATCGTGGCGGCTTGGTTCGCATCCGTTCTTAATAAGTGGCTGCGGGCGGTTCTTCCCGATGTTGTGGCATTTGCGCTCGTCCCGTTCCTGACGGTTGCTGTTGCCGCCCCCGTCTCGCTCCTTGTGATCGGCCCCGTTATTCAGCAGGCGAGCTCTTTGCTTGCGACTGCAGTGCTGGCGGTCTATCAGTTCAGCCCCGTCCTTTGCGGCGTTATTCTCGGGCCGATATTCGGTCTCGTTATGATCCCCCTTGGACTCCATTGGGCCCTGATCGTGCTTTCCATCAACAATATTATGACCGTCGGCTCCGATCCTATCCTTGGACTTCTCTGCTGCAGCATGGGTGTTGTCGGCGCTTGTTTGGCGTTTGCCCTCCGCTCGAAGGACCCGAGTGAAAAGAGTCTTGGGTTCAGCTGTGCCATTACGGGCTTTTTCGGGATTACGGAACCGGCGCTGTACGGCATCATCTTGGAGCACAAGAAGATCATTATCGCTTCCATGGTCGCCGGAGCAATCAGTGCTGTTATCCCGGCGATTTTCAACACCTGTACGTTCGTTATGACGTCGAGCGGCATTTTTAGCTTCCCCGGTTATATGGATCCTTCTGGTGATATGAGCAGCCTCATCGGCGCAATTCTTTGCAATGTCGTCGGTTTAATTCTTAACTTCGTTCTCGTTTACATCCTGTATCGCCCTGATGAAGAGGCAGTAGTGGAGTAGACAATTATTTGGGATGTAAGCTGCCGAAAACCCCGCGGCAGATTGCATGTGGTGGGCTTGCCGTTGATTCACGCGAGCCCACCCTCATTTTTGGAGTGACTAGCTATGACAATTACAGCCGATATGACGTTTGGCGAAATCGCGCTCCTTCCTGAGTTCGCTGGCTTTGGCGAGCACCTTATGCTTTGCCGGCCTTCAACTTGGGAGCGCATGTGGAATAAACCCATCGTGTCTCATATGAATTCTGATGCTAATCCATATGAAACTACTCGCGTTTTGCGTGGATTGAATCGGATTGTCGAGCTCGTGGATGACGGGAGGCAAGTTGCCTACGATATATGGGATGAAGCCGACTGCATCCGTGATCCGACTCGACGCAACACGAAACTGTTCTTCTTTCCCGGGAGACCCGGGGCTCCCTTTATCATTGCGGTTTCGGGCGGAGGTTATCAGAGCGTTTGTCATCAAATGGAAGGCTTTCCCGTTGCCCCCGAGCTCAACGATGCGGGCTATAACGTGTTCGTGCTGTCATACAGGGTGAGGGTCGAGCCTTTGATGCCGCGTCCAATCGACGATTTAAATCGAGCTGTCCGTTTTGTCTTCGAGAATTCAGCGAAATTTAATGTCGCAAAAAGTTATGCAGTTATCGGCTTTTCTGCTGGTGCGCATTTAACTGCCGAGTGGGGGACGGACAACAAGGGATTTGCGTCCTACGGATGCGAGGCACCCAAAGCCTTGGTCCTGTGTTATGCACCGATTGATCTTCGTGGCTTTGAGAACGCATCAGACAATAGATTTCTTGATTCGGTGTGCGGCGGGGCTGGTCGCGACTCGCTCGATGATTTCTGTATTAATCAGCATGTGTGGGAGCAGTATCCTCCGACATATCTTTGGCAATGCGCTGACGATGATATTGTATCGCCCGACAATTATGAAAAGATGGTCGATGCTCTGGATGCAGCTGGAGTACACCATGAGGGAGTCATGTATTCAGAAGGGGGGCACGCATTGATGAAGCCCCATGCGCCGGAGACCGACTACTGGTGTATGAGCGTTATTGAGTTTCTTAAAGATTATCTCGACTAGGAAGCTGCATGTCGCTTTTTGAGCGGGTGATTTCGTCATGCAATGTTTTCGGTATTGATCGTGGTCGTGGATGAATGATGTTCTAGAATGTTCATACTGTCACATAAACGAACAGGAGCGAACATGCATATCTACTCTGTATCAGATCCCGAGTTCAAATCCTATGGTCGCGTGTGGGACGACGTGCCGTCCAACCTGACCGCCCCGCTTGTCGAGGCGCTTGCGGCTACTCCCATTCCCGAGGGCACCAAGTACGTAGCAAGCGCGCCGGAGCTCGAGGGCGTCAAGGATGCCGATAAGCTGGGCTTTCTCATGTACGGCGGCCGCTCCTTCCAGCTCGGCTGGTGCAACGGGCACAACACACGCCTCAACTGCCTGGAGTATCACCGCGCCAGCGAGTTTAACCTGGGCGCCCGCGACTTTATCCTGCTCGTGGCGCATCGCTGGGAGATCGAGGACGGCAAGCTCGACACCGCGTGCGTCAAGGCGTTCCGCGTACCGGCGGGCAAGGTCGTCGAAGTCTTCAACACCACGCTCCACTACACGCCCTGCATGGTCGACGACGGCGGCTTCCAGGTGATGGTGGCGCTGCCGGCGGGCACCAATGGCCCGCGCCCCGAGGCCGCAGCCGACATGCCCGCCGCCGGCGACAGCTACTGCTACTGGAAGGCCGACAAGTGGGTTCTCTGCCACGCCGATAGCCCCAAGGCTGCCGAGGGCGGCTACGTGGGCCTCGTCGGCAAGAACCTCGACATCGCCTGCGACTAGCATCTTCCGTCTCGATTTGTAACATCTAGCGGGCTAAATCGTCTCTACCTGTTACAGATTTAGACAAACTGCGGGGGGCTGCCCGAAAATCTCGATCTGTAACACCAAGCCCGGTTTTGGCTGCCTACCTGTTACAGATCGAGACAAACCGCCCCCAACCACCACAAAGGTGCCTATCCCCTTTGTGGTGGTTTGGGGCGGCGGTATCAGAAAGTGTCAGGCAGGGGCGGCTGCCGGGCCGCCGTGTGCGAAAAGAAGTGTCGGCCTGCGTCGTTGCCGTTGAGTAGCGCGCTGCTTACGGGGATACTGAAGCTACGACAAACAGCGTGTGAAAGGATCGATGTATGGCTTTCCGTAAAGACTTCCTGTGGGGCGGCGCGACGGCTGCCAACCAGTGCGAGGGCGCCTACGACGTGGACGGCCGCGGCCTGGCCAACGTGGATGTGGCCCCGCACGGCCCCGAGCGCTTCGCGGTGGTCTCCGGCCAGCGCAAGATGCTCGACTTTGAGGACGGCTATTACTACCCCGCGCAGACCGGCATCGATTTCTACCACCGCTACAAGGAGGACATCGCCCTCTTTGCCGAGATGGGCTTTAAGACCTTCCGCATGAGCTTGGCCTGGACCCGCATCTTCCCCAATGGCGACGAGACCGAGCCCAACGAGGCCGGCCTGGCCTTCTACGAGGACGTGTTCCGCGAGTGCCAGGCGCACGGCATCGAGCCGCTCGTGACCATCACGCACTTCGACTGCCCCGTCCACCTCATCAAGGAGTACGGTGGCTGGCGCAACCGCAAGCTCATCGACTTCTATAAGAACCTCGCGACCACGATCTTTACCCGCTACAAGGGCCTGGTGAAGTACTGGCTCACCTTCAACGAGATCAACATGATCTTGCACCTGCCGTTTATGGGTGCCGGCCTGGTCTTTGAGGAGGGCGAGAACAAGGAAGCCGTCGAGTACCCGGCCGCCCACAACGAGCTCGTCGCCAGCGCTTGGGCAACCAAGATCGCCCACGAGATCGACCCCGAGGTCAAGATCGGCTGCATGCTCGCCGCGGGCAGCTGCTATCCCTACAGCTGCCGTCCGGGCGATGTGCGCCAGGCGCAGCTCGACAACCAGGACAACTACTTCTTTGTCGACGTCCAGAGCCGCGGCTACTACCCGGCTTATGCCGTCAAGAAGCTCGAGCGTCTGGGCATCGACGTCGGCATGACTGACGAGGACCGCGAGATCCTGGCCGAAAACACCGTCGACTTCATCAGCTTTAGCTATTACAGCACCCGTTGTTCCGCCGGTGCCGATAACCCTGATGTCGAGCGCACCCAGGGCAACGCCTTCGCCGGCGCCAAGAACCCCTACCTGCAGGAGAGCCAGTGGGGCTGGGCCATCGATCCGCTGGGCTTCCGCATCACCCTCAACGACCTGTACGACCGCTATCAGAAGCCGCTGTTTGTGGTCGAGAACGGTCTGGGCGCCAAGGATGTTGTCGAGGAGGATGGCTCCATCAACGACGACTACCGTATCGACTACCTGCGCCAGCACATCGCCGCGATGCGCGATGCAGTGACCGAGGATGGCATTGACCTGCTGGGCTACACCACCTGGGGCCCGATCGACCTGGTGAGCGCCGGCACGGGCGAGATGTCCAAGCGCTACGGCTTTATCTACGTCGACCGCGACGACGCGGGCAACGGCACCCTCAAGCGTTCCAAGAAGAAGAGCTTTGACTGGTACAAGCACGTCATTGAAACGAATGGTGAGGATCTGTCCTAAGGAAGCCGAGACACTCAACTTCAGAGTTTCCTAACCAAAACGCCCGGCGAGCAGTTAATGCCCGCCGGGCGTTTTGTTAAAAGAAGTGAAAGCACTCATTGGGGACGTACTTAAATGACCAGTCAAACAAGAACGTCCCCAACGACTACTCATTTAAGTCTGTCCCCAATGAGTGCCCCAAAGTGAGAGTGGATAATCTGCCGTTTTTGGCCTGTTTGGGGGCTCAAAGTGGGAGATTATCCACTCTCGTCATTTGGCCGGCACTTGGGGGCACTTCTTGTTGAGTGTGAGCGCCGTCGCTGCTACGCGACGGTGATGGCGACCTGGCCGTAGCGGGTGCAGGGGCGCTCGGCGCGCGTCTGCACGGTAAGGGTGAGCACAAGGCGGTCGCCGGGCCGCGCGTCGGCGGGCACGATGAAAGCGGTGTCTACCGTGCATTCTTGCCACAGCGACAGATCCTGGGCGCCTGCATAGCTCGACGGGTCCACGGCGACATCCCAATGCACATCGAAGCCCTTGCCGTCGGGGTCGACGATGGTCGCTGTAAGGTCGACGCGCTCGCCGGCTGTGGCGCTGCGGTCGGCCGTGACCTCGACAACATGTGCCGGATGCGAGCAGGCTGCCGGATCATGGGCACACCATTGCGCGCGGGCGGCAAAGTCTTCCTGATAGGCACGCAGGTAGGGATTGAGATTGTCGTCTGCGGGCGTGCCGATGGAGGCAAAACCGGCGGGCGCGTTCGCATCGGGATGCCCATCAAAAAACATGCGGCCCAGCAGCGTATCGAAGTCGCGGTCGTCGATACCGCGCAGGCCAAACGGAAGCAGCGGAATATAGGTCATGCTGTCGCCTTCGGCCATAAAGTCGCCGCGCTCAAACTGCACCGCGGGCCTGCCTTCTAGGCCCCAATCCAGACGGGCATGCTTGCCAAACTGAAAGCGCTCGGGCTCGTTTTCGTAGACCTTACCATCGCCATAGAGCATATAGCGTGCCATGAGGGGTCCGTTGCCCTGCGTGAGATTCCGCTCAGGCCAAGGAGCCTTAAACAGCGGCAGCGTATCGGGCTGAGCTGTTTTGGCGTCGAAATAGTTGCCATACATATAGGGCGTACGCCAAAAGATGAGCTCGGGAAAGAGCTCGCGTCCATGGTCGAGCCACGAGTTGTCCTGCCCCACGCCATCGGCAACGCCCATCACGCGCACCTTCTGATAGACCCGCTGCCGTACGGCGGGCCACTCGGGCGTGGCGCGATAGCGCTCGGCAATACTCATGAGGGCGCGAACGATCGTATTCATACCACCCCAGCTGAGCAACCATAACGTACGCGGATCATCATCCAGAATCGCCTGCGCAATTACGCGAGACCCCTCAGTTTCCTCAGTCACATCACCCTCAAAGGCAACATTTCCCACAAAGGTGCGCTCGATCATCTGGGCGGGCGTGGGAAACGGCGGCTCACCGGCAGCGGCCGCATTTGCTTGCAACTGCGGCCAAGCCTGGGCATATTCATTACTCCAGAGACTCTCAATCCAATGCTCGGGAAACGGCCGATACTCACGAAGCTCGCCGGCTAGCGGATCGGGCTCATGAGGCACAACAGCCCACTCATAAGAGCGCCGCCCTTTGGTCCGCCAATGCGAATTCACCTCGCCGAGCGTATGAACCCCATCCCCAAGAAAGTGATACTGCGAAGCCGTATACACCACAGCCTGAACATCAAGCAAGTTGAGATACAGAGCCAAATGAACAAGCGAGTTCATATCATCGACTTCCATATCAGTGGTAACAATCACCCGAGTCAACTTCTGGGACATAGGAACAGCTCCAATCAAAATCAATTCAGCCAGTTACGCGCAAGGCAAGACGGGACCCATGCCCCCATCGCCACCGACCCGGCGGCCCGCTAGAAGCGGCCGGCCAGGGTCACAGCAACGTCAACGCAGCGGAGACCGGGGTTTAGTCTTGCAAACATTCCGCAGGGGGCATGGGCAGGCGCAGCGCGAAGCGCAAAGCGCCAGCCCATGCATGCCCGAGGACGTTTGCAAGACTAAACCCCGGTCCCCGCGATGGGAGGGCTTAGCGGTCGACCCTGGCCGACCACTCCCAGCAGCCCACCGGCTCGCCGTCGATGAGTACGTTGCCCCCGTCGAAGTCTTGATAACACAGGTCGTTGAATTGGTGGATCCACACGCCGTGGTTGAACGTCTTCTTGGCCGAGCCGTCGGCCTCGCGATACACGCCGGTCAGGTCCTCGACATGGCTAAAGTAGGTGAGATGCACGTTGGCGCCGGCATCGCGCAGGCGCGCGAACAGCGGCAGCACGGTCTGCTGCGGGCACACGAGCTCGTCGCCCTTGGAGTGCGTAAACCACAGCGGCGTCTTGGCGAGCGCGGCTACGTCCTCGTCCGTGGCGTTGTACCACGGGGCGCAGCAGGGAAGGCCCGCGGCGAAGAAATCGGGGTAGTCGGCGCACAGGCGCAGGGTCATAAAGCCGCCGTTGGAAAGACCGGCGACCACGATGCGGTCGGTGTCGATGCGGTCGGCATGCTCGGCGACAAACTCATCGATAAGTGCCTTGAGCACGGGGGAGTAGATGCTCTGGTTGGAGTGACCAAGCTGCTCGACGCCGTTGTCCATCCAAAACGTGGGCGACTGCGGCACGAGCACCCAGGCAAAGCCGCCAAAGTAGCGCTGGATCTGCGCCTGGCTGATGGCCGTCACGCGGTTGCCGATATAGGCGCGCGTGGCGCCTTCGCCCTGCGTGGCGCCCTTGCCCTCGCCGGCGCCGTGCAGATACACCACGAGCGGTGCCTTTTGGGGCACGGCCGTGGCCTCGGGCGCAAAGGGGTTGAAGCATGCCGAGTCCTCGGCCTTAAAGCTGGGCTCAAAGAAGCCGTATTCGAGCGCGATACCGTCGACGGCGGTCTTTTGCGTGTCGTTGCTCCAGCCTTTGAGCGCAGGGCAGATATCGCCACGGCAGGTGTCGAAGACCAGGCCGCAGGTGGGATCGTCGCCGTCGTTGCCGGGAAGAGCCGCGAGCTGCGTGATGCGCAGCTGGTCATCGAGCATGCGCGAGCCCATGACGCCGCCTTCGATGGTCTTGGTCAGGCGCTGCTCGGCGACCTCGAGCGCCACATGGGTGCCCACGGCGAGTTTACGTCCGTTTTCGTCGCACGGATATGCGGCGAGAACGTCGATGTAACCCACGGAGGGCGCGGCATGGTCGGCGCCGCGCTCCTTGCGCATCAGAACTTCGCCCGAGCGTTCGTGACGCTCTACATATATATGGAAGGTGTTCGCGTCGATGTCGTTGGCGCGCACGGTGCAGGGCAGGTCGAGTACGACCTTGCTGATCCAGGGGCCAAAGTCGCCCAAGGTGGTGACGGTTGCGTAGGTACACAATTTGAGCTCCATGAGCTGCCTCCCTTACGCCGCGAATGCCTGGCATCTGCGGCAATACAAACTAAACATGTTTAGTGTAATCTAGAATTGAAGAATAACCAGATGAACTCGGTAAACGGCAAAATTAAACACGCCATGAACTACTAAACATATGTTTACTAGCTTCTAGCAGGGCTTCTGTTGATGAGTTAACAGATCAGTGAGGTGTTCATCAAAAAAAATCCCACGTAAATGGCTATATATCAATAGAGGGTCAAAGAGACCATCTCCCGCCATTCAAATACGTTCACCCCCGATTTCCTACCGTTCACCGGACTGTAGACGGCAAAATTGCCATAAATTCGGCGCTCCGTGTAAACTAAAGCCCGTAAACGTTCAGTAAACACCTTGTTTACGACAGCGTATCCAAGGGTCCGGCAACCGTAAGGGGTTATAGTCGCCGGGCCAAAGGCGTGCCTAAGCCCAAGGGGGCTGGCACACGAAGATATGGGGAGGGGTCCCATGGCAGTAGATAACAAGCAGATTGCCACCGATGTCCTCGAGCTCGTGGGCGGTGCGGAGAATGTTTCCGTTGCCACCAACTGCATGACGCGCCTGCGTCTGACGCTCAAGGATAACAGCAAGGCCGACGTGGAGAAGATCAAGAAGGTCAAGGGTGTTCTGGGTTGCCAGTTTGCCGGCAGCCAGCTCCAGGTCATCATTGGCCAGAACGTGCCCAAGGTGCTCGCCGAGTTCGTCGCCATGTCCGGCGTCAAGCAGGGTGAGGCCGTCAACGAGAACCTCGACGCTCCCAAGGAGAAGTTCGAGCTCAAGAACCTGCCCAACATCATCCTCGACTATCTGTCGGGCTCCATGACCCAGCTCATCCCGCTGCTCATGGCCGGCGGTCTGTTCCGCACCATCGCGGCCGTCCTCGGCCCCACCATGCTCGGTGTGCTCTCGGCCGACGACCCGACCTACACGTTCCTCTACACCACCCTGTACGAGGCAACGTTTACCTTTATCCCCATCTACCTGGGCTATGCCGCCGCTAAGAAGCTCGGCGCCAGCCCCGTGCTCGGCATGCTGCTCGGTGGCGCCCTCATGGCTCCTTCCGTGGTGAGCGTCGCCACCCAGGAGGGCGGCGGAATCATCTCCGTCTACGGCATCCAGATCGCCGCTGCCAACTACCAGCAGTCCGTCCTGCCGATCATCCTTTCGGTGCCCGTCCTGTACTTCATCGAGAAGTTCTTTAAGAAGGTCATGCCCGACGTGCTGTCCACGGTCTTCACGCCGTTCTGCACCATGGTCGTCACGATCCCCATTGCCTTCATCGTCCTCGCTCCGATCGGCAACGAGATCGGTACGCTGATCGCCAACGCCCTCTTCGGCCTTGCTGACCTTGGCGGCATCGGCATCCTGATCGTCATGGCCATCCTCGGCGCCTTCTGGCAGCTCTTCGTGGTCTGCGGCATGCACATGCCCGTCATCCTGCTCGCCCAGGTTCAGATCATCGCTGCCGGTTACGATCCCTTCGTCTTCGTTTCCACCAACTGCGCTATGGCCGCTGTCTGGGGCTGCGCCTTCGGTGCCTTCCTCAAGATGAAGAACCCCGACGAGAAGTCTCTCGCCATCGGTTACGTCATCTCCGCCATCGCCGGCGGCGTCACCGAGCCCGCGCTCTTCGGCATCCTCATGCGCTTCCGTCGCACCATGTTTGGCATGTTCATCGGCGGTGCTATCGGCGCTGTGTTCTCCGGCCTCATGGGGGTTACCTACTACCTCGCAGGCGGTGCGTCCAACTTCCTGGTCTTCACCAACTACCTGCAGGGTGGCCAGATGAACACCGTCTGGGCTATCGTTGGTATGGCAATCTCCTTTGTCATCGCCGCTGCCGTCGTCTTTGCCTGCGGCTTCTCCAAGGAGGAACTCGCCGAGATGGAGGCCTAAGGCCAAACCGTTCGGTCACATATGACCTCACCTACACGACAGGGCCCCGTCAGGCGTAAGCCCGGCGGGGCCCTTCTTGCAAGGTAGACTGATGGGGCGGACGGGATTCGCCCGCGAGGGTTTGCCAAGCGGCAGGGGCTTTCGCACGGGGTTACCGCGAAAGCCCCCGGCGGTTCGCAAATCCTTTATCAAACGAAAGGACATGCAGATGAGTTTGGGAAAGCTGACCGTCAACGGTCGCCAGGACGGCTTTTTGTGCGAGGGCAAACCGTTCTTCTGGTTTGCCGATACGTGCTGGAGCGCATTTACGAGCATTGCCGAGGATGACTGGGACTACTACCTGACCCGCCGTGCCGAGCAGGGCATGAATGTGCTGCAGATCAACACGCTGCCGCAGTGGGACCGCTGCTGCCCCGACCTGGGCATTTGGCCCTATGCCAGCGAGGACGGCGTGCACTTTGATTGGTCCCGTCCCAACCAGGCATATTGGGACCGCGCCGCCGCCATGTGCCGTGCTGCCGTCGAGCACGGCATCCGTCCGGCGCTCGTGCTTATGTGGTGCAACTACGTGCCCGGTACCTGGGGTGCCAAGATCGCCGAGCGTTGCGGCGCCGAGGTTATGCCGCGTGAGGAGGTCCGTGCCCACGTTGCCCGCGTCGTCGAGAACCTGGGCGAGTTCAACCCCGTCTACGTGGTGACGGGCGATACCGACTTTGCCGGCGACGAGGCGATCGCCTATTACGAGGACGCGCTCGACGAGGTCGTCAAGCGCGCGCCCGAGGCGCTGCGCACCATGCATATCAACCGCGCCAATCGCACCATTCCGGCGCAGTATCTGGACCGTCTGGACTTTTATATGTTCCAGCCCGGCCACAACTACGAGGGCCAGCCCGAGGCATGGCGTCTGCCGCAGGACTTTATCGCCAACTACCCTAAAAAGCCGATGGTCAACTCTGAGCCTTGTTACGAGCAGATGGGTGCGTCGCGCAATGTGTACTGGCGCTTCACCGCGCAGGATTGCCGCGCGAGCGTATGGTCGTCGATTCTTGCCGGCGCCAGTGCCGGCGTAACTTACGGCGCACACGGCGTTTGGAACTGGCAGACATCGCGCAGCCAAGGCTCGGTGCTGGGCGAGGGCTTCGACATGCCGTTCCGCTGGCAAGAGTGCCTGCAGTTTGCGGGCGTGTGGGACTTTGGCGCGATTGAGCATGTGCTTGCCGGCCTGGGTGCCACGGCTGCCGACGACGCGCTTGCCGTGGTTCCGGCGCAGGAGCTGCTCGATGACGCGCGCGAGGCCATTCGTGTGGCGCGCGTTGGCGATCGCGTCGTCACGTACCTGCCGCGCACCACGGCGCTCAAGTTTAAGCTCGACGGCGCGCGCGGCTGGACGGCGACGGTCCTCGACATGGAGGACAAGCGCATCGCCAAGCTGCCCGTCCGCGATAACGGTGACGGCACCGTGCGCGTGGCTCAGCATCCCTTTGAGCACGACGCCCTGGTGATCCTGACCCCTGGGCGCTAACGGCTCTTCTCCAACATTTACAACCCAGTCCCTTTCATAAGGCTGCGACGGAATGGTTCCTGCATGACGGCTTTAAGCTGTCAAGGGGAGCCATTCCGCCGCACTCATTGGGGACGTGCTTAAATGAGTGGTTTAACTTGAGACGGGACTTTTTGACCGCCTGATGGGTCGCGCGCCACAATTCGGGCGCTACAGTAGCTCGCCGTGGCGGGCAATGTAGCGGCGCTTTGCCAGCTGGGTGAGCGCGATGTAGGCGGCGACGATGCCGATGAGCAGCGCGAAAAAGCTCGTGGGCAGCGTCGTAAGGCCGAGCGCATCGGCGATGGGGCTTGCCGGCAGCCAGGTGACGAGCGCCAGGCCCAGCACGGTGAGAACGCACAGCGCGGGCGCGGCGTGGTCGCGCGGGCTCGGCAGGCGCGGGGAGCGCGGCATGTGGATCACGAGCGTCTGCGACCACATGGACTCGACAAACCAGCCGCTCTGGAAGAGCGTCGCAAAGGCCGCCATGCCTGCGGCGTTGCCCGTCCCGGCGAGCTCGGACCAGCTTGCGCCTACGGTGGCAGGGCACACCACAAAGAAGAGCGCGGCGAAGGTTACGATGTCAAACAGCGAGCTCACGGGACCCAACTCGAGCATAAAGCCCTTAATGGACGCGGCGTCCCAGGCGCGCGGACGGGCGGTCCAGGCGTCATCGACGGTGTCCCACGGCAGCGCGATACACACGATCTCGTAGACCAGCGACAGCAACACCAGCTGCAGGGCGCTCATGGGCAAAAACGGCAGGAACAGGCTCGCGACGGTCACGGACAGTACGTTGCCAAAGTTGGAGCTCACCGTGGTCTTGAGGTACTTGAGCAGGTTGCCGTAGGTGCGGCGGCCTTCGATGATGCCGCGCTCGAGCACGCCCAGGTCCTTCTGAAGCAAGATGATATCGGCGGATTCCTTGGCGATGTCGACGGCCGAATCGACCGAGATGCCGCAGTCGCTCGCGCGCATGGCGGCGGCGTCGTTGATGCCGTCGCCCATAAAGCCCACGGTGTGACCGAGCAGCTCGCGCATGACGCGCACCAGACGCGCCTTCTGCAGCGGCGAGAGCTTGGCGAAGAGGTGGGTGTGCTCGGCGCGCTCGGCAAGCTCGGCGTCATCGAGCGCATCGATCTCGGAGCCCAGCAAGACATCGCTCGCGTCGATACCGATCTGCTCGCAGACGGTGGCGGCGACGCGATCGTTGTCGCCGGTCAGGACCTTGACCGCCACGCCCTTGGCCTCGAGGGTGGCGACGGCGCCCGCGGCACTCGCCTTGGGCGGATCGAGGAAGGCCAAAAAGCCCATCAGCACCATGTCGCACTCGTCGGCGATGCCAAATTCGCCCACGCAGCGCGGATCGGTCTTCTGCGCCACGGCAATCACGCGCAGGCCCTCGGCGTTGAGTTCGGCGACTTGCTTGCGAATCTGGGCGAGCTTATTTTCGCTGAGCGGCTGGGCGACACAGTCAACCTCGACAAAGGAGCAAATCTCGAGCATTTCCTCGGCAGCTCCCTTGGTAACCATCTGGGTTTTGCCCTGGGCGTCGGCGACGACTACGCTCAGGCGACGGCGTGAGAAATCGAAGGGCACCTCGTCGACCTTGGTATAGCGGTCGCGCAGGCTCTGGCCCAGCGTGGAGTCGGGCGCGACAGTCGAGGGCGTCACGTCGGCACGGTCGATGACGGCCAGGTCGATAAGGTTTTTGAGGCCGGTCTGGAAGAAGCTGTTCAAAAACGCATGGCGCAGCACGCGTGCGTCCTCGTTGCCGTCAGTGTTGAGATAGCGCTCGAGCACGATGCGGTCTTCGGTGAGGGTGCCGGTCTTGTCACAGCACAGGACATCCATGGCACCGAGGTTTTGGATCGCCGGCAGCTCCTTGACGATAACCTGGCGGCGGGCGAGGTCCTTGGCGCCCTGCGACAGGCTCGTGGTCACGATGACGGGAAGCATCTGCGGCGTGATGCCCACGGCCACGCTCGTGGCGAACAGCAGCGCGTCGATGACGCTGCCCTTGGTGGCGGCGTTGACGGCAAAGACGACCGGCGCCATAACGAGCATAAGGCGTACGAGCAGCATGGAGACGCTCGAGACGCCGCGGTCAAACGCGCTCTTCTCGCCGCGCCCGTTGAGCATCTTGGCGATGCCGCCCAGGTAGGTGTCCGAGCCGGTGGCAACGACAAGTGCTATAGCGGTGCCGTTTTGCACGGAGGTGCCGGTAAAGACGATGTTTTTGCAGGCAGAGAGCGGCAGCGCGGAGCTGCCGGCACCCTCGGCGACGGTGATGGCAGCGGTCTTTTCGACGGCCTCGCTCTCGCCGGTGAGTGCGGACTCGATCACAAACAGGTCGCGCGCGGTGATGATGCGGGCATCGGCCGGCACCATATCGCCGGCAGAGAGACGGATTACATCGCCGGGGACGAGATCATCAAAGGGGATCTCGATACGCTCGCCGTCGCGCAGGGCACAGCAGGTGTTGGAGACCAGGTCCTTGAGGGCCTCGGCCGCATTGCCGCTGCGAGCCTCCTGGATAAACTTCATGCTGCCCGATACCAGCAGCATGATGCCGATGACGATGACCGTGGAGGGATCGCGCTGGGGCTCGGGTACGGCGAGCACGTCGATGTAGAGCGAGACCAGCGCGAGCGCGGCGAGGATGCCGGCGAAGGGATCGATGAACGCGTCGGCGATGCGGCGGGCGAGCGTCTTGGTCGGCGCCTCGATGGTGTTGGGGCCGGCGGCGTCCAGGCGCTCGGCGGCGTGCTCGGCAGTGAGTCCGTCGGCCGTGGCGTCAAGCAGCACGAGGGCGTCCTCGGCGCTATGGGTGGCGGCGAATATGGTGTTCTTGGACAGGCCGGTGTGAGCGGCGGGGCGCGCCGTGCGGCGGCGCTTGGAGATGACTTCGAGTACCGTGGCGGTTTTGAGCATCAGCATAGGGTCCTCCTTGTTAAAGGGAGTTAGCGTACGTGTCGTATGTGCTTTAAAAACCTAGATGTCGCTCACGTCATGCTCTCGAACCACCACAAAGGCGACAGGCACCTTTGTGGTGGTTTTGACGATCGATTCGTGGCGCTTATGCGTGTGCGGAATCCTCGCGGCGTGCCGAGGGCGACATGCAGGTTTTTCGACTATGGCTGCCTTCCATGGCACACCTCCTTAAGGCCGGGCGCGGCGCGCTTCGGGTGTCTCGCACCCGTTTTAATCCGCCCGTATTCTTGATGAGGGGGTTTGCCGTGTCAACCTCATTGTTCGGAAAACCATTGTCCCTGACAAAGCCTTTACAGAATGACGTGGCCTCAAAGCGCGCCCACATCGACGCCTCGCCTGCGCTAAACTGAAGAGCACGTACGCGATTACGAGAGGAGCCCGCATGGAGGCTTACAAGCAAGAGTTCATCAAGTTTATGGTCGAGTCCGACGTTCTTAAGTTCGGCAGCTTTACGCTCAAGAGCGGCCGTCAGTCCCCGTTCTTTATGAACGCCGGCGCTTACGTGACGGGCTACCAGCTCAAGAAGCTGGGCGAGTATTACGCCCAGGCTATCCACGATAACTTTGGCGACGACTTTGATGTCCTGTTTGGGCCGGCCTACAAGGGCATTCCCCTGGCCGTCGTGACCGCCATTGCCTACCACGAGCTGTACGGCAAGGAGGTCAAGTACTGCTGCGACCGCAAGGAGGCCAAGGACCACGGCGCCGATAAGGGCAACCTGCTGGGCTATGAGCCCCAGGACGGCGACCGCGTGGTCATGGTCGAGGACGTCACCACCAGCGGTAAGTCCATCGACGAGACCTATCCCAAGGTCATGGCTGCTGCCGATGTCGAGATCAAGGGCCTGATCGTGTCCCTCAACCGCATGGAGGTCGGCAAGGGTGGCGTGACCACCGCGCAGAAGGAGATCGAGGCCAAGTACGGTTTCCCCGTCGCGAGCATCGTCTCCATGGCCGAGGTCGTCGAGACCCTCTACAACCACGAGATCGACGGCAAGGTCGTCATCGACGATGAGCTCAAGGCCGCCATCGACGCCTACTACGAGCAGTACGGCGTCAAGTAGGTTCCGCCGTTCTACCGAACGGCGGACCGGCCGACGCTGCGCGCCGCCCAGGACGACAATTTGTCATTCAAAAGGCAAGGCATGACCAAAAGGTCTATGCCTTGCCTTTTTCATGCCAACTTGTTCGTCCTGGACGTCGCTCGCTGTCGTTGCCAAAACATCGGGGCTCTCGCTGCCGTTGCCCAGTCATTGGGGACAGACATAAATGAGTAGTCATTGGGGACGTTCTTAAATGACTACTCAGGATGAGTGTCCAAAAAACCGCGCTCGTTCGATTGGCGCATGTCTACGCAGCGTAGGTTGTCGAGCCTGGCCTTCAAATGGATACTGACTGTCGAACCGGTTCACTCCATTTCTTCAATTTGATTGGACAGCCCATGAACCAGACACGGCAAACCAATGCCTCCCATACTTTTTTGGCAGCGCATGCCATCAAGCAGCTGCGCGAAGAGCGCGGCCTCACCCAGCGCGCCCTGGCGGAAAGCCTTGGCGTGACCGATAAAGCTGTCAGCAAGTGGGAATCCGGCCGCGGCCTTCCCGACATTTCCCTCGTCGAGCCTTTGGCCCAGAGACTCGGCATAAGCGTGGCTGAGCTTTTGGCTGGTGACATTCGGGCTAACGCCAACCGTGCAGGCAATATGCTCAAAGGCGTCTTTTACGTTTGCCCTATCTGCGGAAACGTTGTGCACGCGCTCGGAGAAGGCAGCTTTAGCTGCTGTGGCTCCACGATGTTTCCCCAGGAGGCCGAAGAGCCGGACGCGGACCATGCCTTTTCCATCGAGCGCATCGAGGACGATTGGTACGTCACGCTCGATCATCCCATGACCAAGGATCACTACATTAGCTTTGTGGCATATGCGACTATGGACGGCATCTGCTTTAAGAAGCTCTATCCAGAGCAATCGGTGCAGCCGCGCTTCCATATTACCGGGCGCGGCAGGATATATCTTTACTGCAACCAACACGGACTCTTTACGTCGCTGACGCCTCGCAAATAACGGCTGTCTATCCGCCCTCCTCATGCGTTCCCAGGGGACCCAAAATGAGCGTGGATAATCTCCCGGTTTTGGCCTGTGTGCGGGCTCAAAGTGGGAGATTATCCACGCTCGCTAGGTTGGTGTCCAAAAATCCACGCTCGTCGCTACTTGAGTCCGGGCAGGCGGGTGTAGGGGAACGAGCGCTCTAAGAACTCGGAGCAGCGGGCGTAATCTTTGGCAAAGTAGCTGCTATAGAGCGAATCGAGTACGTATTGCACGGCGATATGGCTGGCGAACTGCGTGATGCGGTGCGTCATGCTCTCGTGGTCGCTTACCGTGAGATAGGCGGCAAAGCCGGGGTGAATGCGGGCACAGTACGGCGTGCCGATGACGATGACCGGGACATGTCGACTGCTAAGGATCGGCAAGATCTCCTTGAGGTTGGGGGCAAGGCCGCTGTAGGAGATGATGATTGCCACATGGTCGGGACCCGAGGCGAGCGCCGTGCGCACCTGCGCCTCGACGCTGTCGTGGCACGTCGCGCTTTTGCCGGCGGAAAGCAGGCGATCGCGGAACATTCCCGCTGGATACAGGTTATGCGAGCCCGTGTAGATGTCCACGGTGCCGGCGCGCATGATGAGCTTGGCGGCGTGGTCGAGCTGTGCAGGGTCGAGCAGCTCCTGCGTTTCGGCCAAGGTGGTCTGGTAGAGCCCCTCCATGCGCTCCATCACCTGCGCAGGGGTGGAGGTGGCATCGAAGGGAAAGTTGATGTCCACGTCGCGCCGGTTGCCCGCCTCGGTCGCCTGGCGGATGAGCTCGACCTTGAGGTCTTTGAATCCCTCGAGGCCGAGCTTTTTGCAAAAGCGGTGCACGCTCGCGACCGAAACGTTGGCGCACGCGGCAAATTCCTTAATGGAAAGCCCGCGCACATCCTCGCCCATGGCGAGGGCCGTTCGCCCAAGTTGTTGCTCGGTGGGGGTGAGGCTTTTGCCCTGCGTGATCTTCCGCCTGATATCCATATGGCTCCTATGCGTTTGCGTCGCGATAAACCAATCATAGCGATAAATAAAACGTTCGGCTTGGCTGGGAGTTTTGGTCCGCCGGTCTATGAACGACGGACCGCTCGACGCTGCGCGGGCCCTTGGCACGGCACCTTGGGCTTCAATCGTCGGGCGCGTGCGGAAGCACACATCCCTCCTCTTTCGGCCCAATTTGCCGCACCAGGGGCCCGCTCGCTGTTGTGGGCTCAACATAGGGCGCTGTCCTTGTTGGGCCGTTTGCGCCCGGGGCGTTACCCGAGCACGCGTACGGGCCCCAAGAGACCGCTGGGCTCGGAGGGCTCGGTCATGCCGAACACGTCGGGGACGGCATGGTCGAGGGTGTTGATGATATCGATCGCAAGCGCGTGCTCGCCGGCCAAAAGCGCGCCGGCCTCAAAGCAGTAAGGCGGACAGATGCGCGTGCCGAGGGATTTGCCGTCGAGGGTGACGGTTGCGGTCTCAAAGACCTCGCCAAGGTCGATGACGGTGCGGGTGGCCGCTTCGCCCAGGACAAAGGAAGCCTGGTAGCGGAATGTGCCGGCCTTGCCGGGGAACTCGGCCGAGGAAAGGTCGTGCAGGTCTGCAAGCTCAACAGACTCGCCAAAGGCATCGGTGCCAGGGGCAGAGAAGGCAACCGCCCAGGGCCCGTCGACGCATGTGGCTTCGTCTTCGGCGGTTGCCACAGCAACGGAACCTGTAGCCCCAAGGACCACGATGCAGCTCTCGTAGGGAGCCAGCTCGAGCGTGCCGTCAAAGGCGGCGGGCTCGGTGCCGTTGAGCAGATCGAGGCGCGCGCCTGCAACGGGTGTGCCGTCGGCAAGCGCAATCTGAGTGGAGATACCCTGCTTGGGATGCTCGTTGACGAGCATCAGATAGGTCTCGCCCGCCCGCTCGTAGCGCAGTGCGCGCAGCCAGGGCTGGGGCTCGGCGCAAACCACGGTCTGCATGCCGGTGTTGGCAAGTGTGTCTGCGAGCTCGGTGGTCGCCAGGAGCTTGATGCCGGCGACCGCGGCTGCATCCAGGGAGGCAAAGCCCTCGCGACCTGCAGCGTCACCGTCGTAGCGCTTGTTCGGCAACTCATCCAGCGCGTACACGGCAACACCTGCGGCTGCGGCACGCGCGGCAAAGTCGAGCACGGCTTCGCCGACAAACTCGGCTCCGGGCATCACCAGGCAGCGGTATGCCTGGCCGTTCACGCTAAAGCCGCTACCGTCTGCGGCAATTTCAACGGCATAGCGCCCTGCGTCCTCAAATGCCTCTGCCGGCACGATGTCAAAGTCGACCTGCGCGCGCATAAGCTCGGAGGCGGCATGCTGCATAAAGTTCGCCTCGCCTGCCCACTCGGCGTCCGCATGGTAGAGAAGCGCCACCGGGGTCGTTGCGCGCCCGCCGCTCAGCAGGCTCGCCGTACGGTTCATGTAGCTCATAAGCTGCCCAAAGTGTGCAAACTGGGGGTTTTGGCCATGCGCATAGAAATGCGGCGGGCAGTCCCAGTCGGGGAAGGCGGCCATGCTAAAGGCATGCGGCACAAACCAATTGACGCCGCGCACCAAAAAATGATCGGCGATCCACTTCATCTCGCGTAGGCCTTCGTGCCATCCAAATGCGCCAAAGACCTCGGCCATGCAGCGCCCCTGCTTTTTGGGGTCGAGGTGTGCTGCCGAGGAGCCCAGCTTGGGCAGCACGTAGTTATAGAACTCGAGGTCCCACACGCCGCGTCCGTAGCTGTGAAGGCCGCGGTCCATGCCGGGTACCAGCTGGTTGATCACGATGTCGACGCCCGCCATGTCCTGACCGCCCACGGCGCGGAAGTAGTGCCCGGCGCCCACGCCCAGGCGCGCGTGGCAGTCCTTGTCCTCGATAACGTGGCCGATGTACTGCACGCCGCGCGCGCGGCACCAGTCTCCGAGCTGGTCGCAGAAGCACTCCTTATAGAGGGTGCTCGCGATGTCCATATAGACGTGGCGTACGTGCGCGCCGGCCGGCTCGCGGTCCCACAGGTGCGGGAGCTCGGCCAGGTAGCGCTCGCCCAGTGCCGCGCGCAGGCGACGCTCAAGCTCGGCCGACCAGGGTAGGGGCGCGGTGGCCTTGCCGATGAGCGTGTCCGAGATGCCATCGGGGCCCGTGGTGCCCTTCTCGTTGGCAAATCCGGGCTCATCGGAGAAAAAGCCCAAGATGGTCTTGCCAAACTCATCGCCCAGATGCTCAAAATGCGGCTCGTAGACAGCATCGATGAGCTGCGCCACCGAGGCGCGGTCGACCATATTGATGTAGTCCTCGTTGTAGGAGGTCTTGCCGCTCGTGAACATCACGCATGCCTGCGTGAGGCCCGCAGGTGCATCGAAGACCAGGCGGCTGGGGTTGCCGTCTGCATCGTCGATTACTCGGTAAGCGACGTCGACGGGGCTGCCGTCCTGCATAAATGTCACGCCGTAGAAGCGCTCCGTTTTGTCGAGCATGTTGGCGAGCGCGATGCTCGCGGCGGACGTGGGGCCCACGATGTCGAACGTGCGGTGCGTGAGCACGATCTTGCGGAGCTCGGGCACGGCCTCCTTGACGGCGCCGTTGGCAAAGCCCGTGGGGAAGTGCGCGTCGTCCAAGATCCAGAGCTTAAGGCCCAGCTGCCTGCACTCGTCAATGACAAAGCGCAAGTCGCGCCACCAGCCCTCGCCGCAAAAATCGGGGTGTGGGCGGCTTTCGAGACAGACCTCGTGGATGTCGGCGCCGGCGATCTTTTCCAGATACTCGGCAATGGTCTTATGGCTCTCGCCCTTCATCCACAAAAACGGAAGCACGTGGTTGTCGTATGTGCCCTCGAGCACCTGCTGATAGTACGCGGTCATGGATCCTCCTTGGCTCGATCGATCTGCTGCATAGCACAGATTATGGACGCGTCGGCGCGTTCTGCTAATATCTGAATCACGACGAACTATGACCAAATCAACGATTGGCAAGCCATGGAGATCGACGAGCTCGAGCGTAGGCTCAACGAACTGAGCGCCAGTGAGATCGCTTATAAAGACGGCATGGCATTTGATTGGTCGATTATGACCGAGCATGTCGAAATCGACGGATGCCCAGTGCGCAAGATTGGCCAGCCAGGGTTTGCCTATGCCCAGCCCGGCATGCCGCGTGGCCTGACGATAAGGAAAAACTCGCGCTTTAATGCAGTTCCCGAGCACGTGCATGATTACGTGGAGCTGAGCTATGTGTATCGCGGACGCTGCCCGCAGACGGTGGCGGGGGAGAGGCTCGAGCTGGGCCGCAACGAGGTGCTTTTGCTCGACGCCCTCTGCCCGCATGCCGTGGCGGCGCTTGGTGAGGACGACATCATGCTGAGCATGACCGTTTCACGCTCTTTTTTGCGCCGGAGTCTCGAGTCGAGCCTCTCGCGCGAGAGCGCGGTCTCGCGGTTTTTGTTCAACGCGCTCAACAGCGAGACGGACCATCGGGGCCATGTCCGTTTTCATTGCGGCGAGAGCCGTCGGATTCGGCGCTACATGCAGGAGATGCTCTGCGAGCTGTACGACCCGAGCCCCAACGGTCCCGAGATCGTCTTGCGTCTGTTTCAGCTGTTTTTGGCCGAGCTCATGGATTGCTACGAGCGCGAGCTGGTGCGCGGCGCGGCGGACGGCGCAGCGGGGCCCACTGCCCTGGTGACGGGAATGCTTGGCTATATCGATCGCGAATTCGCTGCATGCTCCCTCGAGGGGATGGCGGCGGAGTTTGGCTTGAGCCCTAATTATGCGACGGCGCTCCTCAAGCGGCATGTGGGCAAGACCTTTAGGCAGCTTGTGCAGGAGCGACGCCTGGTACGTGCGGCCGAGCTTCTGCGCGGCGGCGCCACGGCCGGGGCGGCTGCGCATGCGGTGGGCTATGAAAACATGAGCTTCTTCTACCGTAAGTTTCACGACAAGTATGGCTGCACCCCCGCGGCATACCGCCGGTAAGCGCGGGGCGGATTGTCTTCGCTCCTTCGGTGTCAAAAAGTTTCAGCTGCAGCGCTGTTGCAGCGCGCGTCTGCGAAAAGAAGTGTCCAAATCGGCGCCTTCGCCCTGGCCTGGAGCGACTCGGCGGCATACTCGTTTCATCAGCAACACGCATGAGCGAGGAGGCACTTATGGGATTCCCCGAGGGTTTCTTTTGGGGCGGCGCTACGGCCGCAAACCAGTTTGAGGGCGCATGGAACGTTGACGGCCGCGGCCCTTCCGTCGACGACCACTTCCTGGGCGGCAGCTACAAGGAGCCGCGTCAGATTACGATCGACATCGACCCCGACCGCTTCTATCCCAATCATGACGGTATCGACTTCTACCATCACTACGAGGAGGACATCGCGCTGTTCGCCGAGATGGGCTTTACCATGTTCCGCATGTCCATCTCTTGGAGCCGTATCTTCCCCAACGGCGACGACGCCGAGCCCAACGAGGCCGGCCTCGCCTTCTACGATCGCGTTTTCGACTGCCTGCGTGCTCACAATATCGAGCCGCTCGTGACCCTGTCGCACTACGAGATGCCCTATCATCTGGTCGAGAAATACAACGGCTGGGCGAGCCGCGAGCTCATCGGCTTCTTTGAGAAGTACTGCCAGACCGTCTTCGACCGTTACCAGGACAAGGTCAAGTTCTGGCTCACCTTCAACGAGATCAACTGCGGCACCCAGGACATGGGCAACCTCTTTGAGACCAGCATGATCCAGGGCTTTGAGGGTCCGGCTTCGGCGGTCCACGCCACGCCGCAGGCCCGTATGCAGGCCCTGCATCACCAGTTCGTGGCCAGCGGTCGCGTCGTGCGCTACGCCCACGAGCACTACCCGCAGTTCAAGATGGGCAACATGGACTGCTTTATCCTGTCCTATGCCGCCACGTGCGACCCGGCCGACGTCCTTGCCACCCAGCAGGAGATGAACACCATGAACTGGTACTGCTCCGACGTGCAGGTGCGCGGCAAGTACCCGTTCTACGCCAAGCGCTTCTGGGCCGAGAACGGCATCGAGCTTAACATCGCCGACGGCGACCTGCAGGACATCGCCGACGGCAAGGTTGACTTCTACACCTTTAGCTACTACATGTCGGGCACCGTGGGCACCCATAAGGACCACGAGATGACCGAGGGCAATATGGCCTTTGGCGGCAAGAACCCCTACCTCGAGAGCACCGACTGGGGGTGGCAGATTGACCCGACGGGCCTGCGCATCGCCCTCAACGAGATCTACGCCCGCTACGAGATTCCGCTGATGGTGGTCGAGAACGGCATGGGCGCCTACGACGAGGTGGAGGAGGACGGCTCCATCCACGACCCGTACCGCATCGCCTACCTCCAGAGCCATGTCAAAGCCATGGGCGAGGCCATCGAGGACGGCGTCGACCTGATCGCCTATACCTGGTGGGGTCCCATCGACCTGGTCTCGGCCGGCACCGGCGAGATGCGCAAGCGCTACGGCTTTATCCACGTCGATAAGTACGATGACGGCACCGGCACCTACGAGCGCCGCCGCAAGGACAGCTTCTTCGCCTACCAGAAGATCATCAAGTCCAACGGTGCCGAGGGCCTGGCTTAATCGACAAGATGGGTGCCACCGGGGAAAAGCCTTGGGATGGGCTCGTGATTCGAGTCCCCACCTTAGCATTTGAACCATTTGGCACTATAATCACCATAGGCATGCGCATAACGTTGCGCTGAATCAAGAGGAGAAAACGTATGGGTCTGTTTGACATGTTCAAGAAGAAGGCTGAGCCCGCGGTTGCCGCTGCTCCGGCCTCCATCTCTGCTTCTGCCGGCGCCGACGTGCTGTGCTCGCCCGTCAAGGGCAAGGTCATCAAGATGGCCGACGTGCCCGATCCCGTCTTTGGTGGCGAGGTTCTGGGCAAGGGCTGCGCCGTGTGGCCCGAGGACGATCTGGTCTACGCTCCCTGCGACGGCAAGGTGACCGTCACCATGGGTCACGCCGTGGGCCTGCAGTCCGATAGCGGCATCGAGGTTCTGGTGCACGTTGGCGTCGATACCGTCAACATGAACGGCGACGGCTTCGAGGGCTTCGTCAAGGCCGACGATGTCGTTAAGGCTGGCCAGCCCATGCTCAAGATCGACCGCGCCAAGATCGCTGCTGCCGGTTACAAGGACTGTGTCGTCGTGGCCGTGTCCAACACCGCCGAGTTTGCCGACGTTGAGCTCGCCGTCGAGGCCGACTCCGCTGTCGCCGCCGGCGACGCCATCGTTAAGGTCGTCCGCAAGTAAACTGCGACAACATAAGGATGTGCAAGGGTGGTCGGGTTATCCGGCCGCCCTTTTTTAATGGGCCGAGTGGGCGCATTTTATTGCAGGGGGCTTGCTTTATAGGCCGTTCGTTCGTCAAATTGAGCCGCCTGCGCTTTTGTGACGCAGGGGGTTGGGCCTGGCCGCTAATATGGACTTGCTGTTACGACGTGCGCTGCGCAGGGAACGCGGCGCCGCTTGTTTGGAGGAACAACATGAAAAAGAAGCTGCTGCTTGCGCCCCTCATGGCCGTCTTGGTTGCGTGCGTGGTCCTGCTTTCCGGCTGCGGAGGCCCTTCGGTCGAGGAACTCATCACCAAGGACCTTACGACTCAGTTTGATGAGGTTAAGAACGGCGGCGATGACTTCCTTTCCGGTCTGGAAGAGGCTTCGGGCGACGAGTTTGAGCAGCTGGGCATCGATCCCAAGGAATACGCCAAGAGCTATCTCGAGGGTTTTGATTACAAGATCGGTGATGTGACGGTCGATGAGGACAAGGGCACCGCGACCGCCGAGGTTACCATCACCTGCAAGTCCATGAATAAGATCGTCGAAGATTTCGCCACCCAGTATCAGGAGAAGATCGCGGCGCTCGATACGATGCCTTCCGAGGACGACCTGTACAAGATGGCCGGCCAGGTCATGGTCGACGTGACCAAGGCCGCTAAGACCAAGGACACCAAGGTTACCTTCAAGTACACCGCCAATGACGATGGCGAGTGGTCTGCTGACGATTCCGCAACCACCGAGATGATGAATGCGATGATGAGCTAGGGGAGTTACGCGGTTCTACGAACCGCGTAACTGCTCGACGCTGCGCGGGCACCAGAGCGACAACTTGTCATTCAAAGAGGACGGCATGACCAGAAGGTCTATGCCGTCCTCTTTTCATGCCAATTTGTTCGCTCTGGTGCCCGCTCGCTGTCCGTCCTCTACCTGCGGCGTTGCCATGGTAGTCATTGGGGCGGCACTTGGGGACGTTCCTTTTCTGCCGGCAGTTGGGGACACTCCTTGCGCCAGCGTTGCATCGAATGCTCGGGAAAATACGAGCCGGTATTTGGCCGAATAGCGGGTCACGGTTTCCGGATGGCGTGGGTTGCGGAAAGTGCGACCCGGAATATTGCTCTGAAACGGGATGCCGTTTCCCCGACAAGGCTCAACCGGAAAGCGCATCCCATTCTGAGGCGGCAAAACGGGATGCGCTTTCCGCGCGACAGAATCTATCCAGCCGTGTTGAGCGACAGCCCCGCTACTCGCCCAGAATCAGCGCCGAGAGCTCGTCTTGGGTGTCCACCACGTAGTCGGCGCCGGCGGACTCCAGCTCTGCGCGGCCGCGGAAGCCCCAGCTGACACCGGCGCTCTTGAGGCCGGCATTGTGACCGGTCAGGACGTCGACATTGGAATCGCCCACATAGAGTGTGGTTGCCGGGTCGGCGCCTAGCTCTTTCATCACATGCAGCGTAACAGGCGCCTCGGGCTTGGGAGGAAGCGCATCGACGCGGCCCTGCACCAGCGCAAAGCGCTCGGAACCAAAGTATTTCTCGATAAGCGGAGCGGCCGAGACGTGGTCCTTGTTAGTGAGCACGGCAAGCTGCACACCCGCGGCGCGCAGGCGGTCGAGCATCTCGATCGTGCCGGCGTACGGTGCGGTGTGGTCCTCCTTGTGCTCGCCGTAGTAAGCCCTAAACTCGGCAAGCGTCTGCTCAAACATACGGCTGTCGCCCGCGTACTCGGCGGGCATAAAGCGCTCAACCAGCTTGAGCATGCCGTTTCCCACCTTGTAACGGTACTCGTCAACGGCAAACGTGGGCCAGCCGTGCGTCTCGCAGGTATGGTTGCCGGCGGCCGCCAGGTCCTCGAGCGTGTTGAGAATGGTGCCGTCCAGGTCAAAGATCACATGGGAAAAAGCTGCTGCCATGGGTGCTCCTGCCGCTTGAGTTGTAAAACGCACCCCATGATACTGGGCATGCGTGCCGGGCATGTTTGGAATCTGAATATCTTTAATAGCCCTGAGCCTTTGTCGTTAGCAAATCCTCGGCAGCTGTTCTCCCACGAGCATGTCGAGGATGCGGGTCGAGCCCCAGCCGGTGCGTACGCGCACGGCGGGACGGGCGCCCTCGGCAAGTGGCAGCACGCGACCGATGATGGCGGCGTTCTCGCCGTAGCGGGCGGCGCGCATGGCTGCCAGCGCGGCATCGGCTTGCTCGGCCGGCACCACGGCAACCATCTTGCCCTCGTTTGCCACCTGCAGCACATCGTAACCGAGCATCTCACATGCCGCCTGCACGTCGGGGCGCACGGGCACGGCATCCTCGTCGATCTCCATGGCAACGCCGCTGGCCTGGGCAAACTCGTTGAGCGTGGATGCCAGGCCGCCGCGCGTGGGGTCGCGGAAGCAGCGGGTGTCGGGGGCGGCGGCGAGCACGTCGGCAATCAGATGATTGAGCGGCGCAGCATCGCTTTCGATGTCGCTCGAAAACGCCAAGCCCTCGCGCTGGCTCATGATGGCGATGCCGTGGTCGCCTAGCGTACCCGATACCAGGATGGCGTCGCCGGGCCGACAGTTCGCACCGCTGAGCGTTACGCCCGCGGGCACTTCGCCCACGCCGGCGGTATTGATGTAGACGCCGTCGGCACCGCCACGCTCGACCACCTTGGTGTCGCCGGTGATTATGGACACGCCCGCCTCGCGCGCCGTTTCGGCCATGGTCTGCACAATCTGGCGCAGCTTGTCCATGGGATAGCCCTCTTCGAGGATAAAGCCGCATGAGAGGTAGCGCACGTTAGCGCCCGAGGTCGCGACGTCGTTGACGGTTCCGCATACGGCGAGTCGGCCGATATTGCCGCCGGGGAAGAACTGCGGCGTTACCACAAAGCTGTCGGTCGACATGGCGATTCGCCCGCTTGCGGGCAGTGCGGCGACACCGGCATCGTTGCCCGCAAGCAGCTCGGGCGACCCAAAGGCATCCAGAAAGACCTCATCGATAATGCGCTTCATCATCTGGCCGCCGGAG
Source organism: Collinsella sp. AF02-46-1 (assembly GCF_003465825.1). Classification (GTDB taxonomy): domain Bacteria; phylum Actinomycetota; class Coriobacteriia; order Coriobacteriales; family Coriobacteriaceae; genus Collinsella. The sequence continues at coordinate 95,979 of NZ_QSBV01000004.1, forward strand.
CCGTGGCCCAGCAGGACAGTGCTATCGGTGGCAGTACGGGACATATCGAAAACTCCAATCGTGGGTGGTGCCGGTACGCGGGGGCGTCCGGGCTAGTCGCGGTATCTAAAGTACGCCGCGCAGCTGCCTTCGGAGCTCACCATGCAGGGGCCGACGGGGTGTTCGGGCGTACATGCGTGGCCGAACAGCGGGCAGTCGCTCGGTGTGATGGCTCCGCGAAGCACGTCGCCGCAGCGGCACCCGCGTGGCTCGACCGTCGCCTCAACGGGCACGTCAAAGCGGGCGCCGGCATCAAAGCGCGCGAATTCGGGTCGGATGGAAAGACCCGAAGCCGCAATCGGCCCCAGCCCGCGCCACGTGGTGTCGCATGGCTCAAACACCTGCTCGACCAGCTGGCGCGCTACGGGATTGCCGTCTGCATTGACGCCACGGCGGTAGGCGTTGTCGATTGCGGGCCTGTGCTCGACAATCATCTGGACCAGCATGCAGATGCCCTGCAAGATATCGACCGGCTCAAACCCGGTGACTACGCCGGGGGTCTCGAACTCATCGACCAAAAACCCAAAGGGTGCCAGGCCTGTGATGGTAGCGACGTGACCAGGCAGGATAAAGCCGTCGATGGCGGTCTCGGGGTCGTTGGAGATCGCACGCAGAGCCGGCGGCGTGGTCTTGTGAGCACAGTAGACCGAGAAGTTCTGGAGCCCGCGCGCGTCGGCCTCCAGGATAGCGGCGGCAATGGTGGGCGTTGTGGTCTCAAAGCCGACGCCCATAAAGATGACCGGGCGTTCGGGATTTTGCTCGGCAATGTCGAGTGCGTCGAGCGGAGAGTAGACGATGCGGATGTCGCGCCCCGCCGCCTTTTGCGCGGCAAGCGAGGTGGACGATCCGGGCACGCGCATCATGTCGCCAAAGGTGGTGATGATGGCGCCGTCCATGTTGGAAAGCGCGATTGCGTGATCGATGTCGCGGTTGGCGGTGACGCAAACGGGGCACCCCGGGCCGCTTAGCAGTTTGAGCCCCGTCGGCATAATGGAGCGAAAGCCATAGCGGCCAATGCTCACGGTATGCGTACCGCAGACTTCCATAAGGTTGATGCTGCGGTTGCCGACAAGCTCATGAATACGATCGATGAGCTCGCGGGCCAGCTTGGGGTCGCGAAATGCCGAAAAGTCGATACCGGAGCGAACCGGCTGCGCCGCCGCCACTAGTATGCCTCGGCTGGGTTGGTGGCGAGTTGGTCCTCTTTGGCCAGCTCGGTCATGGTATTGACGAGCTCGAGTGTCTCTTGGGCTTCCTGCTCGTCGACAATCTGAATGCCAAAGCCGGCGTGCACGAGAATATAGTCGCCTACCTGTGCCGTCGGCACGAGGCGCAGCGAAACGGGGCGCTCGATGCCCATCATGTCGACGGTCGCCTTAAGGTCGTCGTCGCGTTTGACCACTTTACCGGGAACGGCAAGGCACATAATGTTCCCCTTTTATACGTTTTGCGCTGGATAGGCGCCTAATTACCCATCAGTTGATGGTAGCGCTCGCGGGAGTCACGAGCAAACGCGTTACACCTGTGAGACGGCGGCGCGCAGGCTGGCAAAACAGCCTATCGCAACGCCGTCTGCGCGAGGCGAGCGCGAGCGATGGCGGCCTGACCGTAGGCGATGCAGCCGTCGTTGGCGGGTACAGCGTGGGGGACCAAGACGGCAAGACCGGCGTCTTTGAGTTCGTGGGTAAGGAGCTGAAGCAAAAGCCGGTTCATGAACACACCGCCCGAGAGCGCGACGGTATCGAGGCCTTCGCGCGCGCAGATCTCGCTTGCGATGCGGGCCGACGCGCGTGCGATGGTGACATGGAAGTCGAGCGCGAGCTTGCCGGCGGGCACGCCGGTCCTGATTCCCTCCAAAAGCGCCTCAAAAAGCGGTCTGGAGTTCAGAACATGGAAGTCGTCCGGACGGGATGATTCGGTTGCGGAAAAGCTGGCCATATTGCCGGTGGGGCAGGCACTTTCACTGCTGAACGCGCGCCAGGCGGCGGCTTCGAGTTCTATGGCAGGCTCGCCCTCGTAGGTTGCCTTGTCGCAGATGCCCAGAATTGCTGCCGCGGCATCAAAGAGACGCCCCATGCTGCTGGTGCGCGGGCTGTTGATGCCGTGCTCGATCATGGTGGCTGTCACGCTGCGCGTTTGCTCGTCGAGGCTGCCCAAAAGCCGAGCGGCGCCTGGGTGCTCGAGCAGACCGAGCTCACTGAGCAGGGCAAAGGCGTTGCGGCGGGCGTCGCGCACGGAGGCCGCCCCGCCGGGGAGCGCCCAGGTGAGTAAATGCGCGGCGCGCTCAAAGCCGCCAAGGCCGGCAACAAGAAACTCGCCGCCCCAAATGGTCCCATCGGTGCCGGCGCCGGTGCCGTCAAAGGCGATGCCAAGGACACGCGCGTCGGTTGTAAGCTGGCCCGCGGCGATGGCCTCGGCCATTACGCTCGCGATATGCGCATGATGGTGCTGCACCTCGACGAGCGGCAGATTGTGCTCCCGTGCCTGCTCGCGCGCCCACTGACCCGATAGATAACTGGGGTGTACATCGCAGGCCAAGGCGGCGGGTGCCAAGTCAAAGAGATCTTCCAAGCGCGTGCGCGCGGCGTTCCAGGCATCGAAGGTCTCGCCGTTTTCAACATCGCCGATATGCTGCGACACAAAACAGGTTGCCTCGCCGTTCGTCCCTTCACGCGTGAGTGCAATCGTGGCTTTTTGTTGTGGCCCACAGGCGAGCACGCAGGACGGAGTGCCGTCGAGCGCCGGCAACGGCAGCGGCTGGGGTGCATATCCGCGAGCGCGGCGAACGGGCATAACAGCGCCGTCGACCACGCGTACCAAAGAGTCGTCGTAGCGCGAGAGGATCGCGCGGTCGTTACCGAGCAACGCGTCGGCGATGCCGGCGGCAACGAGGCGTTCCCAGGCAAGGTCGTCGTCGGTCTCGATGGGTTCTTCGCTCAGATTTCCGCTGGTCATGACGAGCGCGTGCATGCCGCGGGCTTCTGCCGCGGCAAGCAACAGATGCTGAAGCGGGGTGTAGGGGAGCATAACACCGAGCTCTGGAAGGTCGTGCGCGACGGACGGCGCGAACGCGAGGGCGTCGGGGGAGCCGCCGCTCTCGCAAGCAGCACGTCGGCGCAGCAGCACAATGGGGCGAATGCTGCCGGCCAGCAAGCCGCGTGCAACGTCGTTGACATGGCACAGGCGTTCAGCGTCGGCAAGGTCGCGTACCATAACGGCAAGCGGTTTGTTGCTGCGGCGTTTGCGGCGGCGAAGCTCGGCTACCGCCTGCTCGTTGGAAGCGTCGCATGCCAAGTGAAATCCGCCCAGACCCTTGATGGCGACGATACCGCCACCGGCCAGCAGCTCAACACAGCGGTCGATAATGGCGTCGCTGGTCTCGCGCGTGGTGCCGACGGCCGGCAACGCGGCGGCTTCGTCCGGCTCACCGCCCACGCTCGCTTCGCGCCACGTGATATGCGGCCCGCAATCAAAGCAGGCATCGGGCTGCGCGTGAAAACGCCGGTCGAGTGGGTCGGCATACTCCGCGGCGCACTTGGGACACATGGGAAAACAATCCATCGACGTGGCCGCTCGGTCATACGGCAGCGACCGGATGATGGTAAAGCGCGGTCCGCAGTTGGTACAGTTGATAAAAGGGTAGTGATAGCGCCGATCGGCGGGGTCGAACAACTCGCGCAGACAATCATCGCAGGTGGCGATATCGGGTGAGACGAGCGTCGTGTGCGCGGTCTGGTCCTGCGATGCTACGATGCGAAAACCCTGTTCATTGGCGGTATCCCAACCGTGGGCTGCCAGGTCCACAACCTCGACATACTCTACGCGGGCTGCCGCAGGCGCATGTTCAGAAAGCGCGGCAACAAAAGCATCGAGCGCATCGGCCGGAGCATGCGCCTCGATATGCACGCCGTCGCCCGCGTTGAGCACCCATCCGCAAATGCCATGCGCCATGGCCTCGCGATACACAAACGGCCGCATGCCAACGCCCTGCACAATGCCCGTCACATGAATATGCACATGCCGCATGCGACACCCCTCATCAAAACCGACCAAAAAGGGACAGGTTTATTTTGGTAGGTAAAACTTCTAAACCTGCCAAAACAAACCTGTCCCTTTTTGGCAGGTGCGCTACAGTCCCAGGCTCTGCTTGGTGGCGGCGCACGTGAGCTCGCCGTGCTTAACGCCGCGCAGGCCCAGCAGACGGTCGGCCAGCTCGTAGACGCGCTCGCCGCGACCCTTGAGCGCCAGAATCTCTAAGCAGTTGTGGTGATCCAGATGCACGTGCATGGTCGATACGATCTCGTCGGTGTAGTCGTGCTGCACTTCGTCCAGACGGCGCGTCAGGTCGCCGGTATGGTGGTCGTAGATCATGGTGAGCGACCCGATAACATGCTCATCGGGCGTGCGCATCTGCTCCTTGGCGATCGAGGCGCGAATCAGGTCGCGCACGGCCTCGGAGCGGTTGGCCACGTCGCCGCGGCGCGCGATCTGTTCGTCAAAACGGCGCAGCAGGTCGTCCGGTGCGGTAACCGAAAAGCGGACCAGCTCGGAGCCGGAGCCACTACAGTGGCAGCCTGCGTCACCGTCCGCCCCGTGCGGATGCTCGTGCTCGTACCCGCAGCCGTGCTCGTGTTCGGCCACGTTACACCAGCTTCACGGAGCCGACGGAGTTGTGGTCGGCCTCGATGGCCTCTTCGTAGCCCTCGAGTGCGTCGTGGGCCTCGTGCAGCGCGGCCATGGCTGCCTCGAGCTTGGCGCCGATGCGCTCCATGTCAAAATTCTCGGTCGCATGCAGCAGCTGATGGCTCCACTCGTGAGCGAGCTCGATGGTGTCGTCGACCTGCTTGACGCTCATGGCAAGCTGGCTCATGTTCATTCCAACATCATGCATGGAAAATCTCCTTTTGTATGGGGCAGTTCAGTGGTTCAGATTTTACTACGCTCGCTCTATGCGCTGCTGCATAAGAAAACGGGTACGAGTCTGTGTGACTCGTACCCGTTCACTGGGGGCTGTTTGTAACTACCATACTATCCGTGGTCGCACGCGCCGCACCCGGCAGTCCGGCGAGCGGTGCAAAACCGCTCATGGACGGCGGGCAAGTAACAAGCGTATTACAGATGCTTCTCCAGCAGCGCCTGCAGCCTCGCCTTGGGCAGAGCGCCAACCGAGCGGTCAATCTCCTCGCCGTTCTTAAACACAATCAGCGTGGGGATGCTCATGACGCCATACTTCATGGCCAGGTCCTGGTTGTCGTCGACGTTGCATTTGGCAACGGCAAGCTTGCCCGCCAGCTCATCGGCAACCTCGTCAACGATGGGCGAGAGCGATCGGCAGGGCCCGCACCACGGCGCCCAAAAATCGACCAGCACGGGCAGGCTGTCGTTAACGATGGAATCGAAGTTCTCGGGGGTAATCTGCTTAATGTCAGCCATGGTGACCTCCATAATACGACGCGGCTCGGCCGCGTAAAACTCAGTACGACCGTGCTTATACCCAGCCGCCCGCAAAGCAACCACTCGCGGGCAGCTCTTTTATATAATGGTGGGCACGCAAACGATTGGAGAGCGCATGTCCACGTCACAAAGCCAGAAAAAAGAAGCCATCGCCCAGGCGGCCGAGCAGGAGCTCACATCGCTTGCGGTCCGTGGCGTGCGCATCGTGGGCAACGCGTGCTCGCCGATCGTGCTGGTCAAAGGCGATTTGGACGAGGCCGAGCGTTCGGGCGGCGAGCTGGCTGCCGGTCCGGACGGTGCTGCGCTGCGCAAGGCGCTTGGGGCCATCGGCTACGCGCCCGAGGATTTTTGCGTGCTGGCAAGCGTCGCCGGCGCAGGCGACGGAGCGGTCGCGGTGGGCGAGACTCTGCCGTGCGAGCTGTTCCGCGAGGCGCTTGAGGCTCTGGATCCCGAGGCGGTGCTGCTGCTCGATAACAGCGCGGCCGATGTCATGCGCGAAACCTACGCCGATATGCTCGTGGCGATTGATGACTTCGACACCGCCATGCTCAAGCCCGGCCTGGTCGCCCATGTGCAGGGGCGCCGCGTGCTGGCGCTCGACGGTTTTGAGGCGGCGCTCACCGACAAGGCCGCCAAGCAGCGCATGTGGGCCTACATTAAGCAGCTGACCCCGGCGGCTGCACCGCTGTAGCGAGGTTGGCGGCAGCCCCTACATCACGGCGCGCAGCTCAAACCGGTCGCCGTTAATGCGGAACTGGCAGTTGCCGTTCATGCGCTCGACGGCAAGCATAATGCTCTTGGTGCCAAAGCCGTGCCCAGTGTGCTGAGCCACGGGCATGCCGTCGACCATGTGCGGCGCACGGCCAAACGTGTTGGAAACCAGCAATAGAAGCTGACCGTCTTCGTAGCGAAGGTCCAGGTCGACAAACCGCTTGCCTTCGGGGGCGGCGCTCGCCGCGGCGATGGCATTGTCCAGGGCGTTCGATACCACACTGAATAGATCGACATCGCCCACGTGGACGGTTTCGGGCACGGCGGCGTGCAGGTCGGCGGTGATGCCGTGCGCGTTGATGTCCGCGGAAAGCGACGAGAGCGCAATGTTGACCGTTTCGTTGGCGCAGTAGCGGCGCACGGCGGTGCGGTCGTTGGTCTCGCAGAGCGCGTCGATGCGCTCGAGTGCCTCATCGGTGTGACCCTCTTCGATCAGGGCCGCTAGACCGCGCAGGTAGTGGCGCATGTCGTATCACATTGAGACCAAGTCAAGAAGAATCGCTTCGGTCGAATCGCGTCTTTTGGGTGAGTTCTCAACGTCCGCTGCCGCTGGTTTCCACCGTATGCCGAAAACACCCGGACGATGCCGTGCAGATCGCTTCGCTCTGCTATAGTCTCCCAAATTCACGTTTTCTATTGGGATGGTGGTTAATATGGGCGACATACTCGAATCGTTCCTGCGCGTGGCGATGGTGGTGTTCATCGTCGGTCCGCTCACTGCATGGGTCGCCCGTCGCGGCGCGCGCGAGCGCAGTGAGGCGACGGACAGCCTCGATCGCTTCACGGTGCGCATGCCCGCTGCCATTCGCACGATCATCGCCTGCTGCGCCGTCGCGTTCGAACTGCTCATGCTGGGTGTCTACGTCTGGCAGGGCGTCTCGTTGGGCGAGTGGGACCACGAACTTGTGTGGTTCGGTCACGCCATGGCGCTCGCGGGCATGGCCATCTGGGCCCTGCTGAGCATCCCGCGCATCGACGTGGACGGTGAGCGAATTCTCTCGCGTAACGCCTTCGGCATCCGCAAGGAGACGACGTTTGGCAACATCACCCGTGCAACGCTTCACACGCAGATGATGAGGATCGACCTGTTCGAGGGCGACCGGAAGTTCTGCTCGATAAGCCTCGAGGGGGTGTGCTCGCTCAACCTCCTCGCCCGTCTGGAGGAAGAGGGCATCGAGGTCTCGGACGCTGTTGACGGCCCGATGACCAAGGCGGGTCTGTGTTGGTCTGCCATCAAGCCGTTGACGATTGTTTTCAACGGTATGGCGCTCGTCTTCTCGCTCGTGATCGCCTTCATGGCTGTTTTCACCGACGCCGGTGCTCGTCTGCTCCTGCTCGTCCCATGCCTCTTCCTGTTCATAGGGGGACTCCTGCCTCTGCTCATGCTCAGCATGCCCGCCCGTGGTATCTACGAGATCGGCAGACAGGAGCGCGAACTCGGTTTCTCCTTCGCCGAGGAGATGGCGAGCCGAGGTGCCACGGGCACCTCGCTTGTCGACGACGATTGGTTCATCGAGATCAGCAACGCCCGCGTCGTGGCGTTCCGCCGCGATTATCTCAAGAAGGTCACGGCGCACGAGGATAGCGAGAGCGGCGACCGTTGCACGGTGACCACGAAAGGCGGTCGCAAAATCAAGGTGTACGCAGCGGGCAGCACGCTCGAGGACCTGCGCTCGTGGTTCAAACAGGGTGCCAAGGCCAGAAGCACGCTCGACCGTGCAGAGGACGTGCTCGAGACGACGCCTGATTGGGTTGTCTGACCTGTATCGTCTTTTCGGACACGCATGCTAGAGGCCCAATCCTTTAGAATACATTCATCGACGACCGAGAGGACGGTATGCTATGTCCAACCCAGCCGCCAAGTACACCGACGAGTTCAGGCGCGAGACCGCCGACTACATCATCTCGACGGGCAGGCCGATAACGGAATGCTGCGCAGAACTGGGCCTGAATTCCAAGACCGTGAACAAGTGGGTGCAGAGCCGCCGGCGCGAGCTTGCCGGCGGGCCCGACCCCAAGGCCGAGGACCGCGAGCTTCGCGAGGCGAAAAGGCGCATACGCGAGCTCGAGATGGAGAACGCCTTCTTGAAAAAAGCCGCGGCCTTCTTCGCCAAAAGCCAGGCGTAGCCGCATGCTACCGGATGATGTTGGCGGAGAAGGCCGAATTCCCGGTGAAAATGATGGCCCGCGTGCTCGGCGTGAGCCGATCGGGCTTCTACTCGTGGCTCTCCAACGGCTGCCCGCGAGAAGACTGGTCGGCCGAGCGCGAGGCGGTCCGGCGCGTGTGGCTGGAGTCGGACCGCAGGTTCGGCTTCCGGTTCGTGAAATGCTTCCTGCCCGGCGAGTTCTCCGGATTGACCCTGTACAGGGTGCGCAAGCTGATGCGCGAGCTGGGAATACGCGGCTGCACGCCCAACGCCAGGAAGCGCACCACCATCCCCGACCCGAAGGCCAGGCCCCGGCCCGACCTGGTGCGCCGCGACTTCACCAGTCCCGTTCCAACCTGCAAGCTCGTGGGCGACATCACCTACCTGCGCACCGGCGAGGGATGGCTGTACCTGTCGACGGTCATCGACCTCAACACCCGCATGGTGGTGGGCTGGTCGCTCTCCGAGCGCATGACCGCCGACATCGTGGTTTCGGCGCTGGCGTCGGCCAAATCGCGCGGCTACGTGGCCGGCAACGCGATATTCCACGCCGACCGCGGCGCCCAGTACACCAGCAGGCTTCTGGCCGAATGGGCGCGCGACAACGACGTGCGGCTGTCCTGCAGCCGCGCCGGCAACTGCCACGACAACGCGGTGGCCGAGTCGTTCCTCGCCATGCTGAAGAACGAGATGTACTACAGGCGCAGCTTCCCGACCAGGGATTCCGCCAAGCACGCGGTGGTCGAGTTCATCGAGGCGTACTACAACCGCCGAAGGCCCCGCTCGACGATCGGCTACAAGGTGCCGGCCGAGGCCATGGCGGCCTTCTTCGAGAGAACCGAGCCCAAGCTCGAGGCCATGCCTATGGCCGCTTGATTTCTCGAGCTTGCGTGTCCGAAATCTTGACACAGGTCAGAAGGCCTCGATGCCAGCGCTGCGCCGATATGGGGCAGCGGCCCCCCCCCGTTGGCCGCCATGGCCCTGACTTCCGAGCGTATGCTGGCGCCGCTCGTCTTAAGACGTCGACCTCCATCCGGAGCCTGCGGTTCTCGCGCTCGGGCTCCAGGATCCGGTTCTACTCGGGCGTGCGGTTGTCGGCGGCGCGCGGCGAGCCGGTCTCGTTTATCGACTTGACCCGCCTCTCCACGGTGCTCTTGTCGAGGTCGCACTCGTCCATGGCCTCGCGCCTGGGCTTTCCGGCGTTGTGGAGATCGACTATCTTCCTCTTGAACTCGTCGGTGAAATGCCTCGGTCTGGGGCCGGTCGAGGCCGAGCCCCCGGTCCGGCTGGGGTAGCATGTCGCTGCGGACCATTGTCTTTCCTCTCGTTGAATATCTAGGCGCTGACGATTCTAGGCGATGGCCCTCTCTTGCTGCTTACACCTCGATTGTGCTCGCTACCCCCAGCGGGCCCGGATCGAGCGATTCGGACCCGCTTTTGGGGCCTGCCGGAAACCCGGTGGTCAAAAAGGGCCAAATATGAGTACTGTTACCAGTTTGGTGGCAGCCAAATGGCCTCAAAAATCGGTGCCAGAGGCCAAAAGTGCATCGATTTTCGTTCTTCAGAGTCGCGATCGGGCTCCAAACAAGGCGATTTTGCTGCTCTGGACCGGAAAATCGATGCTACTAATTTGGTGACAGTACTCATATTTGGCCCTTTTTGACCACTGCCCCTTGGTCCAGGACAAAACGGGCTGCCCGAATCATGGGGCGGGTCCATTTTCGGCTGTCCTCAGCTTGCCAGTTCGAAAATGGACCCGCCCCAAGATTGAATCTTTATTCCAACTTTACACCTGGCTTTACAGCTGTCTTGTCAGCTGTAAAGCCAGGTGTCATACTAAAGCCCCAAGATTCGCCAAAAGAGAGGGGCCTTGATGGCACAGAGCGCGAACATGGATGCATCGGAGCTTGCACGCGATATCGCGGCCGGCCTAGCATCGGCAACGACGGCAACGGAGCGCGCGGCACTGGTGCCCGCAGAGCTCGTCGAGGCCATTCAGCAACTAAAAGCCCAACGTGACGCGGTAATCCTGGCGCACTACTATGTGGCGCCCGAGGTCCAAGCCGTTGCCGATTACGTCGGCGACAGTTTCTACCTGGCAAAACTCGCCAAGAGCCTGCCGCAGCAGACTATCGTGCTGTGCGGCGTGGAGTTTATGGGCGAGAGTGCCAAGCTGCTCAACCCCACCAAGACCGTGCTGCTGCCCGAGCCGGGCGCGGACTGCCCCATGGCGCACATGGTCAAGCGTGAGACGGTCGACGCGGCGCGCGCCGAGTACGGTGACGACCTTGCCGTGGTCTGCTACGTCAACTCCACGGTCGAGATCAAGAGCTGGAGCGACGTGTGCGTCACCAGCTCCAACGCCGTCAAGATCGTGTCCGAGCTGCCGCAGCAGCACGTCCTGTTCATCCCCGACCAAAACCTGGGCCGCTTCGTAGCCGAGCAGGTGCCGCAAAAGCACGTCATCCTCAACAACGGCTACTGCCCGCGCCATCACATCATCACCGTCGAGCAGATCGTCGACGCGACGGAGGCCCACCCCGACGCGCTCGTGCTGGCGCATCCTGAGTGCAAGGCCGACGTCCTGGCCGAGGCCGACTACATCGGCTCCACCGCCGGCATCATCAAGTATGCCGAGGAGTCCGACGCCAGCGAGTTCATTATCGTGACGGTCCGCGGCGTGCTCTACGAGCTCGAGCGCCGCTGCCAGGGCACCGGCAAGAAGTTCCACTTCCCCGCGGTGAAGCCCACCTGCGTCAACATGGACCTCATCACGCTCGAAAAGCTCGTGCGCTGCCTGGAGACGGGCGAGGGCGAGGTGCAGATCGGCGTCTCGGACGAGGCGGCAGACCAGGCCAAGCTCACGCTCGACCGTATGCTCGAGTACGCAGCGCGCTAGAACAATGTGACATGAGGGACAGTCCCGCATGTCACATTACAAGGGAGAGGATTCCTGTGGAAACCAAACAATACCCCGACATGGAGTGCGACGTCGTCATTGCCGGCTGTGGCGTGGCGGGCCTGTACGCGGCTCTCAACCTGCCGACGAGCACGCGCGTGATCATGCTCTCCAAGGGCGCTGTCGACGAGTGCGATTCGATGCTCGCGCAGGGCGGCATCTGCGTACTGCCCGAGGGCTCGGACTACGATGCCTTCTTTGAGGACACCATGCACGCCGGCCACTACGAGAATCGCCGCGAGAGCGTCGACATCATGATCCGTTCGAGCCGTTCGGTCATCAACGATCTGCTAGCGATGGGCGTGGATTTTGAGCGCAAGGCCGACGGCAGCCTCAACTTTACCCGCGAGGGTGCGCACAGCCGTCCGCGTATTGCCTTCCATGCCGACATTACGGGCAAGGAGATCACGACCAAGCTGCTCCAGGCCGTTCGCAAGCTGGATAACGTGCAGATTTTGGAGCACGTGGCCATGACCGACATCCTGACGGGCGAGCGTGACGGCGTCACGGTGTGTGTCGGTGTCGTCGCCGTTTCCGTGGACGAGGACAACTCGGTTCGTCCCGCCGACGAGCTGGCAAATGCCGCCGAGGGCGTGCATGCCGGCGAGCCGTTTAAGATTCATGCCCGCCGCACGCTGTGGGCGACAGGCGGTATCGGCGGCGTGTACGACCATTCGACTAACTACCCGCAGCTCACCGGTGACGCCTGCTACATCGCGCAGGAGCACGGCATCACGATGGAGCACCTGGACTACGTGCAGATCCACCCCACGGGACTGTTCTCGCCGCAGCCGGGCCGCACCTTCCTGATCAGCGAGAGCTGCCGCGGCGAAGGCGCGATTCTGCTCAATGCCGCCGGCGAGCGCTTTACCGACGAGCTGCAGCCGCGCGATGTTGTCGCCGCCGCTATTCGCGAGCAGATGAAGCAGGACGGCACCGAGCACGAGTGGCTGAGCTTTGCCCCCGTCGAGCGCGACGTGGTGACCGGGCACTTTGCCAACATCCGCGCGCGCTGTCTGGAGGACGGTCGCGACATCTTGGACGAGCCCATTCCCGTTACGCCCACGCAGCACTACTTTATGGGCGGCGTGTGGGTCGACAAGGACGGCCGCACCTCGATGCCCGAGCTCTACGCCGCTGGCGAGACGGCCTGCAACGGTGTTCACGGCAAGAATCGTCTAGCTTCCAACAGCCTGCTCGAGTCCCTAGTTTGGGGCCGCCGCGCTGCTTGGCGTATGCGCACCGGCGAGTCGCTGACCGTGGAGCAGGCCGGTGAGCCCGCGCTTGACGGACGTCACCGCGCCCTGAGCGCCGAGACCCTTGCAATCGATGATTTGGCCCGTGCTGCCGGCACACAGGCCGTGGAGGAGTAGACCATGAATCCCATTACCATGAAGCTCGTCGTCGATGATCTGATTTTGCAGGCTCTGCGCGAGGACATCACGTTTGAGGACGTGAGTACGGCGAGCGTGTGCCCCACGGCGCGCCCCGCTACCGTTGAGCTCATCGCCAAGGCCGATGGCATTATCGCCGGCCTGGACGTATTCGCTCGCACCTTTGAGCTGCTGGATCCGCAGAGCTCCGTGTTGTTCGATGTTTCGGATGGCGACGAGGTGCATGCCGGCGACCATGTGGGTCAGGTGCGGGGCGATGCGCGCGTGCTGCTTTCGGGTGAGCGCGTGGCGCTCAACTACCTGCAGCGCATGAGCGGCATCGCTACCTACACGCACAGCATGGCCGCGGCGCTCGAGGGAACCAAGACCGTGCTCGTCGACACGCGCAAGACCACGCCGGGCATGCGCGTCTTCGAGAAGGCCGCGGTCGAGATCGGCGGCGGCAGCAACCACCGTTACAACCTGTCGACGGCCGTCATGCTCAAGGACAACCACATCGACGCCGCCGGCGGCGTGATGCGTGCGATCGAGATGGCGCGCGCCCATGCATCGTTTACCACGACGGTCGAGATCGAGTGCGAGAACCTGGACATGGTGCGCGAGGCCGTGGAAGCCGGCGCCGACATCATCATGTTCGACAACATGACCCACGACGACATGGCTGCCGCGATTGAGCTTATCGATGGCCGCGCCAAGACCGAGTGCTCGGGCAACGTGGACGCCAGCAACATTCGCGCCCTGGCCGATCTGGGTGTCGACTATATTAGCTCGGGCGCCCTGACGCACTCTGCGCCGATCCTCGACCTCTCGCTTAAGCACCTGCGTCTGCTGGACGGTAAATAATGAACGCCCGCGAGCGTCGCCGTGCCATCATGGGCGTGCTTGAAGGAGCCAAGGAGCCCGTTTCGGGCAGCGCACTTGCCCGCGAGGTTGGCGTGAGCCGTCAGGTCGTGGTTCAGGATATTGCCCTGTTGCGTGCCGATGGGCACGATATCGTGGCGACCAACCGCGGCTACGTGCTGCAGGAAGCCGCGAGTAGCCCCGCCGTGCCCACGCGTCTTGTTAAGGTGCGCCACGGCGTGGAGCAGGCGGGCGACGAGCTTACGAGTATCGTCGACGCGGGTGGCGCCGTGCTCAACGTGATCGTCAACCATCGTGTGTACGGCAAGATCACGGCCGACCTGGACATCCGCAATCGTCGCGATGTTGAGCGCTACCTGCACGATATCGAGAGCGGCAAGAGCTTTCCACTACTAACGGTGACGAGCGGCTACCACTTCCATCGCATCGCGGCGGAGGACGAGCAGACCCTCGACGAGATCGAGGCCATACTCAAGGAGAAGGGCTACCTTGCCGATTTAATGCCCTACGAGGATGATTTGTCCTAACCCGATACTGTCTATATAAGTTGCGGTGAAATAGTTCCTACAATCGGCACCTAAGCAATGAGCCAGGAACTATTCCACCGCAACTGCCAAGGTAGCCCCGTCCCCAATTAGCTGCCTGTACAAACAAAAGGAGGCCTCCGCGGCGATGCGGAAGCCTCCTTTTTTGTGCACGGTGTACTTTTGAGTGTGCAAGTGGGGGAGTTGTTACTCCTCGACGATCTCGGTGATCGCGCCAGCGGGGCAAGCGTCCTGGCAAGCGCCACAGGCGACGCAGGAGTCCTCGTCGGCGACGGTAGCGACGTCCTGGAGCTCCAGAACGCCAGCGGGGCAGGAGTCGACGCAAACGCCACAAGCGATGCACTCGTCGGCATCAATTACGGGATGAGCCATGGTAGTTTCCTCTCTGTTGACCGACGCTACAGGCGATGCGCGCCGGTTTGATTCGGGCAAAAACATACCACGGGAGCGACCGTTTGCAATACCCTCTGGCCGGCATCTTCATACCGTTCGCCGAGTATGCCAAGGTTTACTAAAAAACGCGCAGGTGGGGCCGTTGAGCTGCGCAAATGTTAGCTATAGGTGACTTTTAATATTGACCTATTGAGCGCGCCTGCGGAAAGGGCATCCCGTTATTTGGCCGAAAACCGGGTCGCAGTTTCCGGTTGGGCCCGCTAGCGGAAACTGCGACCCGGTATCAGCTCTCAAAACGGGATACGGTTTCCGGTTGAGCCTTCAGACGGAAACTGCGACCCGGAATCTACGCTCAAACCGGGATGCGCTTGCCGCAAGACGGCCCCCAGGCACCCCCGGACGCAAACCTCAGCCATCTCTACATAGATCTCAATAGATTTGCCGAGAACTCATTCAGCGCATCTACCTGCGCATTTAAGAACCTAAACTCTCAACAATAAGAAATCTTATATGAATTGACTTAGATTTTGTATATTCCGGCCCATAAGGGGATACACTACATCCTGAAAGACAAGCCGAAGCGCCGCGCGACAGATCGTCGAGGCGGCGCGAACGCAAAAGAGAGAGGGAATTTCTAATGAGTAAGATTCTTGGTATCGACCTTGGTACTACTAACTCCGCAATGGCCGTCCTCGAGGGCGGTTCTCCGACCATTATCGTGAACGCCGAGGGCGACCGCACCACCCCGTCTGTCGTGGGCTTCCGTGCTGACGGCGACCGCGTCGTGGGTAAGGCCGCTAAGAACCAGGCGGTCACCAACCCCAAGAACACCGTGTTCTCCATCAAGCGCTTCATGGGCCGCAAGTACTCCGAGTGCACCTCCGAGATCAAGACCGTGCCGTATGAGGTCAAGGAGGGCCAGGGTGGCCGTGCCGTCGTCGATATCGAGGGCAAGGATTATACCGCCGAGCAGGTGAGCGCCATGACGCTCGCAAAGATGAAGGCCGACGCCGAGAAGTATCTGGGCGAGACCGTCACCGACGCCGTCATCACCGTCCCGGCCTACTTCAACGACGCCCAGCGTCAGGCCACCAAGGACGCCGGCAAGATCGCCGGCCTCAACGTCAAGCGTATCGTCAACGAGCCGACCGCTGCTGCTCTGGCCTATGGCCTGGACAAGCAGGGCACCGACCAGCGCATTCTGGTCTTCGACCTGGGCGGCGGCACCTTCGACGTCTCCATCCTCGACCTCGCTGACGGCGTGTTTGAGGTTCTGTCCACCTCGGGCGACAACCACCTGGGCGGCGACGACTGGGATCAGCGCGTCATCGACTGGATGGCCGATAAGTTCCAGCAGGAGAACGGTGTCGACCTGCGTCAGGACCCCATGGCCCTGCAGCGTCTGAAGGAGGCCGCCGAGAACGCCAAGAAGGAGCTCTCCGCAGCCCAGCAGTCCACCATCAACCTGCCGTTCATCACCATGAACCAGTCTGGCCCGCTGCACCTCAACTACACGCTGACCCGCGCCGAGTTCGAGAAGATCACCCGCGACCTGCTCGAGCGCTGCAAGCAGCCTGTCACCAACGCCCTGCGCGACGCCAAGCTTAAGCTCTCCGATCTGACCGAGGTCATCCTCGTCGGCGGCTCCACCCGTATGCCCGCCGTCCAGGATCTGGTCAAGACCATGACCGGCAAGCAGCCCAACATGTCCGTGAACCCCGACGAGGTCGTTGCCGACGGCGCTGCCGTCCAGGGCGGCGTGCTCACCGGCGACGTCGAGGGCATCCTGCTGCTCGACGTTACCCCGCTGTCGCTGGGCGTCGAGACCATGGGCGGCATCATGACCAAGATGATCGACCGCAACACCACGATCCCGACCTCCAAGACCGAGGTCTACTCCACCGCTGCCGACAACCAGACCAGCGTCGAGATCAACGTGCTCCAGGGCGAGCGCGAGCTTGCCCGCGATAACAAGTCGCTCGGTAAGTTCCAGCTGACCGGTATCCCGGCTGCCCGCCGCGGTGTGCCGCAGATCGAGGTCACCTTCGACATCGACGCCAACGGCATCGTCAAGGTCTCTGCTAAGGACAAGGGCACCGGCAAGGAGCAGCAGATCACCATTTCCGGCTCCACCGCGCTTTCCGACGACGAAGTCGATCGCATGGTCAAGGACGCCGAGGCTCATGCCGAGGAGGACAAGAAGCAGAAGGAAGAGGTCGAGGTCCGCAACCAGACCGACAGCCTGTGCTACTCCACCGAGCAGACCCTCAACGAGCTGGGCGACAAGGTTTCCGCCGATGTGAAGTCCAAGGCCGAGGCCGCTATCGCCGACGCCAAGAAGGCGCTCGAGGGCTCTGACGTCGAGGCCATCAAGGCCGCTGGCGAATCCCTGCAGTCCGTAGCCTACGAGCTGGCTCAGGTTGTCTACGCCGACGCTCAGCAGCAGACCGACGGCGCCGCCGGTGCCCAGCCTGCCGACGATGACGTTGTCGACGCCGACTACGAGGTTGTGGACGACGAGGACAAGTAATCATGTCCGCCCGTAAAGCTCGCACGGAGGCGGCCGCCGCTGGCGCCGCCCCCGTTGACTCTGAGGAGAAGGACGTGAAGATTCCCGTAGAGGCCGTCGACGATACCGAGGCCAACGAGGCTGAGGCCGCCGAGGCTGCCGAGAACCAGGTAGAGGATTCCAACAAGGAGGCGACGATGACCGAGGACGAGATGGTGGAAGCCGCTATCCGCGCCGGTGAGGAAGCCGCCGACAACGACTTTAAGCTCAAGTTCGAGCAGGCCCAAAAGGAGCTTGCCGACGTACGCAGCGAGCTCGATGCTGCGGCAGAGGCTCAGAAGGCCGCCGAGGACAAGGCAAAGGACGCCACCGAGCGTACCGCCCGTCTGCAGGCCGACTGGGAGAACTTCCGTCGCCGCACCGCCAGCGAGCGTATCGCCGAGCGCGAGCGCGCGACCGAGAAGCTTGTCACCGCGCTGTTGCCGGTGGTTGACGATATCGAGCGTGCAATCGACCATGCCCGTAGCCAGGAGCTTTCCGACGACTTTAAGCAGTTCGTCGATGGCGTTGATGCGGTGCATGCCAAGCTGCTCGATGTGTTTGCGCACGAGGGCGTTGAGCCCATCGACCCCAAGGGCGAGGCGTTCGATCCGCTCGAGCACCAGGCCGTGGGGCGTGTCGAGGACGCATCGCAGTACGACGAGACCGTCAACGACGTGTACCAGAAGGGCTACCGCATGGCGGATCGCATCCTGCGCTCCGCGATGGTGACGGTGACCTACGGTGGCGAGAAACGCCCCGCACCGGAGCCCGAAGCGGCGCCCGAGGATGCTACGGCCGATACGGCCGAGAGCACCGAGGAGTAATTGAGAAGGGCCCCGGGGCAACACCCGGGGCCCTTTCTGGCCTAGTGCCATATGACAGTATGAGCCGCCGCCCGTTGAGCGGTGGATGAAACAGGAGAGGAGCTACGATGGCTGCAGGCAAAACCTTCTATGACATCCTGGGCGTATCCAAGAGCGCCTCCGACAAAGAGATCAAGAGCGCGTTTCGCAAGCTCGCGCAAAAATACCACCCCGATGCCGGCGGCGACGAGGCCAAGTTCAAGGAGATTAGCGAGGCTTACGAGACGCTTTCGGACGAGAAGAAGCGCAAAGAGTACGACCAGATGCTCATGTTCGGCGGCATGCCGGGCGCGGGCGGCGCGTATGGCGGCGGCTACGGTGCCGGCGCCGGTGCGAGCGGCTGGGGCGATATCTTCGACAGCATCTTTAGCGGCAACGGCGCCTGGGGCAGCGATTGGGGCTCGGGCTTTGCCGGGGCTGCGGGTGCTGCCGGTGCCGGCGCGGGCCGCAGCCGTGCTCGCAAGGGCGGCGACCTGTCGCTGACTGTCGACGTGACGGCCGAGGACGCGTTCCGCGGCGTGACGCACAAGGTCACCTACCGCATTCCCTCGACGGGCGAGCAGCAGACCATTACGGTCTCGGTGCCTGCGGGCGCCGTGGATGGCGGCAAGCTGCGCTACAAGCGTCGCGGCGAGTATGGCGTTGCCGGCGGCGAGCGCGGCGACCTGGTCGTGACCACGCACGTGGAGGAGCATCCGCTGTTTAAGCGTAAAGGTGCCGACGTGACCATGGAGGTGCCGATCTCGGTCTACGAGGCGGCGCTCGGCTGCACGGTGGACGTGCCGACGCCCGGCGGTGCGACGGTTCGTCTGAAGGTGCCCGCGGGTACCCAGACGGGCAAGAAGTTCCGCTTTAAGGAAATGGGGGCGCCCGACGTTAAGCACCGTGGCCGTACGGGCGCGCTGCTCGTCGAGATCAAGGTGCAGGTTCCCACGAACCTGTCCGACGATGAACGCGATGCCATGACCAAGCTGCGCGAGGCCGACACGCGCGACTATCGCGAGAAGGTCAATCGTTACAAGGCGACGTACTAGGGCGGTCGCGGCGCACGCCCACGCCCGCGGGCTTATGATGGACGATAACGAGACGGAAAGGGGTCAGGTAGCATGGCCGAGGACAATAGGAACAAACCGCTGTACATGATCAGCGTGGCGGCCGAGCTGACCGGCATGCACCCGCAGACTCTGCGCGTCTACGAGTCCAAGGGCTTGGTGAACCCCCAGCGCTCGGGCGGCAACACGCGTCTGTATTCGCGTGCCGATATCGAGCGCCTGGAGCTCATCAACCAGCTGACTGACGAGGGCATCAACCTTGCCGGCGTGGTGCGCATCCTCGATATGAAGGAGCGTGCCGAGGAGCGCGAGCGCGAGAACGAAAAGCTCCGCGCCCGCGTGCGCCAGCTCGAGGACGAGCTGCACGAGTATAAGATGCAGAAGAAGATCACCGCCCTGGCCCCGCGCGACGGCTCGGTCAACCCCGAGCAAGTCATGCGCAAACTGCTGGGCACGGGCGGCGACCTGTAGGCACTCATTGGGGACAGACTTAAATGAGTACCTGCAGAATGAGAGTGGATAATCTCCCGTTTTTTGCCTGTTTGCAGGCTCAAAGTGGGAGATTATCCACTCTCGTCATTTGAGCGTCTAAGTCTGCCTCCCCAGGACCTAACTCGTCCTCTGCTTTACTGAGATAAAGTGAACGCAGAGATTCGTAACCCACTCGCAACCGTTCTATGGCACGATATTGAACGAATGTATGCTATGCGCCCAAATCTTTTGGGCAGAGTGGGAGACAGTATGGTCAAGCTGTACGAGGACGGCATCTACCTGCGCGGCGGCAGCGAGGTTGTGCCTGCGGCCGAGGCTGCCGAGCGCGGTATTACGCAGACACCCGAGGATGCCAAGCGCGGCACCATCGCGTATTCGATCCTCCAGGCACACAATACGTCGGGCGACCCCGAGGCACTCAAGATTCGCTTCGATGCCATGGCGAGCCACGACATCACCTTTGTCGGCATCATCCAGACGGCGCGCGCTTCGGGCATGGAGCAGTTCCCGCTGCCTTACGTGCTCACCAACTGCCATAACTCGCTGTGCGCCGTGGGCGGCACCATCAATGAGGACGACCACGTCTTTGGCCTTTCCGCAGCCAAGAAGTACGGCGGCATCTTCGTTCCGCCGCACATCGCCGTCATCCACTCCTTTATGCGCGAGAACTTCGCCGGTTGCGGCAAGATGATCCTGGGTTCCGACTCGCACACCCGCTATGGTGCCCTGGGTACCATAGCCGTGGGCGAGGGCGGCGGCGAGTTGGCAAAGCAGCTGCTGCGCGACACCTACGATGTCGCCTATCCCGGCGTCGTGGCCATCTACCTCACGGGCGCCCCGCGCCCCGGCGTCGGCCCGCACGACGTGGCGCTCGCCATCATTCGCGCCGTCTTTGCCAAGGGCTACGTCAAGAACAATGTCATGGAGTTTGTGGGCCCGGGCATCGCGAGCATGACGACCGACTACCGCAACGGCGTTGACGTCATGACCACCGAGACCACCTGCCTGTCGAGCATCTGGGCCACCGACGAGGACACGCACGCGTTTTTGACCATGCACGGCCGCGGCGACGACTATCGCGAGCTCAAGCCCGCCGATGTCGCCTACTACGACGGTTGCGTCGAGGTCGACCTGTCGAGCATCAAGCCCATGATCGCACTGCCGTTCCATCCTTCCAACGGCTTTGAGATCGACGAGCTCAACGAGAACCTCGAGGACATCCTGCACGAGGTGGAGCTCGAGGCCGCCAAGATCGGCGAGGGCAAGACGCACTTTAGCCTGCTCGACAAGATCGTCGACGGCAAGCTGCACGTGCAGCAGGGCGTTATCGCCGGCTGCTCGGGCGGCAACTATGACTCCGTGGTCCAGGCTGCCCGCGTGCTCAAGGGCGCCAATACCGGCTGCGGCGAGTTCTCGCTGTCGGTCTATCCCACGAGCCAGCCCGTGGCGCTCGAACTTACACGCCGCGGCTACATCTACGACCTCATGGAGGCCGGCGCAATCGTGCGCACGGCATTCTGCGGCCCGTGCTTCGGCGCCGGCGACACGCCCGCCAACAACGGCCTTTCGATCCGTCACACCACGCGCAACTTCCCCAACCGCGAGGGTTCCAAGCCGGGTAATGGCCAGCTGAGCGCCGTGGCCCTGATGGACGCCCGCTCCATTGCGGCAACGGCTGCCAACGGCGGCGTCCTGACGCCGGCGACCGACCTGCCCGAGGACACTTGGGACGAGGCCTGCGAGTACACCTTTGACGACGCGCCGTACAAGAAGCGCGTGTACTGGGGCTTTGGCAAGGCGGAGCCTGCCGACGAGCTGGTCGAAGGCCCCAACATCAAGCCGTGGCCCGCGATGGAGCCGCTCGGCGACGACATCCTGCTCAAGGTTTGCTCCAAGATCATGGACCCGGTCACCACGACCGACGAGCTCATTCCCTCGGGCGAGACGAGCTCCTTCCGCTCCAACCCGCTGGGCCTGGCTGAGTTTACGCTGAGCCGCCGCGACCCGGCCTACGTGGGTCGCTCCAAGGAGGTCGACGCTGTGGAGAAGCGTCGCGTTGCCGGCGAGTCCGCGGGCGACCTGGCGGCGTTCGATGCCGAGCTTGCCGGTGTGTTTGAGGCGCTGGCCGGCGCGGGTGTCGCGGCCGATGCCAAGGCGACCGAGTTCGGTTCCATGATTTACGCCAAGAAGCCTGGCGACGGCAGCGCCCGCGAGCAGGCCGCGAGCTGCCAGCGCGTAATTGGCGGCCTGGCCAACATCGTCCACGAGTACGCCACCAAGCGCTATCGCTCCAACGTGATGAACTGGGGCATGGTGCCCTTCCAGATGGAGGCCGAGCCCAACTTTGAGGTGGGCGATTACGTCTTTGTGCCGGGTATCCGTGCCGCGCTCGATGGCGACCTGAAGGACATCGCCGCCTACGTGGTGCGCGCCGATGGTGCGGTCGATCAGATTGAGCTCTACATTGCCGATATGACGGCAGAGGAGCGTGCCATCGTCAAGGCCGGCTGCCTGATCAACTACAACAAGTTCAAGGCCGCTGCCGAGTAGCGCACTTAATTGTCCGCCCGGGGCTTACCCTTTCCCGCCCGCTCACGCGCTTCGCGAGGGCCGCGTTCGGGAAAGGGTAAGCCCCGGGCTACATTTCTGCGTTCTCGTTGGGTCTTGAGGGACGCTAATAAATAGACTTGCTTGATGCCGCCTCTGTTATCGGGGCGGCTTCTTTTTGTTGAAAACCACCACAAAGGGGGCAGGCACCTTTGTGGTGGTGGGGACGAGCTCGATGCTGTTGTGATCGTTGAGCGGCATGTTAATGGGCGGCTCTACAGAATTTCATCTGGGCTGGCGGGTTTGGTTGTTTTGGGGATGCCGAGTTTGGATGACGCGAAATCGTCAACATTGTCCTTAATTCCGTCTTTGGTGTAGACAGTGACCATATAGGTGCTGTGTCCGAATTCGCCCTTGTCGCGTGTTGCCCAGGCATCCCAGTAGGCGGCCCCGTTTCGCCCTTTGATTTTTCCGACACGGCGGAGTTCTGTTCGCTTTAATTTCTGGTTGCTATAGATGGTTCGACCGGCCTCCTCGGTGAGCCCGCACTGTCCAAGCATCTTGTCGAGGACTTGGTTCATGTGGCGCTCATCGGTGTTTGGTGCGTAGTCGTAGGCGAGGGTGATGAAGTCGAGTGGCTGGTCGTCGATTAGATAGTTTAGCGTCTGAGGTCCAAGGCAGAAATAGGGGGAGCATCCGTCGATCTGACCGAGCAGTGGCAACTTTGACTGCCAACTTCCGGTGGGAATTCCATCTTCGTAAAACACGCCGCGACAGATAAAGGAGAGCGAGGTGGCACGCGAGCCGGCGTCGACCATTCCGCATAAATCGAAGGGCGAGGTGATACCAAGGGAAAAGGGCGTGATGACGATAAGGAAGAGCATCACGATGGGTATGGCGAGAATGGCGATGACGTTGCGACCGGTGGAATGAGGCGGCTTCATATGCGCTCCTCGAGACAAAGATCTGTTGAGGATAGGCAGAAATGGATATGTTCAGAGAGCAATTCAAGTTTAATCTCATTGCGCGAGATGGTCGACCGTTAGCGTCGAAAACCACCACAAAGGTGCCTGTCCCCTTTGTGGTGGTGAGGAGCGCGCGGCTTCTTTTGGTAATAGTGTTAGCTGGCGGTATCATTAGTGCAGGTGGCGAAGGTTTGCATTGTGGGGTGTTTTGCCGTGAGCCGTTCTGCCCGTATTGGATTGATTGTCTTGGCGCTTGCGATCGCTGTGGTTGGCGCGGGCGCTGTCGGTATGGCATTTCTACCTGCTGCGGTGACGGAGCCGGTGGTCAAGCCTGTGACTCAATCTGTCGAACTTCTGACCGGCGACGACAAGCCCGAGACCATTACCGTTGATTTTGATGAGCAGCCGGCTGTGCTGGGTATTAGCAATTATCCGCGTATTCAGCTTGGGGCCATGCGCTATACCACGGATACAAGCCTGATCGATAGGGCGTCCGAGCTACTCAAGGGCAAAACATTTAAGCGTTGGTACGGATATGCGTCCTATCGGGCAAAAGCGAACGACATGGTTGGCGGATGCCACTCGTCCATCGAGCTGGACACTGCAAACGGCGCAAAGTTATGTGATGTCTCGTACGATCCGGGCTACGAGGGCAATGAGGGTCCGGGCATCTACATCATGGACGGCGATGTCGCCTATGTCATGGAGGGCGACCAGACCGAGCTCAACGATTTTATGGGTCAGTGTATCCAAGATGCCTATAAACAGACCTGCTTGCCTGACCCGCAGACTGCACGCGATAGTGGGTCTGCCCGTACATGGCTGTTCGAGGATGAGATGCCCTGGACCGTCGAATCGGGAAGTACGGGTTCGGCGAAGGAGTAGAGACCGCGACCACCACAAAGGTGCCTGTCCTCTTTGTGGTGGTTTTCGGTCTGTCTCGATCTGTAACATCTAGGATCAAAAATGGCTGCTAGATGTTACAGATCGAGACGGTAGCGCGCCTGGGCAGCGGCGGGCTGACATCTCAGTACCCTATCCGTAATTCACTCAGAAAATCTTATATATAGAGACTTAGATTTGTGTATAAGATCGCGTAAAGCTGGCAACAATACTTCTCGAACAACGTGAAGCCGCCCCGTAGGGCGGCCGCCCCAAGAGAGGTGATTCCATGAGAATCGATAAGCTAGCAATGACGTCGCGCGAGGCGCTGCAGACCGCCATGAGCACGGCTGCCGATGCACAGGCCGGCGCGGTGGAGCCGATCCACCTGCTGTCTGCCCTGCTCGGTGCCGGCGAGCGCAATATCTCCGTGATCATCGAGCGCATCGGTG
This sequence comes from Collinsella sp. AF02-46-1, assembly GCF_003465825.1. Classification (GTDB taxonomy): domain Bacteria; phylum Actinomycetota; class Coriobacteriia; order Coriobacteriales; family Coriobacteriaceae; genus Collinsella. The sequence continues at coordinate 120,346 of NZ_QSBV01000004.1, forward strand.
CCGACCCGGCTCAGCTCGCACGCTCCACACAAGATGCCATCGACCATGCGCCCAAGGTGTCGGGCGAGGGTCAGCAGATGGGCCTGTCCAACGAGCTCGTTCGCGTGATCGAGAAGGCCGAGAAAAAGGCCACCAAGATGGGCGACAGCTTTGTGGTGACCGAGCATCTGCTGATGGCACTTGCCGAGGACAAGGGTGAGGCGGGTCGCGTGCTGCGTGGCGCCGGCGTGACCAAGGAGCGCATCGAGCAAGTCTACGAGGAACTGCGCGGCGATGACCGCGTGACGTCTGCCGAGGACAAGACGCAGTTTGAGGCGTTGGAGCAGTACGGTCGCAACATCTGCGATCTGGCTCGCGCCGGCAAGCTCGACCCGGTCATCGGCCGTACCGACGAGATCCGTCGTACTATTCAGGTTCTGTCCCGCCGCACCAAGAACAACCCCGTGCTTATCGGCGAGCCGGGCGTCGGCAAGACGGCCATCGTCGAGGGCATTGCTCAGCGAATCGTGGCCGGCGACGTACCGAGCACCCTGCGCGACCGCGACCTCATCGAGCTCGACATGAGCGCGCTGGTCGCCGGCGCCAAGTACCGCGGCGAGTTCGAGGACCGCTTGAAGGCCGTACTCAAGGAAGTCCAAAAGTCCGAAGGCAAGGTCATCCTGTTCATCGATGAGCTCCACACCATCGTGGGCGCGGGTGCCACCGAGGGCTCCATGGACGCCGGCAACATCCTGAAGCCGGCGCTTGCCCGTGGCGACTTGCACGCAATCGGCGCGACTACGCTCGACGAGTATCGCAAGTACATCGAGAAGGACGCGGCACTCGCCCGTCGTTTCCAGACCGTGATGGTCTCCGAGCCCACCGTCGAGGACACCATCTCGATCCTGCGTGGCCTCAAGGAGAAGTACGAGATCTTCCACGGCGTGCATATCACCGATAGCGCGCTCGTGGCGGCCGCCGACCTCTCCGATCGCTACATCGCCGACCGCTTCCTGCCCGATAAGGCCATCGACCTGGTTGATGAGGCGGCAAGCCGCCTGCGCATGGAGCTCGACAGCATGCCGGTCGAGATCGATGCCACCACGCGTCAGCTCACCCAGCTGCAGATCGAGGAGCAGGCGCTCATGAAGGAGACCGACGACGCCTCCAAGGAGCGTCTGGAGGCCCTGCGCCAAGAGATTGCCGAGGTCCAAGAAAAGCTCAACGTGCAAAAGGCCGGCTGGCTCAACCAGAAGAACGCCATCGACCACGTGCAGGAGCTCAAGGGACAGCTCGACGAGGCCAAGAGCGAAGAGGAGCGTGCGACGCGCAACGGCGACCTGGGCCGTGCGTCCGAGCTGCGCTACTCCGTGATTCCGGGCCTGCAGCAGCAGATTCAGGATTCCGAGGCTGCGCTCGAGGCGCAAAAGCAGCAGGACGGCGAGGGCCTCAACGAGCAGGTGACCTCCGATGAGATCGCTGAGGTCGTGAGCGCTTGGACCGGCGTGCCCGTCTCCAAGATGATGCAGGGCGAGCTCGACAAGCTGAAGGGCTTGGAGGGCGAGCTGCATAAGCGCGTCATCGGCCAGGACGAGGCGGTCTCCGCTGTCGCCGCGGCCGTGCGTCGCAGCCGTGCGGGCCTCTCCGATCCGGACAAGCCCATCGGCAGCTTCTTCTTCCTGGGCCCCACCGGCGTGGGCAAGACCGAGCTCGCCAAGGCGCTTGCCGAGTGCCTGTTCGATGACGAGCGTGCGCTCGTGCGTATCGACATGTCCGAGTACATGGAGAAGTTCAGCGTCCAACGTCTGATCGGTGCGCCTCCGGGATACGTGGGTTACGACGAGGGCGGCCAGCTTACCGAGGCCGTGCGCCGTCGTCCGTACTCCGTGATTTTGCTCGACGAGATGGAGAAGGCTCATCCGGATGTCTTTAACGTGCTGCTGCAGGTGCTTGATGACGGCCGTCTGACCGATGGCCAGGGTCGCCAGGTGTCCTTCAAGAACACGATCATCATCATGACGTCTAACGTGGGCTCCAAGGCCATCGCCGATCTGTCCGGTAAGGACGAGGAGGAGATGCGCCATCAGGTCGACGCCGCCATGGCTCAGACCTTCCGCCCCGAGTTCCTCAACCGTATCGACGATATCGTGGTGTTCCATCCGCTCGGCATGGCGCAGATCGAGAAGATCGTCGACATCCAGCTTGCCGACGTCCGCGCGCGTCTGGCCAAGGAGCGCATGACGCTTGCCATCACCCCGGCGGCCAAGCAGATGCTCGCCGTGGGTGGCCTGGACCCCGTGTTCGGTGCCCGTCCGCTCAAGCGCCTGGTCCAGCGCGAGGTCGTGGACGCCATCGCCGCCGCCATCATCGACGGTACGGTGCGCGAGGGCGATCAGGTGACGGTCGATGCCGACAAGGACGGCGGCTTTACCGTCGTGTGCGACAACACGCCGTCTGCTACCTACGAGGTCCCCGACGCCGAGTAGATTTATGGGACATGCCTTAAAATCTGCCAGCCGTCTCTAAACGCCAAGGGCGGCGGATCCAATTGGGTCCGCCGCCCTTTTTCGTGCGACAATCGATAATGTTGAACACGATTGCATGGCAAGGAGATATGCAGATGATAGACAAGAACAAGACGAATGCGCCGGTCGCCAACGCCGCGCCGGCCGCACCCAAGCCTGCACCCAAGCCTGTGCCCAAGCCGCGCGACCCCTACATCCGTGCCGAGAACGAGGATGACGACGGCTACGATCCTTATAGCGATCGTCGCCCCGAGCGCGAGCCCCTCTTCGAAGCCGACCCCTGGCGTTAAGTAGCTCATTTGGGACGGGGCTTTTTTAGCTACTTTGTTTTCGGCTAGAGGCGTTCATGCCTGCCCCCCTCGGCCGCTCGATATCCTCCGGGAGGGGCCACTAATAGAAAACTTGCTTATCCATTAATCAAGATACGCATAATCTTGCTCTCCTGCTAATCAAGAATCGTTATAATCTTGATTAGCAGGAGAGCAAGATTGGAGAATTATGGCATTCAACGACTTGGTGGCTCAAAAAATAAAGGACTTTGAGCAACAGGGGATTCCGCAGGTCTTTGAGCGCGACCTTGATCTGGGCAACCCGCAGGAGCCAAAGCGCGACAACATCGTATATGTGATTGTGGGCGCCCGTCGTTGTGGAAAGACGTATCGCCTGTATCAGGAGATACGGCGGCTTCAGGGCCAAGGCGTCGAGCTTGACCGGATGCTATATTTCAATTTTGAGGATGAGCGCTTGCGTCCGTATGAGCCATCGCTACTAGCGGACGTGCTCGATACATTCTATGCACTATATCCTGCTGCTCGAGGCGAGGGCGCCTACCTTTTCTTTGACGAGATCCAGGAAATACCCGAATGGGGTGCGTTTCTGCGACGCGTGGTCGATACGGAGAAGGCGACCGTTTACGTGACGGGATCTTCTTCTAAGATGCTGTCCTCAGAACTTAAGAGCGAGTTCAGGGGCCGTTCTCTTGTGCGAGAGCTTTTTCCGTTGAGTTTTTCGGAATACGTCCGATATAAGACGGGGAGCGTTCCTGAGCCGGATGCACCCTTTTCATCGAGCGATGCAGCACTGCTTCGACATCATCTGATCGGATATCTCGAGCGAGGGGGATTCATCGCGACACTTGAGCAGACGCCCGCAGACGCGATTCAGCTGCTACAGGAATATGCGTCGCGAACGGTCGCCATGGACGTCGTTGAACGTTACGACGTCAAGAACCCCCGTTTGGCCTCGCTGTTTCTGGCGCGGTGCATGGCATCTTCGGGACGAGAGCTGTCAGTGAACAAAGTGTACAACGAGTTCAAGAGCAGACAGATATCCGTCAGTCGAAATACGCTCAGCGACTTACTTGAGTATTACGAGGACGCCTACCTGCTGTTTTCGGTGCCGGAGTTCACGCGTTCGCTTGCAAATAATACGCGGTCTGCGTCTAAGGTCTACGCCGTCGATCCTGCGATGTTCGGAGCGTTCTCCCCCGCATCGGCATTGGATCATGGTCAGAGGCTCGAGACCGCGGTGTTCAATGCGCTCAGAAGAAGGACCCCCGCCGTGCGGCCCGGTTCGGTTTGCCGCCTGCTGATTAAAGATAAGAATAAAAGCCATGAGGTGGACTTTGTGGCTGGGGATGCACTGCTCATGCAGGCTTACGGCCTGATTCAGGTAAGTGTGGATATGACAAGCGAGAAAACGCGCGAGCGCGAAATTGCCGCGCTCGATGCCGCGATGGCCCAGTTTGATCTTGGCGAGTCGGTAATCGTTACCATGGATGAGCAGGCCGATATTCCATGCAAACACGGCGTGGTACATGCTGTGCCCGCATGGAAGTGGCTCCTTTCCTAATCGTCTATGGATTTGCGAGGCCAGGACTCAGGTGTCATGGTCCGCTAGTCCTGGGCCTTGATGCTCGGCAGGAGAATCTGGGCGAGGTAGTCGGTCTCGAGTTTGGTCGCAGCGTCGGCCTTGCCGTCTTTGCCGACCAGTACGTTCTTGATCTGGCTATAGGTGTAGCGGTTGCCGGTCGTGAGCTCGACAAGCTCAATGGCCGAGTCCATAGGGTAGGTCGACACGGGATTCTGCGTCCGTCCGTTGATGGTCTGGGGCACCACGTACGGATAGACGGGACCGCTGGCGTAGACGGTATAACCGTTGCCTAGGTTGGCCGCACCCAAAACCGTATCGCCCTCATCGGGCGTAAAGCTCTCGCCCTCGCGCACTGCGACGAGCGTCACAATCGGTGTATCGCTGTCGCCGGCAAGATAGATGCATAGCGTGCTGCCATTTTGCCAAGTCTCGACCTTGCCGTACCACTCGACGGGGATATCGAGCTGGTAGAGGTCGGTTGCCTTGTGGCGGGCGTCGGCATCACGGGCCGCCTGTGCCTTTTGCGCGCTCACGGCATTGACGGCGGCGCCGCGCCGCGCGGTTGCCGCCTGCTGGAGCACCTTGGCGGTGGCGGCGGAGCTCGCGCCTCCCTCCTCGGCATATTTGGCGGCGGCATCGATCTGGTCGTCAGTCACCGTGTCGGCCGAAGGCACCTTGAGCTTAAAGGCGGCCTGGCTGCTTAGGTCCTGTCCGTCGCTCTTGATCGTGACCTGCGCCTTGGTGGTCGGGACGGTATAGATGGTGCCGTCGGCCGCGATGGGAGAGGCAGCGATGGAGAGCGTGTAATCGCCGGGCAGCAGTTTGATGCCGCGGCCGTGCTCGTCAACATAGAGCGTTTCGCTCACGGATGAGCCATCAGCGTCCTGACCGCTCACCTGTACGGGAATCTTAGAGCTGGTGGAACAGTCGAGGCCCGCGGCATGCACGCCAATCTGCACCGACATCATCGTGTGGGCATTGGCGGCGACAGCGGCAGCCTGCTCTTGCTGATATCCGTTCCAGGCAGCATAGCCTGCACCGCCGGCGACGAGCGCGACGGCCACGACACCGGCGACCATCAGATTGCGGCGCTTGGGCGACATCTTGCGATGGCGGACCTCGGCTTCGTGTGCCGAGGGAACGGACGGCAGGGGAATATCGCCCATGGCGATGGTCTCATCCACGGCTGGTGCGGAACCCAGGCCAGGAAGCTCGCGAGTCAGCGAATCTTCGGCCGGTAAGCTGTCGAGCAAGACGGTTTCCTCGCCCGTGTCGGATTCGGGCTGGTCGTCGGCCTCGCTATCGTCCTCTTCGGCTTCGTCAGGAGCGTCTTTGGCGTCGCCGCCTTCGTCCTCAGTGTCTTCGTGCACCTCGTCTTGCGCGTCGACGACCGAATCGCTAAACGAGAGCTCGTCTAGCGCGATCCGGTCAAGGCTCTCCAGGGCTTCGGCACATGCTTCCGCATCCTGGGCCGCATCCTCGCGGCCATACGTCTCATCGCTCATATATCCCCCAATGCAATATCGGCTCAACACTGTACCCAAAAATGGAGCCATATAAAGCGCATACGAAATATAAGATCCGATTTAACCTGAGCGCATCGTTCGGCCGCATCCTCGCGGCAGCAAAAGGCCCCCGGAACGCGGACGAATCACATTCCGGGGGCTCTGCAATGCGTTGAGTTGCGCGGAGCCGGCTATGCTGCTTCACATTCAAGCGGCGTTTGCGCCGGGCATGTTACTCGGCGTGCGCGTAATCAACCTTGGCGCGGCGAGCGGTAGCCTTCTCCCAATCGCTGGTGCCCTCAAAGACGTCCTGCTTGTAGGGATTGCGGCCGAGCTTCTTGGCACGGTAGACGATGTAGATGATCGCGACGACGTTGGCGACCAGCGCGGCGATCGAGACCGCGGTAGCGGCGCCGGGGTCGAGCGTGGAGTGGGTCACAAAGATGGACTCCTCCTGGAAGTACGGGAATACCTGGGCAAACATGCACCAAATAGCCAGCGTAAAGGCACGGTTCTGGATCCAGCCGCCCTTGTTCCAGATAAAGGCGGCGACGGTGGGCGCCAGCAGCAGTGCAAAGCCGCAGAACCAGGAGTGGGTGGGCAAGCAGTTGTAGGTGTAGCAGAAGTTCCAGATATCGTAGGCGATGATGTAGACCCAGGTCATGTCGGGCCACAGCATGTCGGTCTTGTCCTCAGAGGCGTAGACACTCCACCAACCGGTCATGCAGAAGATGTTGATGATACCGGCGATGCCGTTGAACACGTTGTTCCAGCCGGCGAGCTGCGTGGCGCCCTCGGAGGTGACCCAGGTGGACTCGCCCAGGACAAAGAAGTGATAGGCGCTCTCAAAGTCGGACACGACGGCGATCATGATGTTGATGGCGACGATCACAAACGGCCACGCGCGGAACCAATGCGCCTTGCCGATCTTGCCCCACTGGTACTTAATGGCAATGAAGCCCCAGCAACCGGCCAGCGCCGCGTATACCTTGGCGTAGTGGAACCAGCTGTTCTGGTACACATGGGTGGGGTTGGTGAGCGCCCACTCGGCACCCTGTGAGACGCCGATGGCGATAGCGACGCAGTAGATGGTCATGGCCAGCGGAGCCACGCCAAAGATGATGGCCGCGCCCAGCTTGGTGCGGCGGCCGACCTCGTTGAGCACGATCAGGCCAATAAAGACCATGGCCCAGCCGGCCCAGTGGATAAGGGTATTGCTACCCCAAACATCGAACAGCATGCTGCTCTCCTTTCACAAGCCCGCGGCCCCTCTTCTGATCGCGGGCAGTTTGGCCAAATGTCGTCAGTTCTGGGGCTTGCGCTCCTGATACTTGGCGGTATAGCCCTCGATATGGAGCGTCGAGGCGATGATTTCCTTGACTGTCTCGTCGGGCGCATCGGGGTGCGTGCGGATATACATCAGCAGCCCCATGATGAGGGTGTAGAACGTCTCGTAGACATGGTCGATGCGTAGCTCGTGATGGGCGACAAAATCCACCACGGTGGTATCGCAGATATACTGCGCCACGCGCTGGACCACGTTGTGCAAAAAGCCGCCGTAGAGCGCGCCGCTGCTCGAGGTGAGCGTGCTCGGCAACTCGTGGCCGCTCACGACCAGGCGCTTAAAGAGCGGAGCAACGGTGTCGAGTGCGCCTTCGATGTCGCCAACCGTGCGGCTGGCGTTCCACTGCTCGAGCTCGGCGATAAAGCCGTCGATTGCCTCGTCCATAACGGCGGTGACGGCGGCATCCATATCGGCAAAGTAGTGGTAGAACAGCGAACGCGTGCAGCCAGCCCGCTTGGTCACGGCCGATACCGAAAGATGGGACACACCAAGCTCGGCGCTCACGGCGCGCACAGCGGCGAGGATCTCGCGACGGCGCTCGTCGCCCGTCAGGCGTTTTGCCGCGCTATCGGATGCGGGGACGGCATCGACCACAGAGATATCTGCTGCGTTGTTGCCCATGTTTTGCCGCCTTTCATCCTCTTTTGCCTGACCGTTCGCCTAACAGTCTTGAATATTGTTGACGGTTCGTCAATACTGTTTTTGACACAATGTCAACAATAGCGGGTGAACGGCATGGGGGCATGTCGAACCCGTACAAAGAGGGGCGCCGCGGTCTCGCCGGGCTGTGGCAAGAGAAGGGACGACTATGATTCTCAACGGACCGGGGATTAGCTATACCGAGCCCGATATCGGCGCGGAGTTCGTGCCGCCGATACCGGAGCATCCGCGCGAGGCCATCGTCAAACTGTGTGAGCACTGCACCAACCGCCTGCTGCACCGCGACGAGCTGCTGGGCTACGAGTACTGGTCGTTTGCCGAGGCCGCAACCGACGAGCAGGCCGAAGTGCTCTGCAAGATGAAGATGCGCCGTCCCTATACGCTGCCCGAGATGGTCAAGCTCACCGGCATGCCCGAGGCCGATATCGAAAAAATGCTCGACGACATGAGCTACACGGGTCTGCTCGAGTACAACTGGGAAAACCCCGAGCGCGCCAAGCAGTGGGTGCTGCCCATGCTGGTGCCGGGTTCCGCCGAGTTCCTCAACATGCGCGTGAGCCAGCTCGAGGAGCATCCGGTCTATGCCAAGTTCTTTGAGCAGGCGTCCAAGGGACCGCTGTCCAAGGCCACGCCGATGGTGCCGCCCGGCGGTGCCGGCATCGGCATGCATGTCATTCCGGTCGAGAAGGCCATCGATGCCGCGAGCACCTCGGTGCCGATCGAGCATATCGAGCATTGGCTCGACAAATACGAAGGTAAGTATGCCGCTAGCACCTGCAGCTGCCGCGCGAGCCGTCGCGTGATGGGAGAGGGCTGCGCCGACGACCCGGCCGATTGGTGCATCGCCGTGGGCGATATGGCCGACTACGTGGTCGAGACCGACCGCGGCCATTATGTGACGCGCGAGGAGGTCTACGACATCCTGCGCCAGGCCGAGGACAACGGCTTTGTGCACCAGATCACCAACATCGACGGTGAGAACAAAATCTTCGCCATCTGCAACTGCAACGTCAACGTGTGCTACGCCCTGCGCACTTCGCAGCTGTTCAACACGCCCAACCTGTCGCGCTCGGCCTACGTCGCCAAGGTCGAGAAGGACAAGTGCGTGGCCTGCGGTCGCTGCGTTGAGGTGTGTCCGGCCGGCGCCGCCAAACTGGGCCAGAAGCTCTGTAGCAAAAAGGCTGGCGGACAGGTGCCCGAGTATCCGCGCCAGGAGCTGCCCGATGCCACCAAGTGGGACCACACCAAGTGGTCGCCCAACTACCGCAACGACAACCGTATCGAGACGCATGAGTCCGGCACCGCTCCCTGCAAGACGGCCTGCCCCGCGCACGTTGCCGTTCAGGGCTATCTGAAGCTCGCGGCGCAGGGTCGCTATGACGAGGCCCTAGCACTCATTAAGCGCGAGAACCCGCTGCCCGCTATCTGCGGCCGTGTGTGCAATCGCCGCTGTGAGGATGCCTGCACCCGCGGTCGTGTGGACGCCGCCGTGGCTATCGACGAAGTCAAGAAGTTTATCGCCCAGCGCGATCTGGATGCCGCGACTCGCTATGTCCCGCCTGTGGTGACCCCGACGCGTGCCGGCGGCTTCGACCAGAAGATCGCCATCATCGGTGCCGGTCCGGCTGGTCTGTCCTGCGCTTTTTATCTGGCCGAGAAGGGCTATAAGCCCGTCGTGTTCGAGAAAAACGAGCGCCCGGGTGGCATGCTCACCTATGGCATTCCCAGCTTTAAGCTGCAGAAGGATGTTATCGAGGCGGAGGTCGAGGTCATTCGCCTGATGGGTGCCGAGTTTCGCTATGGCGTGGAAGTCGGCCGCGACGTGACGCTCGACGAGCTGCGCGCGCAGGGCTTTAAGGCCTTCTACGTTGCCATTGGCTGCCAGGGCGGCCGCCTTGCCGGCATTCCGGGCGAGGACGCCGAGGACGTGACCGTGGCCGTCGACTTTTTGCGCGAGGTCAACAGTGGCAAGATCGATGCGCTGCCCGGCCGCACCATCGTGGTGGGCGGCGGCAACGTGGCCATCGACGTTGCCCGCAACGCCTGCCGTCTGGGTTCCGAGCACGTTGAGATGTTCTGCCTGGAGAGCGAGGCGCAGATGCCCGCCAGCGAGGAAGAGCGTCGCGAGGCCATCGAGGACGGCGCGCACATCAGTTGCGGTTGGGGCCCCAAGGAGGTCCATCTGGACGAGGCCGGCCGTGTGTGCGGCATCACCTTTAAGCGCTGCACGCGCGTCTACGATGACGAGGGCCGTTTTGCGCCCGAGTACGACGAGAACGACCTGCGCCGCGTCGATGCCGACCGCGTGGTCATGTCCATCGGCCAGTCCATCGTGTGGGGCGACCTGCTGGCTGGCTCCAAGGTGGAGCTTGGCCGTGGTCAGGGCGCCCTTGCCGATCCCCAGACCTACCAGACCGCCGAACCCGACATCTTTGTGGGCGGCGACGTCTATACCGGTCCGAGCTTTGCCATCGATGCCATCGCCGCCGGTCACGAGGCCGCCGTGTCCATCCATCGCTTTGTGCAGCCGGGCTCCACGCTCACCATCGGCCGCAACCAGCGCCGCTACACCGCGCTCGACCGCAACGACGTTGTGCTCGAGAGCTACGACAACGCGAGCCGCGAGGTTGCGCATGTGGACCGCGAACGCGAGAAGGCTGCGCCGTTTAGCGAGTACGTCGAGACCTTTACCGAGGAGCAGGTGCGCGCAGAGACCGCCCGCTGCCTGGGCTGCGGCGCCTCGATCGTCGACCCCAACAAGTGCATTGGCTGCGGCCTGTGCACCACCAAGTGCGCATTCGACGCCATCCATCTTGATCGCGACCGCCCCGAGTGCTCCACGATGGTCAAATACGAGCAAAAGCTCCCCAGCTTGGGCAAGTACGCACTCAAGCGTGCCATCAAGATTAAATTCGGTCGCAAGTAAGTAGTCATAACGGGAACGGCGGAGGAAAAAGTGCACGAGCTCGGAATCGTCTATCACATTATTCGCGATGTCGAGAACGTGGCGCGCGCTCATGGCGTGCGTCGCGTTTCGAGCGTGACGTTGCTGTTGGGCGAGGTCTCGGGCGTCGTTCCCGACTTGCTGCTCGACGCTTGGCGCTGGGCAGCAGATAAAAAGCCTATCACCGAGGGCTCGGAGCTTATCGTGGAGCCCGTTGAAGCCGTGACACATTGCGGTGCGTGCGGCCGCGACTACGCGACGGTCGAGCACGGCAAGACCTGCCCTTATTGCGGCAGCGGCGAGACATACCTGCTGCAGGGCCAGGAGGTCATGATCAAGCAGATCGAGACCCCCGACGAGGACCCGGCAGACGCTGCCCCTGATGGTCCCGCTGCTCCTGACGCCGTCGACGCCGCCAACCCCCTCCACATCGCCTAACTTAGTCATTGGGTGTTCCTATAGTTTTGTCAACCGTCGGGGCTACTCCCGGTAGGGCACCCGGTCGCGCATCACGGCGTATATCGCCCTGAGCCGCTTCCTCGCGACGGCCTTGAGCGCCCGCCCGTGCCCCATGCCCCGCGCCCTGCAGGCCCGGTAGTACTCGCCGTAGCGCCCCGACGACCTCACCAGGCTGTTGCACGAGAAGATCAGCAGGGACTTGAGCCTCGCGTCGCCCCGCCTGGACGCCCTGACCGACCTCACCGACGTGCCGGAGCTCCTCACCCTCGGGGCTATGCCGCGGTGCGAGGCCAGGTGGTCGTGGTCCGGGAACCTCGCGATGTCGACCGATACCGCGAGCTGCGCCGCGGTCCTCGGGCCGATGCCGGGCACGGTGAGCAGGCACGCGTAGGTCTCGTCGCCCTCGAGCAGCCCCGCCGTCTCGGCCTCGAGGGCCCCGGCCTCGTCGAGGGCCTCCGATATCCGGGCGGCCAGGAACCTGACCTGCCTGTTCTCGGCCTCGACGAGCGCCGGCGGGGGCGCGGTGGAGGCGGCCGCGGCCTCCCCGGCGGCCTCGGCCCGCGGGCCCCC